>NZ_KB907820.1 GCF_000382225.1 Hymenobacter aerophilus DSM 13606
ATCTTTTTTTTAGCTGCGCCATCACGGTTTGCGCGCTGATGCCCAGTACGCGGGCCGTGTCGCGAATGCCGCTGCCGTTCAGGGCCAACTGCTCAATTTTGTCGGCCGTGCCAGGCGCCGCGCCTTTGTGCTGATAGTGTAGCTGAAAGCGGCGGCGACACCTCGTGCAGCGGTAGCCCTGTCGTCCATCGGCTGTACGCCCATGCCGGTACACGTGTTCAGGCTGGTGGCAATGCGGACAAACAACAGCTTCGTAGATCATACCCCAAGATAGTACTTTCTACTTATCTAACACACGACCAAAGCATTTAATTGAATCCTTGAAAAATTTATTCACGTTATGGAATTTTAGGTGTGAACGTATTTAATTTATCAAGTGTATTACTAGATACACTAATTTAATTCTGTCTATTGTCCCTGATTCTCAAAAAAAATGCCCCCATTATTAAGGTGGTAATTGTAAGACATAATATCGAATGGCTCACACAATTCAACTGCTGTGACCATCCGCCGCTCCAATATACACGCTTGGCCCGAATTCCCGACCTTTGCGGCTTCACCTGACGCTACCCTATGTCCACTAACCGCCGCGACCAGCCGTTTTACATGACCGCCACCACCCAGTTCGGGCTCGAAGAAGTGCTGGCCGACGAGTTGCGGGCGCTGGGTGCCAAAATTGAGAAGGTGGGGCAGCGGGCCATCGAGTTCAGCGGCAACCAGCAGCTGCTCTACGAAGCCTGCCTGTGGTGCCGCACGGCCGTGCGTATCCTGCGGCCCTTCGCCGGCTTCGCGGCCCCCGATGAAAAATCCCTTTATCGCGAAGTCGGCCGCCTCGACTGGAGCAAGTACCTGCGCCAGGACCAGACGTTTGCCATCACAGCCGTCGTCAACAAGTCCAACCTGGAACACTCGCTGTTCGTGGCCCAGCTCACCAAAGACGCCATTGTGGATCAGTTCCGCAACCGCACCGGCGAGCGGCCCAGCGTCGATGTGAAGAACCCCGATATCCGCTTGCATCTGCACATGCTGGAAAACGAGGTGGTGCTCAGTCTCGATGCCTCGGGCGAGTCGCTGCACAAGCGCGGCTACCGCCAGCAAACCAACGTGGCCCCGCTCAACGAGGCCTTGGCCGCCGGTCTGCTGCTGCTGGCCGGCTGGGACGGCAAAACGACCCTTGTTGACCCCATGTGCGGCTCGGGCACCATCCTTACCGAGGCCGCCCTGATTGCCCAGCGCATCGCGCCAGGGCTATACCACCAGGGCAAGTTCGGCTTCGAGCACTGGGCCGATTTCGATGCCGCGCTCTGGGAATCGGTGCAGCTGGATGCGCGGCAGATGCGGCTGGAGGAACCCCAGTGCTACATCGGCGGCTCTGATTTGAGCCGCGAGTTCATTGAGCTGGCCCGCGAAAACGTGGCCGCCGCCGACCTCGAAGACTTTATTCGGTTGGGCGTGCGCGACGTGAAGGATGCCGTGGCCCCGCCCCGCGAGCCGGCCGGCATCGTGCTCACCAACCCGCCCTATGGCGAGCGAATCGGGGAGGAAACCGAGATGGACGACCTCTACAAAACCATCGGCGACACGCTCAAAACCAACTTTCAGGGCTACGATGCCTACCTGTTCACCGGCAACCTGCAAGCCGCCAAGCGCGTGGGCCTGAAAGCCTCGCGCCGCATCCCGCTCTATAATGGCCCCATTGACTGCCGGTTGCTGAAGTACGAACTGTACCGCGGGACGCGCAAGGTGGTGTAGAGACGCATATTTGCGTCTTTGCCTCTCGTCGTTGCTGATGTTGAACGGCAACACCGGACGGGCAACGTCAGCAACGACGAGACGCAACTATGCGTCTCTACATCGTTCTAACCAGAGCAGCTCTGTGACCTCTGCGGGAAACGCTATCAGGCGCAAAATATCCCATCTTACCCTTATGAAAAAACTCCTGCTCCTGCTGCTCCTGCTGCCGCTGCTCACGGTGGCCCAGTCCATCACCCGCGTGAACCCGACCAACTGGTGGGTGGGCATGCAGGAGCCGAAGGTGCAGCTGCTCGTGTACGGCCCGCAGGCCGGCACGCTGGCCTACACCGTCGAGTACCCGGGCGTCACGCTCACCGCAACCCACACCACCGAAAACCCCAACTACGCCTTCCTCGACCTCACGATTGCGCCCGAGGCTAAGCCCGGCACCGTGCGGCTGGTGGGCCGTAAGGGCCGCACGCTCGTCACCCAGAAATGGGAGCTCAAAGCCCGCGACAACCGCCCCAAAGGCCAGGGCGTAACAGACGCCGACCTGATTTACCTGGCCATGCCCGACCGGTTCGTGAATGGCGACCCGAAAAACGACAAATTCAAGGACCTGGCCGATCCCAACGCCGACCGTGCCAACCCGTTCTTCCGGCACGGCGGCGACCTGCAGGGCGCGGCCCAGAAGCTCGATTACCTCCAGGACCTGGGCATAACGGCCGTGTGGTTTACGCCCGTCATCGAAAACGACCAGCCCCTGACCGACGAGGGCGGCAACATGCGCTCGGCCTACCACGGCTACGGTTTCACCGACCACTATACCGTTGATAGGCGGCTGGGCGGCAATGCGGCTTACCTCAGTTTCGTGCAGCAGGCCCACGCCAAAGGCCTGAAAGTGGTGCAGGATGCCGTGTACAACCATGTGGGCATCAACCACTGGTTTGTAAAGGATTTGCCCTCCAAGGACTGGTTGCACCAGTGGCCCAGCTACACCAACACCAGCTACCGCCAGCAACCCATCACCGACCCGCACGCGGCCCAGATTGACCGGCTGGTAACTACCGACGGCTGGTTTGTGCCCTTCCTGCCCGACCTCAACCAGCAGAACCCCTACGTAGCCAACTTCCTGATTCAGCACGCGCTCTGGACCGTGGAAACGTTCGGGGTGGATGCTTGGCGCATCGACACCTATATGTACAACGACCAGCCCTTCATGAACCGCTGCAATGCGGCGCTGCTGGCGGAATACCCGCGCATCCACATCTTCGGCGAATCGTCGGTGAACAACGTGGTCGACCAGGCCTACTATGTGCGCAACAAGATTGACTTTCCCTTCAAGTCCAACCAGCCCGGCGGCCTCGATTTCGTGCTCGAAGGCGGCATGCTGGCCGGCCTGAAGGAAGTGGGTACGCCTGCCGCCCTGGGCTGGGACAACGGCGCCCAGCGTGTGTACCAGGCCCTGGCCCAGGATGCCGTGTACCAGGACCCCACCAAGCTCGTCACCTTCCTCGACAACCACGACCACAACCGTTTCCTCTCG
Organism: Hymenobacter aerophilus DSM 13606; assembly: GCF_000382225.1. GTDB lineage: Bacteria > Bacteroidota > Bacteroidia > Cytophagales > Hymenobacteraceae > Hymenobacter > Hymenobacter aerophilus. The sequence goes on from NZ_KB907820.1 coordinate 3,281, forward strand.
GAAATGGGCGAAGACGTGGCCAAATTCAAGCTGGGCCTCACCTGGCTGCTGACCACCCGCGGCATCCCCAGCCTGTACTACGGCACCGAAATCCTGATGAAGAACTTCAAGGACCCCTCGGATGCCGAAGTGCGGCGCGACTTTCCGGGCGGTTTTCCCGGTGATAAGCAGAACAAGTTTACCGCCGCCGGCCGCACCGCCGAAAACGACGCCTTCAATTTCGTGCGCACCCTGGCCACCTACCGCCGCACGCACCCCGCGCTCAGCTCGGGCCAGCTGATGCAATACCTGCCCGAAAACGGCCTCTACGTGTACTTCCGCTACGATGCCAACGGCACCGTAATGGTCGCCACCAACACCACCGACAAGCCCGCCACCCTGCCCACCGCCCGCTTCGCCGAGCGCATGAGCGGCTTCACGCGGGCCAAGAACGTACTAACGGGGGAGGCGCTTACCGACTTGAGCACCTTGCAGCTGCCCGCCAAAACGGCCGTGGTGCTGGAGTTGGGCAAATGAACTGAAACAAGCCCAAGCCGCTTGTCATCCTGAGCTTGCGAAGGACCTATACAGAAGCTAATCAATGGATATGGCTTCTGTATAGGTCCTTCGCAAGCTCAGGATGACAAGCGACTTTGGCTTATCCGGCCTTACTTCTGGTAAGCCTTGCAGGCCTCGATGCAGGCGCGGCAGGCTTCGGCGCATTTCTGGCAGTGCTCGTGCTTATGCTTGCCGCACTCGTCGGCGCACTTCTGGCAGATTTCGAGGCACTCCTTGAGCACGTGCTGGGCGTGGTCGGAGCCGCGGGCGATGAAGGCGTGGGTGAGGCGGCAGATGTCGGCGCAGTCGCGGTCGAGGCGGATGCAGGGAACCATCATCTTGATGTCGTCTTCGTGCAGGCAGGCGTCGGCGCACATTTCGCAGGCGGCAATGCAGCGGCTGAGGGCGTCGAGAACCTGCTGGTTTTGGGTGGCGGAAGTGGTGGGTTGATTCATGTGGGCAAAGGATATAATAAATGAATTGATAGGCTCTTGTACGGGAGCCAGCTACGGCCGGCCGTGCACGATTCGGCGGGCTTGGTGCACGATTCCCGCTTTGGGCGGGTTATCTTCCTGCTTTCTCCCCGCCGCCATTTGCCGTATCTTTACGCTATGTTATTTGCTGCCGAACCCCTCGCCCCAACCATCGAATCCGCCCGTAAAGTCCTCAAGAAATACTACGGCTATGACGCGTTCCGGCCGATGCAGGAGGACATTATCAGCAACATCATGGGCGGGCAGGACACGGTGGTGCTCATGCCCACCGGCGGCGGCAAAAGCATCTGTTTCCAGGTGCCGGCCGTGGTGCAGGAGGGCGTCTGCATCGTCGTCTCGCCGCTGATTGCCCTCATGAAAGACCAGGTGGAGGCGCTAAAGGCCAACGGTATCCCGGCCGCCTACATCAACTCCAGCATCGGCAGCAGCGAGGCCAACAACATTGCCGCCGACTGCCTCAACGGCCACCTCAAGCTGCTCTACGTCAGCCCCGAAAAGCTGCTCTCCGACGGCTTTATGTCGTTTCTGAAGCGGCTGCGCGTGAGTATGTTTGCCATCGACGAGGCCCACTGCATCAGCTCCTGGGGCCACGATTTCCGGCCCGAGTACACCCAGCTACGGGTGCTGCGCGACCAGTTTCCGCAGGTGCCCATCATCGCCCTCACCGCCACCGCCGACCGCCTCACCCGCCGCGACATCCAGCAGCAGCTGCGCCTGAGCAAGCCCAAGGTGTTTCTATCGAGCTTCGACCGGCCCAACCTCAACCTCATCGTGCGGCCGGGGCAAGACCGGGTAGGGGGCATTCTGGAGTTTCTGGAGCGCCACCAGGGCGAGGCGGGCATCATTTACTGCCTGAGCCGCAAGCAGTGCGAAACGCTGGCCCAGAAAATCCAGGCCAAGGGCATTAAGGCCGGCTACTACCACGCCGGTCTCACGCCCAACCAGCGGGCCGCGGTGCAGGAAGGGTTTCTCAAGGACGATTTGCAGGTGATTGTGGCCACCATCGCCTTCGGCATGGGCATCGACAAGAGCAACGTGCGCTGGGTGATTCATTACAACCTACCCAAAAACATCGAGGGCTACTACCAGGAAATCGGCCGCGCCGGTCGTGACGGCTCGCCCGCCACGGCGCTGCTGTTCTACTCGTTCGGCGACGTGATGAGTTTGCGCGACATGCTCACCAAGGAAAACCCGCAGCTCAACCAGCTCAACCTCACCAAGCTGGAGCGGATGCAGCAGTTTGCCGAGGCCGCCGGCTGCCGCCGCCGCATCCTGCTCAACTATTTCGGCGAAACCCTGGCCCACGACTGCGGCAACTGCGACATCTGCCGCAACCCGCCCACCACCTTCGACGGCACCGAAATAGCCCAGAAGGCCCTCTCGGCGCTGGTGCGGGGCCGCGAGCGGCTCAGCATCAGCCTGCTGATTGACGTGCTACGCGGCATGCGCAACCAGGCCGTTATCAGCGGCGGCTACGACCAGATAAAAACCTACGGCGCCGGCCGCGACCTGCCCTACCTCGACTGGTACAGCTACGTGCACCAGATGCTGAATGACGGGCTGGTTTACATTGCCTATGAGGAAGGTTACGCGCTGAAAATCACGGATTTGGGTCGTGAGGTGCTGCAGGGCCAGCGGCCGGTGTCGATGAAGAAGTTTCAGCCCGCCGAGAAGGCCGAGAAGAAGCCGCGGGGCCGCAAAGCTGCCGCGGCCGCCGCTTCGACTGCCGCCCCCACTTCGCGCGAGGCCCAGTTGTTTGAGGCCCTGCGGAGCCTGCGCAAGCGCATTGCCGACGAGCAGGGAGTGCCGCCCTACGTGATTTTCACCGATGCCACGCTGACGGAAATGGCGGCCGAGCGGCCCGTGAACCGGGTGGCCATGCTGGGAATTTCGGGCGTGGGCATGAAGAAGTTCGACACCTACGGCGAGGCGTTTATCCGCGAGGTGCTGGCCCACGGCGGCAACCCCGCCGCCCAGGCCGAGTTTGGCGACGAGCTGCCCGCCAATCTCGACCCTGACGACCCGGGTGCGCCCCGCGCCCCGCGCAAGAAGGAGGCAAACACCGAATCCGGCTCCACCATCGACACCACCTTTCAGCTGCACCGCATGGGCCTGAGTTCCGAAGCCATTGCCGAGCGTCGCGGCCTGACGCTGGGCACCGTGCAAACCCACCTGACCACGCTCTACACCAACGGCGCCGAGCTGCGGCTGGAGGACTTCCTGACTTCGCAGGACCTGGCCAACATCCAGACCGCCGTGGCCCAGCTCGGCGGCCAGCCCCTGCTGCGCGACCTGTTCGACCACCTGCGCGAGGACTACGACTATTTCCGGCTGCGGCTGGCCCAGCAGTATTTCCGCCGCTTGCGCGGAGAAGGGTAGTAGGAAGTTAACTGAATAGAAACGGTCATTCAGAGCGCAGCGAAGAATCTTGCGTGCCAAAGTAATCCTGCTATCAGGAGTTACCAATGCACGCGGGATTCTTCGCTGCGCTCTGAATGACCGTTTTTCTATAGACCTCGGCTGAACGCTACCGTTCAGGTTGGCTAAATCAGCCTGCTGGCCCTATCGCAAAAATATTAGTAAATTTTTCAGCTAATTGAATTAGTATTATCGTAATGGAGTTCCTATCTTCGTGAGCCGGCCCGTACTTGCCCTTGTCGACCTGTTTTCCCGGCTCCTTCTGCGTTATGATTAACACCAACCTTAAATTCTGGCGGCGCGAGCTGAGCCTCACCCAGGCGCAGATGGCCGAAAAACTGGGCATCAAACGCTCGTTGGTGGGCGCCTACGAGGAGGGCCGGGCCGAACCCAAGCTGGCCACCCTCGTGAACATGGCCCGCCTGTTCGGCATCACCCTCGACGCGCTGGTAACCACCGACTTCAGCAAAAAGAAGAACGCCAAGGCCGCCGCTCAGCTCCAAGCCCAGAACGCCCAGATGGCCGCTACCGACACCAGCGCCATGCACGCGGGCGGCAAGTTGCGCATCCTGGCCCTGACCGTGGACCGCGAGCAGAACGAAAACATCGAGCTGGTGCCCCAGAAAGCGGCCGCCGGCTACCTCAACGGCTACGCCGACCCCGAGTACCTGGAGGAGCTGCCCAAGTTCCGGCTGCCTATGCTGGGCAGCTCGGGCACGTTCCGGGCCTTCGAAATTGCCGGCGACTCGATGCTGCCCATTGCCAGCGGCACCGTGATTGTGGGCCGCTACGTGGATGACTGGCTGAACCTGAAGGACGGTACGCCCTGCATCATCGTCAGCAGCAAGGAGGGTATTGTGTTCAAGCGCGTGTTCAACCGCCTGAAAAACAACGCCATGCTGGCCCTGCACTCCGATAACCCGCTGTACTCGCCCTACGAAATCGACGTGGAGGATGTGGTGGAAATCTGGGAAGCCAAGGCCTATATCAGCAGCACTTTCCCGATTGCCGACCTCTCGCTGACGCGGCTGGCCAGCATCGTGCTCGACCTGCAGCAGCAGGTTTCGACCATGAAAAAGGTGTAGCAACCAATAGACAGCGCATCAGCAATAGCTCAACGGCCCCCGCAGACCTCGGTTTGCGGGGGCCGTTGTTTGCACGCCGCTGCGGGAAGTAGGAGGGCCGTGTGGGCTTTATCGGGCTGGGGCCGCAGCCGGGCGGGCGGGGCGCCTAACTTCCGGGGGCCGGTTGCGTAAATCTGCCCAGTACTCACTTGTCTACTCTTTCCTGATGCTGAAACTCATTCCTGCCACCGACCGCTACCACGCCACGCCCACCAACTGGCTCAGCAGCTACTACCTGCTGAGCTTCGCTGACTACAACGACCCCGACAACGAGCATTTCGGTCCGTTGCGGGCGTTCAACGATGCCACCATTCAGGGCAAGGGCGGCTACCCGCAACAGCCGCGCTCCGAGATGGAGATTCTGACGCTGGTGCTCGATGGCGAGCTGCAGCACGACGACACGATGGGCAACCGCGGCGTAGTGAAGAAAGGCGATGCGCAGCGCATCACGGCCGGTACGGGCCTGGCGCACGCCGAAATGAACGCCACCGACACGCCCACGCATATTTTTCAGATGTGGCTGCTGCCCAGCCAGCAGGGCCTGGCGCCCAGCTACGAGCAGAAGGACGTGGACCTGTTCGGGGCCAGCAACGAGCTGATTCCGGTGGCTTCGGGCCAGAAAGTGCTCGAAGACCTGCTCTACATCAACTCCAACAGCACGGTGTACTGGTGCAACCTGGATGCCGACGAAACCGTGCGTTTCAAAACATTTCCTATCCGCAACACTTTCATTTATGTGATGGAAGGGCAGCTTTTCGTGAACGGCGTCGATATTGGCACCAGCGACCAGTTGCGGGCTACCGACGAGCATGTGCTCGAAATTAAGGCAACGGCCGATGCCCGCTTTGTGCTGCTCGACCTGCCGGCCACTCCGGCCAATTACTAACCTTTTTCCATGAGTGTTTCCTTTCCCGAAAGCCTGATTCCGGCCTCCGATGCCGACCGGCTGCGGGCCCTGCACCTATACCAGATTGCCAACACGCCGCCCGAGCCCATTTTCAACGATTATGTCGAGTTGGCCACGCAGCTGTTCAGCACGCCCATCGCCGTTATTTCGCTGGTCGATGAGGAGCAGGTTTGGTTTAAGGCGGTGGCCGGGGTAGAGGGCCTTAGCGAGCTGCCGCGCAACGCCAGCCTGTGCTCGGCGGCCATTCTGGTTGACGTTCCCATCATCACCTCCAACTATTCGCCCGACAGCTGCCAGCTCATCAAGCCCGATGTGGCCCGGCAGATGGGGCTGAACTTTTACGCCGGCTCGGCCCTGCGCACGCCCGACGGTTCGCGCATCGGAATGCTGGCCGTTATTGGCCGGGAAGAACGGGCGCTGTCGGAAGCCGAGCAACAGGTGCTGGTGCTGCTGGCCGGGCTCGTCAGCCATACCATCGAGCTCCGGATTATCTATCTGCAGGCCAACCAGCCCCACGAATGGGAGGCCGCCCAGCGCGAACTGATGCACACGCTCGACGACAACGCGACGCTAATCCGCTACCTGTCGGCCCGCAGCAATGGCCTCAACCTCAACGACGCCGACATCCATAGCCTGGTGCTGCAGCGCTTTGCGGGGCTGCAAAAGGTGCTGGACGACCGTATAAACGAAAGTCGTCAGCCGAAGTAAGCCTCCTGACATATCAACCCTAAAAAGGGCTGCCCCAGCGGGCAGCCCTTTTTTTATGGCCCTTTGCGTTGCCGGAAGTGCCCGGGCTCGGGTTACTTTTTGACGGGTCCGACGGCGGGCGCCAGCACGGTCCGCAGGCCCCGGAGGGCGGCCGGGTGGTAAATGGTGGCGTGCGTTTCGTTGGGCAGCGAGAGGGCGGTAGTGCTCAGGCGCGGATTGGCGGCCTTCTGCAGGATAACGCCCAGCTCGCGGGTTTCGCGGGCAATATCGGGCTGGCTGCTGGCGGCCATGTACAGCGTTTTGGGCGGGCCCTGGTACTGGCGGGCCACGGCCGGCGCCATCTGCAGCAGGTGCTCCTTATTCCACCACAGGCTGGGGTCGAAAGCCAGGTAGGTATCAAACAGATCGGGCTCGGTCAGAAAGGTTTCCACCACAAACAGCCCGGCCAGCGACTCGCCGATAATGGCTTTTTCGGGCGTTACGCGGTAGCGCTTCTGCACTTCGGGCATCAGCTCCTGCCGCAGAAACTGCCGGAAAGCGGCCGAGCCGCTCACCCGCGGGGCAATCTTGCGGTCCTGGGGGTCGGTGGTGGGGCCGGTCAGGTCGCGGCGGCGCTCGGTGTTTTCGATGCCCACCAGCAGAAACGGCCGCATCGTGCCATTGCCCACCAGCACCTGCACCAGCCCGGCCACGTGCAGGAAATCCTCGGCCATGCCGCCATCGGGCATGTACAGCACCGGCAGCGCCGCCCCGGCCGAATCGGGGGCGCCGGCCGGCCGGTACACATTAATGCGCCGGGTTTCGCCCAGCACCCGCGAAGGCAGCGTAAACGTCTGGCCAATAACGAGCGGAGCAGCAGGCGTGGCCTGCTGGGCCGTGGCGGGCCGGGCGCACCCCAACCCCAGCAGCGCCAGCGCACCAATTCTAAAAAAGCGAGGAAGTAGCATGAGCAGGAAAAAAGCGGTCCGGCACTGCTGCCGGACCGTGGGGTTACATGGTGTATTTGCGGCCTTTGTTTTTCTCCTTGAGGTAGGCCATCAGCGGCTGAAAATACTCGACCATAGCGCGGGCCGAGAGGTCTTCGCCGGTTTTCTCCTTCAGCACCCTGCGCCAGTCCTTGCTGGCGCCGGGCCGCATGATGTCGGCCAGAAATGCGCCCACTTCCTTGCTGCCGTAGTAGTTGGTGGCGTGCGGGTCCTGGTGCAGAATCTGTTTGGCGATGTGGTCGTGGAGCTGGAACAGGATGACGTAGCTCAGGGCGTAGTCGTAGTACTGGGCCGGGTCGTCGTTGATGTGGGTTTTGGTGGCCGGGTCGAGGTACTGCTCGCCGCGGGCCGTAGCCGGCACGATGCCCTGGTACTGCTTGGTCAGCTCCCACCAGCGGGCGTTAAGCTGGTCGGCGGGCAGGTTGTCGGCGTAGAAGCTGTTTTCCCACTCGCTCATCACCCCCGAAGCAAACGGAATAAACACCACCGAGCCCAGCGCCTCTTTCAGCAAAGCCTGCATCTCGTCGGTTTTCACCTTGGGGTCAATCAGCCCCAGCCCGGCCAGAAAGGGCTTCTGGCGGGCCGCCAGGCCCATCAGGGAACCCATGGCCTCGTGGTAGGCGCGGTTGGCGCCGCTGCGCAGCAGCACCGGCACCTCGGGGTTGGAGTAGCTGAGGTAGTAGTAGATGTGGCCCAGCTCGTGGTGGGTGGTTTCGTACCACTCGGTGTTGGGTTCCACGCTCATCAGGCTGCGCACGTCCTGCTCCAGGTTCATGTGCCAGGCCGAGGCGTGGTTGTTCTTCTTGTAGTCGGCCCCCTTGGGCAGCGGGTACAGGCTGGATTTCTGGTAGAACGAGGCCGGCAGGGCCGGGAAGCCCAGGCTCTGGTAGAAGCGCTCGGCCTGCTGCACTTCCCACTCGGCGCCCTTTTTGGCCAGCACCGGGTCGAGGTCGAGGCCTTTTACGTCCACCATGCTGCTCCAGTCTTGGCCCCAGCGGTTAGGCAGCCACGAGGCGGGCAGGTAGTCGGGCACCTGCTTCACGCCGTACTGCTTGGCAAGCTCGTAGCGGGCGTAGGTGTGCAGCTCGCGGTAGAGCGGGCGCAACTCCTGGTTGAGCTGGCGCACCAGCGTCATCATTTCCTCCCGGTTCAAACCGTAGTCGGAGGCCTGGTAGGTGAAGTAGTCGGGGTAGCCCAGGGCCTGCACGGTCTGGTTGCGCAGGTCGCGCAGGTTCAGCAGGCCGGGTTTCAGCGTGGGCCCGATTTCCTTGCTGGCGACCCAGATCTGCTCCCGCCGGGCCGGATTTTTCTCCTTGCGCAGCAGGTCGTCGAGGTCGTTGGTCGTCACCGATTTGCCCTGATACTTGTAGTCGAAACCGTAAAGCTTCTCAGTCTGCTGGGCTTCGGCCTTGATGCGGGCCTTCACCACGTCGGCAATGGTCTGGGGCGAGTTGGCGGCGTTGTAGAGGGCCGTTTCGAGCTGCTTCACCTGCAGCTCGGTTAGTTCGGCCTTGTGCTCCAGCAGCTCGCGCAGGCGGGCAATGTTGGCGCTGGAGCCCGTGAAGGCCGCCAGCCTCTCGTTGGCGCGGGCCGTGGCGCCGGCGTTGGCCGTGTCGCCGGGCACGATGTGGGTGTTGGAGCGCCACTCGGCCTCCGCCGAAGCCGTGTAAAGCTGCTGGTACTGGCCCGAGTAGTAGTTCAGGTAGGTTTCGGCCAGCGAAGGCCAGTGGGGCGCAGCGGCTTCGGGCTGGGCTTCGGGCGGAGTTGTGGCTACCGGAACCTGGGCAGTGGGGGCGCAGGCCGCCAGCAGGGCGGCGGCGGTCAGAACGGGAATAAAGGACTTTTTCACGGGCGGGCTGGAAGTGGCGGAAGGGGTACGGTTGATTGGCCAAGGTACGCAACCTCCCGAAAAGCCCTATACCGCCGCTTCCTGTCCCAGGTGGCAGTCCTTGTACTTCTTGCCGCTGCCGCAGGGGCAGGGCGAGTTGCGGCCGAATTTGCGGCGGCTGCGCAGCGTCTTCAGCCACTCGCGCGGGTCGACGGCGCGGCGCAGGAAGCGGCTCCGCGGGTTCTGGCGGAAGGCCAGCAGCAACAGGCCGTACAGCTCAGGATGATGCTCCTGCAGCTTCTCGGGCTTCTCGAAAAAATACTCCGTCACGACGGCGAAAAACTCGGCCTCGTTGGTGCCCGCGTAGTCATTGATTTCGGAGTTGCCGGCCCGGATGGCCTCAATTTCGCGCTTCATCACGGCTTCCCACTCGGGACGCAGGGCGGCGGGCAGCGCCAGGCCGGGCACCCCGTCAATCACGCCGTCGGCCTCATCGAGCAGGTGGGCAAACTCGTGGATGCCCACGTTCTGCTTGTCCAGCGCATCCTGGAAGCCGCGCTCCAGCGACGTTTTCGACAGGCGCATGTAGTGCGAAGTCTGAAAGCCCTGCACGCTGCCGAGCAGCGTGCCTTCGAGGCCTACGTACTCCTTGTTGGGGTCGCGCTGCAGCGTCCAGGCGTCGGGCACCACCAGCACTTCGCTCAGGTTGCAGTACTCCCAATCGGGAAAGCCGAACACCGGAATGATGGCCGAGGCCGCCACCAGCAGCCGGGTGGTGTCGTCCAGCTCGGTTTGCACGCCCGTTACGCGGGTCTGGGCCAGAAACAGCTGCACGCGCTTCTCAAAGCGGGTGCGGTCGACTTCAGTCAAGGAGAGGTAGAAGGCCACCCGCTCGCTGAGCACCTGCCGCCAGGCCGCCGGGAATTCCTCGGCTAGGGCGGCTTTTTTCAGACGCGCATCCTGGGTGAGGTACCTATAGAAAAAGAAGCCCACCAGGGCCACCAGGGCAAAAAACAAGACGTAAGACATGGCCCGCTAAACGGGCGCGAGCCGGTCCGGGTTGGCCGCCACGATGGTCGCCACGGCGTGCAGCCCGCACCTACACATCCACGGCCAGCTGTTCGCGCAGCCGCTCACGCAGCAAGTCGACCAGTAGGTGGCTCATAAACTGAAATTTATCAGGGATGCGCAGGTTGATGACGCGCTTGCCGGCCAGCTCCTCCGGGAACTTCTGGCGCAGGATATCGGCGTGGCGGCGCTCCATCACCAGCACCACCTCGGCCCAGCCCAGGTGGCCGGCCGTAACGCGCACGCGGGCGCCCGGCTCGGTGCCGGCCGAGCGGGCCTGACAGGTAGGATGGTTGTCCAGCAGCCGTTCGGCCGTCAGGCTGCGCCAGCGGTTCTGGCTGCAGATAAACAGCAGCTTCAGGTGAAAACGGGCACTGCCGGAGCCGGGGCTACCGCTGCCGGCCGGTGGCCTTTGAGGCCGTACCACACAATGTAGGCGTAGCAAAGCACCGGCAGCACGAAGGCCCAGCGCAGGCTGCTGCCATCGGCCACCATGCCAAACAGCAGCGGAATGATGGCCCCGCCCACAATGCCCACGTTCAGCAGGCCCGAGGCCTCCTCGGTGTGGCGGCCCAAATCGCGCACGGCCAGCGTGAAAATGGTGGCGAACATGATGGAGTTCATCAGCCCCACGGCCAGCAGGCTCCACATGGCCAGCGCGCCGGTCGAGCTCACCGACAGCAGCACCAGCGCCACCGCGCCCAGCGCGTTGCCGGCCAGCAGCCGGCCCGGGTTGAACTTGTTGAGCAGGTAGGCGCCCAGAAACCGGCCCACCATCGCTCCGCCCCAGTACCAGGCCACCTTGTCGCCCGCCACTTTGGGCGTCAGGTTCATCACGTCGGGCAGGTGCAGGTACGAGACGATGTGCGAGCCGATGGCCACCTCGCCGCCCACGTAGGCGAAAATGCCCAGCACGCCGAACACGAGGTGGCGGTAGTGGTAGGCGCGGCGGCTCAGGTCCTCGGTTGCCGATTCGGCATGCGTGATTTTAGGCAGCCGGAGCAGGGCCAGCAGCAGGCTGATGAGCACCAGCACGGCCCCGATAGCCAGGTAGGGCGTCTGCACCGCCTTCACATCGATGGCCGCGGCCGAGGCGGCCGTGTCGAGGTCGGGCAGGTGCTTGAGGATGAGGGCCGAGCCCAGCAGCGGGGCCACCGTAGTGCCCAGCGAGTTGAAGGCCTGCGTGAGCGTGAGCCGGGCCGGGGCCGACGGGGCCGGGCCCAGAATGGCCACGTAGGGGTTGCCCGCCACCTGCAGCAGCACCACGCCCGTGGCCAGCACGAACAGCGCGCCCAGAAACAGGCCGTAGCTGCGGCTGTCGGCGGCCGGGTAGAACAGGAACGCCCCGAGCGCGGCAATCAGAAAGCCCGCCAGCATGCCGCCCTTGTAGCCGATGCGCTGCACCAGCCGCCCGGCCGGAATGCCCATCACGAAGTAGGCCCCGAAAAAGCACAGGTTAATCAGGTTGGCCTGGGTGTAGCTGAGGCTGAAAATGGCCTTCAGGTAGGGAATCAGGATGTCGTTGAGACAGGTGATAAAGCCCATCATGAAGAACAGCACCGTCAGCGAGGCCAGAGCCGGGGTGTAGTTGGGTGTTTCGGTGCCGGGTGCGTTTGGGGAGGCCGCGGCGGGCAGCGGGGCAGACGTAACAGGAGCGGCCATATGCGGCGAGGGTGAGAAACGGTGGGCAGTTAAGCAGCAGAACCGCACGCACGGCTCCGCCTGCCAAAGTAGCAGATTTCGGCCGGATACCGGCTACATGTGCCTATGCTATACTTGTTTGCATCAGTATTGGCAAAAGCAGCATCATTGCACCGCCCGGCAACCAGTCGGCAACCCTGAAAACGACTTCGCCCGCGCCGGCAGCCGGGGTGGCTGCCAGCGCGGGCGAAGCGCGGCGGAAAGTGCGGTAGGAGCGCTAAGCCACCACCGATACGCGCACTTTGCGGCCTTTCACCTTGGTGCCGGCCAGGCGCTCGGCCACCAGCTGGGCCTGCTCGCGGGGCACGGCCACGTAGCTGTAGTAGTCGAATACCTCAATGTGGCCCACCTCGTCGCGGGCCACGCCGCCCACGTTCACGAAGGCGCCAACTAGGTCGTGGGCGCTTACTTTATCCTTTTTACCGGCCGAAACGTGCAGCGTGACGTTCTCGGGGCGCGGGGCCTTGGGGGCGGCGGGTGGCAGCTTGGGCGCGTGCAGGGGCTTCCACTTGATGCCCGCGGCCACCGGCCATTTGCTTACGTGGGTCTTCTCTTTCTCGGTGGCCAGCAGGTGAGCCGTGCCGGCGGCCCCGGCGCGCGCCGTGCGGCCGGCGCGGTGCTGGAAACCGTCGGCCTTGTCGGGCGCGTCGTACTGCACCACCGTATCGAGCTGCGTTACGTCGATGCCGCGGGCGGCTACGTCGGTGGCCACCAGCACTTGGCTGGAGCCGTTGCGGAGTTTGAGCAGGGCTTTGTCGCGCTCGGGCTGGGGCATTTTGCCGTGCAGCACCTCGGCCGCCACGCCGCGGCCCACCAGAAAGCGCGTCAGCTCCATGCACCGGTCGCGGGTGTTGCAGAAGATGAGGGCGCGGCCGGTTTCGGGCAGGTTCAGCAGGTGCAGCAGCGCGGCGGGTTTCTGCTCGATGGGGCCCACGTGGCCGAGCAGCGTCAGGTTTTCGGGCAGCTCGTCGGTGTCCTGGCCGGCATTTACCACCCGCGGGCGGGTCAGGTTCTTGCGAATCAGCTCCACCACTTTGTCCGACATCGTGGCCGAGAACAGCAGCGTCTGGCGGCGGCGGGGCAGGCGCTTGATAATTTCCACCAGCTCGTCCTGAAAGCCCAGCTCCAGCAGCTTGTCGGCTTCGTCCAGAATCAGGGTTTTCAGCTGATTGGGGATGATGGAGCGCCGCTCGAAGTGGTCGAGCAGACGGCCGGGCGTCGCCACCACGATGTGCGGGGCCTGGGTAAGCGAGGCGGTTTCTTCGCGGAACGCGTGGCCGCCGTAGAAGGCTGCCACCCGCAGGTTGGGCAGGTACTTGCCCAGCTTTTTGAGGGCATCGCGCACCTGCAGGGCCAGCTCGCGGGCGGGTACCAGCACGATTACCTGCACGGCGTCCTGCTTTAAATCGAGCAACTGCAGCACCGAGAGGCCGTAGGCGGCGGTTTTGCCCGAGCCGGTGGGCGCCTGCCCGGCCACATCCTGCCCGGCCAGGGCCATGGGCACTACCTGCTCCTGCACGGGCGTGGGGGCCTCAAACTGCAGCTCGGCCAGCGCCTGCAGCAGCTCGGGCGCCAGGCCCAGGTCGGCGAAGGTGGCGGTAGTGGGGGCGGGGGTAATCGGTTCGGTCGGAGTCATGGTCGGGGATTCAGCCGACAAAGGTACGGCTTTACGAGAGGGAACAACCAGAAGCGTTATTCTGAGCATGTGGCGCATGGAGCCAGGGACGAGGAATCTCGCGTGCCATAGTAACTTCTAACGACTGGATTAGCGTTGCACGCGAGATTCTTCGACTACGGCTGCGCCTTCGCTCAGAATGACACTTCTATTATCAACGGGCTCCGTACCGTTTCTCACTTCTCACTTCTCACTTCTCACTTCTCACTTCTCACTTCTCACTTCATCTTCCTCCACCACATCGACCAGCTTGTAGCGGACGGCCGATTTTTTGGGGCGGATGTCGAGGCCGGCGTGGTGGGTGTAGGCTTTGGTGAAGCAGGCGCCGAAGTAGAAAATCATGGCCGAATAGAACACGAACAGCAGCACCAGCACAATGCTGGAGGCCGGCCCGTAGATGGGGCCCAGGTTGCGCGGCACCAGCAGCAGGCCCAGCACGCTTTCGCCCAGGCTGATGAGGCTGCCGGTGAGCAGGGCGCCCCGCCACACGGCCTTGCGGGGCACTTTGGCCGAGCTCAGGTTGCGAAACGTAACGCCGCACCAGCCCACAATAATCAGCAGTGAGAAGAACTTGTTGCCCGCTTCGAGCACCAGCTGGCTGAAGCTGGCGTCGAAATACTCGGCGTAGTGGGCCGCGAAGCCCAGGGCAGCATCCGACAGGAAGGCCAGCATCGAGAGCAGGCCCGTGGCCAGCAGCAGGCCCAGCGAGCGGGTCCGTTCCTTGAGCACGGTGCGCAACTGGCCGCTGCTGCGCCGCACCCGCACCTGCCATATCTGGTTGAGCGAGTGCTGAATAACGCCGAACAGGGTGGTGGCGATGAACAGCAGAAACGCAAAGCCCAGCCACGTAACCAGCCGGCTGCGCTGCACATCGGTCACGTTGCGCAGAATCTGCTCGACCAGCCCGGCCGCCGAGGCGCCCAGCAGGTGCGAGAGTTTGGTGAGCAGCAGCACCCGCACCTGCGAGGCCGAATACAGGGAACCCAGCCCCTGGATGAGGATAATGACGATGGGCGGCAGGGCAAACGTGGCGAAGAAAGCCGTGGCCGCGCCCAGCCGCAGCGGGTCGTGGTAGCTGAACTCGCGGGCCGCCCGGCGCAGCAGCAGCCCAAAAACCACGAGCGGCCGACGGGCCAGGCGCAACGGAACAGGAGGAGGGGTCATGGAGGGCGCCGGGGCGAAAGGCAGTCCGGACGGCGCCGGCTGCGGCGCGAAGATACGCGCACTACGGCCGGCGAATGGCGCGCTGGTAAACCGTTGTCAGGCAGTAGTTCCGTTGGGTAGAGACGAAAGCCCGGTATGAAAGAGAAAAGCGCGGGACGTGTTTCGCTTTAGTCAGGACGTGTTTCATCCTGGTCAGGAGGTGTTTTGCAACAGTCGGGACGTGTTTTCGATTAGTCGGGAAGTGTTTTGCTTTGGTCGCGAGGTGTTTTGCTTTGGGCGGGACGTGTTTCGCCTCAGTCGGGAGGTGTTTTAGATTAGCCGGAGGGTGTCTTGCGTTGGTTGGGAGGTGTTTCGCCTTGGTCGGAGGGTGTTTCGACGGAGTCGGGTGCCGTTTGGGGTTGATGGGCAGAGCGAATTATAACTGCGTGACGAGCCTGTCAGGTTCGGCTCCGACTCGGCTTATCTTTGCCAACCGGGCCATCGGCGAGCAAGCCGCCAGGCCCGGTTGCCTTTACGTTGACTGCCGTGTCTGAACCCTCTTTGCCGCCGCCCGCCACACCTGCGCCCCGTAGCTGGTGGCAGCGCCGCCTCCTCGACCCGCTGCTGGGGCTGCTGCGCCAGGGCCTTACGCCACACCAGCTGGCCCTGACGGTGGTGCTGGGCACGGCCTGCGGCACCATTCCGGTGCTGGGCCTGACCACGCTCACGGCCACGGCGGCGGCATTGCGCCTGCGCCTGAACGTGGCCGCCGCCCTGCTCATTGCCCACCTCTGGAGCCCGGTGCAGCTGCTGCTCATCATTCCGCTGCTGCGCCAGGGCGCGCTGCTCTGGGGCGACGATGCGCCCGAACTCACCCTCGACAAACTGCGCTACCTGCTGGCCCACGACTGGTTGGCGGCGCTGCAACTGCTCTGGCACGCCATCCTGGGCGCGTTGCTGCTCTGGGCTGGCGCGTTTCTGGTGCTGGGGCCGGTGCTGTACTTCGCCCTGCGCCCGCTGCTGGCCCGCTTCATGCAAAAAACCAATCAGCCCGAACAAAGCGAAACAGCCTGAACGGCCTCGCCAGAAAGGCCAAAAAAAGAACGCCACCCCTTGCGGAATGACGTTCCTCTCTAAGATCTAAGATCTAAGCTCTAAGCTCTAAGCTCTAAGCGCGGGCGTATACCGGCTCGGTAGTGCGCAGGTACTGCACCAAGGGCTCTTCGGAGGTGGGGTCAATCAGCATCAGGTCCACGAACTGGGCCTCGTTGATGTTGCCCTGGATAACCGGGCCCAGGTCCTGCATGAAGGCCGGGTCGGTTCCCTCGGTATCGAAGGCCACGAGCAGGCGCGACTGCTCGGGCGCGTTCTGCAGGCGCATTTCGGCCAGGTACACGTTGCGGATGGCGGGCTGCGTGGCGCTGTACTCGCGCAGGGCGGCGAGCAGGGCGGTGGGCTCGGGCTCGGGCTGGTGCAGCGTTACCTGCACGTCCTGCTGCGGGGCGCCCTCGAACAGCTGACCAGCCATCAGGGCCTTAATTTCGTCGGCGGGAAGCAGCTTGCCTATGGCCGAGAACGGGTTAAGGGCGCAGTCGGCATCCTGCACCATGGAGAAGAAGTCGTGGCCCCGCAGGCGCATGTAGGTGACGCTGCCCTCGGGCACGGCACCATTGTCGAAGATGCGCTCCACAGACGTGAAAATGGCGATTTTGCCGTCGTGCAACGCCTGCAGCTGAATCTCCATGCCTTCGGTGGGCGTCACCTCGCCGGGCTCCTGGTCTTCCCTGGCCGCCAGCACCACGGCAATTTCCTCCCCCAGCAGGGCCTGGTAGAAGGGGGCACGGAACTGCGGCTCGTAGGAAGCCTGGAGCAGCAATTGCTCCAGAATGTTGGTGGGCTCGAACGCGGGCTGCTCAGGCATCTCGCCCTCGGGCTGGCCGCCCATCATGCCGGGCATGGCAATGGGCGGGGCCGGCGGAATCATGGGCAGGGGCGCGGGGGCCTCCGGGGCGGGCATCTGGTAGTTGGCACCCTTGTAGCGCGGGCCGGCCGGCTCGGCCGGAGCGGCGGGCGCAGCACCCGATTCGGGAGCCTTGGCGGGAGTTGCGGGGGCCGAAGCGTTGTCTTCGGGCTTCTTCTTTAGAAAGTCAAACAGGGCCATATTCAAGCAAGGAAATGAGGCTGCAAGCTAAGCAGGTTTGGGCGAAGATGCACGGCCAAAACCGGCCGGCAGCCAAACGCCTACCCAAAAACAACCGCCCGGCTCAGCCCGCAGTTCCCGGCCAGTGGCGCAGAAACTCCTGCCGAAAGGCGGCCCCCAGCGGCAGCACCTGCCCGCCGCGCACCGTCGGCTGGTTGCCTTCGAGCCGCTCGATTTGCCGCAGCGGCACCACGTAGGACTTATGCACCCGCAGGAAATCGGGGGCCGGCAGCTCGTCGGCCAGCAGCCGGCGCAGCGTGTCGGTTACCACGATGCGGCCGGCGGCGGTGTGCACCTTCACGTAGTTGCCGTAGGCTTCGAGCCAGCGGATATTGGCCAGCGGCACGCGGTGGGTGCTGGTCCCGTCGCGCAGCAGCAGGGCGGCCGGCGCGGTGGCAGGTGGTGCGGGCAAAGCCGCTGCTGTGGCAGCCGCAACAGCTGGCGCAGGCACGGTGGGCAAGCGGCCCACGGCCTTCAGAAAGCGCGGAAACGGCACCGGCTTCAGCAGATAATCGACCACGCCAAACTCGTAGCCTTCGAGCGCAAACTCGGCGTGGGCCGTGGTGAGGATGACGTGGGGCGGGTGGGGCAGGGCCGCCAGCAGCTCCAGACCGCTCATTTCGGGCATCTGAATATCGAGCAACACCACATCGACGGGCTGGCGGTGCAGAAACGACAGCGCCTCGGCGGCCGTGTAGCAGTGGCCGGCCACGCGCAGGTGCGCCACGCGCTCCACGTAGGTGCGCAGCACGTCGTGGGCCAGCGGCTCGTCGTCCACAATCAGCACGGTCGTCAGGGGCGTGGTTGTCATAGGTCGAGCGTGAGTTGGGTGAGAAACTGGTCGGGCGCGGCGGGGTTGGGGGCGGCCAGCAGCCGGTGGCGGTGGGGGTAGAGCAGGGCCAGGCGCTGGCGGGTGTTGCTGAGGCCCGTGCCGGTGCCGCCTTGTTGGTCGGTGGGCGGGGGCAGGGCGTTGCGCAGGGTTAGTGTCAGGTGGCGCTCCTGCACGGTGAGTTCCAGCGCCACAAAGCTACCCACGGCCCGGCGGGTACCGTAGGTAAAGGCGTTTTCGACGAGGGCCAGAAACAGCAGCGGCGGCACCGTGAGGCCGGCCACTTCCTCCTCGGCGGGCAGCACCAGCGTAACCGGGCAGCGGGCCCCGAGGCGCAGCTCCTGCAGGCGGGCGTAGTCGCGCAGGTAAGCCAGCTCGTCGGCGAGCGGCACCTGGGCGTGCTTGGTGCTTTCGAGCTGGTAGCGCATCAGCCCGGCCAGGGCCAGCAGCATGTCGGGCGTTTGGGGGCTTTGGGTGAGGCTGAGCGCGTAGAGGCTGTTGAGGGTGTTGAACAGAAAGTGCGGGTTCACCTGGGCTTCCAGCAGCCGCAACTGCTGCTCGCGCTCCAGCAGATTCCGCCGCAGCAGATTGCGCCGCTGGGCCACGGTGCGCCACACCATCAGCAGGCCCAACGACAACAGCATGGTGAATACCGCGTTGGTGGCCGTTTTGAAGGTGCCCGGATGCAGGCCCGGCCACAAGAGCTCCGAAGCCAGCTCCAGCACCAATGCCCAGCCCAGCAGCGCCAAGGCATACCAGCCGTAGCGGCCCTTGTCGAAAAGGCGCGGTACCAGAACCAGATTGTTGCCGTACGCCGCCCCCATCGTAACCAGCGTAAACTCCTGCAGCGTCGCCTCCCGATCGTACTGTATGCCCGGCGGCAGCTGCGCCATCAGGAAGCGCATAAACAGCAGCAGGCTGGTCCAGATCAGCGCATCGCGCAGCAGCAACAGGGGCCACACCCGCCGGGCGGGCAGTACCAGCGCAGGCGCAGCCGGTGCGGGCAAAGGGTGTTTGGGCATCGGAAAAAAGGATAGAAAGCGGCAGAAAACCACCTAAACAAAGATATGCGCCCATCCGACCCCCGGCAACGCGGCAGGATGAACGCGGTTCATCCGCTCGGTGCGGGCGTTGGTCCGGCCGGGGCATCGGGTTGTCCGAAAGTTTTTCGGTGGCCATTGGCGCGCTGCACTTTTGCCTTAGTTCCACCGCCGCCAAACGCTGAAGCAATAAACGTATCTTCTCCCATCTACCTTCCTTAACTTTCCTGCCGCATGAAAACGCTCCGCCACCTCCTTGCTGCCCAATTGCTGCTGCTTGCGCCCGCCGCCTTTGCCCAATCGACCCCCGATGCCGCGGGCAGCTGGCAGGGCCAGATTACGCTGCCCGGCCAAAGTCTGCGCGTAATCTTCGACCTGCAAGGTGCCGCCAACCAGCTCAGCGGCACGATGGCCGTGCCCCAGCAGGGAGCCACGGGCCTGCCGCTGTCGAGCGTAGTGGTGCGCCACGACAGCCTGCTGATTGGGGCCGACAAAATTGGCGGGCGCTTTGCCGGCCGCTTCGCCGCCGATGGGCAGCAGGCCGCGGGCGTCTGGAGCCAGGGCGGCGGCCAGTTCCCGCTGACCCTGACGCGCAACACGACCGGCGCCGCGGCTCCCGCCCCCAACCGCCCCCAGGAGCCCAAGGGCCCGCTGCCCTACCGCGCCCTCGACCTCACGTTCCCTAACCCCAAAGGCGGTTTCAAGCTGGCCGGCACGCTCACGCTGCCCCAGGGCAAGGGGCCGTTTCCGGCCGTGGTGCTGGTATCGGGCTCGGGCCCCGAAGACCGCGACGAAACCGTGTTCGGCCACAAGCCCTTCCTGGTGCTGGCCGATTACCTGACGCGCCGGGGCTTTGCGGTGCTGCGCTACGACGACCGGGGCACGGCCCAATCGGGCGGTATCTACAAGGATGCGCTCACGGCTGATTTCACCGCCGACGCCCAGGCGGCGCTGGCTTACCTGCGCACCCGCCCCGACATCAAGCCCCGCCAAGTAGGCCTCATCGGCCACAGCGAAGGTGGCCTGATTGCCTGGCAGGCCGCCGCCCAGCCTAAAGGCCCCGATTTTGTGGTGAGTCTGGCCGGCCCGGGCGTGCCCGGCGACGCTGTGCTGCTGCGCCAGCAGGCCGACCTGGGCCACGCCGCCGGCGCCGATTCGGCCGCCATCGGGGCCAACCGCCGGCTGCATAAGGCTCTTTTTGCCGCTCTACGCCGGCTGCCGGCTACGGCTTCCACCACCGAGGCTACGCAGCAACTGGCCGCCGTCATGCAGCAGCAAGTTCCGGCTATGAGTTCCGAGGAAGCGCAAAAACAGGCTGCCGGGCTCACCGCGCCCTGGCTGCGCAGCTTCCTGCTCACCGACCCGGCCACGTACCTGGCCAAGGTAAAAGTGCCCGTACTGGCCCTCAACGGCACCACCGACCTGCAGGTAGCCGCCGATGAGAACCTGCCCGCCATCGAGCGGGGCCTGAAAGCGGCGCGCAACTCCCACGCCACCGTGCGCGCCCTGCCCGGCCTCAACCACCTCTTCCAAACCGACCCTCAAGCCACCAGCCATTACGCCGACATCGAGGAAACCTTCGCCCCATCCGCGCTCCAAGTAGTCGGCGACTGGCTGGCGACAGCGGTGAGATAGTGGTTAAATTTTAGAACAGAACGTCATTCAGAGCGAAGCGAAGAATCTCGCGTGCAATGGTAACCCCGTCGTCAGGAATTACTGTGGCACGCGAGATTCTTCGCTCCGCTCTGAATGACGTTCTTTCACTACTCACTACTCACTACTCACTACTCACTACTCACTACTCACCACCTCACTATTTCACCGCTACTGCCCGTCGGAGCCGTTGCAGCGGCCGAGCAGCTCGGAGGTTTCGCGGATGGTGTAGGACTGGTTGGTGTTGCCCCAGTTGGTTTGCAGGAAGTTGAGCAGGTTGGTGATTTGCGAGTCGGTCAGGTCCTCGTGGCCGGGCATTACCTGGTTGTAGTGAATGCCGTTGACCACGATGTCGCCCTGCATGCCCTTGCGAACGAGGCAGGGCAGCTCGGTGCGGTGCTGCGCGATGTAGTCGGCGGCGGCCACGGGCGGAATGAGGCGCTCCAGCCCCTGGCCCTGGTCGCCGTGGCAGCTGCTGCAGTGGGCGGCGTAGAGCTGGGCGCCCTCGTTCTGGCGCTCGGTAAAGCAGCTTTCCAGCGAGAAGGCCAGCGTCAGGAGCAGGGCGCCCGCTCCGGCCAGCCGCAACGAACGGCTCCTCATTTGGCGGCTACGGGTTGCGTTTCGGCCTCTTCCTTCAGCAGCACCGGAATGTCCTTAATCAGCTGGTCGACCTGCTCGGGCACCATGCCGTCGTACAGGCCCCGCACCCGCCGCTGCGAGTCGATGAGGGCGAAGGTGCCGCTGTGGGCGTAGCCACCGGGCACGCTGGCATCGGCCTCGGCGCCGGTCATATAGGCTTTGGCCAGCGCGAAAATCGAGTCGCGGCCGGCCGTGGCGAAGTGCCAGCGCGAGGCGTTCTGGATGCCCAGGCGCTCGGCATAGTCGCGCAGCACCGGAATCGAGTCGTGCGCCGGGTCGATGGTGTGGCTCAGAAACAGCACCTTGGGGTTGTCTTCGAAGGCTTTGTACACCCGCAACAGCTCGCTCTGCATTTTGGGGCAGATGCTGGGGCAGGTGGCAAAGAAGAAGTCGGTGACGTAAATCTTGCCGGCAAACGTCTGGTTGGTAATCACCTGCCGGTCCTGATCGGTGAGGCGGAAGGCCGGAATAGGGTCGGGCAGCGTGTCGGCGGGCGAGGTGGGCTCCGAGTGCTTGATGCCGTAGATTGACAGGCGTTCAGCCGGCTTATCGGCGGGAGCGGAGCAGCTGCCGAGCGAGAAGCTCAGGGCAGCCCCGGCAGCGGCCAGCAGCAGGCCGGCGCGGCGAAGCGAAGTAGTCATGACAAAACAGCTTATTGGATAACAGAAGACGAAGGCGCGGCGGCCGCCGGGGCAGTGCCCAGCAGCTGGCGGGCGGCGGCCTGACTGCTTTCAAACAAACGACCCACCGAATCGATGCGTTCCTGCTGGCGGGCATAATAGGCCAGCCGGCGGGCGTCGGCCACGGTGTCGGCCGGGCGGCGGTAACGGTGCATCCAGTCCATCATGCCGTTTTCGGCGCCCACCAGCGCGCGGCGGGCCTGCCCGACGGCCACGGTGTCGGCGGCGGGCGGCGCTTTGGCCAGCTGCTGGCGCAGCTCGTAGAGCTGGTCCATCTGGGCCATCAGCGTGTCGTGGCGGGCCAGCACGGTCTGCTCGGCCGCGGCCAGCTGCGAGCCGGTTTCGGGTTGGGAAGTGGAGGGCTGGCAGGCGGCCAGCACCAGCAGCAACGGAGCGAAACGAAGGGTTATCATGCCCCAAAGGTAGGCAGGCGGGAATGAGTGCGGCGTTTCAGCAACTCACCACTGCACCGACTCGCCCCAGTGCCACAGGGCGGCGCCCAGCATCCAGGCGGCCCACACGAACAGGCCGCCCACGGCCAGCAGCACCAAGAGTAGCACCAGCAGCAGGCCCTTGCCCGAGCCCTGATACCGGCCCTCGGCGTAGTGCGCCCGCAGCAGCGCCACGTTGCGGTCGTTGGCTTTATAGGCGAAGTCGAAGATGTTGCCCACTATCGGAATGGCGCCGATGAGCGTGTCGAGCACCACGTTGAACACCATGCGCACCACCAGGTTGCCGCTGGCGCCGTGGCGCATCATGGTCAGAATCAGCAAACCCGAAATGGCCAGCGACGGCAGCCCGCCCACCACCGGCAGCAGGCCCATAAGCGGGTCGAGGCCGAAGCGCCAGTTGGTGCCGGGCACCCGGAACTGGCTGTCGAGCAGGCGCGAAACGCGCTCTACCCACCGCAGGCGGTCGTCTTGTTCGAAAGCAGGTACGGGCATGGCGGGTTCAGAAAGGAGGTGAAAAGGTGGGCCGAGCTGTGGAGGCGGGCGCTGGCCGTCGGTGGGTCGTTAGCGCGCAACGGGGGGCAGCAGATCAATCCAGCCGTCTTCGCTCACCACTACGGCCAGCACCGGGTAGCGGCTGCTTTCTACGTAGCGCAGCACCGAGTTGTAGCGCGAGCCGCGGCTGGAGTCGCCCTTTTCGGTGGCCAGCCCGTCCAGAATGGCCCCGATGGCGTGGCAGACGCCGCCGGGCCCGATGAGCACGGCCCCGTCAATATTGGTTACCAGCCGCAGCACCGAGGGCGTCATCAGGCGCGGCGTAACGCGGAAGCACTGGGGCGAAAGTCGGACGGCCTCCTGGGCTGCGCCATCCGAAATGAGCAGGATGGTGCCGTGCTCCTGCTTGGCGGCGCTCAGCGTCAGCTCCCAGAGGTAGGCAATGCCGGCGGCATCGAGCACCGGAAAAATGCGGCGCACGGCGCGGGTGAAGTTGTTTTCATCGATGGTACCCTGTGG
This sequence comes from Hymenobacter aerophilus DSM 13606, assembly GCF_000382225.1. GTDB lineage: Bacteria > Bacteroidota > Bacteroidia > Cytophagales > Hymenobacteraceae > Hymenobacter > Hymenobacter aerophilus. Next base: position 26,374 of record NZ_KB907820.1, read on the forward strand.
CAGGCGCGGCGTATTCGACACCACTTTCATCATGCGCTGGCCGTCGTGGCTCAGCTCCCAGCTGTAGTGCTTGGTGAAATGAACCGTGAACACCGGCTCATACTGCGCGTCGTCGGGCTCGACGAGGTAGCCCAGCCCGAACACGTCGGTGGCATCGGTGATGAGCGCGTGGCGGTCTTCGCTCAGCTCCAGCAGCTTGCGGATACGGCGGTAGTCGCGCAGCGGCACCGGCGAATCGAGCATCAGCACGGGCACCACGGCCGGGTGGTTGCGCCTGGAAACCAGCATGGTACCCACGCCCTCGTCGCCTTCGTGGCGCAGGGCGGCCACGCCGTTGCAGGCGTCGTAGAGGCCGTGGCTGCCGGCGGCGGCGCGCAGCATAAACCGGCGGCCGGCGGCGCGCAGCACCTCATTGTAGTCGCGGTTGAGCACCAGCCGGTCGTCGTCGGCGTGGTCGGACTCGCGCAGGGCCCGCGAGGCATCGAGCAGCAGCTCCTCGACGGTGGCGGCCAGCAGCGAGGCCGGCCGGTTGGGCACGGCCGGGCCGGGCAGGGCGTAGTAGCTGTGGTAGGCTTCGGCCGAGAGCTGCAGCACAATCAGCACCTGGTAGCCGCCGGTGCTCACGGGCAGCGAGCAGAAGCTGATGCGGTCTTCCTGCTTGTGAGCCACCAGCTCGTGCAGGGTGTGCTCGGTGGCGCGGCGCAGCAGCTCGTACCAGCGCTGCTTTTCGTAGCGGTCGTGGTCGAGCGGGTGCAGGTGGTACACCACTTCGCGGGGGCCGTCGGGTTCGAGGGCGACGGCGTGGGCCTTCACGGAGGCAAAGTCGGGCGGGGCGTAGCGGTGGCTGGCGGGCTCGATGACCACGGCCTGGGGCTCGTCGGTTTCGCGGGCCGAGGCAATGCCGAGCAGGAAAACTTCCGGTTTCAGCGCCCGATCGAGCAGGTTGAACACGCCATCGGCAAAGAGCTGGGCGGATACGCGAAACAGGCTTTGGTTTTCCCACATAGGGGCAGCGGGCAGAATGGGAAGGGCAGAAAGGGGCAGGTACGCAAAAAGCGGCCCGAAAGATAAGTTTGCCCGCCAGCCGGCAGTCTGCAAACCAGCCCGGCCGACCGCAACTTTCGGGCGCCGGGCCGGTTTGCAGGCTGCCGGCCGGACCTTGTGCGCCCGCTAATAAAACTGTATCTTCCGCATGGAAAGATTTTCTACCCACCGCTCAGGCCCCACCGCATGTTCGTCGATTTAGTTGTTGCCGCGGTGTTTGCCATGTCGCTGGTGCCGCTCACCACGGGCTACTGCGCCTACAGCTACGGCCGCTCGTTCTGGCTGTGGTTTGCGCTGGGGATGGTGCTGCCCATCGTGTCTTACTTCGTGCTCTTCGCCCTCATCCTGCGCCACCAGCTCGACCACGGCCAGCGCCTGCTCAACGACGCCAAAGCCGTGCTGGCCGAAGCCGAAAGAGCCGAGCGCGCAAAAAAGGAGTAGAGCGGTGAGTCGGTGAAGTCCTGTCATCCTGAGCATAGCGAAGGACCTATACAGCAAATGCTAATCCCAGTTGTTAGCTTCTGTATAGGTCCTTCGCTGCGCTCAGGATGACAAAACGGTTCACCAAACCACCAAATCACCCATTCGCCGCCAGCCATTGCAGCAGGCCGCGGGCGGCCCAGGCGCCGGTACTAAAGCAGCCCTGCAGCAGATAGCCGCCGGTGGGCGCTTCCCAATCGAGCATTTCGCCCGCCACGAAAGTGCCGGGCCGCGCCCGTAGCATCAGGTGCTCATCCAGCGCCTCCCAGGCCACGCCGCCGGCCGTACTGATGGCCTCATCGAGCGGGCGCAAACTGGTTACGGGTATGGGCAGGGCCGACAGCAGCGCCGCTGCTTCGGCCGCCGTGGCCGGAAACGTGGCGGGGCCCAGCTCGCGCAACAGCGTGGGCACCGGCGGCCCCAGGCGCAACGCTTCCTGTAAAAACGACGCCACCGACTTGCCAGTTTTGCGCCGCGCCAGCTTCTCCAGCAGTTGCGCCGGGCTCAGGTCGGGCTTGAGGTGCAGGTGCAGCGTGGCCGGGCCGCCGGCCGCCAGCCGGGCCCGCAGCTGGGGCGTGAGGGCGTACACGGGCGTGCCTTCGAGGCCGTAGTCGGTGAGCATGATTTCGCCGCGCACCGTGGCCGGGCCGCAGCTGAAGGCCACGTTCTTGAGCGGCTGCCGGCCCACTTTCGCCCGAAAAAACTCCGACCACGCTACCTCGGCCCCGCAGTTGCTGGCCGCAAAGGGCACCACCGGCACGCCAATGCGCTCCAGCTCGGGCCGCCAGGCGCCATCGGAGCCGGTTTTGGCCCAGCTGGCGCCGCCCAGGGCCAGCAGCGCGGCGGCGGGCCGCACGGTAGTTTGCTCGCCGGTGGCCTCGTTGCGCAGGTGCAGGGCGCCGCCTGGGCCGAAGCCCAGCCAGCGGTGGCGCACGTGCAGCTGCACGCCCAGCCTCTGCAGCCGCGCCACCCAGGCCCGCAGCAAATCGGCGGGCTTGTGCCGGGCCTCCGGAAACACGCGGCCGCTGGTGCCCACGAAGGTGGCAATGCCCAGGTCGGCGGCCCAGGCGCGCAGGTCGGTGGGGGAGAAGTGACTCAGAAAACCCGTGAAGTCGGCGCGGCGGGCGGCGTAGCGGGCACTAAAGGCAGTGGCGTCTTCGGCGTTGCTCAGGTTGAAGCCGCCGTGGCCGGCCACCAGAAACTTGCGGCCCACCGTGGCCTGGGCCTCGTAGAGGTGCACCCGGCAGCCCGCTTCGGCCAGGCGCTGGGCGGCCAGCAGGCCCGCCGGGCCGCCGCCCACCACGGCCACATCGTTGCCCAAAAGCTGTTGCATGGCGCAAAGGTACGCCGCGCCCCCGAGCGGTGGCGGGCCCCGCCGGCTCACTGCCCGGCCGCCGCCGCTGCCGCCGAAACCGTATCTTCGCCGTTCCGCTTTGCCGAAACTTCGGCCAACCGCCCCCATTTCGGCTCGTATAGCCGGAATTACGTTCGGCCTAACTGCACTCTATGGGTTCTTATACCATTCTTATCGGCCTGAGCTTGGCCGTCATCCTGTCCTACCTGTTCGACCTGATTGCGCGGGCCACCAAAGTGCCGTCGGTGCTCATGTTGCTGCTCTCGGGTATTGCCCTGCGCCAGGCCGCCGACTACTTCGATTTCAACTTCGCCACGCCCAAAGTAATTCTGGAGATATTCGGAATTATTGGCTTGATTATGATTGTGTTGGAGGGCGCGCTGGATCTGAAGATAACCCGCGAAAAGGCCCCGCTTATTCGGCGCTCCTTCTTCGCGGCGGTGCTCATGCTGGTAGTGCAGTCGGTGGTAATTGCCCTGATTCTGCACTACTGGCTGGGGGTGAATTTCCAGAGCTGCCTCGTCAATGCCATTCCGCTGGCCGTTATCAGCTCGGCCATTGCCATCCCGAGCGTGGCCGGCCTGACGGGCGAAAAGCAGGAGTTCATCATCTACGAAAGCACGTTTTCCGATATTCTGGGCATCATGCTCTTCAACTTTGCCCTGCAGGAAAACTTTGCCCAGGGCATGTCGGTCGTCACGTTTGGGCGCGACGTGGTGGCCGTGATGGTGGTGGCCGTGGTGAGTACCGCCGCGCTTATCTTCCTGCTCGACCGCATCCGGCTGCACGTCAAGTTCTTTCTGGTGCTGGCCTTCCTGATTCTGCTCTACAGCGTGGCCAAGCAGCTGCACCTTTCGTCGCTGGTGCTGGTGCTCGTGTTCGGGCTGGCCGTCAACAACGCCGAGCAGTTTATGGTGGGCCCGATGCAGCGGTGGTTCAACGCCGCGCGCCTCACCGAAGAGCTGCACCAGCTGCGCAGCATCACGGCCGAATCGGCCTTCCTGATCCGTACGTTCTTCTTTCTGCTCTTCGGCTACAGCATCACCGTCAGCAAGCTCGTCAGTCCCCAGCTGCTGATTCAGGGCTTTATCATCGTGGTGGCCCTCACAGTTATCCGCTACCTGTACCTACGCTTTATTGCCAAAACCGACCTGATTCCGGAGCTGTTCATTGCCCCGAAAGGCCTGATTACGGTGCTCCTGTTCTACAGCATTCCGCAGCAGCACCTCATTGGCGAAGTCTCCGAAAACATCCTCTTCATCGTTATCCTGCTCACCGGCATCCTGATGATGGTGGGCCTGCTCATGAGCCGCGAGGAACCGGCTATCGGGGAGTACTGAGTTTTTTGAGAAGCCAGTAACTGGCAGAAAACCTGTCATCCTGAGCATGTTGCGCTTGGAGCAAGGACGAAGGACCTATACAGCAATGCTAAACTCAGATGTTAGCTTCTGTATAGGTCCTTCGTCCTTGCTCCAAGCGCAACATGCTCAGGATGACAGGTGTGAGGCTAGCTTCTAACCTCTGACTACCAGCTCCTTAAAAGTTCGTTTTGAAGAGCTTGATGGCAATGGCCAGCAGGATGACGCCAAACACGCGGCGCAGAATATCCTCGCCGGCCTTGCCGAGCTTGCGCTCAATCCAGGCCGAGCTTTTGATGACCAGATACACGAACACCAGATTTACCAGCACGCCGGCCAGCACGTTGGGCAGCTCGTAAGCGGCTCGCAACGAGAGCAGCGTGGTCATGGTGCCGGCGCCCACGATGAGCGGGAAGGCCAGCGGCACGATGGAACCCGTGCCCGCCGCCGGGTCGTGCCGGAACAGCTCGATGCCCAGAATCATCTCCATGCCGATGAGGAAAATGATGATGGCGCCGGCCAGGGCAAACGACTGGAAATCAACGCCGAAAAGCGACAGAATACTCTGGCCCACAAACAGAAAGCTCACCATGAGCACACCCGCCACGAAGGTGGCCTTCTCGGCGTTTACGCTGCCCTCGCGCTGCCGAATCTGGATGATAATGGGCACCGAGCCCAGAATATCGATGATGGCAAACAGCGTGAGCGTGACGGAGGCTATTTCTTTGAGGCTAAACATGAATCGCTGATTTTCGCTGATTAGTCGTGATTTCGCTGATTTTTATGTTCTTTGATTACGCTCGTTTGCATTAGCCCTCGCTGGTTAGCCGTGACTTCACTTAAAAATCAGTGTAATCACGACTAATCAGCGAAAATCAGTGATTGATTTAGGCGAATTCCTTGGCGAAGAACTGCACGAGCTGCTCGAAGGCGGCGTCGGGGATGGCCGGGAAGTTGGCGATGCGCAGGCTGGTGGCCTTCAGGTCGCCGTAGCCGCTGCCGATGAACAGGCCCTGGTCCAGGGCGCGGCGCCTTACTTCCTCGATGAGCGCCGGCGCGGCCTGCAGGCCGACTACGGTGGAGGAGCGGGTTTCGGGGTTGGAAACCAGCGGCCGCAGCTGGGTGGCCTGGTCGAAGTAATCGTAGAGCTTGGTGGCCCGCCCGACCACGTGCTGGTGGATGGTTTTGATGGGCGGGTTGTCGTGGATGGCGCGGCTCAGCAGGTAGATTCCCAGCACGTTGGGCGTGTGGGTGGTCTGGAAGTTGAGCATCTTGTCGTACTGGTGCACCAGCGAGTTGTAGTGGGCGCGCTCATTGAGCTGGCGCATCCGCTCGATGGCCCGCGGCGACAGTACCATCACGGCCAGGCCCGCCGGCAGCCCGAAGCACTTCTGCACCGACGCGTACCAGATGTCGCCCTTGATGAACTTGAGCTGCACGCCGGCCATTGACGAGGTGGCATCGACAGCCAGCAAGGCCTTGGAAGGCAGGCGGTTGAAGAGGTTGAGCACCACGCCGTCGCGCAGCTGGGTGGTGGTGCTGGTTTCGTTCTGGGTGATGCACACCAGGTCGGTCTGCTCGTCAAGGCCGGGCAGCTTGTCGGTGTCGGGCACCTCATCAAGCCCGAATTTCTGGCCCACCGAGGCCGGGCGCAGGGCTTTGGCGGTTTCAAACCATTTCTGGCCGAAGGCGCCGTTGTAGAGATGGAAGCTTTTGGTGGGCGTCAGGCTCTGGGCCAGCACCTCCCAGCACTCGGTGGCCGAGCTGAGGAAGAAGATGGTGTAGTCCTGCGGGATGTTGAGCTTGGCTTTGAGTTCCTGCACCGTCTGGCGCACCATCTGCACGAACTTCTCGCCCCGGTGCGGCGCCGAAAGCCAGCCTTCATCGAAGGCATCCTGTAGATAGTGGCGCACCTGCGGATACACCTGCGAGGGGCCGGGATTGAACGTATACATAAGAGAAGGCCGATTGGAAGTAGGCGGCAAAGGTAGGAAACAGGGAATGAGTGACTCGGCGAAAGCGTGAACCTGTCTGTCATCCTGAGCGGAGCGAAGGACCTATACAGCAATACTAATCTCAGATGTTAGCTTCTGTATAGGTCCTTCGCGCCGCTCAGGATGACAGACGGGTTCACCTCATCGCTCAAACCCACCGCTACACCCGAAACCCGACCCGCTTGGGGCGCTGGCTGTCGAGGTAATGCAGGGCCAGCCGGTAGCTTTCCAGCCCGAAGCCGCTGATGCTGCCGGCGCAGTGGCGGCCCAGCAGGCTGCGCTGCCGGAACTCCTCGCGGGCGTGCAGGTTGCTCAGGTGCACCTCGATAACCGGCGCGCCGATGGCGGCCACCGCGTCGGCCAGCGCCACGCTGGTGTGGGTGAAGCCGCCGGCGTTCAGCACGATGCCGTGGTAGCTGAAACCGACTTCGTGCAGCTTGTCGATGAGGCCGCCCTCGTGGTTGCTCTGCGCATATTCCAGCTCGAACTGCGGAAAGGCCTCCACCAGCTCGGGCAGGTAGTCTTCGAACGAACGGGTGCCGTAGATGCCGGGTTCGCGCCGGCCCAGCAGGTTGAGGTTGGGGCCGTTGAGCAGCAGGATTTGCATGGGAAGTAGGGGCTCTTGGAGAGACTGAGGTATTTTATGTTTTAAGGCACAAAAGAACGTCATTCTGAGCGGAGCGAAGAATCTCGCGTGCCGAAGTAATTTCTACTGTTTGGAGTTACCACTACACGCGAGATTCTTCGCTCCGCTCAGAATGACGTTCTTTTGTGCCTCAGTTACCAGCCCCTCACCGCCCATGTCGCCCTGGAATCTTGCTATCAAACAGTTCGAGGGCTACCTGCAGCTGGAGAAGTCGTTGTCGGCCAACTCGGTGGAGGCGTATGCGCGCGACGTGCACAAGCTGCGCCAGTACCTGGAGCTGGAAGGGCTGAAGGCCTCGCCCCAGCAGGTAACCACCCGGCTGCTGCGCGACTTTCTGACCTGGCTGGGCGGCCTGGGTCTGGAGGCTACCTCGCAGGCCCGCACGCTCTCGGGCATCAAGGCCTTCTACCGCTTCCTGATCATGGAAGACATGCTCTCCATCGACCCCACCGACACGCTGGAAGCGCCCAAAACCGGCCGCAAGCTGCCCGACACGCTCAGCTACCCCGAAGTCGAGCAGCTGCTGGCCGCCATCGATTTGAGCACGCCCGAGGGCACCCGCAACCGCGCCATGCTGGAGGTGCTCTACAGCTCGGGCCTGCGCGTGAGCGAGCTGACCGGCCTGCGCCTGTCGAACCTCTACGCCGACCAGGGTTTTGTGCGCGTGACGGGCAAAGGCAACAAGGAGCGACTGGTGCCCATCGGCCGCGACGCGCTTAAGCACCTGGGCTTCTACCTGCAGGGCATCCGCGCCCACCTCGACATCAAGCCCGGCCACGAAGACACGGTGTTCCTCAACAAGCGCGGGGCGGGCCTCTCGCGGGTGATGATTTTCCACATCATCAAGGCCGCCGCCGAGAAAGCCGGAATCAGTAAAAGCATCAGCCCGCACACGTTTCGCCACAGCTTCGCCACCCATTTAATCGAGGGTGGCGCCGACCTGCGGGCCGTGCAGGAAATGCTGGGCCACGAAAGCATCACGACCACCGAAATCTACACCCACCTCGACCGCGACTACCTGCGCCAGGTAATCACCCAGTTTCATCCGCGCAGCTGAGTCGTTGAGCTACAAGCTACAAGCCGCCCGTCATTCAGAGCGCAGCGAAGAATCTCGCTTGAACACGCTGAATGGTCATTGTTCAACGGTAGCACGCGAGATTCTTCGCTGCGCTCTGAATGACGGGCGGCTTGTGGCTGGCAGCTCAACGGATCAGCCGCGGCAGCTGGCCAGCCAGTCCTCGGCCTCGGCCAGCGAATCGAAAATCTGGATTTCAAACTCGGTGAACAGCAGGTGAGTTGGGCTGGCAACGAAGGTAGTAGCCAGCGTGCCCGCCCGAACCACGTGCGCCACGAAGCGGACGCCAGCCTGCGCGGCGGCCGGCGCCCAACGCTGCGCCAGCCACAGCAGCGAATCAAACCAGGGGCCTTCCAGGGCGGTGTTGTCGTTGAGCAGGCAGCAGCATGGGTGCTGGCGCAGGATATCGAGCGCCGCCTGGGCGCCTTCGTAGGCCAGCGGGGCCGTAACGTGTCCCTGCCAGGTGACGGTCAGTTGCCGGGGCTTTATCAGATAGCGCAACCGGCAATAGTGCGGACTTTCGGGGGTTGTCAGTAAGCGCTCTATCATAAAATAAGGCAAATTAATGCGGATATAGTGTTAACGCAGCGTTAGCCGGTCCGGATGCTTTTCGCGCGCAAAAATGCCTTGGCACGGGTGGCTGCGGGTTTGGCCGGTAGCCGCCTGCTGTTCTGTCTGCCGCCGGCTTTAGGGTAATTGGCCGGCCCTGGCTGGAGTCGGCTTGGCGTAGGGGACGCGGGGCTCGGGCGAAGTGGCGGCGTGGTGGAACTGTTCGCGCTCAGGGGGCTAAGCTGCGCCGGCCTCGGCATCGGGTTTCCTAAACGCCGCCCCGCCATCCGGCTGCCTCCTTATTTCACCTCATTTATGCCTAGATTTGGTTTCTGGCGTACTTTCCAATGGCTAAAAATACCTACAAGCAACCGGCTGAAACCCCTACCCGTCGTGGCAACGAGCCCCGGCCGGCAGAACCGCGGCCGGCCCGCAACCAACCCCGGCCCGCGGCCCCCGCCGCCGAGGCGGCCCCGCGCGAAAACCGGCGCAACGAGCCGAAGTCGGCCGCGGCGGCCCGGCCCCGGAAGGAGCGCAAACCCCTCAAGCTGCCCACGTTTCAGCTGGGCGGCCTGTTCAGCTTTCTGCGCGACCGGCGTTTTCAGCTGTTTCTGGGCTTCTTTCTGCTCTTCAGCTCCATCTACCTCACCATTGCCTTCGTCTCGTTCCTGTTCACCGGCCACGCCGACCAGAGCGTAACCGAAAGCGTGGGCCGCACCACGTTGCGCGACGCCGGCCAGGAAACCGGCAACTGGCTGGGCGTGGTGGGCGCGCTGCTGGCCGAGTGGCTGATTCAGGCCGGATTCGGGGTGGCGGCGTTTGCCCTGATTCCGATTGTGTTCTTTCTGGGGTACAAAATCGTGTTTCGGCGCGGGGCCGTGTCGTTCAGCTATGTGCTGGCGCTGTGTCTGTTCACCACGCTCTGGCTGAGTGTGCTGCTGGGCTACGTAGTGCTCTCGCTGCAAACCCCCGGCATCGACCCCACGCTGGCCCATAGCCTCGACTTTTTGTGCGGCGGCGTGGGCTACGAAACGGCCTTCTGGCTCGATAGCCTCATCGGCTGGGGCACGGTGCTGCTGCTGGCCTTTCTGCTGATTTCGTTCGTGGTGTTCTTCTTCAACATCACCAGCCTCAACCTGAGCACCGGCGCCGACGAACTGGCCGAAGATTCTGAGCCGACTTCCGGCCGCCGCCCCGCTGCCAACGAGCCCGCCCCCTGGGCCGTGGACGCCCCGTCGGCCCTGGACGCCGACGACAACCCGCTGGGCCTGACGTTGCGCGACACCCGCAACCCGCGCCCCACCGCCGCCGCCGCGGCTGACGAGGAGCCCACCGAAACCGAGTCGGCTGCTGCCCCATTGCGCACCGGAGCCATTGCGTCGCCGGCGCTGGCCGCCGCCACGGCAGCAGGAGGGGGGCTGGCCGCCGGCGCGGCGGCACTGCCCCTGAGCGTGGCGCCGGTAGCCGCCGCCGCGGCAGCAACCACCAAATCCAGCGGCCCCAGCTTCTCGATTGAAGTAGCCGACCCCGAGCCTGCCCGCGCCCCGGCTGCTCCGACCGCGCCCTTGGCCGCCAGCGTACCCACCCCGCTTTCCATGGCTGATCTGGCCGATGACGATGCCCCGCTGCCGGCCACGCTGCCGCTGCCAGTTGTGGCCCCGGCCAGTCCGGCCGGCCTCTCGTTCGAGGTGGAAGACGCCACCGGCAAGCCCGAGCTCGACCCCTCGGCCGGCCCCGATATGGCCGTAATTGCCGAGGAGGATGAGGAAGCCCAGGTGATGCCCAGCGGCGAGTATGACCCCACCCTCGACCTGCCCCGCTACCAGTACCCCACGCTGGAACTGCTCAACGACTACGGTCAGGCCAAAGCCCAGGTAACCAAGGAGGAACTGGAAGCCAACAAGGACCGCATCGTGGAGACGCTGGGCCACTACGGCATCAATATCGCCAGCATCAAGGCCACCATCGGCCCCACCGTCACGCTCTACGAAATCGTGCCCGACGCCGGGGTGCGTATCAGCAAAATCAAGAGTCTGGAAGACGATATTGCGCTGAGTCTGGCCGCGTTGGGTATCCGTATTATTGCGCCCATTCCGGGCAAGGGCACCATCGGCATCGAGGTGCCGAACGCCAAAAAGGAGATGGTGAGCATCCGCTCGGTGTTCAACACCGACAAGTTCATTTCCACGGAAATGGACCTGCCCATTGCTTTCGGCCGCACAATTACCAACGAGGTATTCGTGGTCGATTTGGCCAAGATGCCCCACCTGCTGATGGCCGGCGCCACCGGCCAGGGTAAGTCGGTGGGCCTGAACGTGATTCTGGCCTCGCTGATTTACAAGCGTCACCCCAGTCAGCTCAAGTTCGTGCTCGTCGACCCCAAAAAGGTGGAACTGAGTATCTTCAACAAGATTGAGCGCCACTTCCTAGCCAAGCTGCCCGACACCGAAGAGCCCATCATCACTGACACCAAAAAGGTGGTGAATACGCTCAACTCGCTGTGCATGGAGATGGACAAGCGCTACGATTTGCTCAAGGATGCCGGCTGCCGCAACCTCAAGGAGTACAACCGCAAGTTTGTGGAGCGCCGCCTCAACCCCAAGAAGGGCCACCGCTACATGCCCTTCATTGTGCTGGTGATTGACGAGCTGGCCGACCTGATGATGACGGCCGGCAAGGAGGTCGAAACGCCCATTGCCCGCCTCGCCCAGCTGGCCCGCGCCATCGGTATCCACCTGATTGTGGCCACGCAGCGCCCCTCCGTGAACGTGATTACCGGTATCATCAAGGCCAACTTCCCCTGCCGGATTTCCTTCAAGGTGACCAGCAAAATCGACTCGCGCACCATCCTCGATGCCGGCGGCGCCGACCAGCTTATCGGCCAGGGCGACATGCTCATTTCGCAGGGCTCTGATATTATCCGGGTGCAGTGCGCGTTCATCGATACCCCCGAAGTGGACCGGCTTTGCGACTTCGTGGGCGAGCAGCAGGGCTACCCCGACGCCTACCACCTGCCCGAAGTGGTGGGCGAAAGCGGCGGCGGCAACGGCGACAGCGACGATTTCAACCCCGCCGACCGCGACTCCATGTTCGAGGAAGCAGCCCGCGTCATCGTCACGCACCAGCAGGGCAGCACCTCGCTTATTCAGCGCCGCCTCAAGCTGGGCTACAACCGCGCCGGCCGCCTGATTGACCAGCTGGAGCACGCCGGCATTGTGGGGCCGTTTGAGGGCAGCAAGGCCCGGGAGGTATTAATTCCGGATGAGTACAGTTTGGAACAGTTGTTGAATACGCTGCCTAAATAGCACGTAGTATGGAGTAGTCGGTATTGAGCAGTGAAACAATAGTGGTCGAATTGACACTACTTCTCTGCTTTATATCGAACAAAGTCTCGATACGCACGTCTTTGTACTCAATACTAAAAATCTGCAATGAAAAAGTACCTTGCCCTACTCGCCTTATCCGTTTCGTTTTCCTCGGTAGCCTCGGCCCAGCAGGACCCCAAAGCGGGGAAGATTCTGGACCAGATGAGCGCGAAATACAAGGCCATGAAGGCCTTTAAAGCCACCTTCACCCAGACCCTCGAAAACGACGCGGCCAAGGTAAAAGAGAACCTGAGCGGCGACATTACGGTGAGCGGCCCGAAGTTCCGGCTGAAGATGAGCGGCCAGGAGGTCATCAACAACGGCCAGACCATGTGGACCTACATGAAGTCGGAAAACGAGGTGAACGTGTCCGACTATGAGCCCGACGAGCAGGAAGTATTGCCCTCGCAGATTTACACGCTCTACAAGAAAGGCTATAAGTACAGCTACGCTGGTGAGGCCAAGGAAGGCGGCGAAGTGGTCGACGTTATCGAGCTTTCGCCCGAAGACCGTAGCAACCCCATGTACAAAGTGCGCCTGAAAATCGGCCGTAACGACAAGGCCGTGAAAAGCTGGCAGATGTACAAGAAAAACGGCAACCGCTACACCTACCGCATCAGCAAGTTCGTGCCCAACGCGCCGGTGGATGCTACCACCTTCAACTTCGACAAGACCAAGTACAAAGGCGTGAAGGTGATTGATCTGCGCTAGTCGTTTCGCCTGAAATCCTAGCCGGCCCGCTTCTGCATCAGCAGGGGCGGGTCGGTTTTTTGTTGGGTGGCTTTTTCCTACTTTCAGTTCTCTTTCAGGTCTGAGAGCTACTAAGTTAGGAAAGCCCATTATGCAGGAAGACTTTCTCCACTACGTCTGGCAGCACCAGTACTTCGATAAAACCGACCTGCGCACCGACGACGGCCAGCCGATAACCGTGCTGCGCCCCGGCCACCGCAACCCCGACGCCGGCCCCGATTTCCTGCAGGCCCGCCTGCAGTTGGGAGAAGTGGAGTGGAGCGGAGCCGTGGAAATCCATCTGCGCGCCTCCGACTGGCACCGCCACCAGCACCAGTCCGACCCCAAATACGACCAGGTGGTACTACACGTAGTGAACGTGGCCGACGTGCCGGTTCAGCGTACCAACGGCTCCGAAATTCCGGTGCTGGCCATGGCCGCCCGGTTGCCGGCCGAGGCCCTGGTGGCCTACGAGCAGTTGCGCGGCCAGCCGCCCGAAACCCTGCTGCCCTGCGCCCCGCTGCTGCCCCGGGTAGCGGAGCTGACGCGCACCATGATGCTGGGCCGCACCCTTTTGGAGCGCATGGAGCAGAAGGCCGACCGCGTAGCCGAGCTGCACGAACAGTTGGGCCAGGACTGGGAAGCCACCACCTGGCACGCGCTGGCGGCGGCGTTCGGCTTCCAGAAAAACAGCGAGCCGCTGGCCCGCCTCGCCAAAGCCCTGCCGCTGGCGCTGCTGCGCCGCTACCGCGCCGATGCCCGCCAGCTGGCCGCGCTGGTATTCGGGCAGGCCGGGTTTTTGGAAGAGGAGCCACTGGACGATTTTAGCCGCGACTTGCAGGCTGAATTCCAATTTCTGCGCCACAAGCACAACCTGCACGGCACGGCGCTGGCGGCCCACGAGTGGAATTTCCTGCGCCTGCGGCCTGCCAACTTCCCCACGGTGCGGCTGGCCCAACTGGTGGCCCTGCTGCACGCCCGCCCTACACTCTTCGACGCCCTGCTAACGGCTCGCGACGGCCGGGCGCTGGAGCAGTTCTTCCGCGCCCCGCTGCCCGCGTACTGGCAAACCCACACGCGCCCCGGCCGCCCCGGCAAAGTGGCCGAGCTGGGCCGCGGCAGCGTGCACCTACTGATAACCAACACCGTCGTGCCGCTGCGCGTAGCCTACGCCCGCTCCATCGGCAACCCCGACCAGGTAGAAGCCGCTCTGAGCTTGCTCGACCAACTCCCGCCCGAACGCAACCACCTCACCGACGCCTACGAAGCCGCCGGTTTCCGCCATACCTGCGCCGCCGACTCGCAGGCGCTGCTGGCCCTGCAGCGCGGCTACTGCGCCCCCCGCCGCTGCGTGCACTGCGGCATCGGGGCCAGTCTGCTTCGCAAATGAGCGGCAAGCCACAAGCCACAAGCTGCAAGCCAGTTCGGGAAGCTTGTGGCTTGTAGCTTGCGGCTTGTAGCTCAGATAGCACGTAGCTTGCAGCCCAAATGCAGATTCTCCTCGCCTTGCTGCTCAATACCGGCCTGCTGTGGCTGCTGTGGCGGTGGCTGCCCCGGGTGCGGCAGCTGCCGCAGGTGGGCCGCTGGGTGCTGCCCACGCTGGGGCTGAAGCTGCTGGCCACGGCCTTCACCGTGCTGTCCCTAACGGAGGACGCTACCTATTTTCTGGTTTGGAGCCGCCGCATGAGCGAGCAGCTGTGGCAGGCGCCCGGCCAATGGCTGCAGATGCTGCCGACCGATGAGTTCCACTGGCAGGGCGCTAGTCTGGTATTCCACGGGTTTTCCAACACGTTGTTTCTGGTCAAGCTGCTGTCGGTGCTGAACCTTGCCAGCCTGGGCAGTGCCGGGCTGAATGCGCTGTACCTGTCGGTGTTCAGCTTTGTAGGCAGCTGGGAGCTGGTGCGGCAGCTGCGGCGGCTGTGGCCTGAGGCAGTGCCGCTGGCGGGTATGGGCGCTTTCCTGCTCTGGCCCACAGTGGTATACTGGAGTTCGGGCCTGACCAAGGAAAGCCTGCTGGTGGGCAGCGGGGCGCTGGTGCTGGCCGCCGTGCTGCGGCTGGCCTACGGGCCGCCGGCCGGCCGGGGGTGGGTGGCGGCGGGGCTGCTGGCGGCGGCGCTGCTGCACTTCAAGATGCGCTACTTCTTTGCCGTGGTGCTGTTTGGGGTGCTGGCCGGGCTGGGGCTGATTCGGGTTTTTCAGGCGCTGGGGATGGCCCGCCGCCGGCTGGTGCAGACGCTGCTGCTGCTGGGGCTTCTGCTGGGCGCGGGCTGGGCGGCGGGGGAGATGAGCACGCTTTTCCGGCCCAACAAGTTCACCTCCCAGCTTCAACGCAACTACACCGTTCTGCTCCGCGCCTCTGCCGACCGGCCCCACCTGCGCTACCCCAACCTGCAGCCCACCACCGCCAGTGTGGTACGCCACGCGCCGCTGGCCGCTTTCAACTCACTGGCGCGGCCCTGGCCCTGGGAGGGCGACTCGGTGCGCTACGTGGCCGCCGGCCTCGAAAACCTGCTGCTTCTGGCGCTGCTGGGTGTGGCGTTGCTGGCCATCGTGCGGGGCCGCGCCGGCCGGCTGCCCTTTGCGCTGGTCGCGGCGCTGCTGCTCTATTGCCTGCTGCTGGCCGCGCTGCTGGGCCTCACCACGCCCAACCTGGGCACGCTCAGCCGCTACCGCATCACGTTCCTGCCGTTCCTACTGCTGCTATTGCTGCAAAACGATTACGTGCGCCGCTGGCTGAAGTGAGTTGCCAGCTGGCGACTGACAACTCATCCCGTATCTTTGCTCTTTCTTCCCTGAACCTTTACCGGCCGCCCCGCGGCCGTTTTTTAATAGTATGGAAAATCCGGTAATCATTCTGGGCGCCCAGGCCGTGGGCACCGCCGCCCTCGATGCCTTCCAGAGCAACGATGTAGTGGTGTACTGCCTGCTCGACGACGACGCGACCCTGCAGGAAACTGAGCTCAACGACGTACCCGTAATGGGCAACACCGACGACAAGGAACTGCTCAAGCTGCTGGGTAAAAAGTGCGAGGTGTTTGTAGCCACCGAGGACGCGGCCAGCCGCCGCAGCCTCACCAGTATGCTGCGCGAAGAATACAGCGTGGCGCCCGTCAACGCCATTCACGAGCGGGCCAGCGTATCGGCCCACGCCTGGCTGGGCCACGGCAACCTGGTGGGGGCCAATGCTGTGGTAGCCAGCACCGCCCGCCTCGGCGACGGCTGCATTCTGGGCGCCAACGCCGTGGTCGATGTAAAGGCCGAAGTGGGCGACTACGCCCAGCTGGGGGCCGGGGCCATTCTCAACGCCGGCGTTACGGTGGGCGAGCAGGTTTTCATCGGGGCCGGCGCGGTGGTGGTGGCGGGCGTTAAAATAGGCGCCAAAGCCCGGGTGGGGGCCGGCTCGGTGGTAGTGGCCGATGTGGCCGCGGGCCAGACAGTGTTCGGCAACCCGGCGGCTAAAATTAATTAGTAATTAATAATTAAGAATTAGTAAGCTTGAGCATGGTGTTCTGGTAAGTTTGTTAATTCTTGATTACTAATTTTTAATTATTAATTAAAGAAATGGATTACCTCGTTCTGCTTTACTACTGCTACACGCCGCTCGAAAACCCCGAGCAATTTCGCGACGAGCACCACCGCCTGTGCCTGCAGCTGAACCTGCTGGGCCGCATCATCGTGGCCCCCGAGGGCCTCAACGGCACCGTGTCGGGCCGTCGGGCCGATTGTGCGGAGTACATGCGGCTGGTGAAGGCCGATCCGCGCTTTGCGGCCCTGGAGTTCAAGGTGGAAGAGTCGCCGGAGCACACCTTTCGCAAGCTGCACGTGCGCGTGAAGCCCGAAATCGTGCACGTGGGCCTGCCCGCCATCCGGCCCTATGAGCGCACCGGCATTCACCTCTCGCCCGAACAGTTCCGCGACTTGAAAGACCAGCCCGACGTGGTGGTGCTCGACGTGCGCTCCGACTACGAGCACCGCCTCGGCCGCTTCAAGAACGCCGTGACGCTCGACATTGAGAACTTCCGCGAGTTTCCGGAGAAGGTGGCCGAGCTGGCGCAGTACAAGGACAAGAAAATCCTGACCTACTGCACCGGCGGCATCAAGTGCGAAAAGGCCAGCGCCTTTCTGCTCGACCAGGGTTTCGACAACGTGTACCAGCTCCACGGCGGCATCATCAAGTATGGTCTGGAGGCCGGGGGTGAGGATTTTGAGGGCAAGTGCTACGTGTTCGATGGCCGCGTGGCCGTCGATGTAAACACCGTCAACCCCAGCATCGTCAGCCAGTGCCACCACTGCCGCACGCCCTCCGACCGGATGGTGAACTGCGCCAACCCCGAATGCAACGCCCATGTGCCGCTCTGCGAAACCTGCGCCGGGCAGCTGGCCGGCGCCTGCTCGCCCGCCTGCCAAACCCACCCCGCCAAGCGCCCCTACGACGGCACTGGCACCTACCCCAAGCTCAGCAACCACTACAGTCCCGAACAAGGGTTGGTCTCCTATGCAGGAAGCCAAAAAGAGAAAGTCAAGAATTAACGACCAGAAAAAGGCGCTTACTTTTTGCTGGTTTTAATTTTCGGATTCTCTGTTTTTTCGGTTCAAATTTCCTTCTGACTTTTTCTCCTTGACCCTAAATTATGCCCATCGCTGATTCAGAATTCATTCTCAACAAAGACGGTAGCGTTTACCACCTCAACCTGCTGCCCGACCATATTTCCGACACCATTATTACCGTCGGCGACCCCGAGCGGGTGCCCAGCGTGAGTGAACATTTCGATTCCATCGAAACCAAGATTCACAAGCGCGAATTCGTGACCCACGTGGGCTACTACAAAGGCAAGCGCATCGCCGTTATCAGCACCGGCATGGGCACCGACAACATTGACATTCTGATGAATGAACTCGATGCGCTGGTTAACATCGACTTCATGACCCGCGAGGTGCGGCCCCAGGCCGAGCACATCAGCCTGCGCATTGTGCGGGTGGGCACCAGCGGCTCGCTGCAGGCCGATATTCCGGTGGGCTCGTTGCTGGCCTCCGAGCACGCCGTGGGCCTCGATTCGCTCATGCAATTCTACCCGCTGGTTGAAACCGGCCTCGAAGTGGAGGTGGCCCAGGGCATTCAGCAGGCCCTGCAACTGCCCTACCGCCCGTACTGCGTGCGCGGCTCCGACCTGCTGCGCGAGCAGATCGGCCACGATATGGTGATGGGCAACACGCTCACCTGCCCCGGTTTCTACGGCCCCCAGGGCCGGGTGCTGCGCCTCGATCTGCGCCTGCCCAACCTGATTGAGGCTTACCAGAACTACCGCTACCAGAGCGCCGAGGGCGAGTTCCGGCTTACCAACTTCGAGATGGAAACGGCCGGCTACTACTCGCTGGGCCGCATGCTGGGCCACGAGGTGCTCTCGCTCAACGCCATCGTGGCCAATCGCGCTACCGGCGAGTTTGCCACCAACTCCGACCAGATTGTGGGCGACTTGATTGCCAAAACCCTCGACCGCCTCTAAATCACTGATTCTCGCTGATTAACGGTGATTTCGCTGATTTCTTTTAAAGCCAGTAGGGCGAAGCAGCTGCTTCGCCCTACTGGCCTTTTCGGTGAGTCTGCTTTAGCTCTATTAGGGTTGAATCAGCCTAAATCGGCCAGGAAGGCCATGGTGTCGATGCCGTCGGCGTAGTCGGCGAGGCCGGGGTGCTGGGCCTGCCCGAAGGCGAAGGAGCCCGCGTACTGCCCGCCGCCCGAGACGATGCACTGGGTCTGGGCCGCCACGTCGGTGAGCTGGTCGACGAGGTCGACTTCGGTGGCGTAGGTGCCGAAGTGCAGCACCGAGATGGGCGACACGAGCCGGGCGCTTTCAGTGAGCAGCAGAAAGCCCGAATCGAGGTGGGGCGCCGCGTTTACCAGCAGAATGCTCTTGTTGTAGTCGTAGTTGTTCTGATAGCGGTTGTGCTGCAGCACGTGCTGCCAGGGCTGCAGGGCATCGAGCAGCAGCGGAAAATCGTAGCCGACGGGCGCGTACACTTTGCTTACGTTGCGGCAGCCCAGGCCGTAATAGCGGAAAATATCCTCGCCCAGCAAGCCCAGCTCATGCGGCGTTTCGCGGCCCGTGAGCACGGCCAAGCTGGTGCGGTTGCGCCGGATGATGTGGGGCTTCTTGCTGAAATAATACTCGAAATAGCGGGCCGTGTTGTCGGAGCCGGTGGCAATGAAAGCGTCGGCGGCGTTCAGGCGCTCCACCAGCTGCACGGCTTCCGCGAAGCGGGGCTCCAGGGTGGTCAGCTCATTCAGAATCCAGCGCATGAGCACGGTATCGTCGGAGCTGAGCTTGGCCAGCAGCTGGTGGCCGCTAAGCAGCACGCACAGCGCATCGTGAAAGCCGACCAGCGGGATATTGCCGGCCATCACCACGCCTACCAGCCGCGGGGTTGGGTCGGGCTCGGGGCGGTAGCGGCCAGCCCAAAGGCGCAGGGGCTCCTGCTGCAGCATCTGGGCAATGCCTTCAATTGCAGCCCGCACATTGGGCGCATCAAACCAGGGATTGTTGTTGCGGGCGCGGGCACAAAGGTCGGCCAGTTCGTCGGCCTGAGCCGGGGAAAGCAAAGCGGTGAGGCGCTGGCCCAGGGCCACAAAAGCGGCCAGGCGGTCGGCGTGCATCATATATAGCAAGCTGAAAAGGCGAAGGAGAGGGGCAGCCGGAGCCGCCGCCGGATGAAAACAATATCGGTGGCCCGAAATTACATAGCATATACGTAGGGGTGTGCGGCGAATGCCTACTTTTGCCTTTTCGTATCCTGCCTGCGGCCGCTTACGTACCCTACGTACCCGATTTACTTTCCCTTCAAGACTCCCGAGGCTATGGCCATCATGATAACCGACGAGTGCATCAACTGTGGTGCCTGCGAACCGGAATGCCCCAACACCGCTATTTACGAGGGCGGCGCCGCCTGGCGCTGGGCCGACGGCACCAGCCTGAAAGACGTGCAGCTCGACGGCGGCCAAACCGTGTCGGGCGTAGCGCCCCAGACGCCGGTTTCCGACGAGTACTACTACATCGTATCGGATAAATGCACCGAGTGCGTGGGCTTCCACGAAGAGCCCCAGTGCGCCGCAGTTTGCCCCGTGGATTGCTGCGTAGATGACCCCGATTACCGCGAATCGCAGGAGAAACTGATTGCCAAGAAAGAGTGGCTCCATCAGGAAGCTTAGCCTACTTAGCGTAGCGAAAAGGCCTTTTGCGGCATTGTGGCGGTTATTGCCGTTGCGCCGCTTTTCTCAGCAAGCCCCTGGCATCCGCGTTGGTGCCGGGGGCTTGCTGCTTATGGAGACAACCGGTTTATGTCGGTAGCTCCATTTTGGAGCGGTGCGCCGGCCCCACTTTCGGCCCCGGCCCGAAATAGCTACTTTTGCGCCCGTATCCGCCCCCGAATTTTCCCCGACCGATGACCATCGCCAAAACCTATACCCCCGCCGACGTTGAAGCCAAATGGTACCAGCGCTGGCAGGAGCAGGGCTTTTTCAAAGCCAAGGCCAACCCTCGCAAGCAGCCCTACTCGGTCGTGATTCCGCCGCCCAACGTGACGGGCGTGCTGCACATGGGCCATATGCTCAACAATACCATTCAGGATGTGCTGGTGCGCCGGGCCCGGATGCAGGGCTTCGAGGCCTGCTGGGTGCCCGGCACCGACCACGCCTCCATTGCCACCGAGGCCAAAGTAGTGGCGCTGTTGAAAGAGCAGGGCATCGAGAAAAAAGACCTGACCCGCGAGCAATTCCTGGAGCACGCCTTCGCCTGGAAGGAAAAATATGGCGGCATCATTCTGGAGCAGCTCAAGCAGCTCGGCGCCTCCTGCGACTGGGACCGGACCCGCTTCACGATGGAGCCCAAACTGACCGAAGCGGTGCTGCGCGTGTTCGTGGATTTGCACCAAAAAGGCCTCATTTACCGCGGCGTACGCATGGTCAACTGGGACCCGCTGGGCCAAACCGCCCTGTCCGACGAGGAGGTCATCCCGAAAGACGTGATGGCCAAGATGTACTATTTGCGGTACGAGATAGTAGAAGCTGCAAGATTCAAGCCGCAAGCTGCAAGCGCAAAAGCTGCTGATCAGAACGAAAGCTTGCCGCTTGAAGCTGACAGCTTGCAGCTTATAATAGCTACTTCCCGCCCGGAAACCATTATGGCCGACGTGGCGGTGGCGGTGAACCCGAACGACCCGCGCTACCAGCACCTGATTGGGCAGAAAGTGCGGATTCCGCTGTTGGGGCGCGAGATTCCGGTGATTGGCGACGAGTACGTGACGATGGATTTCGGCACCGGGGCGCTGAAGGTGACGCCGGCCCACGACTTGAACGACTACGAGCTGGGCGTGAAGCACAACCTGCCCGTTATCGACATTCTGAACAACGACGGCACGCTCAACGACAAAGCCGTGCTCTACGTGGGCCAGGAGCGTTTCGCGGCCCGCCGCAACATTGTGAAGGACCTGGAAGAGGCCGGCCATTTGGTGAAGGTGGAGGAGTACGCCAGCATCGTGCAGACCTCGGAGCGCACCAAGGCCGTTATTGAGCCCCGGCTGAGCTTGCAGTGGTTCCTGAAAATGGAGCATCTGGCCAAGCCGGCCCTGGAGGTGGTGGAGAATGACACCGTGCAGCTGCATCCGGCCAAGTTCAAGAACACCTATCGGGTGTGGATGGAGAACGTGCGCGACTGGTGCATCTCGCGGCAACTGTGGTGGGGCCAGCAGATTCCGGCCTGGTACCTGCCCGACGGCACCTATGTGGTAGCCCTCACGCCCGAGGCCGCCCTGGAGCAGGCGCGCACCCAGACCGGCAACGAGAACCTGACGGCCGCCGACTTGCGCCAGGATGAGGACGTGCTCGATACCTGGTTTTCGTCGTGGCTGTGGCCGATTTCGGTGTTCGATGGGTTTGAGGACCCCGACAACGCCGACGTCAACTATTTCTACCCCACCAACGACCTCGTTACCGGCCCCGACATCCTGTTTTTCTGGGTGGCCCGCATGATTATGGCCGGCCTGGAATTCCGCAAGGAAGTGCCGTTTCGCCACGTGTACCTGACCGGTATCGTGCGCGACGCCCAGGGCCGCAAGATGAGCAAGCAGCTCGGCAACTCGCCCGACCCGCTCGACCTCATTGCCCAGTTCGGGGCCGACGGCGTGCGCACCGGCATGTTGTTCTCGGCCCCGGCCGGCAACGATTTGCTCTACGACGAGAAGCTCGTGGAGCAGGGCCGCAACTTCACCAACAAGCTCTGGAACGCCTTCCGCCTGACCAAAGGCTGGGAGGTGGATGCCGCGCTGCCCTTCGTGAACGACCGGGCCGTGGAGTGGTTTGGCGCCCGCCTGCAGGCCGCCGTGGCCGAGATGGACGAGCACTTCGAGAAGTTCCGGATTTCGGATGCGCTGATGACGGTGTACAAGCTGGTCTGGGACGACTTCTGCTCGGTTTACCTGGAGATGATCAAGCCCGCCTACCAGGCCCCCATCGACCCCGAAACCCTGCGCCACACCAACGCCTACCTCGAAACGCTGCTGCGGCTGCTGCACCCGTTCATGCCCTTCATCACGGAGGAGATCTGGCACGAGCTGGCCGAGCGCGGCCCCAAAGAGTACGTGTGCGTGGCCGCCTGGCCCAAGCCCCAACCCGTAGCCGACGCGCCCGCGCTGCTGGCCCGCATGGCCCAGGCGCTGGAAATCGTAGGCGGCGTGCGCACCATCCGCAACCAGAAAGGCCTGGGCCCCAACAAGCCCCTCACGCTGGCCGCCAAAACCACCGAATCCGCGCTGCAAATCCTGCTCACCGACTACGCCGGCATCATCCGCAAGCTGGCCGCCCTCACCGATATTTCGGTGGTTGAGGCGGCTCCGGCGGCGGCCGTGGGCTTCGTGGCGGGCGGGGCCGAATTCTTCGTGCCCCTGGAAGGCCAGATTGACCTCGGGGCCGAAAAGGAGCGCCTGACCAAAGAGCTGGAGTACGCCCAGGGCTTCCGCGACTCGGTGGGTAAGAAGCTGAGCAACGAGAAGTTCGTGGCCAATGCCAAGCCCGAGTTGGTAGCGCGCGAGCGGCAGAAGCTGGCCGACGCCGAAGCCCAGATTGCGGCCCTGCAGCAGCAGCTGACAGGGCTGTAAACCCGGGTGCTGCGGCGAGATATTCCGGCCGGTTGTTCATTGAACGACCGGCCGGCCTGTTTCAACCGGTATTGCGGGGGATTGAGCGAGCAAAATATTGGTCTATTGTAATAGTCCGATATCTTCGGGCAGTGAAGCGCTTTCTCCTCATTTGCTCGTTGTGTTGCCTGGGGCTGGCGGGGCCGGCCCGCGCGCTGGGCCCAACGGCGCAGGCCGATAGCCTGCTGCGGTTGCTCAACGCCTCGCGCCCCGATACCAGCCGGGTAAACCTGCTGATTCAGCTGGCCTGGGCCCGCACCGACGACAGCCCCGTAACGGCCATCCGGTACGGGCAACAGGGCCGCCAGCTGGCGCACCAGCTCCGGTTTTCGCGCGGTGAGTGCCGTACCCTGCTGATGCTGGGCTGGGCCTTCCTGCGCTCCGGCAACTACCCCACGGCCATACAGTCGATGCAGGCGGCGCGGCGGCTGGCCGAGCGCATCAACTACCGCGGCGGCCAGGTGCACGCCGACAACGGCATGGGCTACGCCCACCTGGAGCAGGGCAGCCCCCGGCTGGCGCTGCGCTACCTTTTCCGGGCCGTGCGCCGGGCCGAAGCCATTGGCGACAAGATGCTGCTGACGCCTATTCCGGGCAACATCGGCCAGGCCTACCTGCAGCTAAACAAGACTGACTCGGCCCGCCATTACATAGAGTGGGGCTACCGGCTCGATTTGGAGCAGCAGGACTGGCACAGCGAAATCGGCGACCTGGCCCTGCTGGGCGACGTAGCGATGCAGAGCGGCCAGCCGGAGCAGGCCCGCGCCTACTACCGGCGCTGCATCGAGCGGGCCGAGGGCCGGCCCATCTCGTACGCGCTGTGCCAGGCCTGGCTGGGGCTGGCCCGGCTGGCCCGCCAGCAAAATCAGCCAGTTCAGGCACTGGCCAATGCGCAGCGGGCGCTCGAAGCCAGCCAGCAGGGCGGCTACACCCGCGGAATCCTTATTGCCAGCGAGGCGCTGGCCAATCAGTATGAAGCCCGCGGCGACACGGCCCGCGCCTTTGCCCACCTGCGCCGGGCCAGCCAGACCAACGGCCGGCTGTTCAGCCTCAACCGCCTGGTGCAGGTGCAGGCGCTCGATTTTGGGGAACAGCTGCGGCGGCAGGAGCAGGGCGACGAGCGACGTCAGCAGCAGGCCCAGCAGCGGCAGAATCTGCTGTTGGGTAGCCTGCTGTTGCTGTTTATTAGCTCGGGGGTGGGTTACCTGCTCATCAGCCGGCAGCATTTGCGCCGCGAGGTGGCCCTGGTGCAGGAACGCCAGCAGCTGGAGCGCCGCTACGCCGCCGAAATTCTGCAGATTGAGGAAAAGGAGCGCCGCCGGGTGGGCGCCGACCTGCACGACGGCGTGGGCCAGCTGCTGTGTGCGGCCCACATGAACCTGGCCGCGCTGCAGCAACAGCTGGTCCCCGGCGAGCCGCAGCAACAGTCGCTGCTCGCCACGGCCGTCGCTACTATTGATGAGTCGGTGCGCGAAATCCGCAGCATTTCGCATGGGCTGGCGCCGGTGGCGCTGCTGGAGCGCGGGCTGGTGCCGGCGGCCCAGCAGCTGCTCGGCCGCCTGCGCTACTCGGCGCCCGGGCTGGCCGTGGAGTTGCATACGGTGGGGTTGCCCGCGCCGGGCCTGCCGGGGGCGGCGCAGGCGCTGGTGTACCGCATTCTGCAGGAAGCTGTGCAGAACGTGTTGCGCCATGCCCACGCCACCGAGCTTACGGTGCAGCTGCTGGGCACGGCCACCGACCTCACGGTGATGGTGGAGGACAACGGCCGGGGCTTCGCGAACAAAACCGAGGGCCTGGGCATGCACAACATCCGCCTGCGTGCCCGCTACCTCAATGCCGACCTGCAGCTCGATTCGGAGCCCGGCCGCGGCACCACGCTCACGCTGCGCGTACCGCTGGAAACCCCGGCCGCCACGCCGGCGGCGTAACTTGCGGGCCGGCGCGACGCCTAGCTATTCTGCCGGCTGCCACGGCTCACCCCGATTCTCTGCTATTTCTGTTGCTCTCATTGCGGCCATCAAAGCCCATGCCTTCGTCGCGCCCATCGGCACCCGAACCGATAATTACTACTGGCTCAACGAGCGCGAAAACCCGGCCGTTGCCAGCCGCCTTGACGCAGAAAACGTCGGCTACGATACCATGGCTCCATCTGGCTTTGCACGCTGGTCGCCAAGCAGTGCTTCGCGTTACTATCTTTGACTGTCCCCCGCCTTAGTCTGTAGTTCCCAACTTGAGCTAGTTATATGGCAGTTGCGTACGCAGTAGGTAAGCCGTAAAGACAGAACATTTTGTGTCTTCTTGTTGAATTTGCGTGCATGTAGCGGTTTCGCGAACCGTAGGTACCCGAAGTAGCATCATGTATTCACGTCTCATTATCTAACGAAACTGTGTAGGCAGTGCGGCCAACAAGACGCAAATCCGCGTCTATACATCAGATGGGTTACACCTTTCACGAAACCGCTATAGTTGTCTTAACGATGATTTAATTCCCTGATCCACCGTATGAAATTATTGTTTTTCTGCTCATTCTTAGTAATTTATTTGCTGATAAATACACTATTCTTGTATAAGTACGGACTTCGTTATGAAAGTATTTATATTTTTTATGTCTTGGTAATTTATAGTTGCGTAACAGGCGCTTTGCCATACCTCTTAAAAAAGATAAAATTTCCAAAAGTATCTTTCTTTTTGATTGCCGTATTAGTTTTTATAGTAATCCTGTTAATCAATCTTGCCGTTGATGGTAATAGTTTGAATGTAGACCGTTGGTCGGCCATGGATGTTTCGCTGGCGGCGCTGTTGCACGGTGAGTATCCTTACTCGGCAACAGATCATTTAAATGGGCGGAGCTCAAATTTACCCGCGCTTTTGTTGCTTGGACTGCCGGGCTATTTGTTGGGCGATGTTGGTTTCCTGCAATTGTTTTCTTTTGCGTTCTTTGTCTATATTCTGCTTCAAAGCCTGGAAACGTATCAGGCCCGGCTCCTGGGGTTGTTGCTGCTGGCAGGTTCGAGCGCCTGGCTGTGGGAGGTAGCGACTAAGAGCGACCTACTGAGTAATTTTATAGTTCTGCTGGGTTTCATCGTGTTATGGCAAAAAAAGAATGCCGGGCATATAGCGCAGCGGTCATTTCTGGTGGGAGGGCTTGCAGGCTTTATATTCTACACACGGCTGATTTCGTTTATTCCATTGGCAATTTTTTTATTTCAGGATTTTGTGCAGCTACCATTGCGCAAAAAACTGTCATTTATCACTGCATCTTTGGGCGTTATTACTGTGCTCACGCTGGTGGTATTTAAAAACTGCCCGAGCCTGGCCGTTTTCAAGGAAAACAATCCGTTTACGTTGCAAAACCGGCAGTTGCCTCTGCTGGTCAGCGCGGGTACGATGCTGCTGCCTTTGTTTTTCTCCCAGAGAAATATACCGCTACTTATGCTAACGCGGCGTTGTATTGTATTGATTCTGCTTCCCGTACTGCTCGCTTTTTTGTTTTCATGGCAGAAAAATGGTTTTCACAGCATTATTCACGAGTCGGCGTTTGATATTAGTTATTTCAATTTCGTAACCCCTTTCGTTATCTACTATCTGGCCCTTGCCTTCGAGCAGCATCTGGCGGCTACCGCCCAAGCGAGTCCGGTACCAATACAAACTTTACGTTTTCGTCGGTCCGTCTGAGCTTGGTGGACCGGGTATTTGCCTGCGTATCTGCTACATCCGGGGTGGGCCGCAAATGCGCCTGCATACGGCGGACCTGCCGGGGAAAGGGCCAATAATGGTAATTTAGACCCTTGTGTCCCGCATTCAGCAGAAGGCCGTGCAGAATATGCTGTGCCACGCCGAAGTTACAGAACTGACCTGACGCTGATAGTGGAGAGCGACGTCGGCAGCTTCGGTCTGAAGCGAATTGAGGGCCTGGGCATGCACAACATCCGCCTGCGGGCCCGCTACCTCAATGCCGACCTGCAGCTTGATTCGGAGCCCGGCCGCGGCACCACGCTCACGCTGCGCGTACCGCTGGAAGCGCCAGCCGCCACGCCGGCGGCGTAACTTGCGGACGGCCCCGGCAGTTTACTGCGGACCGGCACCTTGCGCTGCCCCAGGGGCGGCCGGGTACTTCATCACAACCGACTTTCCTGCATATGTCTCAGCCTCCTATTGCGGCCGTTAAGGCCCACGCCCTCGTGTCGCCCTTCGGCACCCGCACCGACAATTACTACTGGCTCAATGAGCGCGACAACCCCGAGGTGCTCGACTATCTGAAGGCCGAAAACGCTTACTTCGATGCGCAGATGGCTCCGGCCAAAGACCTGGAGGAGCGGCTGTTTCAGGAGATGAAGGGCCGGATTCGGGAGCAGGACGAGTCGGTGCCCTACCGCGACAATGGCTATTTCTACTACGTGCGCTTTGTGGAGGGCGGCGAATACCCGGTGTACTGCCGCAAGCCGGGCAGTCTGGAAGCCGAGGAAGAAGTGCTGCTTGATGGCAACGCGCTCAGCGAGGGCCACGACTACTACCACATCGGGGGCCTGGAGGTGAGCGATGACAACCAAACGCTGGCTTACTCGGAGGACACCGTGAGCCGGCGCCTGTACACGCTGCGCTTCCGCAACCTGCAAACCGGCCAGCTCTACCCCGAGGCCCTGGCCAATACCAGCGGCAACGCCGTGTGGGCTACCGACAACCAGACCGTTTTCTACACCCGCAAAGACCCCGACACGCTGCTCGACTACCAGCTCTGGCGCCACACGCTGGGCACCGACCAAGCCACCGACGAGTTGGTGTACGAGGAAACCGACGCGGCCTTTTACCTGCACGTGCACCGCTCCAAATCGCGCGAGTACGTGTTTTTGAGCATCGGGAGCACCATGTCGGCGGAGGTGCGCTACCTGCGGGCCGATGCGCCGCGGGCGGAGCTGCAGGTATTGCTGGCCCGCGAGGACGACCACCTCTACGAAGTCGAGCACTTCGGGCCCGATTTCTACGTGCTTTCCAACGACCACGCGCCTAATTTCCAGTTGCTGAAAACGCCCGTTGATGACACGGCCAAATCGGCCTGGCAAGTGGTGGTGCCGCACCGTGACGACGTGTTTCTGGAGAACATGGAGCTGTTTCGGGAGTACCTGGTGCTGGGCGAGCGGCAGGAGGGGCTGCTTCGGCTGCGCGTGATGCGCTGGGCCGATGGGCAGGAGCACTACCTGCCGTTTGGCGAGCCCACCTACACGGCCGCCATCAGCATCAACCCCGAGTTCGATACGCCGGTGCTGCGCTACGCCTACTCTTCGCTCACCACGCCCGCTTCGGTGTACGATTACGATATGGCCACCCACGCCAAAACCCTGCTTAAGGAGCAGGCGGTGCTGGGCGGCTTTAGCAAGGAAAACTACGTAACCGAGCGCCAATACGCCCCGGCCGCCGACGGCACGCTGATTCCGCTGTCGATTGTGTACCGCAAAGGCTTCGAGAAAAACGGGCAGGCGCCGCTGCTGCAGTACGCCTACGGCTCGTACGGCCTCTCGATGGACGCCACCTTCAGCACGACCCGCCTGAGCCTGCTTGACCGAGGCTTTGCCTACGTGATTTGCCACATCCGGGGCGGGCAGGAGCTGGGCCGGCAGTGGTACGAGGGCGGCAAGAAGCTGGAGAAGATGAACACCTTCACCGATTTCACCGACTGCTCGAAGTTCCTGATTGCCCAGCGCTACACCTCGGCCGACCGGCTGTTTGCCATGGGCGGCTCGGCCGGGGGCCTGCTGATGGGCGCCGTGCTCAACCAAGCGCCCGAGCTGTACAAAGGCGTGGTGGCCGCCGTGCCCTTCGTGGACGTGGTGACGACCATGCTCGATGAAACCATTCCGCTGACCACCGGCGAGTACGACGAGTGGGGTAACCCCAACCAGCAGGAGTTCTACAACTACATGCTCTCGTATTCGCCCTACGACAACGTGCGCGCTCAGGCCTACCCCAACCTGCTCGTAACCACTGGCCTGCACGACTCGCAGGTGCAGTATTTCGAGCCCGCCAAGTGGGTAGCCAAGCTGCGGGCCACCAAAACCGACCACAACCTGTTGCTGTTGCACACCGACCTGAGCGCGGGCCACGGCGGCGCCTCGGGCCGCTTCCAGAGCCTGCGCGACACAGCCCGCCACTACGCCTTTTTGCTCATGCTGCTGGGCGAGCGGTAGGAGCGGGGGCTTTTTCTTGCTGACTTTTGCTTGCGCGTGCCACTTGCGGCGCAAAGTTGCGTCTGTGTCTCAGGCCTCCGGATTTTGCGGTGGTCGTATTTAAATTCCAGAATGAAGAAGTACGCATTGCTGCTGGCCCTGAGCGGTTCGGCAGTTACGGGGCTAGCCCAGGCCCCCGCCGGCTCCGGCCGGCCCGCCGGCCAGATGCAGGCCGAGCCCGGCAACGGCCGCGTGACCGGCACCATCCTCGACGCCGGCACCAAACAGCCCGTGCCCTACGCCACGGTGGTGCTGCTGAGCCCCGCCACCGGCAAGCCCGCCGATGGCACTTCGGCCGATGAGAACGGCAAATTCAGCATTCCGCGGCTGCGGGCCGGCACTTACACGCTGCAGGTCAGCTTCATCGGCTACAAGAATTTTGAGAAGCCCGGCGTGGTGATTACCGAGGCGGGCAACGTGCTCAACCTGGGCAGCATCGGCATCGAAAGCACGGCCCAGGCCCTGAAGGAAGTGGTGGTGGAAGGCCAGCGCGCCCTGATTGAGGAGAAAGTAGACCGCACGGTGTACAACGCCGAAAAGGACGAAACCACCCGCGGCGGCGACGCCACCGACGTGCTGCGCCGCGTGCCCCTGCTCAGCGTCGACCTCGACGGCAACGTGAGCCTGCGCGGCTCCAGCAACATCCGGGTGCTCATCAACAACCGCCCCAGCACCATCTCGGCCAGCAGCATCGCCGACGCGCTCAAGCAGATTCCGGCCGACCAGATTAAGAGCGTGGAGGTGATTACCTCGCCCTCGGCCAAGTACGATGCCGAAGGCTCGGGTGGCATCATCAACATCGTCACCAAGCAAAACAACCTGCGCGGCTTCACGCTCGATACGCGCATCAGCGCCGGCTCGCGCAGCAGCAACCTGGGCCTGAGCGCGGCCTACCGCACCGGCAAAATGGGCTTCTCGTTCAATGCCGGGGGGCGCGGTCAGTACAACACGCCCGGCCGCTTCGATAACGAGCAGCTCAGCTACGAGCTGCCCGCCAACAACGACCCCGCCAACCGCACGGCCGTCAGCCGCTCGGTGCAGCAGGCCGATACGCGCCAGAGCGGGGTGTTCGCACGCTACTCGCTGGGCTGGGACTACGACATCAACAAGTACAACTTTCTGGCCGCCTCGGTGCAGGTTGGCCAGCGCGACGGCACCAGCTACCAGGACGATTTGCGCTCGACGACCACGTTTTTCGACGCTGCCCGCACCCCGACTACTAGCCTGCGCGACGTGAAGGTGCTCGATAACTCGATTACACTGGATGCCTCGCTCAGCTACACGCGCACCTTCGAGAAGCCGCGCCAGGAGTTCAGCGTGCTGGGCCAGTACAGCCGCAACGTGCGCACCAACAACTTCACCAACGCCATCCGGGAGGGACAGGGGGCGGGCGACTTCCTGCGCAACATCAACGACAGCTACAACGAAGAGTACACGCTGCAGGCTGACTACATAACGCCCATCAAGGAAAACCAGGTGCTGGAATTCGGGGCCAAGGACATCATCCGGCGCGTGAACAGTGACTATACCACGCTGGAAAACGGGGTGCCCCAGGCGGGCCGGGGGCTTTCGAACGTCTTCACTTACGACCAGAACGTGGCCGCTGCTTACGCCGCTTACACGGCCACGCTGCTGAAAAACTACACCTTCAAGCCCGGCGTCCGCTACGAGTACACCACCATCAATGCCAACTTCGCAAAAGGCGAGGAAGCCTCTATCCCCTCGTACAGTGTGCTGGTGCCCAGCCTGAACCTCTCGCGCAAGCTGGCCAACGGCAACCTAGTGAAGGCGGCCTACAACCGCCGGATTCAGCGGCCGTCGCTCCAGTTTCTCAACCCCAACCGCCAGGCTTCCAACCCGCTGCTTGTAACGGTTGGTAACCCCCAGTTGAAGCCGGAGAAAACCAACAACTACGAGCTTGCTTATAACACCTTCATCAAGCAGACCTCGCTTAACTTTTCAGTTTTCGCGCGCAACACCACCGGCTCCATCCAGTCGGTACGCAGCACCAACCTCGATACCGTTAAAACCACGTACGCCAACATCGGCACCGAAAACGCCTATGGCGGCAGCCTGAGCGCCAACGTCAACATCAACAAGAAGTTCACGCTCAGCGGCGGCACCGACGTGTACTATGCGGTGCTCGACAACAACTCGCCCAACCCCGAGCTGGCGGCCCGCAATACCGGCGTGGTAGCCAGCGGCCGCCTGATTGCCAGCTACACCTTCGACAGCGGCTGGGGCTTCCAGAGCTTCGCCTTCTACCGCGGGCGGCAGGTGCAGCTGCAGGGCACTCAGGGCGGTTTCGGCATTTACAGCCTGAGCCTGAAGAAGGACTTCGCCGAAAAGCGCGGCTCGTTCGGCATCGGCGCCGACAACTTCTTTACGCCCGAATTCAAAATCCGCAGCCGCATCGAGTCGCCGGTGCTCGACCAGAATAGCGTGAACGTGCTGCGCCGGGCCGGCATCCGCGTCAACCTGAGCTACCGCATCGGCAAGCTCACCACCGAGCAGCGCCCCCGCCGCCGCCGCGCCATCAGCAACGACGACCTGAAGGAAGGCGGCAGCAGCACCCCCGACGCCGGCGGCCAGCAGTAAGGTGATTTGGTGAGATGGTGATTTGGTGAGTTGATGTTTGGGGAATCCTGGCGGCGCTATCTGCGCAATCAGGCCCCTGAAACGTCAACTCACCATTCCACCATCTCGCTATTTCTCCTTAAGGCTATCGGGCACGGGGCCGCGCTTGAGTTGGCTGAGCTTGTTCTGGAGCTGGAAGGTGACAATTTCGCAGTCGTGGAACTTCTGCTCGGCCTGTTTCAGCGCGGTTTCGGTGTTGTTCAGGCGCTGGTAAAGGAACAGAATGAGGCCCAGTGCAATCAGCAACGCCGCCAAGGGCAGGTATTTTTTCATGAGGAAAGTTTACGAGTAAAAGGCCAGAGGTCAGGTTAGCCCTAATGCCCAAGCACAACAACACTCAAAAGTAGGCTCTGACCATTAAAAAGGCCCCGTCGTATAACCACGACGGGGCCTTTCGCATACATTCTAAGCTCTAAGCTCTAAGCTCTAAGCTCTAAGCTCTAAGCTTAAATGCTCGTGTTGGGGTCGAACTGCTCCAGGTAATCGGCCACGCGGCGCACGAACATGCCGCCGAGCGAGCCGTCGACCACGCGGTGGTCGTAGCTGTGGCTCAGGAACATGAAGTGGCGCACGCCAATCAGGTCGCCCTGGGGCGTTTCAATCACGGCGGGCTTCTTCTTGATGGCACCCACGGCCATGATGGCTACCTGGGGCTGCATGATGATGGGCGTGCCCATCACGTTGCCAAACGAGCCGACGTTGGACACGGTGTAGGTGCCGCCTTCCAGGTCTTCGGGCTTGAGCTTGTTCTGGCGGGCGCGGTTGGCCAGGTCGTTCAGCTTCTTGCTCAGGCCATTGAGGTTGAGCTGGTCGGCGTTGTGAATCACAGGCACGATGAGGTTGCCCGAGGGCAGGGCCACGGCCACGCCGATGTTGATGTCGCGCTTCTTGATGATGTAGTCGCCATCAATAGAAACGTTGATGAGCGGGAAATCCTGGATGGCGCGGGCAATAGCCTGGATGAAGATGGGCGTGAAGGTCAGGTTCTCGCCTTCGCGCTTCTTGTAGGCATCCTTGTGCTTATTGCGCCAGTTCACGATGTCGGTCACGTCGGCCTCCACGAAGCTCGTCACGTGGGGCGAAATGCGCTTCGAGTCCACCATGCGCTGGGCAATCATCTTGCGCATGCGGTCCATCTCAATCAGCTCCTGCCCACCGCTGATGGAAGGCACGGCCTTGGCGGTTGCAGCGGCAGGTTTTGCCGCAGCGGGCTGCGCGGCCGGGGCCGGAGCGGCCGCCTGAGGCTGCGCAGCGGGGGCGCTGGCAGCAGCAGGGGCCGAGGCGGCCTGCGGGGCCAGGGCCTGCTTGCCGTTGGCTACGTAGTCGAGGATATCCTTTTTCGTCACGCGGCCCTCGTTGCCCGTACCGGGCAGATACTCCAGGTCGCTCATGCTGATGCCTTCCTCGCGGGCGATGCTGAGCACCAGCGGCGAGTAAAAGCGGCCGGCCTGGGGCTGGGCCGTGCCAGCGGCCGGAGTTGTTTCGGCGGGTACGTGGGGCACCTGGGCGGCGGCCGTAGCGGCGCCGTTGTCGGAGGCAGCAGGGGCAGCCGGAGCCGCGACGGGGGCCGAAGCGCCGGCGTTGGCGGCGTCGGTTTCAATCACGGCGATGGGGGCGCCAACGGCTACTACCTGGCCTTCTTCCACCAGAATCTCCTGCAGAATGCCCGCGTGCAGGGCCGGCACTTCGGTATCAACCTTGTCGGTGGCCACTTCCAGCACCGATTCGTCCTGCTCGATGGCGTCGCCAACTTGTTTGAGCCATTTGAGAACGGTGCCTTCCATGATGGATTCGCCCATCTTGGGCATCGTCATTTCCATTCGTGCCATGCGGTCGGGGTAATATAAAGGTGGGTGGGGTGGGGGTATGGTGGTGCAAAGGTAACCAGACAAGGTGAGATGGTGAGATGGCGAAATGGTGAGTTGATGTTTTGGGGCCCCAATGGCGCCACTTGCGCTACCAGCACCGTTGAACATCAAACTCACCATCTCTCTATTTCACCATCTCACCTTTCCTCCGGCAAGCTCAGGCGCAGCAGATTTAGGGCGGTGGTGGCGGTGAACTCCAGGTTTAGCTGGCGGCCCCGGTCGAAGCTGATTTGCTTGGTGACGGTGCGGTGGGCGTCGGCGTAAGCTACGCAGATGGTGCCTACGGGTTTGGTGGGCGTGCCGCCGTCGGGGCCGGCAATGCCGCTGGTAGCCAGGGCCACATCCACGCCCAGGCGGCGGCGCAGGCCCTCGGCCATTTCGGCCACTACGGCTTCGCTCACGGCGCCGTGGGCGGCCAGGGTTTCGGGCTTTACGCCCAGTTCCCGCATTTTCAGCTCATTCGAGTAGGCTACGATGCTGCCCTGGTAGTAGCGTGAGGCGCCCGGTATGCCGGTGAGGCGGTGGGCCAGCAGGCCGCCGGTGCAGCTTTCGGCCGTGCCCACCGTCAGGCCGCGCTCCAGCAAAAGCTGGCCCACGGCTTCTTCCAGCTTAATTTCGCCCTCGGCAAAGATGTGGGTGCCCAGCAGGCGGCGCAGCTCGGGCAGCAGCGCTTCCATGCGGGCCCGCAGGTCGGGCTGGCCGTCGTCGTGGCCCGTGAGGCGCAGGCGCACGCCGCCCAGGTAGGGCAGGTAGGCCAGCTTCACGTAGGGCGGCAGCGCATTTTCCCAGTCCTCGATCTGCTGGGCCAGGAACGACTCGCCCAGGCCCACCGTCTGCATTATCAGGTGCTCGATGGCGGGCGTCTGGAAGTAGGAGCGCAGGCGCGGCAGCACCTCGTGGCTCATCAGGTACTTCATCTCGTGGGGCACGCCGGGCATGCTCACGAACACCACGCCGCCATCCTCGAACCACATGCCGGGCGCCGTGCCCACGGCGTTGTGCAGCACCTGGCAATTGACCGGCACCAGCGCCTGCTGGCGGTTTACCTCCAGCATGGGCCGGTTGTAGCGGGCAAAAATGCCCTCCACGTGGCGCAGCACGTTTTCGTTCATTACCAACTCACTACCGAAGTAGCGGGCCAGCACGTGCTTGGTGAGGTCGTCTTTGGTAGGGCCCAGGCCGCCGGTCATCAGCACCACACGGGCCCGCTGCCGGGCCTGGTCGAGGGTGGCCACAATTTCATCGGCCCGGTCGGAAACGCTTGTAATCTGGCGCACCCGCAGGCCCAGCTTGCCCAGCTCCTGGCCCATAAAGGCCGAATTCGTGTCGATAACCTGCCCGTAGAGCAGCTCATCGCCAATGGTCATAATCTCAACGTCGGGCACCATAAAGCGAAGTCAAAGGGAAAAGTCAAAAGTAAAAGCGCCGGGTGGCCCGGCGAAGGTAGCGGCGAAACCTAACTTGGGCGCTTACCCCCGAGGAGTTAAAGCGTTCAGGTTGGGCTGCGGTTTTCCTTTTGACTTTTTCTGTTTGACTTTTGACTTTCTGTTTTGGTCCGGTTTGTGTCTTACGGGCCGCAAAACTGCTTTTCCCGCTCTCATGAACTACTCCCGTTTACTTTTGCTGCCCGCCGCGGCCCTTTCGTTGAGCCTGAACTCGTGCGCTCAGGGCAGTTTCTCACAGGTGGGCAGCCAGGTTGGCAGCATCATCAGCAGCCTGCCCGCCCCGCCGCGCTCCGGTACATCCGCCGGCCCCGGCAACCTGAGCGCCGACGAGGCCGCCCGGGGTCTCAAGGAAGCCCTGTCTATCGGCATCGGTAAGGGCGCAGACCAGGCCTCCAAAACCGATGGCTTCTACCTCAACCGCCTCATCCGCATCCCGTTCCCGCCCGATGCGCAGCGCGTCGCCACCACGCTCCGCAGCCTGGGCCTGGGCAGTCAGGTGGATAAGTTTGAACTGACGCTCAACCGCGGGGCCGAACAGGCCGCCCAGAGCGCCAAGCCCATCTTCCTGACGGCCATCAAAAACCTCACTTTCAAAGACGTCTGGGGCATCCTGACCGGCGAGAAGGACGCCGCCACCAACTACCTGCGGCGCACCACCACCGAGCAGCTCACCACCGCGTTCCGCCCCATCGTGCAGCGCAGCCTCGATCAGGTGGGCGCCACCAAATACTACACCGACCTGACGACCCGCTACAACCGCATCCCGCTGGTAACGCCCGTCCAGACCGACCTCAACCAGTACGCCACCGGCAAGGCCATCGACGGCCTGTTTACGCTCGTGGCCCAGGAAGAAGCCAACATCCGCGAAAACCCCGTCGCCCGTACCACCGAGCTACTCCGCCGCGTTTTCGGCCGCGGGTAGTGTGCGGATAGGTTAATGTAAAAAGTTGTCATTCTGAGCAAAGCGAAGGACCTTACCAAGTTAGAACGAGTCGTTACTACCGTCGTTCTAACTTGGTAAGGTCCTTCGCTTTGCTCAGGATGACAGGCGCATTTCAGCCAGCCCATCTAACTCCTAGCCAGCTTAATAATCGTCGTAGTCGGAGTTGCGGCCGCTGTTGCGCGACGAGCCGGCCGAGCCGTATTCGTCGGTGTCGTCGTCGGAGAAGTCGTTGTCGTCCAGTTCGTCGAGCGAGGTGAACTTGCCGCCGCTTTCGGGGTCGTTGCCGGCCTCGGCCTCTTCGAACTCGTCTTCGCTCATGCTGGCCAGATCCAGCGCCTCATCGTGCGAGGAGCCGGTATCGCGCCACATCAGGTAGTCGGCGTACTTGGCCGCGAGGCGCTCCTCGGCCGAGCCGTGGGTTTTGCTGCCGCCGGCCTTGGCAAAGTTATCCAGGGCATCGTCGTCGCCAAAAAGGTCGTCGTCGTCGAAGTCGTCGTGCTGTGTCATGGCCTTGTCAGGGGCGGTAAAAGGTGAAACGGGTTGCGTGGCAAAGATACACGACGGAACCTTGTCAAGTTCCATGCGGCCTTCCAATTCAGGCTACCAAAAGCCACCTAGCGGGCCGCCTGGGCTATAGTCTACCGCGTCTGACTATCCGAAAAAGTAAGCCGACGATAAATCTCCGTTAGGAGCTGTTCTCAATTAAGGTAGAGCGTGATAACTCGTAGACAGATAAAGGAGTCAAACGTGCGGTCCAGCTTATCGTAGCGGGTGGCTAAGCGTCTAAATTGCTTCATTTTGCTGAACGTCTGCTCAATGTGGTGTCGCTGCCGATAGGCCACTGGGTCGAAATGAGGCATGTTCTTGCGCCGTGGATTCGGCTTAATGACCGCCTTGGCTCCTGCCTGCGCTATCAGGGCCCGCAACGCATCACTGTCGTAGGCCGCATCGGCCACTACTTCTTGCCCCGCATC
>NZ_KB907821.1 GCF_000382225.1 Hymenobacter aerophilus DSM 13606
TGAGCCAAGCCGTTGCCTTTTCCCACACGCCCTTGTCGCGCCAGCGGGCAAAGCGCACGTACACCCGGTGCCAGTGGCCAAACTGCGCCGGCAGGTCCCGCCAGGGAGCTCCCGTGCGGCCCAGCCAAAGCACCGCTTCGACAAATCCGCGCGTGTCGGCAGCGGTGACCCCGCAACTCCCGGCTTGCCCCGGTAACAAAGGAGATAACTCGGCCCACATCTTGTCCGTCAATAGCGTGCGGTCTGCATTCATAGTCGATCAACAACTCCGTAATTGAGAACAGTTCCTAGGGGAAAACTAAAAGTGAAAGATTAAAAGGAACCGCCAAATGGTTTCCTTTGACTTTTCAATCCCAACCAAACTTCATTTTCAAGCCTACCAGACTGATGCATACGTCTTCCCTGCAGCAAAACTTTTTGGCAGAACTAAACCACGAGCTGGCCCAAACCCGCAAAACCCTGGAGCGCGTGCCCTTCGAGCAGGCCGACTACCGGCCCCACCCCAAGAGCATGACGCTGTGGCAGCTGGCCACGCACATCGTCAACCTGCTGGCCTTCAAAACCCTGTTCCTGACCCACGACAACCGCGACTTTCTCGACCCCAACGGCCCCAAGCCCGGCCCGACGCCCACCAGCAAAGAGGCCCTGCTGGCGCGGTTTGAGGAGTACAGCGCCGTGCTGCGGAAGGAGCTAAGCGCGGCCGACGACGAAAAGCTGACCCGTAACTTCCGGCTGCACCGGGGCGAGCAGACGGTTTTCGAGCAGCCCAAAGGCACGGCCATTCGCCTGATGGGCCTCAACCACAGCATCCACCACCGCGGCCAGCTCACCGTCTACCTACGCCTGCTCGACATCCCCGTACCCGGCCTCTACGGCCCCAGCGCCGACGAGCAATAGGCGTACAGCAAGCAAGCAAGCAAGCAAGCAAGTAAGCAAGCAAAAGGCGGTCATCAAGACCGCCTTTTGCATTTGATGAAGCGCTTTGCTACTTATTTTGCCGAAAACACCCGCTCGCCCGCAATCCACGTCTGCTGCACTTTGGCGCCGCGGAGCTTTTCGTTGGGGGCTTTGAGCAGGTCGGTGTCGAGCACCACGAAGTCGGCGGCCATGCCGGGCCGGATGCTGCCCTTTTGCTTTTCCTCGAAAGCGGCGTGGGCGGCCCAGGTGGTCATGCCGCGCAGGGCCTGCTCGCGGGAAATGGCGTTTTCCATCTGGAAGCCGCCAGCCGGGTAGTTCTTGGCGTCCTGCCGGGCCACGGCCGCGTGGAAACCGAACAGCGGATTAATGTTCTCGACCGGAAAATCGGAGCCCAGGGCCAGCTGGCCGTATTGCCTGAGCAGCTCGGCGTAGGCGTAGGCCGTTTTCAGGCGCTCGGAGCCCAGCCGCTCGCCGGCCCAGTACATGTCGGAGGTGGCGTGGGTGGGCTGCACCGAGGGCACAATGCCGAACTGCCCGAACTTGCCCATATCGGCCGGCGTGATAACCTGGGCGTGCTCGATGCGCCAGCGCCGGTCTTGCTGCCCCTGCAGCGCCTCGCCGTAGATGTTGAGGATGATGCGGTTGGCCGAGTCGCCGATGGCGTGGGTGTTCATCTGGAACTTGCTGGCCGCCAGCAGCCGGGCCAGTTCGCGGAACTCCTTTTCGGTGGAGAGCAGGAAGCCGGTTTCCTGGGGCTTATCGGTGTACGGGTGCACCAGGCAGGCCCCGCGCGAACCCAGCGCCCCATCGGCGTACACTTTAAACGAGTTGACGGTGAGCCGGTCCTTGAAGATGGGGCCGCTTTTGAGGTAGAAATCCTTGTTCTCCTTGGTGGGGGCCAGCATGGCGTAGAGGCGCACTTTGAGCTTGCCGGCCTGCTGCAGCTGGTCGAGGCGGTCCACGTTGGCCTTTTCCAGGCCCGCGTCGGCCATGCTGGTCAGGCCCACGGCCAGGCAACGCTGCTGGGCGTCGAGCAGCATGGCTTCGGCCTCTGCCCCGCCCGGCTCCGGTATCTTGCCCGAGACTAAATCCACGGCGTTATCGACCAGCAAACCCGTCAGCCGGCCCTTCGCGTCCTTGGTAATCGTGCCGCCGCTGATGGGCGTGCGGGCCGTAACACCGGCCAGATCCAGGGCCTTTTGGTTCACGAGGGCCGCGTGGCCATCCACCCGCACGATGAACACCGGCGTGTTCGGAAACAAGGCGTCGAGCGTGTCTTTGGTGGGGAACTGCTTGCCGGGCCAGTCGTTCTGGTCCCAGCCGCGGCCGGTGAGCCAGGCCGCCTGCGGGTACTGCTGCCGCTGCTGGCTCAGCTTACCCACCACCTCGGGCCACGAGTTGGTCCCGCCCAGGTCGGCGTCGCGCAAACCCAGGCCGTAGCGGTAGAAGTGGCAGTGCGCGTCGTAGAAGCCCGGGTAGATGAACTGCCCGTCCGCGTCTACTTCCTGCTTCGCCGCAAACTGTCCGCGCAACTCGTCGGCCGTGCCCACGCCCACAAACTTGCCATCCTTCACTGCAAACGCCCGCGCCGTGCTAAACGCCGAATCGACAGTGTAGACTGTGGCGTTGTACACGAGCAAATCGGCCGGCTGGCGGTTACCGCCTGAATTGGATTGGCAAGCGTTGAAACCGGCTGCCAGCAGCGGCAGGGCAAGAACTGAGTAGGAGGTAAGGCGCATAAGGGAGCGGGCGGGAGGTGAAGTATTGGCGAGTTCGATGGCAAGATAAGCGAAGCTAAATAGAGGCTAAAAAACTAGCTCCCCTCCTCGGATGAGGAGGGGCTGGGGGTGGTTGACGATGCCTGAACGATTACTAGAAACTAGCTCTAAAAACCGTTCAAATATTTCAACCACCCCCAACCCCTCCTCATCTGAGGAGGGGAGCTAGCTTTTTAGCCTCTAAAGGCCGCGCCTAATCGAAGCGCATGTGCTTTACCGACTCGCCGGAATTTTTCAGCTCCAGCAGCGACTCGATGCCGATTTTCAGGTGGTTCAGCACGTAGCCGGCGGTTACTTTCTTGTCGCTCTCCGACGTTTTCACGCCTTCGGGCGTCATCGGGTTGTCGCTCACCAGCAGCAGCGCGCCGTGCGGAATGCCGTTGACGAAGCCCACGGTGAAGATGGTGGCCGTTTCCATGTCCACGGCCATGGCGCGCACCTGGCGCAGGTACTCCTTGAAGTTCTCGTCGTGCTCCCACACGCGGCGGTTGGTGGTGTACACCGTGCCGGTCCAGTAGTCCATCTCGTACTTCTTGATCATGCTGCTCACCGCCCGCTGCAGGCGGAAGGAGGGCAGGGCCGGAATTTCGGCCGGCAGGTAGTCGTCGGAGGTACCCTCGCCCCGGATGGCGGCGATGGGCAGAATCAGGTCGCCGAGCTTGGTGTTGGATTTCAGGCCGCCGCATTTGCCCAGAAACAGGGCCGCCTTGGGCTTGATGGCCGAAAGCAGGTCCATGACGGTGGCCGCCATCGGCGAGCCCATGCCGAAGTTGATGATGGTGATGCCGTTGGCCGTGGCCGTTTGCATGGGCTTGTCGAGGCCGCGCACTTCGGTGCCGAACTGCTCGGCAAACATGCTCACGTAGTTCGCAAAGTTGGTCAGCAGAATGTACTGGCCGAACTCATTCAATTCGACGCCGGTGTAGCGCGGCAGCCAGTTTTCAACAATGTCAGCTTTGGTTTTCATACGAAAGGGTTAGGGTTGCGAAGGATAAGGTTACACCGAAACCGGCAGCGGCGTCGGGCAGCGGCCGGCGCGTTCGGCCGGAAAAGGGTAGGTACAAAAAAGCCGTCGGTACCCACAGAAAGCGGGTTCGACGGCACGGAATGAAAAGCGGGAGAGACCCCGGGGCCGTACCTTTGGAGGTGATGCAAGAGCTGAACCTGCCGCCTTTCGATGCCAAAGTTACACAAAGCGGCGAAAATCTACTAATCTGGGATGTGCTGCGCCGCCGCCACGTGGTGCTCACGCCCGAGGAATGGGTGCGCCAACATCTGGTGCACTACCTCATCAACCACCGCGGCTACCCCAAAGGGCTGCTGAGCCTGGAGCGCGGCCACCAGTACAACCAGCGCCAGAAACGCACCGACCTGCTGGCCCTCGACGCCACCGGCCAGCCGCTGCTGCTGGTCGAGTGCAAGCGTCCCACCGTGCCCATCACGCCGGCAGTAGCCCACCAGATTGCCACCTATAACCTCACCATCGGCGCCCCGCTGCTGCTACTCAGCAACGGCCTGGAACACTACTGCTGGCGCGTGGACGCCATAAACCGCACCAACGAGCGGCTTAGCGAGGTGCCGGCCTTTGGCTGTTAGCTGAAAGTACGTCATTCAGAGCGCAGCGAAGAATCTCGCGTGCTGACGTTCAGTTACCATTACAACGTCAGCTTGCGAGATTCTTCGCTGCGCTCTGAATGACGTTCATTCAGCTAACAGCTAACAGCTAACAGCTAACAGCTAACAGCTAACAGCTAACAGCTCAGAAGCCAGCGCGTCGATTTCAGCTTCGGTGTTGAAGGAATGCACGATAAGGCGGAGCCGTTCGGTGCCGGCGGGCACGGTGGGCGCCACAATGGGGCGCACGTCGAATCCGGCGGTTTGGGCGGCGGCGGCTAGGGCGCGCACGGCGGCGGGGCCGGGGTTTTGGGTGAAGAAAACCGGGTGGATAACGTGGCTGCCGGCTGGCACGTGCAGGCCGGGCACGGCGTTGAGCGTGGCTTTCAGATAGTCGGAAAGCTGGAAGAGCTGCTCCCGCGCCGTTTGCAAATCGGGCAGCAGCGCGTAGGCCGCCGCGAGGCTGGCTACCGTGACTGGCGGAAGGGCGGTGGTATAGATGAACGGCCGGCTGAAATTGAGCAGGTAGTCGCGCAGCAAAGCCGAGCCAGCCACGGCGGCCCCTTGGCTGCCCAGGGCTTTGCCGAAGGTGAGAATGCGGGCAAACACTGCATTTTCGAGCCCCAGCGCCGCTACCAGCCCTTCGCCCCGCGGGCCATACAGGCCGTTGGTATGCGCCTCATCCACCACCAGATGCAGGCCCAGGCGCTGGCAGAGCGCCGCCAGCTCCGGCAGCGGGGCCACGTCGCCATCCATCGAGTACAGCGCCTCCACGGCGACGAACACCGCGCCGGTGGCGCGGGTGGCCTTGTGCTCCAGGTCGGCCAAATCGTTATGGCGGAAACTCCAGGCGGTGGCCGGCGTGGCCCGGATGCCGTCCTTGACGGAGGCGTGGCTGGCTTCGTCGTAGAGAATCGTGTCGCCGCGGCGGGGTACGGCCCCGAAGAAGCCCAGGTTGGCCGCGTAGCCCGAGTTGAAGAGCAGCGCCGCCTCGGCCCCGTGGAAGTGCGCCAGCTGGGTTTCGAGGGCCTCGGCGGCCTGCGAGTTGCCGGTGAGCAGGCGCGAGCCGGTGCTGCCGGCCGGCAGCTGAGCCGCCTGCTGCCCGGCCGCCAGTACCCGCGGGTGGCGGCTCAGGCCCAGGTAGTCGTTGGAGCTGAAATCGACGAGGCCGGGCGCGGGCGGGGCCGGCAGGCGGCGGCGGGTGCCCGCCGCCTCGCGCCGGGCCAGTTCGGCGGCCAGGCGCTGGTGCAGCAGAGAAGAAGAGGCCGGCATCAACACAGCAGAAGACTACACCTCGAACCGGCCCGCCGAGAGCCACACGCTGCCATCCTGCCCGAAGGTGCGGGCGCTGATAACCAGCCATTCCGAGTCCACCTCCACCCGGTCGCCGACGGCGGGCAGCACGCCGTGGCGCTGCATCACCAAGCTCAGCGCCGCCCCGATTTTGTCTTCCAGCTCCGAAATCAGCTCGTGCGCCTCGCGGGCCTCGTGCTGCTGGCGGATGCTTTCGGCGTAGATGTGGTCGAGGTTCAGGTCGAAGGGAATTTCCATAGGAAGTAGGAAGTCGAGAAGAAAAAAACCGTGTCATGCCAGGCATAACACGGTTTGGTGTAGTAGTTCAGCGCTTACGCCTCCACTGTGGCCGCTGCGGGCTGGCGGCCGAGCACCGTGGCGCCCTCGGGCACATCCTTGAACGACTTGCGGGGCTTGAGGCCGAGCAGGGCGAACATCTGCTGGTCGGCGTCGAAGTCGGGGTTGGGGGTAGTCAGCAGC
The DNA here is from genome assembly GCF_000382225.1 of Hymenobacter aerophilus DSM 13606. GTDB lineage: Bacteria > Bacteroidota > Bacteroidia > Cytophagales > Hymenobacteraceae > Hymenobacter > Hymenobacter aerophilus. Next base: position 6,084 of record NZ_KB907821.1, read on the forward strand.
TTCTCGCCCGAGAAGATGGAGTTGGCACCGGCCAGAAAGCACAGGGCCTGCTCGGTAACGGGCATTTCCTGGCGGCCGGCCGAGAGGCGCACCATGGTGTGGGGCATCAGAATGCGGGCGGTGGCAATCATGCGCAGCATTTCCCACACGCTCACGCGGGGCTGCTCGGCCAGGGGCGTGCCTTCTACGGGCACCAGGGCGTTTACGGGTACGCTTTCGGGGTGGGCAGGCAGCGTGGCCAGCGTGTGCAGCATGGCCACGCGGTCCTCGTCGGTTTCGCCCAGGCCGATGATGCCGCCCGAGCAGACCGAAATACCGGCCTTGCGCACGTGCTCCAGCGTGTTCAGCCGGTCATCGTAGGTGCGCGTCGTGATGATGTCGTCGTAGTGCTCGCGGCTGGTGTCGAGGTTGTGGTTGTAGGCGTAGAGGCCGGCCGCTTTCAGGCGCTCGGCCTGGTACTCGTTCAGCATCCCGAGGGTGCAGCATACTTCCAGGCCCAGGCCATTCACCTGCTCCACCATGCCCAATACGCGGTCGAAGTCGCGGTTGTCGCGGATTTCGCGCCAGGCGGCGCCCATGCAGAAACGGGTGGAGCCGGCGTCGCGGGCGCGCTGGGCCGAGGCCAGCACTTCGGCGTCGGGCAGCAGCTTGTGGGCCTGCACTCCCGTGTGGTAGCGGGCGGCCTGGGGGCAGTAGGCGCAGTCTTCGGGGCAGCCGCCGGTTTTCACGCTCAGCAGGGTGCACACCTGCACTTCGCCGGTGGCCTGGGTTTGGGCGTGGATGGCGGCCGCCTGCGAAACGAGTTCCAGCACGGGCTGATGATAAATGGCTTCTACTTCGGCAAGGGTCCAGTCGGTACGCATATTCTGAGCTATTAGCGGTTAGCTGATAGCTGCCAGCTTCCGGGGCGGGGCTGTCGGGCAGAGCGCCAACAGCCACCAGCGCGCGGCTAACAGCTAAAATGTAGCCGCAAGATACTCAGCGGCGCCAGAGTATCGCTGCTTATCCGACGAAGGCAGCGCCTACTCGGCGTTGAACCGGTTTTCCGGGGCCGGGGCGGCGGGCTGGTCGGGGCGGGCGTCGCGGGTGTTTTTCTGCACGGCAATGGCGGCAAACAGGCTCAGCAGAAACGACATGGCGTAAAAGCCCTTCTCGCTGAGCGTGAGCGTAGCGTTCCACAGGCCCACCGCCAGCAGGGCAATGGCGAGGATGGTGGAAAACCAGCTCAGGCCGTAATAGATGGTGGTTACGGGAATGCCGTCGAGCTGGTCGCGCACCGATTTCTGGAGCGAAATGGCCGAAAACAGCCCGTACATCAGAATGGTGAAGTAGTAGCCTTTCTCGTTGAGCAGCATTTCCGCGTTCCAGAGGCCGATAATGAAAGCGGCCATACCGGCGAGCAGGGCAAACCAGGAGGCGGCAACGAAGGCATTGGAGGGCTTGGCAAGGGGAGCGTTCATGGCAGTTGGTGGTAAAGAGGTGGAGAGAGCAAGGCCGGCGGCTACCCGTCCGACACCCCAAACATACGCGCCTCCCTCAGCCCGGTGGCCCCAAGGTTCACCCAAATCAGACTTTACATAAACGACCGAAAACCTACTTGCATTCGAGGTGTAAAACCACAAATATGGCTATCAGGGCGATTTCGGCAGGATATGATGAATAAGTGTCTGACTGGATATTGGCGGTTAATCAGACATCTTGACGACTCAAAAACAATGTAACCGCCAACGCAATTCGGGCGCTTACAGCTGCCGCAGCACCCGGCAGGGGTTGCCCACGGCCACCACGCCCGCCGGCACATCGCGCGTCACCACGCTGCCCGCCCCGATGGTGGTGTTGTCGCCGATGCAAACGCCGGGCAGCACAATCACGCCCGCGCCCAGCCATACGTTGTGCCCGATATGGATGGGCCGGGCAAACTCCCAGCCCGCCACGCGCGGGGCCACTTCCACGGGGTGCCCGGCGGTGCTCAGCAGCACGTTCGGGGCCACCAGCACGTTGTCGCCGAACGTGATGGGGGCGCAGTCGAGCAACGTGAGGTTGTAGTTGGCGTAGAAATTCCGGCCCAGCCGGATGTTGTAGCCGTAGTCGCAACGAAACGGGGCCTCCAGGTGCGCGTCGGTTTCGTAGCCCAGCAGTTCGGCCAGCACGGCGCGGTCGGGCGCTGCCGGCTGCTGGTTGTAGCGGTGGCACAGCTGTTTGGCGCGCAGGCGCTCGGCCTGCAACTGCGGGTCGTTGGCCTGGTACAGCTCGCCGGCCAGCATTTTCTGCTTGTCAATCGAGTCAGCCATGCGAGAGGAACAACAGATGAGGCGCTACCGGCTGCGGCTGGCCCCGCGGCTGCCACGGCCGCTGCTCTTGCCTTTGGCCGGGCGCTTGGCAGCACCTTGGGGGCCGCTTTTCGGACCCGCCGACTTACCGGGCCGGGGACCGGCCTTGTCGGTGGGGCGGCCCGAGGCTACGCTGCGGCCAGCCGTGACGAGGCGCTTGGGCTTGGCGCCGGGGCGGGTCGAGTCTTTGTCGAGCCAGGTGCCGGCGGGCAGGGCTTTGGTTTTGCGCGGGGCCTCGTCGCCCATTTTGGGGTCGGAGGCGGGGCGCACGATGTCGGGGCGGCTGGTAGCGCGGCGGGCGGTTTTGGGGCCCGAACGGTCGCCCCACTGCTCGGCCGTCGATACCACTTTGCGACGGCGCGGGGTGCGGCCGTCGTCGGTGCCCTTCGAGTCCTCAATCATCTCAAACAGCACCTTCAGCTCCTTGTCGCGCAGCTCACGCCACTCGCCGGGGCCCAGGCCCTTGATGCTGATGTTCATGATGCGGATGCGTTCGAGCTGCACCACTTCGTAGCCGAAATACTCGCACATGCGCCGGATCTGGCGGTTCATGCCCTGCACCAGCGTGAGCCGGAAAATGTAGGGCGTTTCCTTCACCACTTTGCATTTCTGGGTCATCACCCCCAGAATGGGCACCCCGTTCTGCATGCCCTCGATGAAATCGTCCTTGAGCGGCTTGTCCACCATCACGATGTACTCCTTCTCGTGCTGGTTGCCGGCGCGCAGGATTTTGTTCACGATGTCGCCGTTGCTCGTCATCAGCAGCAGGCCCTGCGACTCCTTGTCGAGGCGGCCGATGGGGAAGATGCGCACCGTGTGCTTGATGGCCCGGATAACGTTGTCCTTGACGCCCAGATCGGTGGTCGTGACGATGCCGGGCGGCTTGTTGTAGGCCAGGTACACGGCCTCTTCCTCGGGCCGGGGCTCGATGTGGGCGCCGTTCACTATCACCCGGTCGCGGCTCGTTACCTGGTCGCCGATGCTGGCGCGCTTGCCGTTCACCGTCACGTTGCCCTGCTCGATGTGGCGGTCGGCTTCGCGGCGCGAGCACACGCCACTTTCGCTGATGTATTTATTGAGTCGGGTAGCCATGGTGATAGAGCTTGATGCGGAGAGCCGGGGCAACGGTAAAAGAAGCGGCTGCCGACCCGAGGTGGGCCAGCAGCCTACAAAGGTACGCCGGATATAGGAGAGGGTAGAACAGGCGGGTGAATCCTGCTTATCCTTAGGGCATCTTTTCTACGAGAACTGGAGCGCATCCCGCATCCTCACATTCACCGATTTTTACAAAAGTGGGGTGAAAGAAATCTTTTATCCTTATTAGCTTATCCCCGTTGATATAGACATCCGGCTTCTCTGTAATGTCGTCTTCCAGCGTGTCTTTAAGCTGATTGATAAAAAAACTGGCCCTGGCTATTTTATCTTTGTTAGAACACTTGTTAGTGTAAACAACAGCCAGTTTATTACTGATGGTCGCATAATAGCAAGGTGGATCATTCCTGATAGAACTCAGATATATTATGCTGCTTATGTAATACTGTTTACAACCATTCTTGCTCTCAATTATTTCTATGTACGGGACTTCGTCGCGGGCCTTATAGCGCTCTGAAATATACTCTTTGACGCACTTATTAGTTAGATTGTACGAATATTCCTCTTGCTGACTGGTGCAGGCAACAAGCGACAGCAGAAGGAAATATAGCAAGATATTTCTCATTCGATAATTACCAAATACCTTCAAGTGCGGATAGGAATTGAGGCTAAAAAAGCAAACAGTGCCGTTTTTAGTTCAGATGGCGGCGCGGATGGCGTGACGGTGCTTAGCAATAACGGCAAGCTGCCATCCTTGGGCGAAAAGATTCCAGTGGTGGTATTGAAACACAACTGGCCCTGCGTAAAGTCACGCTCTTGCTCGCCGTTTGCTAGCGTGCGCATATTCTCGAAATCGAGTTGGTTGAGCATGCCGCTGTCTTTATCGAAGCGGAACCAGAAATATACATCGGCCGGGTGCTCGCTCTGCACGTCGAGGCGCTGGATTTCGAACAGCAGGTCGGTGTCAGCTTCAAGCAGAAACAGGACGTGGTAGCGTGGGTCAGACATGCAGAAGCCGGCTTATTGGGCCGCCGGAATTGCGTAGATGAGCAGGCCGATAAGCGGCGCAAAAATCAGCAGGCAGACCAGCAGGGGCCGCCAGACGCTGCGGGCCGGGAAGGCGCGCTTGTTGCCGATAAATTTATCGGCGTAGCTGTTGAGGCCGTAGCCGCCGGCCAGCCCGATACCCACCGCGTAGGCCCCGAGGGCGGAGTCATCGGGCAGAAAGTAGAGCAGCCCCATCAGCACCACCGTGTAGGCCACGCTGCCCCACAGGGCCTTTTGCGCCTCCCCGGGCCGGCCCACCGCCCGCAGGTTCTGGGCCGTGAGCACGCCGCCGGTTATGGCCGTGAACACCAGCGAGAACAGCCGGATGTTGCGCTGGGAATACAGGGCGGGCAGGGGAGCGGAAGTGGAAGCAGGTTTGGGCATCAGATGACTAAAGGCGGCAGCGGGGGAAGTGCTGCTGTAGGTTTGGACCTACAATTTTACCGCTTTTTCGCCCCGGTCCACGCCTTTCATCCAGCTAATCAGGCCGTGCATGTAGGTGGGCTGGTCGTCGTAGAAGCTCATGTGAGAGCCGCGGGGGCAGATAAGGGCGGTGCCATGCTGCACTTTTTCGGCCACCATGCGCATGTGTTCGGGGTCCATGGTGTCGTACTTGCCGCCGATGCTGAGCACGGGCACCGCCAGCCTGGGCAGGTCGGGCACGCGGTTCCAGTTGAGCAGCTTGCCGGCTACGCCGAACTCGCTCGGGCCCTGCATGGTCACGTAGAGCGACTGGTTCATTTTGGCAAACGAGCGGTTTACCGGCTCGGGCCACGCATCGAGGGGGCGCCGCAGAATGTGCTGGGTGTAGAAGTTGGGCAGCAGCAGCTCCATGTAGCGCGGGTTCTGGTAGTCTTTGCGCGCCTCCAGGGCCCGGATTTCCTTGAGCACTTCGGGCTTGAGCTGCGGGGCCAGCACCTCGTCGGCGTACTTGCCGTAGGCCGGAATGCTCATCATCATGTTGCTGATGACTAAGCCTTTGAGGTGCTGCTGGTACTTAAGGGCGTATTCGGCGGCCAGGATGCCGCCCCAGCTGTGGCCCAGCAAATAGAAGTTGCTGCTGTCGAGCTGGAGGGCCTGGCGAACCTGCTCCACTTCCTCCACGTAGCGCGGCAGGCTCCACATGCTGGTGTCCTGGGGGTTGTCGGAGTTGCCGCAGCCGAGCTGGTCGTAGTAGATGAACTCGATACCCTCGCGGGGCAGGAAGCTTTCCATGCACTCGAAATACTCGTGCGTGGCGCCCGGCCCGCCATTGAGCAGCAGCAGCTTGATGCGCGGGTTGCTCCCAAACCGTTTGGTCCAGACGTTGAAGGTGCCTTTGGGCGTCGTGATGGGCACCATTTTCACGCCGCCATCGGCCAGTACCGTGGTGTCGGGGGCGGGGAAGTAGGTGGTGAGAGCCGGGGTGCCCGTCGGCGTGTCGGGCGCTTCGGTTGAGGCGGGGGAGCAGGCGGCGGCCATCAGGGCCAGCAGGGTGGGAGCGAGGAGGCGTTTCAGCATCCGGCAATATATTCAGTTGTTCGTTGTCAGGGGATGATTTTCAGACAAAAAGAAGGGTCATTCAGAGCAGCGCGAAGAATCTCGCGTGCTGATGTTGAGTTACCTGGGCAATGTCAGCACGCGAGATTCTTCGCGCTGCTCAGAATGACCGTTCTTTTTGCCTGATAATTACTAGGCACTACTCCGCCAGCCACTGGGCCGTCCGGTACTCGCCGGGGCCGATGAACAGGTGCAGCAGATCGTCGGTAAGTTGGAGGCCGTTGGCGCTGTTGGTGAAGAAGAGCAGGCTTTCGCGGCGGTCGGGGAAGGCCATGAAGAAGCCCTGAAAGTCGCCGTTGTCGCCCCAGTGCCAGAGGGCGGGGCCGGCGCTGGTGCTGGCCAGGCCCACGCCCGCAGCCCAGGCCACAAACGGGTCGGCGGGGCCGGTGGGCCGGCCGCAGCGGTTGGCCTCGTTGGCGGCCAGCCGCAGTAGCCGGGCGGTGGCTGGTTTCAGGCCGCGGCCGGTGTACAGGGCTTGCAGGAAGCGGTTGTAGTCGGGGGCGGTGGTGAGCAGGCTGTACGCCGCGTAAGGCTCCGCGAAGCGCCGCACCTGAGTTGGCTGGCCGGCTTTGTCGTGGCCGGTGGCGGCGTTGCCCGCGAAGTCGGCCCGCCACCGGAAGCTGCTGCGGCGCATTTTCAGCGGCCCGAAGACCTCGCGCCGGGCCAGGCTTTCCAGCGGCTCGCCCGTCAACTGCTCCAGCGTGCGTTGCAGCCACACGAAGCCCTCGCCCGAGTAGTTCCAGCAGCTGTCGGGTGCAAACCGGAAGGTCAGCGGCGAGGCGGCCCAGGTCGGCCCCAGCGGGTTATCGGCCCAGTTGGGCAGGCCGGTGGTGTGGGTGAGCACCATGCGGGCCGTCACGTGGGCGGCCCGGGGCTGGCCCTGCACCCGCGGATACGGCGCGTAGCTGAGCAGCGGCCGGTCGAGGTCGAGCCGGCCCTGGTCGTGCAGGCGCAGCGTGAGGTAGGCCAGCACCACCTTGCCCAGCGAAGCCGCCTGAAACACGGTTTCAGCAGTTACAGCAGCAGCCGAATCCTGCCGCATTCGACCCATAGCGTAGGTGCTCACCTTGCGGCCTTTGGTGTGCACCACCTGCAACCCGGGCACGTGGCGCTGGCTCAGCAGGGCCGCTAGTTCGGCCTGCTGGGCCGAGGCCGGCCGACAGAGCAGCAGCAGAAACGGTAGAAGCAGCAGTTTCATCGGGGGCGGGGAGGACGGGCGCAGCGTTGCGGCCGACGCGGATGCAGTGGCAGATGCGAAATCAGAGGAAACGGTTGCCCTATTCGATAATCAAAACGGGCCGCCCCACCCGGAGCGGCCCGCTAATCAAAGCCAAGCGGCGTTCCACATCTGCCGGAAGGTATTTCACCTCCGGATTAGCTGCTACCGAAATCTGCGAAATCCGGTCATCTGCAACATCTGTGATTTAGCCGAGCGTGTGGTACACGGCCTGCACGTCGTCATCTTCCTCGAACTTCTCAATCAGGTTCATCACTTCTTCCAGCTCATCGCCTTCGAGGTGCACGGTGGTGTTGGGCACGCGCTGCAGCTGGGCCGATACCACGTTGAGCTGCTTTTCCTCCAGCGCCTTCTGCATCTGGCCGAAGTCGGTGAAAGCGGTTTCCACCACGATGAAGTCGGTGGTGTTGCCCTGCTCGTCCTCCTCCTGGTCGGCGTACACGTCTTCGGCGCCGGCATCAATCAGCTCCAGCTCCAGCTCATCCAGCTCCAGGCCCTCGGCGGCCAGCTTGAACACGCCCTTGCGGGTGAACGTGTAATCGGACGAGCCGGCGGTGCCCAGCGAGCCGTTGCCACGGTTGAAATACATGCGCACGTTGGCCACGGTGCGGGTGGGGTTGTCGGTGGCCGTTTCGATAACCACGGCCACGCCGTGGGGCGCGTAGCCCTCGTACACTACCTCCTCGTAATCCTTTTCCTCGCGCGAGGAAGCCCGCTTGATGGCGGCTTCCACCCGGTCTTTGGGCATGTTCACGCCCTTGCCGTTCTGGATGGCCGTGCGCAGGCGCGAGTTGGTATCGGGGTTGGGGCCGCCTTCTTTCACGGCCATCACAATCTCGCGGCCGATGCGGGTAAAATCTTTCGACATCCGGTCCCAGCGCTTCATTTTGCGACCTTTCCGGAATTCAAACGCGCGTCCCATCTATGTTGAATGAGTGAGTAAGTGAATAAGTGAACCGCCTCGGCCGGTGGCCGGAGCGGGCTGCAAGTTAGCAGAAACCCGGCCGGGGCTCAAGGTGAGACGGTGAAATAGTGCGATGGCGAGTGATGGGTTTGAGGTTCAATAAGCCCTTCGAGGCAAGCGGCACATCAGGCAGGCCCCTGAAACATCAAACTCACCATTTCACTATCTCACCATCTCAGCTTGCGCCGCTACTGCCGCCGCAGCGTGTACGTGCTCTGGTTGCCCGCCGGAAAGCCCGCCACTACGATGGTCAGCAGGCCCTTTTCCAGCCTGAACGTGCCTTCGTCGGTGCGCGTGCGGCCGTTTGTGTCGGTGTGCGTGAAGCTGATGCGGCCGGGCGTAAAGGTGTAGCGGCCGTCCTGGTCGAAGCGCATGGGGCCGCCGTTAACCGTCAGCGTCAGGCGCTTCTGGTAGCTGCCATCGGGGCGCAGCGTGAGGGCGCCGCCCACGCCCTGGGCCGGTAGCGGCTCGGGGCTGGTTTCGCGGTTGAGGATGGTGTAGCTCAGGTAAGCGTAGGTGCCGAAAAACGACCCCGGCGCCGCCTGCGCCGCTGCCTGGGGCCGCACCTGGGCGCGCGACTGGGCCAGCAGCGGCACTGCCGCGGGCAACACCAGCACCAGAGAAAACAGGAAGCGAAAATGGAAATTCATGCCGAAAGATAAGCGCCGGCGCCGCAAGTGCCCGGCGCCGGCACAACCCGGCCGGCGTTCAAACCGGAATGCTCAGCACCCAGGCCAGGGCGGCGTCCGACTCGTCGAAATCAAAGGTTTTGATGGGCAGCACCTGCGCCACCGAAACAGCGGCGGCCACCGCCTCACGCGAGGGCCAGTCCATGGCGTTTATCCAGGCTACGGCCCGCACGCCGCGGGCGGCCAGCGCCGGGGCCAGCTCGCGCCCAATCCAGTCGCCGGCCTCCAGCCACTCCCCGTAGGCGTCGCTGCTGTCGTTTATCATGCGGCTTACGGGCCAGGCGGTGGGCAGGCCGTGCAGCATCTGCTCGCACTGCTGCCGGGCCGACGCTGCATTGAAACGGCCGTGCCACTGCGCCCGCAGCAGCTGGTGCCGGCTGCAGTAGCTCACCAGCAGCGTCGGCGTATCGAGCAGGATTTGGTCAAATGACACCATGCGTCGGATAGTTTGGAAGAGAACGGGACCGGGCCGCCAGCGGCCTGTTACATACGTACGAGGCCCGGCGCCCAAAGTAAGCGCCGCCCGCCCGCCCGCGCAACCGGCGCCGCTGAAACAGCTGAGCAGCTGCCGCAAATGGCCCGAAAAAAAGCGCGAGCCAGCCCGGGCGGGCGCGTTTCGTCGCCAATCCGTTACTTTGGGTTATGGCTGATTTTCTACGTGAGCTGATTCGCCCGGCCGCCGAGCTGCCCGCGGCCGACGTGTGTCTGGTAGGGTTGCCGCTCGATTATGGCACGGTGCTCGAAGGCGGCCGGGGCGGGGCCGCGCACGCGCCCAACGCCATCCGGGCCGAGCTGCGGCGCTACCACAAAACCTACAACCTCGAGCACTTCGTCGACCTCAACCCGCTGCGCATCGCCGACGCCGGCAACCTGCCCCTGCGCGCCGCCCGCCACGCCGACAACCACGAAACCGTGGCCCGCGAGCTGGCCCGGCTGCTGGCCCAGTATCCGCGGGTGGTGGTGCTGGGCGGCTCGCACGATGGCACCTACAGCACCGTGCGGGGCCTGCACGCAGCCACCGGCGGCCATCCGCTCGGCGGCATCAACCTCGATGCCCACGCCGACGTGAAAGACCGCCCGGGCCTAATCAGCAGCGGTACGCCCTTCGGCCGGCTGCTGCGCGAAGGCCTGCTGGCCGGGCCCCGCTTCACCGAAATCGGGCTGCATTCTAACCTGAATGTGCAGGCCGATATCGAGTTTCTGCACCAGCAGCGGGCCCACATTGTGCCGCTAAGCCACGTGCAGCACGATGGCATGCCCGAGTACATGAGCCGGGCCCTGACCCGCGCCACGGCCGCCGGGCCCGCCTTCGTAAGCTTCGATATCGACTGCTGCGCCCAGGCCTTCGCGCCCGCCGTGAGTGCGCCCAGCGCCGACGGCCTCACCCCCCGCCAGGCCACCGAGGCGGCCTGGCTGGCGGGCCGCGCCGCCGGGGTACGGCTGTTTGAGGTGATGGAGCTCAACCCGCTTTTCGACCGCGACCAGCAAACGGCGCGGCTGGCCGCTACGGTTATTGCGGCGTACCTTACGGGAGTGGCCTCCACGCTCGGCGGCTAGCATTTGGTGGCGCCGTCCGCGCCGGCCGTCTGTTTCTACCTGCTCTTCTCTACTATGAAAACGACTGTACTATTTCTGCTGCTGGCTGCCGGGCCGGCCGTGGCCCAGAAAACCGCGCCGCCCAAAGCCGCCGCCAAATCTTCGGCTCCCAAAGCCACAACCCAAGCCTACGGCTCGGCGCCCGTGTTCTCCCTCGATTGCGCCACCAATCCGCTGCCCGCCGGTCCGCTGCAGAAAACGCACTGCGAAATCCGGCACCTCACGCTGCCCATCCCGCCCGCCGGCACGCCCTTAACGGTGGATGCGCGCGCCAACGGCAGCATTGCCGTGCGCGCCTGGGCGGGCCCCGGGGTGCGGGTGCGCGCCCGCGTAACCGGCCGGGCCGCCACCGCCGAAACCGCCCGCGCTCTGGCCGCCGCCGTGCGCCTGAGCTCGGCTTCCCACACCCTCACGGCCGGGTTGGCCAACGGCGCCCTCGAAGGCTGGGCCGTAAGCTACGAAGTGCTGGTGCCAACCCAAACCGACTTGGTGCTGACAGCCATGAACGGGGCTCTGGAGCTGGAAAACGTGCGCGGCCAGCTACGCCTGACTACCATCAATGGTCCGCTCGTGCTGCGCGGCCTAGCTGGCGACGTACGCGCCCGCACCACCAACGGCCGCATCGACCTGATTTTGACCGGGGAAGCGTGGATCGGGCCGGGCCTCGATGTGGGTACCGTGAACGGCGACATCAGCTGGCAGCTGCCGCCCGAGTACGCGGCCACCCTTCTGGCCCGCACCACCCGCGGCCGGGTCGGGGCCGAGCTCAACACCAAGCGCCTCAGCCTGCTACCTCACAACCTGGCCGCCACGCTGGGCAAAGGCGGTACCCAGCTGAAGGCAAGCACCGTCAACGGCAACGTGCAGGTAAGCCAGCTGCGCCCAGTCCGGTCCGCCACCCCCACCGATTCGCTCGACACGGAGGAATAGGCGCCGGGTGGGTGCGGCGTACGGAGCTAGCCTTCGTCTTTGCCGGCCATTACCTGGGCGTGGTTGAGCACGGCCACCAGCGTAACGCCCCCGATAATGTTGCCCAGCAGCGCCGGCACCACGAAACCGCCCAGCACCTGCCCCCAACTGGCGGCCCCCACCACTGCCACGCTGAAGGCCTCGACCGAGCCGGCAATAATGTGGCTGAAGTGCGCCAGCCCCACCAGATACGTCATCAGAATAATCACCCACACCCGCGCCGACTCGGCGAAGGGCAGCAGCCACACCATCAGGGCAATGATCCAGCCGGCGAAAATGCCGCGCAGCAGCGTGGTGCCGAAATCGAACTGCATGACCTTCTGGCCCATGTGCAGGAACACCTCCTGAACCTCGGGGCTGAAGGCGGTGGTGCGCATGGCCACCAGCGACAGCAGCAGGGCCCCCAGCAAATTCGACGTCAGTACCACCGCCCACAGCCGTAGCACGTTGCGCAGCGTCACCATATCCATGCGCACGAGCAGCGGGATGATGGGGGTGAGCGTGTTTTCGGTGAACAGTTGCTGGCGGGCCAGAATCACGACCAGAAAACCCATGCTGTAGCCGAAGGTGGCTACCAGCGGTTGCCACTCGGCGTCGGGCAGGTAATGCGTGAGCAGGCCCTGGGCAATCATCGACAGCCCCATCGACAGACCCGCCGCCAAACCCGAGAAAAACAGCGAGGCCGTGGGGCGCCGCAGCTCCTCTTCTCCCTCCTGAAATGTGGTGCGGTACAGTACTTTACCACTCGGGGCCTTCCGCTCGTTGGCTTCCCGCTTATCGGCCCGCTTGCGCTGGATTTCCTGCTGTCGGGCCTTCTCGTCTATTTCTTCCATTGAGGGGCTTAAACGCAACTACCGGCCGACAGGTAAAGAAATAATAAATAAACATTTTCAATCACGAAGAAATGGCTTTTATCCTATTGAAATTCAATAGGATAAAAGCCATTTATGTGCTTTGTGTTACCTGCCTGAAAGGTTCTCAAACGCTCTTTAGCGCGCTACCTGCTCGGTGCGGAAACGCTTGGGCTCGCCGGACTTCTTGCGCGGGTATTCGCTTTGTTTTTTGGCCCGGTACGATTTCACCAGCCAAGCGGCCCCAACCATGGCACCAAGTGTGGCGGCGGCCAGGCCAAACTTCGCTCTGATCGGGTCGTGAGGGGCGGGGGGCAGGTAGGCTATGCCATTGGCATCTAGGCGGGCCGGGTGCTGCACGTAGCGGCCGTGGGCCGGCACCTTGAACTCGTCGGCCAGCCGGCGCAGGCCCGCACCGGCACCGGGGCCCGGCATGGCCGGACCGTGGCCGCAGCCGATGGCTTCCGGATTGAGGTCGGCCAGCTGCCGGATGGAGTCGCCCACCTGCTGCCAGTCGTAGTTGAACGGGGCGCCCGCCACGCTGATGTTCTCCAGCTGCAGCAGCACTGCCGGCACCGACTCGTGGTTGCAGGTAGCAAAGGCATCGGCCCCGAGCAGGGTACGGTCTTTTTCGCGGAACAGCGCCACCTGCCCGGGCGCGTGGCCCGGTACGTGGTGCCACTGCCAGTCGGGCAAAAACGGCGGATCAACATCGTTGGCCGGCAGTTGCTGGATGTAGTCGGAGAGCTGGAACGACTGGGGCGGGAAGAAGCGGGCCGCGAAGGCCAGCGAGCCGCCGCCGGCCACCGTCGGGTCGGCGGGCGGATACACAGCGCGGGCCGTCAGGAAAGGCATTTCCAGCTCATGGGCCAGCACCGGCACCTTCCAGTGTTCGGCCAGGGCCTGGGCCGAGCCGGCGTGGTCGAGGTGGCCGTGGGTGAGGATGATGGCCTCGGGGTGCGAGCCGGGGTAGAAAATTTCGTCGGCCGCCGCTACAATGGCCTGCTCCGAGCCCGGCAGGCCGGTATCGACCAGCACCCACTCACCGGGCCGGCCGGTTTCAACGAAATATACATTGACAAAGCGCTGAATGGTAAGCTGATGAACGCCGTGAGCTACTTGTTTCATGGAATGCGGGATAAGGTAAAAGGATAGCAAACTGTACGCACCCGCCCCCGATTTTGATTTGCGGCGCGCTTTTGAGCGGTGCTGATGGCCGGCCAAATCGGGTAATCCGCTACTTTAGCAACTTCATCCGGCCGCCTGGCCTCTGTGCCGGCGGCTTTACAGCAACTATGGTTACCAGCTCCGACAAAACGGCTCTCTTCCGGCAAATTCGTCAGCAGCTGGAGTGTCAGGGCTTTTGCATCGACCACGAAGACTCTGCCCGGCCCTGGGGCGGCTTTTTTGCGCTCAGCGAAACCCAGGCCCAGCAGTTTGCCAACCAATACTTCGATGGCCTGAACGTGGACGCTTTGCGGATTTCGGGCCGCTTGAGTCCTAAAATTCTGCTCGTCGCGCCGCACCAGCGTCTCTCGTGGCAGTACCACCACCGCCGGGCCGAAATCTGGCGCGTCGTCAGCGGCCCGGTAGGCATCATCACCAGCGACACCAACGAGCCGAGCGAACTGCAAGCCTGCAGCCCGGGCCGGCAAATCACGCTCCGCCAGGGCGAGCGGCACCGCCTCGTCGGCCTCGAAAACTGGGGCATCGTCGCCGAAATATGGCAGCACACCGACGCCACCCACCCTTCCGACGAGGACGACATTGTGCGCGTGCAGGATGACTTTAATCGCTGATTCGCGTTGATTAATCGTGATTTCGCTGATTTTTATGGATGGGCGCTGATATGCAAAAGGCTACCTCATCAGAGGTAGCCTTTTGCATGTATAGTTCTGCTGAATTGCGGTTACGCAGTAGGCAGCGCTCTTTTTAGTTGCTGCAGCAACTCGGCTACGCCGGCCTGGGCGCTGCCGGCGCCGAGGTGCACGCGCAGGGTGCGGCGGCCATAGTCCTGCAGGGCCTGCAGGTCGCCGGCGGCCTGGGCGTTCTGGAAGGTGCCAAACGAGTAGGGGCGGCCGGGCAGGGGCAGGTCGGTGGCGTTGTGGTCGGTGGTGAGCTGCAGGAACAGGCCGGTATCGGGGCCGCCTTTGTGGTACTGGCCCGTGGAGTGCAGGAAGCGCGGCCCGTAGCCGGCGGCGGTGGCCAGGTGCAGGCGTTGCTGCACGAGGGCGCGCAGTTCGTCGAGCTCGGCGTTGAGGGCCGGCGTTTCCATCAGGTAGGCCTGCACGCAGAGGTAGTCGCCGGGCCGGGCCTGCCCAAAAAAGGCCTGCAGCACGGCTTCGGCTCTGTTGCTGCTGGCGCTGCTTTCGGGGGCGCTAGTGTAGTAGTCGAGGCCGTTTTCGGAGGTAGCGGGGGCGCTGGTCTGGGGCAGCTGGCCCTGCTGCTCCACCACTTCCATGAGGCGGTTGGTGGCCGTTTTGGCGGCCTGCACGTTGGGCTGGTCGAAGGGGTTGATGCCTAGCACTGCGCTGGCAACGGCCGTGGCCACTTCCCAACGGAAAAACTCGGCGCCCAAATCCAGCGCATCCTGCAGCAGAATGCTGATGACGGGGTGGCCGGCAGCCTGCAGGGCGGCTACTTTCTGGCGGTTCTGCTCGTCGGGCTGGCTTTCGTAGCCCACGTACACAAACACCCGGTCGGTGCCGTACACTTGCGGGGCGCTGAGCGGGTCGCCGGCCAGTGGCAGGATGCCAGTGCCCTGCTTGCCGGTGCTTTCGGCCACCAGCTGCTCCAGCCACAGCCCAAAATCCGACAGGTTCTCGGGCACCACGAGCGTCAGCTTGTCGCGGCCCTGTTGGGCCAGCACGCCCAGGGCGGCGCCCAGCTCCAGGCCGGGGTTCTGGTCGGTGGGGCCTTCGGCGCCGCAGGCGCGCATCATGGCCTGGGCGCGCTCCAGCAGGGTTTTAATATCGATGCCGAGCAGCGCGGCGGGCACCAAACCGAAGTAGGAGAGGGCCGAGAAGCGCCCGCCCACATCGGCGAAGTTGAGAAAGATGCGGCGGTACTGCTGCTCGGTGGCCTGCGTTACGAACTGCGAGCCGGGGTCGGTGATGGCCACGAAGTTCTCGCCGGCCCGCTCGCCCTTCAGCTCCTGCATCCGGTCGAAGAAGTAGTCGCCGAAGGCCAGCGGCTCGGCCGTGGTGCCCGATTTGGAGGCCACCACAAACAGCGTTTCGGCCAGCGGCACAGCCTCTTCAATCTCGCGCACCGAGCCGGGGTTAGTGGTGTCGAGCACCGACAGCGGCAGGCCGCCGCTAAGCGTTCCGAAGGCCTGGCGCAGCACAATGGGCGTCATCGAGCTGCCGCCCATGCCCATCACCACCACGTGGCGGAAGCCGGCGGCCTTTACCTCCTGCACAAACTGCTCGATTTCAGCCACGGCGGGCAGCATGGCGTCAACCACCCGCAGCCAGCCCATAAAGCTGCGGATGCTTTGCTGGCCTTCGGCGTCGGCAACCCATAAGTCGGCCTGTTTTTGCCAGAAGCCGGTGGTGAAATTCTGGGCCTGAAAATGGGCCAGCTGGGCCTCAACGGCGGGTTGGTAGGTGCCGAGCTGCAGGGTCTGGGGGGCAATGGAAGGAGAAGTCATCAGCAGAAAAATTAGCGAGCGAAAAAAGGTTGGCCGGACCGGTAGGCCGGCAGGGATGCCAACAGGCAAAGGTAAACAGGCCGGCTTAGCCCGCGGCCGGGCGCCCTGCGGCGGCGTCCCATTCCTGCTCCAGCGCCGTTTGGGCGGCCGGGTTGCGGAAGCTCAGCAGCCAGTCGAGGGCGGCGGCCGGGGTATGGAAAAACTGCACCTCGCAGTGAATGAAATGCTGGGCGGCGCGGTGCAGGGCTTCCACGGCCATTTGGTTGTAGAGGCCGTTTTCGGGGATGATGAAGGCGGCGTGCAGCACGGCCGGCACCGCAATGCGCGGCAGCCAGTGCGTGGCCACCCACAGCTGCTGGCCGATGGTGAGGTCGGGCAGACCGTGCAAATCAATGAGGCCCCCGCCCACCGTGTTCTGCTCGACCAGTTGCGCCACGGCCTGCAGGCTGCGCTGAAACGAAGCCATATCGGGAGATGGGCGCCGGAACTGCAGCCGCACCAGCGCTACTTCGGGGGCATATTGAAGGCAGATATCAGGGAAATATAGCAGCATAACGCGCACAAAACGGCGCCGGCCATAACCGCCGACACGAATATAGACCGGATAGAATCCGGGTAACGGGGGACAGGGGCCTCTCGTTGATAGGGCCTGGCGAAGAAGCGGCTGCAAAGGCCACTGCTGCCTGATTATCAGGGGGCTTATTTTGCTGATGGGCGGCTTGCGGGCTGCCCCAGCCGCGGGCCGTGCCGGTTGGGGCAGCCGAAATGCCGGATATTTGCAGCCATGACCCAGCTTACCACCGCGGCGCGGCCTGCGCCCCCAACCGTAATTCCGGCGCAACCGCTGGGCCTGGCGCTGGTGCGCCTCAAATTCCGGCTGCTGGCTGCCCTGTCCACCGAATGGGCCTTCCGGGCGGCCTGGCGGCTGTTCACCACGCCCCGCCGCCTGCCCGAAAAAGCCTGGGAAGCTGCCGCCCTGGCCGATGCCCGCCGGTTTGCGGTGCCCGGCCCGGCCGGCGCGCTGGCGGCCTACGAATGGAACGCCACCGGCACGCGCACGGTGCTGCTGGTGCACGGCTGGGAGCACCGGGCCAGCTTCTGGGGCGTGCTGGTGCGCGAGCTGGTAGCGGCCGGCTACCGGGTGGTGGCCTTCGATGCGCCGGGCCACGGCGCCTCGGCCGGCCGCCGCCTGACGCTGCCGGCCTACGTGCGGGCGGTGCAGGCCGTGGCCGATACGCTGGGCCCGGTGCACGCCGTGGTGGCCCACTCGCTGGGCGGCGCCACGGTGGTGGTCGGCCCCGTGCATTTCAATGCCGAAACCACGGCCGGGCTGCCGCGGCTGGCGCTGCTGGCCGTGCCCGCCAGCACCCCGGCCGTGGCCCGCCGCTTCGCCGAGTTGCTGGGCCTGCCGCCGGCCGTGATGGGGCGCCTGAACCGCTACATCCGCGAGCAGCACGGCCGCGACGCCGAAAGCTTCAGCCTGACGCAGGCCGGCCCGCTTTTTCCGGCCGAGCAGGTGCTGCTGCTGCACGACGAGTACGACGAGAGCATTCCGTTTGCCGAGGCCCGCGAGCTGGCGGCGGCCTGGCCCGCCCTGCATTTCGAAGCCACTGCGGGCCTGGGCCACAACCGCATTATGCGCGAGCCGGCGGTGCTGGCGCGCATTGTGGAGTTCCTGGCCTGAGTTGCCCGCGGGCTGGCGGGCGGGGGCCGCGGCCGGCCGCTTCAGATTTGCGCCAGAATTCCCATCTACCTTGGCCGCCCATACGTTACTCTGTTTTTAGCCGCCATCTAGCCGTTTCAGCCCCTTGTTAAAGCCGTTCGTCCTTCGCCTGGCCCTGGCCCTCAGCCTGAGTAGCGCCGCCGCCCTGCCGGCCCTGGCCCAAGCGCCGCTGGCTACGCCCGCCGCCCCCGCCGACACCACCAAAAAGTACGTCACGCCGGTCAGCGCCCCCGCCAAGGTTTGGTACAAGGGCAAGCTGTTCCGGGCCGTCGCCATCCCGGCCGCGCTCATCACCTACGGAGCCATTACGGCCCAGGGCGACGCGGGCATCAACCACGACGTGCGCACGTTTGTGCGCAAACAGTTTCGGCCGGTGAGCACGGGCTTCGACAACACGCTCATCATCGCGCCCTATTTCGAGCTGATTGGCGTGGCCATTGCCGGTGTCGAGTCGCGCAACGACCGTATCAACACCCTGCTCATCATTGCCAAAGGCGAGGCCATTATGCTGGCCAGCACCTTCGCCGTGAAGTACCTGGCCCACGAAACCCGGCCCAACCGGTCCGATGATCTGTCGTTTCCGTCGGGGCATACGGCCCAGGCGTTTCTGGCCGCCAGCATCGTGCACACCGAGTTCCGCGACAAAAGCCAGTGGTACGGCATCGGCGCCTACACCATCGCCACCAGCGTGGCCGCCCTGCGCATGATCAACGACAAGCACTGGCAGAGCGACGTGGTGGCCGGCGCGGGTTTCGGCATTTTGTCGGCCCACCTGGCCTACCTGACGCACCGCAACCGCTGGGGCCGCCATTCACGCATTCTGGGCGAAACCAGCTTCGCGCCCACCTACGTGCCGGGCGGGGGCCTGGGCATGGGCCTGGTGTGGCGCCCGAGCCGGTAGCCGCGCTTTTCAATTTTGCGGTGGCCGCTTCCTGCCCCTGCTTTCCTTGCTGCATGAAACAGCTGCTGACGGCCCTGTACCGATTTGCCCGGGAACTGCTGCGGGTGCTCTACCGGGGCCTGCGCCAAGTGCTGCGCGGCCATGGCCACCTGGTGGGCGTGCTGCTGCTGGGCATCGGTATTCCGTGGCTGATTTTCGTGAACGTAGCCGAGGATATCTGGGAAGACGGGGGCTTTATCGGCGACCAGCCCATTCTGGAGTGGCTGCACGCCCGCCAGAGCCCCGGTCTCGACCAGCTGGCGCTGGCCTTCACGCAGGCCGGCGGAACCACCATTATGTCGCTGGTAAGCCTGGGCATCGGTGGGCTGCTGCTGTGGCGGGGGCGAGGGGCGGCGGTGTGGTTTTTCGCTTTGTCGGTGGGCGGTGCGATGGCGCTCAACGTGGCGGCCAAGCTGCTGTTCGGGCGGCCCCGGCCGGCGCTCTGGGAGTCGATTGCGCCGGAGAAGTTCTACAGCTTTCCGAGCGGGCACGCCATGGGCTCGGCGGCGCTGGCGGCGGCACTGGCCTTTCTGGTGTGGCACACGCGCTGGCGCTGGCCGGTGGTGATAGTAGGCACGCTGTTCGCGCTGGGCGTGGGGCTGTCGCGCATGTATCTGGGCGTGCATTTTCCGTCCGATGTGCTGGCCGGCTGGTTTTGCTCGGTGGGCTGGGTGGCCAGCCTGCACATCGTTTTCTCGCCCGATTTAGCCCAGCTGCGCACCTGGTGGCGCCAGGCGAAAAGCCGGGTATCGAGCTGGTGACAGTGGCGCCGGCCCGGCCGGTGCGGCCAACATCGGGCCCGCCCGCCTCGTTGGAATGGTTTTGCGCGCCTCGTTTCTCTGCCTGCCATGCCCACTGCCCCGCCCACCATCTGGACCATCGGCCACTCCACCCGCACCCCGGAGGAGTTTCTGGCCGCTTTGAATTCGTTTGAAATTGAGCTGCTCGTGGATGTGCGCCGCTATGCGGGCTCGCGCAAGTTTCCGCACTTCAACCCCACCGAGCTGGCGGCCTACCTGCCCGCGGCCGGCATTGCCTACGAGCCTATGGTGGCGCTGGGCGGCCGCCGCAAGCCCCGGCCCGACTCGGCCAACACGGTGTGGCGCAGCGACTCGTTCCGCGGCTACGCCGACTACTCCGAAACCCCGCCTTTCGCCGAGGCGCTGACCCAACTGGCGGCCCTGGCCGAGCAGCGGCGTACGGCCTACATGTGCTCCGAGGCCGTGTGGTGGCGCTGCCATCGGGCCATCATTTCTGATTACCTCAAGGCCGGCGGCTGGACGGTTATGCACATTATGAAAGCCGGCGTGGCCGTCGAGCACCCCTTCACCGCCCCTTACCTCGAAACGCACCAAGTGAGGCAGTGAATGAGTGAACAAGCGAATGAGCTGACCGCTCAGTGGCTGTTTGCGGCAACTTTCCTCATTCACCAAGTCACCAAATCACTCATTCACCGCTTCACCCACCATCTCGCCCCGGATAAAGCGGGCGACCAGGGCGGGCTGGGTAATGGGCAGCATGTGGCCGCCTTCAATCAGCTGGAGAGTGGCGCCGGGTACTTTTTCGGCCAGCAGCCGGCCGTTGGCCTGCCAGTCGAGCACGGCGTCGTGGCGGCCGTAGAGCACGCGCACAGGTAGCTGGAGCTCGGGCAGGCGGGCGGTGAGGGCGGGCAGGTTATCGGGCAGCGCCTCCAGGTCGGCAATGGTGTTCAGGAACTGGGCCGGCTGCAGGCTGAGCATGCCGCCGGCCTTGGTAGCGTAGTCGCGGGGCGGAATTTCGGGCCGGAACAGCGCCTGCATTACCTGGGGGCTGCGGCGCATCGAAAGGGGCGTGGCCACCGTCCAGGCTACCAGCTGCCGCTGCCACTGCCTTGGAATCAGCAGGCGCTGGAAGATGGCGGGCACCGTTTCGGGCAGTGCCACGAGGGGCGCGATGAGCGCCAGCCCGGCTACTTTGTGGGGGTGATGAAGGGCCAGCGCCAAAGCCACGGCGCCACCCAGCGAGTGGCCCACCACCAGCGGCCGGTCCAGCGCCAGCTTGTCGATCAGCGCAGCCAGCGTATCGGCCTGGCTCAGCAAATCGGCGCGGGCGGGCCGCTCGGAGTAGCCCGAGCCCGGCCGGTCGACGACGACGACCCGGTAATCGGCCGCCAGCCGCTCTGCCACGCCGTAGTTGAACTGGCCCATCTGCCCGCCCAGCCCGTGCACGAGCAGCAGCACCGGCCCCGCGCCCTGCTCGCGCACGTGCAGCCGTCCGCCGGGCAAATCCACGAACGAGCCGCTGGGCGGCAGCGCGGCCCGCACCTTGCGGGCCGTATGGTGCGTGAACAGCACCAGCCCGGCCAGCGTCGCGCCGCTGAGCGCCAAGGCCGAATAAGCAGTTTTTTTAAGAAGCGTCATATGTTTGGAGCTGTTAGCTGAGAGCTGTTTGGAGCTTTTAGCTGAAAGCTGCTAGCTGTCAGCTTTTCTTGAAAACGTCGTTCGGGGCAGCGCGAATGATTGCGCGTGCAGTCGTTGCAATAATACTTCAACATCGGCCCGCGCGATTCTTCGCGCTGCTCAGAACGACACCCGTACTTTCCCTAATCCCTAATCCCTAATCCCTAATCCCTAATCCCTAATCCCTAATCCCTAATCCCTAATCCTAACCACCCGGCAGCACCCCGGCCGGGCCGAGTTGCAGGGTACCGTCGTTGATGCGGGTGTAGCGGATGTTGAGCAGGTCTTTGAGGTAGTTTTGGTGCACGAACCAGGGGCGGCGGGCGCCCTGCCGGGGCAGCTCGCCGGTGGCCCGTTGCACGTAGCCCGACGAGAAATCGAGCAGTGGGCGGGCCTCCAGGCCAGGGGGCCGGCGGGGCACGGCAATGGCGAGGTGGCGGCGGTCGAGGTAGCGCAGCAGGCGGCAGAAGTAGTTGGCCGTCAGGTCCACTTTCAGGGTCCAGGAGGCGTTGGTGTAGCCGAATGCCATAATCAGGTTGGGCACGCCCGAAAGCATCATGCCGCGGTAGCTGAGCGTATCGGCCGGCCGCACCGGCTGGCCATCAACCAAAAGCGTGATGCCGCCCAGGATTTTGATTTTCAGGCCCGTGGCCAGCACCACCAAATCGGCGGGCAGCTCGCGGCCCGATTTCAGGAGCAGGCCGCCGGGTGTAAACCGCTCGATTTCGTCGGTCACTACCGTGGCCTGCCCCTTGCGAATGGCGCGAAACAGGTCGCCGTCGGGCACCAGGCACACGCGCTGGTCCCAGGGATTGTAGCGCGGCGTAAAGTGGGTGGCCACATCATAATCGGGGCCGAGCTGGCGGGCGGCGAGGCCCACGAGCTGCCGCTTGGCCTGGGCCGGACGCAGGCGCGCCAGCGCGTACAGGCCGATTTGCACCAGCACGTTCTTCCAGCGGGTGAGGTGGTGGGCCAGCCGGCCGGGCAGGTAGTGGCGCAGGCGGTTGGCAATTTTATCCTCGGAAGGCTGGCTGACTACAAACGACGGGGAGCGTTGCAGCATGGTCACGTGGGCGGCGGTTTGGGCCATGGCCGGCACCAGCGTAACGGCCGTGGCGCCGCTGCCCAGCACTACCACCTGCTGGCCGGTGTAGTCGAGGTTTGCGGGCCAGAACTGGGGCTGCACGATGCGGCCCGCGAAGTCGGCCTCGCCGGCAAATTCGGGCCGGTGGGCCTGCTCGTAGTTGTAGTAGCCGCTGCAGGCGTACAGAAACCGGGCCCGCAGCGTGCGGGGCTGCCCCGCGTGCTCCACCGTCACCGTCCAGCAGGCCTCCGCGCTCGACCACGCGGCCTCAACTACTTTGTGGTTGAAGCGGATGTGTTGAGTTATGCCGGCCTCGTTGGCCGTTTCGTGCAGATAGGCCAGGATGGCGGGGCCGTCGGCAATGGCCTTGGGGTTGGTCCAGGGCTTGAAGGCGTAGCCCAGCGTGTGCATGTCGGAATCGGAGCGCACGCCCGGATAGCGGAACAGGTCCCAGGTACCGCCCAGGGCTTCGCGGGCCTCCAGAATCTGGTAGGTTTTGCCGGGGCAGCGCCGTTGCAGCACGTGCGCCGCCCCAATACCCGACAGGCCCGCACCCACAATCAGCACGTCGAGCAACTCGTTTTCGGTTTCCATAACCACTGGTTTCATGGGTGGTAAGATAGGGGAGCTCAAACGTTATTTCGCATTGCTGCGGCCCAAGGATTCTCCGGGCAACATTCTTCGGGTGATGCTGCTGGGCCCGTGGTGTACACTCCCGGGCAGCTCCGGCGGCCGGCGGCGCAACACCTGCCGGGCGGCAGTAAGCTAAGTTTCTTCAGATTTACGTCAGATTTGCACGCTTCCTTCGCCCAAAACGCCCGCACCGGCGCGGGCGAATTTCCATCTGCTATGAAACTGCTCCTTGTTGAAGACGAACCGGCACTCCGCAATACGCTGGTCGATTATCTGCGCCAGAGTAGTTACGTGTGCGAGGTGGCCGGCTCCTTTGAGCAGGCGTTGGAGAAAATCAAGCTCTACGATTACGACTGCGTGGTACTCGACCTGACGCTGCCCGGCGCCGGCAACGGCCTCGACCTGCTGCGTACGCTCAAGGCCGACGGCTCGCGGGCCGGCGTGCTCATCGTCTCGGCCCGCGCCGCCCTCGACGACCGCCTGACCGGCCTCGACCTGGGCGCCGACGATTACCTGACCAAGCCCTTCCATCTGGCCGAGCTGAACTCGCGGCTGCGGGCCATTATCCGGCGGCGGCAGTTTCAGGGCCAACCCCATATTGCGTTCCGCGACCTGCTGGTGTGGCCCGAACAGGCCGAGGTGTTCGTGCGCGAGCAGGCCCTCACGCTCACCCGCAAAGAGTATGATTTGCTGCTATTTCTGCTGGCCAACCCCAACCGCGTGCTGACCAAGGAAGCCATTGCCGAGCACCTGTGCGGCGACGCTGTGGACGTGGCCGACTCGTTCGACTTTATCTATACCCACCTGAAAAACCTGCGCAAAAAGCTCCAGGAAAAAGGCGCCGACAACTATATCCGCACCATGTACGGCGTGGGCTATAAGCTGAGCGTTGAATAGCTTTTTAAGCTGTTAGCTGAGAGCTTTCGTTCATTCAGCTAACAGCTAACAGCTAACCAAATGAAGCTGCTCACCAAAACCAACCGCTATTACCTGCTGCTGACGACCGGGCTGTTTGTGCTGGCGGGAGTGGGGCTGTACTATGGTTTTTACGCCGCCCTGCGGCACGAGGTGGAGGAACAGCTCGATAACGCCCGGCTGCACCTGGAGCGGCGGGCCGCCACCGGCCAGGCGCTGCCCCCAACGCCCTTCGAGTACCAGCTCAGCGTGAGCCCGCGCCCCCGGCCGCTGGGATTCCGCGACACGCTGCTGCTCGACCCCACCGAGGACGAAATGGTGCCGCATCGGCAGCTTACGTTTCGGCTGGCGGTGCAGGGCCGCCCGGCCTGGGTGACGCTGCGCAAGTCGCTGGTGGAAACCGACGATGTGCTGGAAGTGGTGCTGACGGTGCTGCTGACGGTGCTGGCCGTGCTGCTGCTGAGCGTGGTGGTGCTCAACCGCTGGCTGGCCAACCGCCTGTGGGGACCGTTCCGGGCCACGCTGGGGGCGCTGCGAAGCTACGGGGTGCAGGAGCACCGGGTGCTGGAATTCGCGCCCGTGGATATCGATGAGTTTGCCGAGCTCAACCAGGTGCTCACCCGCTTCACCCGCCGCCTGGTGGCCGACTACGAGGCCATGCGCGAGTTCACGGCCAACGCTGCCCACGAAACTCAGACGCCGCTGGCCATCATGCAGGCCCAGCTGGAGCAGCTGCTGCAACTGCCCGAAATGGCCAATCCGCAGCTGGCTGGCCTTGTTACCGAACTGTACCAGGCCACTCGCCGCCTTTCGCGCCTGCACCAGGCCCTCACGCTGCTCAGCAAAATCGAGAACCGGCAGTTTGCCCCGCCCGCTGCCCCGCTGGCGCTGGCCCCGCTGCTGCGCGATAAAGCCCGGCAGCTGGAGCCCCTGCTCGATGCCCGGGGCCTCACGCTAAACCTGCACCTGGGCGCCGAGCCCGCCGGCCTGCATCTGCACCCCGGCCTGGCCGATTCGCTGGTGCACAATCTGCTGCAGAACGCCATCAAGCACAATGTGGCCGGCGGTTTTATCGAGGTGCAGCTCAGCCCCGAAGCGCTGCAAATCAGCAATTCGGGCCGACCGCTCAGCGGCAATCCGGCCCGGTTCTTCGAGCGGTTCCAGAAGCACGATGCCGCCTCCGCTTCGCCCGGTTTGGGGCTCTCCATTGTCGAGCAAATCGGCCGCTACTACGGTTTCCGGATGAGCTACACGTTCGAGTCCAGCGGTGCCATCCACACGTTACGGGTGGCGTTTGCCTGAGGCGCACCGGGCGGCTTACACAGTGTCGTGGCCCTCGGCGCTTAACTCGCGCAGCAGCTGGCGCAGGCCGGCGGGCTCTTGCAGCAGCCGCAGCACCTGGGCCAGGTATTCGGCTTCGGCTTTCAAATGGCGCTTTAGCTGGCGGATTTCCTGCTCACGCTTCTTGCCGGTGGTGGCGCTGAAGCCGTTTTCGCCGTACTGCAGCGCCTGAATCTGCTGTTTCAGCTCGGTTTGCTGCTGCTGCAGGGCCTGGGTGTAGCGCGCCAGCAGCGTGTCGTCGGTGGGGTTGGCGGGAGTGGTTTCGGCCAGCAGCTGGAGCAGCGTGTAGAGGTCGTTGGCTTCGTAGGCCTCCGTGATGCGCTGCATGAGCTGGGTGCGCTGGCCGTGGGTGCTTACGTCGCGGCTCAGGTCGGGATGATGGGCGCGGGCCAGCTGGCGGTACAGGGTTTTGGTGTTGGCCAGCAGCGCCTGCTGCTGGCTTTGCGCGGCCTGGGCGGCGGCTTCGGCGGCCCGCTGCTGCTTGGTTTTGCGCCGGGCCCGTGCCGCCTCGGCCGCCTGTTCGTGCGGCGCCCGGCCGGCCGTAGCAGGTTCCGGCGCGGCGGCTGGCTCAGGCGTTTTGGCCTCGGGTGCTTCCTCGTCGTCCTCATCAGCGCGCCGCCGCGGGGCGTATTTGCGCAGAATTTCGGCCGCATCCTCCCCGAACCGGTCCTGCAGAGTGCGGGCGTTGCCCAGCAGCAGGGCCGTAATCTGTGCTTCCTCCAGGCGGCTGAAGTAGCCCAGCAGCAGGGCTTCTTCCAGAGGGACAAACAGCGCCTGCCGGGCCTGCACTACGGTTTCGGCCGCCGGGCCCACCTGCTGCCAGTAGCGGCGGCGCGCCTCCGCCTGCTCCGCCTTCAGCTCGTGCAGCCGCTGCCGCAGCCCTTCCACCCGCGCTACTGCCTCGGCAAAGGCCTGCTGCGCCGGCGTACCGGGCGCCGCCGAGGCCACAGCGGGCAGGGAGTTGGCAGCCGGAAGGTCGGTGTAGGGATTGTGCAGGTGCATGGTTGGCGGTATGAGGGACGGCAAAGGTACTGTCATCCTGCGCTTGCGAAGCACCTTATAAAGCTTGAGCTGCCATGACAACCGCGCGTTTTAGCGGGATAAGCTCCTTCGCAAGCGCAGGATGACAGAGGTTTCCTCACATTCACCAAATCACCAAACCGCCAAACCACCAAATCACCGCTAGCCCCACAGCTCGTACGCTGCCCGAAACGTGTGGCAATGCGCGTCCACGATGTCGGCGAGGCGCTCGGAGTAGCCGCCGCCCATGCTCACCACCACGGGCAACTGGTGCTGGTAACAGAGGCCGAGCACGTACTCGTCGCGGAGGCGGCAGCCGGCAGGAGTGAGGGCCAGCTTGCCCAGCTTGTCGGTGGCCAGCACATCCACCCCGGCCACGTAGAACACAAAGTCGGGCTGCACCTGGGCCAGCAGCCGGGGCAGCGTATCGGCCAGCGCCCGCAGATACTCGGCGTCGCCGGTGCCCAGCGCCAGGGCCACGTCGAGGTCCGACTGCTCCTTGCGCAGCGGGTAGTTGGCGCCCGCGTGCATTGAGAAAGTGAACACGCGCGGCTCGCCGGCGAAAATGCTGGCCGTGCCGTCGCCCTGGTGCACGTCGAGGTCGACGACCAGCACCTGCCGGGCCAGGCCGTGGTGGAGCAGATAGGCGGCGGCAATGGCCACGTCGTTGAGCACGCAAAACCCCTCGCCCCGGTCGCGGAAGGCGTGGTGGGTGCCGCCGGCCAGGTTCAGCCCCACGCCCTCACGCAGCGCCCACTTCGCCGATTCGAGGGTGCCGGCCGAGCTGCTCAGCGAGCGGCGCGTGAGTTCGGGGCTTTGCGGCAAACCCAGGCGGCGCACTTCGGCGGGGCTCAGCTGCTGGTCGCGCACCTTGTGCCAGTAGTCAACGGAGTGCACCCGCAACAGGTCTTCTTCGGGGCAGAAACCGGGGTCGTAGAAATCGGCTTCGGCGGCCACGCCCTGCCATAGCAGCTGCTCCCGAATCAGGCCGTACTTGGCAATCGGGAAGCGGTGGCCGGCGGGCAGCGGCAGCGTGTAGCGGTCGGAGGTGGCAAGGTGCATACGGCGTACTAAGCGGCGGCCGCTACTCCTTGGGCAGCACCGCTACCACGTCGTCCAGGCGGATCAGGCCGCCCTGGATGATGCGGGCGGTGAGGCCGCCGTGGCCGCGCATGGCGTTGTAGCCGCCGGGGCCCAGCTCTTCCTCCATGCGCGAGCAGGGGTGGCACTCGCCGGTGATTTCCAGCACCACCTCGTCGCCGATGCGGATTTGCCGGTTTTTCAGGGCCAGCAGGTTCAGGCCGCTCACTACCAGGTTGCGGCGCAGGCGGGCGGGGTCGAGAGGCTCGGACAAGCCCAGAAAGCCGGCTACGGCCGCCAGGTGCTCGTGCTGGAGCAGCGTAATCTGGCGCTTGCCGCCGGGGCGGGGGCGGGCGTGGTCGCCGAGCAGGTGGCGGTCGGTTTCGGCTTCGGCCTCCGGCACCACCTGCATGGCCTCGCGGCGCACCGGGCGCAGGCCAATCCAGGCAATGCGGCCCTGCTGGGGCAGCGTGCCGAGCAGCCGGGCAATAGTCGATTTATCGTCGCCGAAAAAAGGAAAGGGCATGGGTTGAGGTAAGGCTATTGAGTTACAGCTATAAGGGGTCGTCTGTCATTCTGAGCAAAGCGAAGAACCTATACAGAGGGTAATAGTTGATGCTAGCTTCTGTATAGGTTCTTCGCTGGGCTCAGGATGACAGACAGTTTTGCCAGCCGCTAAATTCCAAAATGGCCCCCGTCCGCAATCAGCCGGGCTACTAAGTAGGCAGCGCCGGCGGCCAGCGAGCCGACGCCGGCCATTTTGAGTGCCCCCAGCACCGCCGGCTGGCCCGTAAGGCGGCTGCGGAAGTAGCCGAAGACCAGCAGACACAGCAGCGTAATCAGCGCCGACCACCCCAGCCCCTCGGCGGGCGTGGCCGTGAAAAAGTAGGCGCTCAGCGGAATCAAACCGCCCACGATGTAGGCGCCGGCAATGGTAAAGGCACTTTTCGGGGCCTGGCGCGGGTCGGGCTTTTCGAGGCCCAGCTCGTACTTCATCATGAAGCGCACCCACTGGTCGGGGTCGGCGGTGAGCTCGCGCACGGCCAGGGCACGGGTGCTTTCCGACAGGCCGATTTCGGCCAGAAGCTCGTCTACTTCGGCCCGCTCGACTTCGGGCAGGCGGGCCACCTCGTCGTACTCGCGCCTGAGCTCGGCATCGTAGTGCTCCACCTCGGTGCGGCCGGCCAGGTAGCCGCCCAGGCCCATGGCAATCGAGCCGGCCACAATTTCGGCCAGCCCGGCTGTAATCACGAGGCCCGACGAGGCCACGGCCCCACTCAGGCCGGCGGCCAGCGCGAAGGGCACCGTCAGGCCATCGGCCAGGCCGATGACAATGTCCTGGAGCATGGCTGAGCTGCTCAGGTGGTTTTCGGGGTGCGGATGCGGGTGAGCGTGGGGCATAAAATACGGGCCAAATGGGGGCAAAGCGGCGCGACGGCGCAAACCTGCGCCCTGCTGTTACGTATGCTAAACCAGCCGGGCGG
This sequence comes from Hymenobacter aerophilus DSM 13606, assembly GCF_000382225.1. Taxonomy (GTDB): domain Bacteria; phylum Bacteroidota; class Bacteroidia; order Cytophagales; family Hymenobacteraceae; genus Hymenobacter; species Hymenobacter aerophilus. The sequence continues at coordinate 34,708 of NZ_KB907821.1, forward strand.
GTTTTCCGCCGGCTTTCTAGTTGACTTCCCTAATTCTATATCATGGCTAAATCCAAAGCCCCCGAAAAGCACCCCCAAGGCACCACCGATTCCGCCAGCGTTCAGCCGGTCATGAACCAGCAGTTCGACGCTCCCAAGCCGCTGCAGAAGTACGGCACCGTGTCGCAGCGCCTGCCCATCGGCCTCGACGAGAAAACCCGTCAGGAAAGCGTAACCAGCCTCAACCAGCTGCTGGCCGATACCATGACGCTGCGCGACATGTACAAGAAGCACCACTGGCAGGTAGTGGGCCCCACGTTCTACCAGCTGCACCTGCTCTACGACAAGCACTATGAGGAGCAGAGCGGGCTGGTCGATACCATTGCCGAGCGCATCCAGATTCTGGGCGGTGTGGCCGTAGCCATGGCCCACGATGTAGCCGAATTGACCACCATTCCGCGCCCACCCAAAGACCGCGAGGAGGCCCCCGTGCAGGTATCGCGCCTGCTGGAAGCGCACCAGATTATCCTTAAAAACTGCCACAAGTACGCCAAGGAGGCCGATGATGCCGGCGACGACGGCACCAATGATGTGGTCGTAAGCGACGTGATGCGCACCAACGAGCTGCAGGTGTGGTTCGTGTCGGAGCACGTAGTCGATACGCCCCTGGTACGCGCCGAGTAATTTTCGGCCGCAGTAATTTCAGAAGGCTTCTTCCCAAAGCGGGGAGAAGCCTTTTTGGTTGATATGGCTGCTGCTGGTTCGGCCAGTTGTGGGCTTCCAGACCAGCGAAAAGCGGACCTGCCCGCCGATTTTCTGCCAAACCAGCTGCCGGGTTAAGCTGCCTGACGAAAGTTTTGGGACTGAAAATGAGCAGGAATACGCGCGCCGCACTATTATCTGCGCCGAAATGCGGCCCCGCACTTGCACCCTGACTTCCGACCCACTACTTTTGTCAACGATTCGCCGCCTCAGCGAATCCGAAGGCCTCGGTCTTCGCCTAAAAAAGAGTGCTTGCCAACAACTGCGCACGTGGTGAAACTGGTAGACACGCCATCTTGAGGGGGTGGTGCCTTCGGGTGTGGGAGTTCGAATCTCCCCGCGCGCACTCTTGCAAAATCCGCTTCGGCTCTGGCCGGGGCGGATTTTTTGTTTTGCGAGCCGCCGATTGGGCTGCTGGTAAAACTTTGGCTTTCTTGGCGCGGCAACCCACGCTTCCTTCCCTTTCGCCATGCAACTGCCTTCTCTGGAACACCTCACTGCCGAGGCGGCGCGGGTGGTTCGCCGCTTTCCGCTCACGCTGCTCTGCGCTTTCGGGCTGGGCGGGGTGGGCCTGTATCTGGTGCACGTGAGCGGCTTGCGGCCCGAGACGGAAGTGCCGTGGGCTTTTGGGGCGCTGTCGGCGGCGGGGCTGGGGCTGCCGCTCACGCTGGCGCTGGCCCTCACGGCCGAGCGCTACGGCTGGCGGCCGGCCGGGCGCGCGGCGGCGCAACTGGCGGCGTTGGCGCTGCTGGGTCTCTGGTACGCGTTTTCTCCCAACGAGCCCAACTTCGTCTGGGGGTTGCGGCTGCTATTGCTGCTGCTGGCGGCACACCTGGCCGTGGCCGCCGGGCCCTACCTGGCCGCGCTGCGCGGCCCGGCCGACACGCCGGGCTTCTGGCGCTACAACGAGCGGCTGTTTCTGCGCATTCTCACGGCCGCGCTGTACTCGGGCGTGCTCTACGTGGGCTGCGCGCTGGCCCTGCTGGCCGTTGATAACCTGTTCGGCGTGAAGCTCGACGGCCGCTGGTACGGCTACCTGCTGGTGGCGCTGGCTACGGTGTTCAATACCTGGTTTTTTCTGGCCGGCGTACCCGCCGATTTCGCGGCCCTGGAGCAGCCGGCACCATATCCAAAAGGCCTGAAGGTGTTCACGCAGTTCGTGCTGCTGCCGCTGGTAGTCCTGTACTTCGCCATCCTCTACGCCTACCTGGGCCGGATTCTGCTCACCTGGACGCTGCCGCAGGGCTGGGTGTCGGTGCTGGTATTGGCGCTGGCCGTGGCCGGCATCTTCGCGCTGCTGCTCATCCATCCGCTCCGCCACGATGCCGGAAACGCCTGGATAAGCACGTTCGCCCGCTGGTTCTACCGGGCGCTGTTTCCGCTGCTGGGGCTGCTGGCCGTGGCCATCGGCACCCGCATTGCCGACTACGGTATCACCGAAGAACGCTACTTTGTGCTGCTGCTGGCGGGCTGGCTGCTGGGCATGGCCGCGTATTTTCTGCTACGCCGGGGCCAGGGCATCATCTGGATTCCGGCCTCGCTGGGGCTGCTGGCGTTGTTGGCGGCGGGCGGGCCCTGGGGCGCGTTTGCGGTGGCCGAACGAAGCCAGTTAGGCCAGCTGCGCGACCTCAGCCAACGGTTCAATCTGCTGCAAAACGGCAAGCTCGATGGGGCCGCCCGGCGGCACCCGAATCTGCCCTTTAAAGAGCAGCAGCGCCTAAGCTCCATTTTCCGGTTTTTTGCCGACCGCAACGCCTTACCCGTTCTGCAGCCCCTGTTTGCCGGCTCGCTCACGCCGCCCGATTCGGTGCGCAACCTCTCGCGCCGGCTGCAGCGCCGCTGGGGCAACAGTTGGCAGGAGCGGCCCTTCACGCTGACGGGCTACGACCGAATCTCGCCCTACGCTGTTGCCAGCGACTCAAGCAGCCCAAGCCTGCGGGTAAATTTCGGCACGGAGCGAGACGACAAAACCGGCGAGGTGTACGCCCTGGGCAACGGCCGCTACTGGCTCAACGGCATTAATATGTACGATTACAATAGAGCTGTTACCGACAATGACGTATTAGCGCGCATCACTGTGGCCCAATCCGACTCAATCCGACTGCGGACACCCCGCTACGGACAGCAGCTGGTGCTGGAGCAGCGCCGGGGCACGGGCCGCTGGCAGCCACTGCTGGCGGTTTCGCCGGGCGCGCTGGCCGATTCGTTGGCGGCCATCTACGGCCGCAACCCCGAGGACTACCGGGTCAACCTGACCACCGAGAAACTCACGCTCCGCACCACCAGCCCCACCGCCACGCTGCACCTCTACCTCACCGACCTCACCCGCGAGCAGCGGCGCGACACCGTGCGCTACACCTACCAGGCCCGCGCCTTGCTGGAAGTGAAATGAGTGAAATGGTGAGATGGTGAAATGGTGAGTTGATGTTCGCGGGGCCTGATTGCGCTACTTGCGCCAGTAGCTCCCCCGAACATCAACTCACCATTTCACCAGCTCACCATTTCACCTATTCCCACTCAATAGTCGCGGGCGGCTTCGAGCTGATGTCGTACACCACACGGTTGATGCCGCGCACCTGGTTGATGATACGGTTGCTGACTTCGGCCAGGAAATCGTAGGGCAGATGGGCCCAGTCGGCCGTCATGCCGTCGACGCTCGTTACGGCGCGTAGGGCTACTACCTGCTCGTAGGTTCGCTCGTCGCCCATTACGCCCACGCTCTGGATGGGCAGCAGCATCACGCCGGCCTGCCACACTTGGTCGTAGAGGTTGTGCTCTTTGAGGCCGTTGATGAAAATAGCATCGGCCCGCTGAAGCAAATCTACTTTGTGGGGCGTGATGTCGCCCAGAATGCGGATGCCCAGGCCGGGGCCGGGGAAGGGGTGGCGGTGCAGAATGTGGCCCGGCAGCCCCAGGGCCGCGCCCACCTCGCGCACCTCATCCTTGAACAACGCCCGCAGCGGCTCCACAATTTTGAGGTTCATCTTCTCGGGCAGGCCGCCCACGTTGTGGTGGCTTTTGATGGTCACGGCCGGCCCGTTCACCGACACCGACTCAATCACATCAGGGTAAATGGTGCCCTGAGCCAGCCAGCGGGCCCCCTGCACCTTCTGCGCCTCCTGGTCGAACACCTCGATGAAGGTGCGCCCGATGGCTTTGCGCTTCTGCTCGGGGTCGGTGAGGCCTTCGAGGGCCTGGTAGAACTCGGCGCTGGCGTCCACGCCGCGCACGTTCAGGCCCAGGTCTTTGTATGAATGCAGCACGTCCTCGAACTCATCCTTGCGCAGCAGCCCGTTGTTCACGAAAATGCCGTGCAGCCGCGCCCCAATAGCCCGGTGCAGCAGCAGCGCCGCCACTGATGAATCAACGCCGCCCGAGAGGCCCAGAATCACCTGGTCCTGCTCGCCGATGGTGCTTTGCAGCGTGGCCACCATGCTGTCCACGAAGTGCTCGGGCGTCCAGTCCTGGGCGCAGCCGCACACGTCCACCACGAAGTTGCGCATCAGCTGCTTGCCGTCGGTGGAGTGCGTTACCTCGGGGTGGAACTGGATGCCATAGGTCTGCTGGCCCTCGATTTCGTAGGCCGCCACGGCAACGTCGGGCGTACCGGCAATGGCCAGGAAACCGGCGGGCAGCTCCTTAATCGTGTCGCCGTGCGACATCCAGACCTGCGAGCCGGGCTCCAGGCCGTGCAGCAGTGGGTGGTGCTGGTTGATGTGGCTGAGGCGGGCGCGGCCATACTCGCGGATGGTGGCCGGTAGCACCTCGCCGCCCTGCTGATGGGCCAGCAGCTGGGCGCCGTAGCACACGCCCAGCACCGGCACCCGGCCCAGGTAGGCGCTCAGGTCGGGGTTGGGCGAGTCGGCGTCGCGCACCGAGCAGGGCGAGCCCGAAAGCACCACGCCCCGGATATCCTCAGTGAGGTCCGGGGCGTGCGTGAATGGGTGAATTTCGCAGTAAACATTCAGCTCCCTAATGCGCCGGGCAATGAGCTGGGTGTATTGCGAACCGAAATCGAGGATGAGAATTTGTTCAGGCATAGGCAAAAGTAGCGCCCTACTGCGAAACCCGCCGCACCGGCCCGGCCTTTTTTTCGTGGCCCGCGGCCGCCACCCGCCGGTTCAGGAGCCAGCCGCCCGCCTTGCAGTAACGCGGGCCCACGGCCCGGGCGCCCCCAAAACAGGCGCCCGCCGCCCCGCTTCCGCAAAAAAAGCCCCTGATTACCTTGCCCATAGCAGCCGGCCAGGCAAAATTCCGGCAGGGCGCGCAGAACTCCGCAAAACTGTGCCTACCTTTGCCTCGGCGAGTCAGAACGACCAGCTCCTGCTGAATTCCCCCAGGACCGGAAGGTAGCAAGGGTAGGTGGTTGAGCGGTGCGATTTTGGCTCGCTTTTTTTTGGATTACGGATTAGCGCGGATTTTTTTGGATTGCCCGGATTTTGTAGCCGGCCTTCTTCTTTGCTGCTGACCTGAGTATACAGTTTTGGTAAAAACGAAGGGGCGGCCTGTTTGGGCCGCCCCTTCGTTTTTACGTACTTTGCGCCGCCGGCCGTTGCCGGCAACGGGCACTGCACGGGCCGTAAGCTAATCGCCTACAAAATCCGTGAAATCCGTTAAAATCCGTGCTAATCTGTGATCCATGAAGTTTTTCCTCGATACCGCCAACCTCAAAGACATTCAGGAAGCCGTTGAACTGGGCGTGCTCGATGGCGTGACCACCAACCCCTCGCTGATGGCTAAAGAGGGCATTAAGGGCACCGATGCCGTGATGAGCCACTACAAGCAGATCTGCGAAATCGTGGATGGCGACGTGTCGGCCGAGGTAATTGCCACCGACTACGACGGCATCATCCGCGAGGGCGAGGCGCTGGCCGAGCTGCACCCCAACATCGTGGTGAAAGTGCCCATGATCAAGGAGGGGGTGAAAGCCATCCGCTACTTCTCCGACAAGGGCATCAAAACCAACTGCACACTCATTTTCTCGGCCGGACAGGCCCTGCTGGCCGCCAAAGCCGGCGCTACCTACGTGTCGCCCTTCGTGGGTCGCCTCGATGATATCGGCCACGATGGCCTGCAGCTGGTGCAGCAGATTGTGGATATTTTCAGCAACTACGGCTACGCCACGCAGGTGCTGGCGGCCTCGGTGCGCCACGTACCCCACCTCATTCAGTGCGCCGAGCTGGGCGCCGACGTGGTGACCTGCCCGCTCAACGTCATCACCGGCCTGCTCAACCACCCGCTCACCGACAAGGGCCTAGCCACCTTCCTGGCCGACCACCAGAAGGCGAATGCGTAATTTTTAATGTGTGAAATGTGAAAAATGTGGTGAATGTGTCGAGCAGTCATTTTCACATTTTTCACATTTTCACATTTCCCACATTAAGCTCATGTACATCATCAAAGTAAAGGGCAAGGCCAAAATTCCGGACTACATTCAGTTGCGGGACCAGGACTTCGTGCTCATTGCCTACTTCCGGGCCGACCGGCCGCTGAAGGATTTGCACCGCTACGGCCTCGAAGGCAAGGAAATTGCCCTGGCCGGCGTCATCAGCGGCCTCGAATTCGGCCGGCTGCAGAAGCTGGAAATCTAGGGTTGAGCGCAACGCCTGTCATCCTGAGCCTGCGAAGGACCCATGCAGAAGCTATACTCATCGCGAAGTGGAATGCGAAAAGCGGGCGGTTGTAGAGACGCATATTTGCGTCTCGTAATTGCTGTTCAGCCCTACCGTTCAACGATGAGACGCAAATATGCGTCTCTACATTGTTCTCGCATTTCACTTCGCGATGAGTATAGCTTCTGCATGGATCCTTCGCAAGCTCAGGATGACAGACGGGTAGCTGAGTTCCTACGTCCCTTCGTTCCTAAGTCCTTATAAATATGACCGTTATTGAGCTGCACGACGCCTACATAATGCAGGACGTGAACACGGTACTGCAGAAGGTGACGTTTGCGCTGGAAAAGGGCGAGTTTGCCTACCTGGTGGGCCGCACGGGCTCGGGCAAAAGCTCGCTGCTGAAAACGCTGTATGCCGACCTGCCGCTGCCCGCCGGCACCGGCTCGGTGGTGGGGTTCGGGCTGCCGCGCGATGCCGGGGGCAACGATAAGGTGCCGTACCTGCGCCGCAAGCTGGGCATCATTTTCCAGGATTTCCAGCTGCTCTTCGACCGCTCGGTGGCCGACAACCTGCTGTTTGTGCTCAACGCCACCGGCTGGAAAGGCAAGGCGCGCAAGCAGCAGCGCATTTCCGAGGTGCTCATGCGGGTAGGGCTGGCCAGCGTGGCCGGCAAAATGCCCCACCAGCTTTCGGGCGGCGAGCAGCAGCGCGTGGTGATTGCCCGCGCCCTGCTCAATGAGCCGCTGCTGCTGCTGGCCGACGAGCCCACCGGCAACCTCGACCCCGACGTGTCGGACAGCATCATGAAGCTGTTCGTTGAAATCAACAACGCCGGCACGGCCGTGCTCATGGCCACCCACAACTACCAACTCATCGAGCAGTATCCGCACCGGGTGCTCAAGTGCGAGCAGGGCCAGTTGATTGATTCGGCCGTGACGCCCTTTGCCCTGAGCTAGGCCCGTTCGGCCTAAAAACAGCCGCCGCTGCAACCATTCGGCCTGCCCCGGCCTCCAGGGAAAGGCGGCCGGTTTGCCGGCCCGCCGGGTTTTTCTGCCAGTTCCTACCACCGCGCCGCATGATTGGGCTTTCCGTGCTGATTCCGGTGTTCAACCACGATGTGCGGCCGCTGGTGCGTGCATTGCTGGCGCAGGTGCCCGACTGGCAGGGGCCCGTTGAAATCCGCTGCCTCGACGACGGCTCGCAGCCGGCTTTTCGGGAACTGAACCGCGAGCTGGCCGACCTGCCCGGGGTAGTGTATGCCGAGCTGGCGCACAATGTGGGGCGCGCCGCCATCCGCAACCAGCTGGCCGCCAGCGCCCGATACGGCTGGCTGCTGCTACTCGACAACGACAGCCGCCTGCCCGACAATCGATTTCTGGCCCGCTACCGCGCCGGCTGCCATCGGGCGCCGGTGCTGGCCGGCGGCACCGCCTACGAAAGCAGCCCCCCCGCCGACAATGCCCTGCACCTGCGCTGGCTGTACGGCTGTCGGCGTGAAGCCCGCCCGGCTGCCGTGCGCCAGCGCGCCCCGCATGGTCAGCTCACGCTCAACAATCTGCTCATTCAGGCCGATGTTTTCCGGGCGCTGGGCCTCGACGAAAGCCTCACCCGCTACGGCCACGAAGACACCAAATTCGGCTGGCTGCTGCGCCGCGCCGGCACCGCCGTGCAGCACCTCGACAACCCCGTGCTGCACGATGGGCTGGAGCCGGCCCCGGTATTTCTGCGCAAAACCCACGATGCCGTGCGCAACCTCGTGCAGCTCTACCGCGCCGAGGGCCTGGGGGCCGATACCCGCCTGCTACGGGCCGCGCTCCGCCTGCAGCGCTGGGGCCTGAGCGAAGCCGTGCGCACCACGTTTCGCCTGCGTCAGCGGCAGGTGCGGCGCAACCTACTCTCCACCCGCCCCAGTCTGCGCCAACTCGATGCCCTCAAGCTATACTGGCTGCTGAGCGAGCTGCGGTAGCATACCAACCGGCTCAAACTCTCTGGGGGAAGGGGGATGTAGGCTGCGGGTTGCCTACAAAAAGCGCCGGCCCTTCCAAGGAAGAGCCGGCGCTTTAAGCTTAATTATGGGCAATAAGTGAGTTAGTCGTTGTCAGTATTTTTGACTTCCGACTTCACTTCCTTATAAGCTCCTTTTACGGCGCCACCTACTTTCTTGCCCACGTTGGCGGCGCCTTTGCCGATATCTTTACCGACTTCGGCGGCGCCTTCACCGACCTTTTTACCGGCTTTGCCAACATCTTTGCCGGCCTGTTCTACGTCCTGCACGGTGTTGTCGGCGGCGCGGCCCACAGCCGAGCGCTCGTCGCGGGTGTCGTTGGCCACGTCCTTGGCTTCGCCGGTTACGGCGTCAACGGCCTGGCCGCCGCGGATGCCGGCTTTGTCGGCCGATTTGAAGGCGGCGTACTTCAGCTTTTCCTTCTGGATTTCAGCCAGATCTTTGGCCGGAATGTCGCCTTTCACTTTGTCGTAGGCCTCATCGAGGGCGCGCCACTCCGAGTTGATGTTGCGCCAGTCGTCGATGTCGTAGTTGTTCTCGTTGCGCTTCACCTCGTTTACGAAGTCTTCGTACGTCTGGCGGGCGTTGGCGGCGGTTACGCGGCTGGCGGGCGAGCTGGGCTTATAGTATTGGCCCAGCTTCATTTCGCCCGATGAAGCCATGCCCGAGCGGTTGTTCCAGGCGGCCTCGCGCTTGTCGTAGGCCGTGGTGTAGCGGTTGCGGAGCTGCTCAATTTCTCCGCGGCGGGTGTCGTCGTACTGGTCGGCATACTTATCGACGGCGGCCACTTTGCTGTCGAAATCGGCCTTCATCTGGGCCGTGGCCCGGTTGTAGTCGTCTTCGGTTTCGTTGGCCGCCATGTCGGCCCTGGTTTCGGTGTCCGAAACGAAGGTCTGAAAATCGTTGTAGGCCTGGTCCTTGTCGGCGGCCATTTCAGTCTGCTGGGCGTTGTTGCAGCTGGTTTGCGTGAACAGGCCGCCCGTCAGCAGCAGGGCCGACAGCACGGGGATGGTGAGGGTTTTGCGAAGCATAGTCGTTGGTTTTAAAGGAGAAAGGGAATTGCCGGAGAGAGCAAAACAGGGCCGGAGCCCTGGCAGGTTAACGCAATAATCCGGCGTGCGGTTACGACCGGCCCGTTGGCCCGGCGCGGTGGCCGCGGGCATTTCGCGGCCGTTTTCCGGCGGCTTATCTTTGCGTTTCTGCTGGCTTTTTTCGTTTTGCCCGTGCCCGTTTCGCCCCTGCCCGCCGCGCCGCCGGCGCCTATTCAGCTGCTCGATTTAGCTGCTCAGCATGCCCCGCTCGAAGCCGAGTTAGCCGCCGCCGCCGCCGCCTGTCTGCATGAGGCTGCCTTCATTCAGGGGCCAGCCGTGGGGCAGTTTGCGCAGGAGCTGGGCCACTATCTCGGCGGTCCGCACGTGGTGCCCTGCGCCAACGGCACCGATGCGCTCCAGCTGGCGCTGATGAGCCTGAACCTGCCGGCCGGCGCCGAGGTAATTGTGCCGGCTTTCACCTACGTAGCTACGCTGGAGGCCGCCGCTGTGCTGGGCCTGCGCCCCGTGCCGGCCGATGTGCGGCCCGATACCTTCAACCTCGACCCGGCAGCCGTGGCCGCCGCCCTCACGCCCCGCACCGGCGCCATCGTGGCCGTGCACCTGTTCGGGCAGTGCGCCGATTTGCAGGCCCTGCGCCAGTTGGCCAACCAGCACGGCGTGGCCCTCATCGAGGACAATGCCCAGGCCATCGGGGCCACGTTTCAGCCCGCAACCGGCCCGGCGTGGGTAGCGGGCACGGTGGGGGAGGTGGGCACTACCTCGTTCTTCCCCAGCAAAAACCTGGGCGGTTTCGGCGACGGGGGCGCCCTGTTCACCCGCGACGCCAACCGGGCCGAGTATCTGCGCCAGCTGGCCAACCACGGCCAGAGCCGCAAGTACCACCACCGGCACGTGGGCCTCAACTCCCGCCTCGATACGCTGCAGGCGGCCCTGCTGCGCGTGAAGCTGCCCCACCTACCCGCCTGGACGGCCGCCCGCCAGCGCGTGGCCGCCCGCTACGACGCGCTGCTCGCCGACTTGCCGGGTCTTGCGGAGCCGGCCCGCGAGGCGCGCAGCACCCACGTTTTTCACCAGTACACGCTTACCGTGGCCGACGAGCCCGGCCGCCGCGACGCGTTGCAAGCGTTTCTGGCGGCGCGCGGTGTGCCCACGGCCGTGTACTACCCGCTGCCCAACCATCTGCAGCCCGCCTACGGGTACCTGGGCTACCGGGCGGGGCAGTTTCCGGTGGCCGAACGCCTGTGCCGTACGGTGCTTTCGCTGCCCATCCATCCCACGCTTACCGATGAGCAGGTGGCGTACGTGGCGGCGCAGGTGCGGGCGGGGGTGGTGAATCCCGGCTAGCAGCTTGTCCCAGATTCCCATTTGGCTCCGATAATTCCGCTCGCTCTTTGTCTTCCTCCCGCGTATGCGTCCTTCGATTCTGATTGCTTAGCTCCAGTTCCATACTCACCACTTCCATTACTCAATCCGCGTCGGGTGGGGCGTTGGGGGCCAGTTGAACGCGTTTCAGCTCTTCGCGCCAGGTGCGCCAGTCGGGCATAAACTGGTCCATGAGGCCCCAGAAACGGGCGTTGTGCAGGCGCTCGTGCAGGTGAGTCAGCTCGTGTACCAGTACGTATTCGAGGCAGGGGAGGGGGCGCTTGATGAGCTCCAGGTTCAGCCAGATGCGGGCCGCCCCGATGTTGCAGGTGCCCCAGCGGGTGCGCATCTGCCGGATGCCCCAGGCCGCGGCCGGGCGGCCCACCACCGGCTCCCATTTGGCCAGCAGCTCCGGCATCCGCTGCCGCAGCTGCTGGCGGTACCAGGCCGTGAGCACGGCCTCGCGTTGGGCGGCGGTGCTACCGGCGGGCGCGTAGAGGTGCAGCTGCCGGGTGTCGGGCTGCAGTTCCACGCGGGGGCGGGCGGCGGTGCGTAGTTCGAGTAGGTAGGCCTGGCCCAGGAAGGGCACCGTTTCGCCCGTTTCGTAGCGCGGCGTTGGAACGGGCTCGCGCGCCGCAAACCGCTGCTGATGCTGCTCAATCCAGCTCCGGCGGGCCTGCACAAAGGCCTCGATGGCCGCCGGGGGCGTGTGCAGCGGCACCGCCACCCGAATGCGACCCCCGGCGTACACCGTCAGGCGCAGGCTGCGCATGCGCTGGCGCACGAGGTCAATTTCAAGGCCGGCAATTTTCATGTTTGAGAGCTTCAGGCCGCAAGCTACGCGCTGCACTTCTTTCGGCTGTGCCTGTCATCCTGAGCGTGCGAAGGACCTATACAGAAGGTAGTATCAGACTTTACCTTTTGTATAGGTCCTTCGCACGCTCAGGATGACAGGTGGGCTTGTTGCCTGAAGCTTGTAGCTTGCGGCCTGAAGCTTGTCGCTCCATGATGGATGTTCGTTTTGTTATCTGCGGCGTGGGCCACATCGGCCGCCGCCACGCCGCGCTGGTAGCAGCCCACGCCGGGGCCGAGCTGGTGGCGCTGGTTGATATCCGGCCCGAGCTGGCCCCGGCGCTGGCCGCCGATTTTCCCGGCGTCCCGTTCTTTGCCAGCCTCGACGATTACCTCAGCCACGGTCCCGCCGCCGACGTGCTGACGGTGGCCACGCCCAACGGCCTGCACGCCAGTCAGGCCATCCGGGGCCTGCGGGCGGGCCTGCATGTGGTGGTCGAAAAGCCGCTAGCCCTGCATAAGTCCGACGCCGAAGACATCGTGCACACGGCCCTGCAAACCGGCCGCTTCGTGTTCGGGGTGATGCAGAACCGCTACTCGCCGCCCGCCGCCTGGCTGAAGCAGGTGGTGGACGAGGGCCGGCTGGGCCGCGTGTTTCTGGTGCAGCTCAACTGCTTCTGGAACCGCGACGAACGGTACTACACGCCCGGCAGCTGGCACGGCACCCGCGCCGCCGACGGCGGCACGCTCTTCACGCAGTTCAGCCACTTCATCGACCTGCTCTACTGGGTGTTCGGCGACTTCACCAACCTCGCGGCCCGCTTCCGCGACTTCACCCACGAGCACCTCACCGAATTTGAAGACTCGGGCCTGGTTACGTTCGACCTCGTGCGCGGCGGCAGCGGTACGCTGCAGTACAGCACCGCCGTCTGGGACCGGAACCTGGAAAGCTCCCTGACGGTGGTAGCCGAGCGCGGCAGCCTGCGCCTGGGCGGCCAGTACATGGACAAAGTGGAGTACTGCCACCTCCAGAACTACGAGCTGCCCCAGCTGCCGCCCACCAACCCCGCCAACCAGTACGGCCCCTACCAGGGCTCGGCTGCCAACCACGTCCACGTCATCGACAACGTGGTAGAAACCATCCGGCAGCGCGGCGTAGCCACCACCAACGCGCTGGAAGGCCTGAAAGTAGTGGAGATGATTGAGCGGATTTACGCGCTGCGGTAAGCCGCATTTATGTCGCCCGAATCCTATATTCACTGCCGATGCCCGACCCCTACACCCAGCAAGCCCAAGCCGACCTGCGCGATTGGCAGCGGCAGATGCAGCAGAAACCTACACTGCTGGGCCGCTTCACGCGCCACGTGCAGGTCCGCCTGAATGCCCTGCTGCCCGAAAAGCTGCACCGCGTCCTCACGGCCACCATCCAGAAAATGGTGGAGGGCGTGCTGTTCGGCTCACAGCACACCACCCGCCAGCCAGTGACCGAGGGTACGTTGGCCGAGCGCGAGGCGCGGGTGCGGGCGCGCATCCGCAACTACCGCACCGCCGCCACCGTGGAGGGGGGCGCTACCGGGGCCGCCGGCTTCCTGCTGGGCCTCGCCGATTTCCCGCTGCTGCTCGGCATCAAGCTCAAGCTGCTCTTCGATATTGCCGCCCTCTACGGCCACGATGTGCGCCAGCTTTCCGAGCGGCTCTACCTGCTGCACATCTTCCAGCTGGCCTTCAGCAGCCAGCACACCCGTCGCGAAACCTACCAGCAGCTGGCAGCCTGGCCCGCCACTGAGGCCACGGCCACCGCCGAAACCTTCGACTGGCGCACCTTCCAGCAGGAGTACCGCGACTACATCGACCTGGCTAAAATGGCGCAGCTGCTGCCCGTGGTGGGGGCGGCTGTGGGCGCGGTGGCCAACTACCGCCTGCTGGCCCAGCTCGGCGAAACGGCCATGATGGCCTACCGCCTGCGCTGGTTTGCCCAGGCCCCCGAGCTGCCACCGACGGCCCCACCCGCCGCGTTGCCCGGGTAGTTGTGGTTGGCCAGAGAAGAAATTACTGCGCCCCGCCGGTCACCGGCGGGGCGCTCTTTTGGTGCATATCGGACTGAGAGGCAATAACGTGATTGGGGCTTGACGCTGCTGCTTACAACTGGCCGATGGGGCCGACGGGGACCACGAAGCCGGAGTGGGCGGGCAGCCGTTGCCGGGGCAGCAATCCGGATTTACCTTTGCCCCATCAATTCCTTCTTTCCCCGGAGGATTGTTTTTATAAAGAGGCGCTGAGAGACAGGCTCGATGAAGCGTCGGCAACCACCCGCAACCGCGGGCAAGGTGCCAATTCCTGACCATATAAAAACAAGTTGCCGTGCGCTTTTCGCCCCCTTCTGCTGCCCCCATTGCTGTTGACGCCGTTTCGCTGCGCCCCTTGGGTCCGGCCCGGCGGTGTTGTTGCGCGGGTTGTTGGGGATAAGTAGCCGGCGGGCCGGCCGGAGCCGGCTCCTATTGTCCATTTCTCTTCGTTGGTAGTCGCGCCGCTGGCTGAGCCGGGCGCCAAACTGCCGCCTCCATTTCTCCCTCGTCGGGCCACGCTGCTGCCGGCCGACGACTCTTGCCACTATGCTTAAAAAATCACTGGAGCTGCTTCAGCAGGAAGCGGCCGAAACGGGCAGCAACACGCTCAAGCGCAGCCTCAACGGGTTCAATCTCATCACCATCGGCGTCGGCGTCATTATCGGGGCCGGGCTGTTTTCGCTCACCGGCATTGCCGCCGCCAATAACGCCGGGCCGGCCGTTACGCTCTCGTTTGTGGTGGCGGCCGTCGGGTGCGCGTTTTCGGCGTTGTGCTACGCCGAATTTGCCTCGCTGGTGCCCGTGTCGGGCTCGGCCTACACCTACGCCTACGCCACCATGGGCGAGCTGTTTGCCTGGATTATCGGCTGGGACCTGATTCTGGAATACTCGGTGGGTGCGGCCACGGTGGCCATCAGCTGGTCGCAGTACCTGCTCAAATTCCTGAGCAAATACGGCCTGCACCTGCCCCCGCAGCTGGTGATGTCGCCGTTTGAAACGGCCACGCTGGCCAATGGGAGCGAGGTGCACGGGCTGGTGAACGTGCCGGCCATGCTCATCGTGCTGGCCATCACGCTCATTATCATCCGCGGCACGGCCGGTTCGGCGTGGTTCAACGGGCTGGTGGTCACGCTCAAAGTGTCGGTGGTGCTGGTGTTTATTGCGCTGGGCTGGCAGTACATCGACCCCGCCAACTACCACCCCTACATTCCGGCCAACACCGGCACGTTCGGCGAGTTCGGCTGGAGCGGGGTGCTGCGCGGGGCAGGCGTCATTTTCTTCGTGTTCATCGGCTTCGATATTGTGGCCACCATGGCCCAGGAAACCAAGAACCCGCAGCGCAACCTGCCCGCCGGCATTCTCGGTTCGCTGGCGGTCTGCACCGTGCTGTTCGTGCTCTTCGGCTACGTAATGACGGGCCTGGCCAACTACACCGAGTTCAAAGACAGCGCCGCGCCGGTAGCCATTGCCATCGAAAAAACGCCCTACGGCTGGCTTTCGGGCGCCGTGATTCTGGCCATTATCATCGGCTACACTTCCGTTATTCTGGTGGATTTGCTGGGCCAGAGCCGGGTGTTTTTCAGCATGGCCAAGGATGGGCTGTTGCCGCCGGTGTTTGCCCGCATCAACGAGCGGTTCCGTACGCCGCTGCAGTCCAGCCTGCTGCTGGGGCTGTTCATTGCCCTGTTCGCAGGGTTCGTGCCCATCTCGGTAGTGGGCGAAATGACGAGCATCGGCACGCTGCTGGCCTTCGTGATGGTGTGCGCCGGCGTGCTCATCATGCGCAAGCGCGAGCCCGATGCGCCCCGGGCCTTCCGCACGCCCTGGGTGCCGCTGGTGCCCATCCTGGGCATTTTGACTTGCCTGGTGATGATGGTGTCGTTGCCCTGGGAAACCTGGCTGCGGCTGGCCGGCTGGCTGGCCATCGGGCTGGCTATCTACTACGGCTATGGCCGCAAGCACAGCAAGCTGGGCCAGCAGGCCCGGGCCGCCGAGGCCGCGCAGCAAGCGGTATAGAAGCAGCCTGGCCGCCTGAATCAATCCTTCATCTGTAAGCAAAAAAGGCCCCAACGAGTATCGTTGGGGCCTTTTTTCGGGCTGATAAGGCGGCTTAGATTAGCCTTTATTCTGGCGCTTCGCCTGATGCTTGGCCATTTTTTCGGCGCGCATCTGCGCGTACTTCGTGTACTGCTCGGCACTCAGGATTTGCTTGAGCTGGGCGTCGTACTGCGCCTTCTGGCCCTTCATGGCCTGATGACGCGCCTTTTTATCGGCGGGTACCATAGCGGCCGGCTGGTTTTTGCGGGCCTGGTGCTCCTGCATACGAGTCAGGTGCAGCTGCCGGACCTGCTGGCTTTGGGCGGCCGAGAGGTTGAGGCTTTTGGTGAGCTTCTGGGCGGCCCGGTCGGCGCGCTGCTCGGGGGTGAGGTTTTGCTTGTGGCCCTGCTTGTGCATTTGGCGATGCTGGCCGGGAGCGGCTTTCACCGGGGTGGTCTGGGCCGAAGCGGCGGCCGAAATAGAGCAGGCGGCGAGGAGAACGAGGAGCTTTTTCATGGCGTTCTATAGGGAAAGTACTGTTTGCGAAATCAGGGCCCCACCGTTGTCCGGACTAGCGGCGGGCTTCTGGTGGGGTGTTTGCAACTCCGGTGCCAGTTTTCGCCCATGCAGGCCAAAATACCCTACTTGAAAAATTTAAATTTCCTCATTAAACCTACCTTGTACTTTTCTGTCGTCTGCTGTAAAAATTTTATTATCAGGTCTATAAGTTTTGAACACCGTACTTGGTACTGGGTCGGGCCGCTATTCTACCACCAGCAGATTGCGGCGGCGGATGTAGGCCTCCCGGTCCTGCCAGCGCACCCGGTACCACAGGTCCTGGCGGCCCAGCACCTCAAACCGGTCGCCGGCAGCGGCCGTGGTCAGCCAGGCCGAGCCGGCGCCGGGACCGGCCATGAGCGGGGCGCGGGGCCGGGCCACCAGCCCCACCCGGCCGGGGGCCAGCACGTTCAGCACCAGCCCCACGCTCAGCAGGTAGGTGCCGTACACGGCCCACCAGGCCCGGTCGGCGGTGCGGCGGCGCACCAGCAGGGCGGCTCCGGCCAGCACGGCCAGCACCAGCAGGGCCTGCAGCAGCCGGTAGTAGTAGCGTTGCAGCGCGATAAACAGGTTTTGCCGCCAGGTATCGGGGTAGCCCGTGAGGCGGTGCTGCTGCGCTACGGCCACCATTTTTTGCCACGTACCGTAGCGCGGCTCCAGGCTCTGCGACACGCTCAGGTAGTAGAGCGCGGCCGGGTAGTGGCCCAGTGCCTCCTGGGTGTAGGCCATGCGCAGCGCCTGCCGGCCCGATTGTACGCCGTCGTGGTCGCGGGCCTGCCGATACCAGGGGTAGGCCGCCGCCACCTGCCCGGCCGCGTACAGCGAATCGGCCTTCTGAAGCGCCGGACTAACTTTTTGGGCCTTAATCGGTTGGCCGAAAGTCAGGAGGAGCAGGAAAAAAAGGGGGGCTTTTTTGAACAAAACAGTTGCACAGTTAACTCCGGAACTCTACTTTTGTGCCACAATCAGCCACAACGGGCCGGTTGCCAGCACAAAGAAACTGATTCTGTAGCTCAGCTGGTAGAGCAATACACTTTTAATGTATGGGTCCTGGGTTCGAATCCCAGCGGGATCACCAAAACCCTTCCTACGCTTCGTAGGGAGGGTTTTTTCTTTTACCCCCGCAAGGCGGCAACCGACCGGCGGCAGCGGCCTGCCCCGACCTTTTCCCGCCTTATCTTTGTTAACCACCCGCTGACTCCTACATCAGCGAAATCACGATTAATCAGCGCAAATCAGCGATTAATGATTGTTTGCATTGCCGAAAAGCCCAGCGTGGCCCGCGAAATTGCCCACGTGCTCGGGGCCGACCGCCGCATGGATGGCTACTACGAGGGCAACGGCTACCAGGTAACCTGGACGTTCGGCCACTTTTGCCAGCTGCGCGAGCCCGAGGACTACCGCCCCGAGTGGAAGCGCTGGAGCATCCACGATTTGCCGATGGTGCCCGAGCAGTTCGGCATCAAGCTCATGCTGCGTGATGATGGCGTAGTGCGCCAGTTTGCTGTAATCAAGCGGCTGCTGGCCGCCGCCGATGAGGTGGTAAACTGCGGCGACGCGGGCCAGGAAGGGGAAGTAATTCAGCGCTGGGTGCTGATGGAAGCCAAGTACCGCAAGCCCACCAAGCGCCTCTGGATTTCCTCGCTCACCGAAGAGGCCATCCGCCAGGGGTTCCAGAACCTGCGCGAGGGCTCCGAGTTCGACTCGCTTTACCAGGCCGGCAAAAGCCGGGCGGTGGGCGACTGGCTGCTGGGGCTGAACGCCACCCGGCTGTTCACGCTCAAATACGCGCCCGGCCAGCGGCAGGTGCTCAGCATCGGGCGGGTGCAAACGCCCACGCTGGCCCTGCTGGTCGACCGTTTCCACGAAATCCGGAACTTCAAACCCGAGCCCTACTGGGTGCTGCGAGCCGAATACCGGAGCACTATGTTCAGCCACGTGGCCGTGGTGAAGCCGGGCAAGGACGACGACGAGCCCGACGAAAAAGCCCGCCTCAAGGCCCGCGGCTACTTCGTGACCCAGCAGGAGGCCGACGCCGCGCTGGCGCAGGTAACCGGCCAGCCGCTGACGGTGCGCGACGTTATCATCAAAAAGGGTTTGGAGAGCCCGCCCGCGCTATTCGACCTGACCTCGTTGCAGGTGCAGTGCAACAACCAGCTGGGCCTCTCGGCCGAGGACACGCTTAAAACGGTGCAGGGCCTCTACGAGAAGAAAGTGGTGAGTTACCCGCGCGTCGACACCACCTTTCTGCCCGACGACCAGTACCCCAAAATTGCGGGCATCCTGCGCGGGCTGGGCGGCTACGCGGCCCTCACGGCCCCGCTGCTGGCGGCCAAAATTCGCAAGAGCGCTAAGGTCTTCAACAACAACAAGGTCACCGACCACCACGCCATTATCCCGACCGGGGCCAGCGCGGGCGGCCTGGGCGGCAACGAGCAGCGGGTGTACGACATCATCGTGCGCCGCTTCCTGGCCGCCTTTTACCCCGATTGCGAAGTGTCGAACACCACGGTAACGGCCGACGTGGCCGGGCTCACGTTCCGCGTCCGGGGCCGGCAGATTCTCAGCCCCGGCTGGCGCGAGGTGTACGGCGACCCGGAGAAGCAGACGGTGGCCAACGAACGGCGCAGCAGTAGCAGCAGCGACGATGACGACGTGGTGGGCACCGTGCTGCCGGCCTTCGTGAAGGACGAATCCGGCCCGCACCAGCCCCGCCTCGACGCCAAGCAAACCCAGGCCCCGCGCGACTACACCGAGGCCATGCTGCTGCGGGGCATGGAAACGGCCGGCCGCAACGTCGACGACGACGAGCTGCGGCTGGCCATGAAGGAAAATGGCATCGGCCGCCCGAGTACCCGCGCCGCTATCATCGAAACGCTGTTCAAGCGCGGCTACATCATCCGCGACAAAAAGAAAATCGTGCCCACGCCCACCGGCGTCGAGCTGATTGGCCTTATCCGCAACCCCACGCTGAAATCGGCCGAGCTGACGGGGCAGTGGGAAAAGAAGCTGCGCCAGATTGAGGGCGGCGAGCTAAACCAGGAGCAGTTTCTGGGCGAACTAAAGCAGCTGGTGCGCGAAATGGTGCAGGAAGTAAAGCAGGACGGCTCCGGTCGGGCCATCAGCACGGTGGCTCCGCCGTCGGGTACCGCCCCGGCGGCCGGCAAAGCAACGGCCTCTACGCCCAAAGCGGCCGCCACGCCAGCTGTGCCCGGAGCGCTGGGGCCCTGCCCGGTTTGCGGCAGCGGCCACGTGCTGCGGGGCAAGTCGGCGTTTGGCTGTTCGCGCTGGAAAGAAGGCTGCCAGTTCCGGCTGCCAACCGAGTTTGAGGGCAAGAAAATCACCGACAAACAGGCCGGCGACCTGCTCAAAAAGGGCCGCACCCAGGTAATGAAAGGCTTTCTGGACGACAGCGGCCACAAGTTCGACGCGGCCATCCTGCTCACGCCCGCCCGCACGCTGGAGCTGGCCCGCGCCGCCGAAAGCAAGCCCACCACCGCCACCGACCCCGGCCAGATACCCTGCCCCGTCTGCCGGCTGGGCCAGATGCTGCGCGGCAGTAGCGCCTGGGGCTGCTCCCGCTTCCGCGAAGACTGCCAGTTCCGGGTGCCCTTCGCCTGGGGCGGCAAAACCCTCACCGACGCCCAAATGAACCAGCTGCTGCGCAAGGGCAAAACCGGCGTCATCCGCGGTTTTATCTCCAGCAAAACCGGTAAGAACTACGAAGCCGTGCTGCAAATCGGAGCTGAGGGGCGGATTGAACCAGTGTTTGGGCAGGGATAAGGCTGGAACAAACAGAACGTCATGCAGAGCGCAGCGAAGCATCTCGCGTACTGACGTCAAAAATTTGCATCGCAACATCAGCACGCGAGATGCTTCGCTACGCTCTGCATGACGTTCTGTTACTCTACTCAGTATGCCTCCTCACCTCGGTAAAACCCTGTTCCTGATCGGTCTGGGCCTGATGCTGCTCGGGGGGCTGCTGTGGCTGGGTGACGGCGCAGGGTGGCTGAGCTGGTTCGGGCGGCTGCCCGGCGACGTGCGGGTGGAGCGACCGGGCTTGCGGCTCTATGTGCCCTGGGTATCGATGCTGCTAATTAGCGCCGTGCTGAGCTTACTGCTGGCGCTGTGGCGGCGGCTGGGCGGGTAGCTACAGAGGGCAAAGTGCGGCACAACCACAGGTCGGCTCGCCTAAATGCAAATCTGAGCAGAGAAGAACCAAATTATATACATCTGTTTTTGGATTTTAAACAGAGCAGTAGAAATTGCTTATATCCAATATAATACTTTGCCTATTAGTGATTTGTAATCTTAACTGACATTTATAAAAGTTTCGGTGGGACTTTATGCGGATGATGCTCCTGCATCGGCTTATTGGATTTGCGGGGGGCGACAGTAATTTGCCGCTGTCTTTTCCCCTCCCAATTCTAGTAACCCTATATGGTTAGAACCCTTACCCCCTGGAAGCTTACGGGCTGCCTGGCTGCTACCCTATTGTTTAGTGCCTGCGAAAAGCCTGAGCTGGAAGCCCCCCAACCCGCTGATGTAGTGGCGGCCGCCGATGGTAAAAGCAACGATGACGACGATGACGACGATGACGACGACATCAACTGGAATCAGCTGATTGCCAATTTCGTGCAGGCCGGCGGCGGTACCACGGTCGAGAATTTCGGACCCTTCGGCATGATTCAGCCCGCCACCAACCTGATGGGCAGCGCTCTGACGGAGCACATGGTAGGCAAGGAGGTGTTTTCGCGCACGTTCGACATTCATCTGGTAGCCCCGCTCTGGAACAATGTGCGCTGCGAAAGCTGCCACGTGGGCGGCGGCCGTGCAGGTGCGCCCAAAGTGAATGCGGTAACCGGCGTCCTGACTCCGCAGCTGCTGTTTCGCGTGAGCCTGCCCGGCGTGGGCCCCAACGGCGGCCCGCGCCCCGTACCCGGCTTCGGCGACCAGATTCAGCCCCTGAAACTGGTGCCCGGCGTAGATGCCCAGGACGATGTGCGCGGCGCCAGCGCCGAGGGCAACGTGGTGGTAACCTACGCCGAGCAAGCCGGCCGCTTCAAGGATGGCGGCGCGTACTCGTTGCGCGTGCCTACCTACCGCTTCGTGAAAACCACCCAGGATTTGCCCGCGGGCACGCTCATCTCGCCGCGCACCGGCAGCCAGATTACCGGCCTGGGCCTGCTCGAAGCCGTTCCCGAATCCACTATTCTGGGTTTTGCGGAAGATAATGACGACGATGGCATTTCGGGCCGGCCCAACCGGGTGTGGGATGCCGAGCTGGGCCGCACGCGCCTGGGCCGGTTCGGCTGGAAGGCCAACCAGCCCAGCCTGCGCCAGCAGAACGCCGGCGCCGCCAGCGGCGACATGGGCCTGACGTCGCCCGTATTCCCCATCGAAAACGACGGAACTCCCGGAATCGGGCTGCCCGAAGTAAGCGAGCAGGAGCTTTCGGCCCTCACCGTATTCACCCAGACGCTGGGCGTGCCGGCCCTGCGCAACAGTACCAGCCAGCAGGTATTGCAGGGCGGCGCGCTGTTCGTGAAGGCCAAGTGCAACAGCTGCCACGTAATGCAGATGCGCACCGGCACCCTCCCCGGCCGCCCCGAAGTGTCGAACCAGCTCATCACGCCCTTCACCGACCTGTTGCTCCACGACATGGGCGACGGCCTGGCCGACAACCGGCCCGACTTCCTGGCCACCGGCCGCGAGTGGCGCACCGCCCCGCTCTGGGGCCTGGGCCTGCAGCAAATCGTGAACGGCCACACCAACCTGCTCCACGACGGCCGCGCCCGCAACGTAATGGAGGCCATTATGTGGCACGATGGCGAGGCCAAAAAGTCGCGCGACAAGGTGAAAGAGATGAAGGCCTCGGAGCGCGACGCGCTGGTGGCTTTCCTGAATTCGCTCTAGCGGAGAACCGGGCTGGCCCCGGGCCAACCGTTTTGCCAGCAGACATAGTTTCTCTTCCTGAAATGGCCGGACGTAGTTGTCCGGCCTTTTTTTTTCCTTCGGGCCATGGTAGCCGGGGTGAGCCAGGAGGGGAGTTGCTGGGGTGTAAGGCGTAAAAATTGACAGGAGTGGTAGCGTGTCCGCCAAGGTTTGCGTAGAAATAGTTCGGGTAAACTGCCCACAGCGCGTACCTTGACACACCGCGCCTCCTTCTTTCCCCTTCCTTCGTTATGCCGAAAATTGTTTCTCCCCAGGTCGAGTTTGCCCACCTGCTGGCCCAGACCAAAGCCGCCGCGCCTGAAATCTTCACGTCCGACGGCCGCGGCTTTCTCAACCTGCTCGAAGGCCGCTGGCAGGCCCCGGGCATGCCCCGCGACTTCGTCTCACCCATCGACGGCAGCGTAATCGGCCAGTTGCCCATGCTCGACGAGGCCACGGCCCGGCGCGCCGTGCAGGCGGCCAAGGCCGAAGCCGCCGCCTGGGCCGCCACCGACCTGGACGAGCGCAAACGCCGGGTGCAGGACTGCCTGAGCCAGCTGCTGCCCCACGTCGAGCTGGTGGGCAAGCTGCTGATGTGGGAAATCGGCAAAACCTATAAGCTCGGCTTCACCGACATCGACCGCGCCATCGATGGGGTGCAGTGGTACGTGGATAACATCGAAAGCATGCTGGGCCGGCGCACGCCGCTGGGGCTGGTCAGCAACATTGCCTCCTGGAACTACCCCATGTCGGTGCTGCTGCACGCCGTGCTGGTGCAGGCGCTGTGCGGCAACTCGGTCATTGCCAAAACGCCCACCGACGGCGGCTTTATCTCGCTGAGCCTGACCTTTGCCATTGCCCGCCGCTGCGGCCTGCCCGTGACGCTGGTCAGCGGCTCGGGCGGCGAGCTGAGCGACGTGCTGGTGCGAAATGCGGCCGTGGACTGCCTCAGCTTCGTGGGCGGGCGCTACAACGGCCGCAACATCGCCGACGCGCTGGCCCAGCACGACAAGCGCTACATGCTGGAGATGGAGGGCGTCAACACCTACGGCATCTGGGACTACTCCGACTGGCCCGCGCTGGCCCAGCAGCTCCAGAAGGGCTACGACTACGGCAAGCAGCGCTGCACGGCCTACGTGCGCTTCGTGGTGGAGCGGCGCCTGTTTCCGCAGTTTCTGGAAACGTACTGGCACACGGTGCGGGCGCTGCAAGTGGGCAATCCCACGCTGGTCGAGGCGCCCGGCGAGGCGCTGCCCGAGCTGGCGTTCGGCCCCGTCATCAACGCCGCCCAGGCCCAGGACCTGGACCGGCTGTACCAGGACGCGCTCAAAACCGGCGCCACGCCCATCTACGAGGGCCAGCTCGACGACAGCCTGTTTCTGCCGGGTCAGGACCGCTCAGCCTACCGGGCGCCGCGGGCGCTGGTGAACCTGCCGCGCCAGAGCGAGCTGTACTTCAAGGAGCCCTTCGGCCCCATCGACAGCATCGTGCTGGTGGACCGGGTGGAGGAGCTGGTGGGCGAGATGAACATCAGCAACGGGGCGCTGGTGGCCGCCATTGCCTCCGATGATGACAAGCTGGCGGCCCGCACGGCCAAAGAGGTGCGCGCCTTCAAAGTGGGCCTCAACCAGCTCCGTTCGCGCGGCGACCGGGCCGAAGTGTTCGGGGGGCTGGGCGAGTCGTGGAAGGGCGCTTTCGTGGGCGGGGCGCTGCTGGTCGAGGCCGTTACGCAGGGCGACAAGCTCATCCTGGGCAACTTTGAGGACGCCATCCGCCTGCCCGAGCATATTTAGCAGCCGGCGCTATCAGCCTTGCTGCGGGAGGCTATTGGCTGGTGTCAAAAGTAAAAACCCCACCTGAAGCCGCAGGCTCTGGGTGGGGTTTTAGCTGCTGGTAGCTTCAACAATCAGCTGTAGTTTTTAGACAATCAGGCCCGGATTTGTAAGTGCTCCATCTTTTTGCCCAGAAATTTTTTGCTGCCGACCGACTCGAAGCGCAGTTTCAGGTAGAGCCTTTTGGCGCCTGGGTTTTCTTCGTCCACGAGCAGGCCTATTGTCTGGTGGCGTTTGTGCACGTACTCAGCAAGCACGAATTGTAGCAGTTGGGTGCCAATTCCGTTTCCCTGCTGAGACGGATCAACTCCCAGGGAGTCGATGTAGTATTCGCCTGCTTGGGTTTCCTGCTCGGGGGTAAAGTGCTGGTTGCGGCGGGCTCTTATATAGTCAAGCACTGATTGCCTCAGGGCGAGCAACCGGGCGCCGTCATACAGGTTGAGGGCCGCCACTACCCGCGTGTCAACTTCGGCAACCCAGCAATTCTGATACGAATACTGGTTGTGCTCCTGGGCAGTGAAATGCGTTAAAAAGGCCTCGCCTTTTTCCGGACTGGCCTCGCCAATGAATTCGTAGACAATATCTTCCATTGCCAGAAATAAGCAGTGGGCAATTTCTTTGGCGTCATCTGAGGTGGCTTTTCTTATAGTTGTCATAGCTTATGTTTTTGCTGCTGGCGGAGAAATTCAGGCAGCTAATGTATTGAACTCTGTAACATAGCCTTCCGGCGACATTATGTCAGCCCGCAACGCGAAGCCCCGCCCGAAGCTCGATGCTTTAGGCGGGGCTTTGCGTTGCAGGTTACGGACTCGTTTAAACGGCGGCGGAGGCCGTCGGCCGATGCTGGCGTTTACACGTTGTTGTGTGTAGATAGTTCTTTGTCAATTTTGCTTTTCAGCTCTTTTGCCTCTTCTACCAATTCTTGCTCAAACTTCTCCTTTTGTTTTTTTCTTGGAAGTTCATTGTAGTACAGCAACATTCCATTGTCTTCATAGTCCTGTAATTCCCTGTACCAAGTGAACATCTTCTCAATACCTAATTCTTTCCCTACATACTTTTTTTCTGAAAGCCTAAGTTCCTGCATCCAGTCAACTTGCTCGTAAATTTCATTGTCAATCAAATACATTAATTCAAAGGCTCTTTCAGGGAGAGAAATCATCTGACCTAAATAATAGCTTAACAATATTTTGGCCGATTTTAATTTATCGGGCAGCGTTATTCCCAACTCTTGCAGGCTTAATTCAAAATACCTTATGTAATCATGAGAATTATCCTTGTTTGACATGCCAACTAGAATCCATAGTGATTCAGTATCATGTCCCTGATTTATTGCTGTGATGGCAATTTCAGGGAAACTCCTACTTGTGAGGTTTCCCAGAACATAACCAGCTAATTTCTCCTGAAGATTCATAATTATATTTACACACAACGTTTTACGGCTTGCAGCAGGTGGGGAAATAGAATTCCTTCCGCCCGGAACCGTTGCCAAATTTATAATAAAAAGTTCATGGTTTATTCTGCGGCTCAATAGAGATTTTCTGCCGGAACTACCGTTCAATAATGTTACAAAAGCTCATTGTTATTCCTTCAGCCCCACTTGCTGCAAACCGATGTTGCACGCTGCCTTGGTCTGTCACTCCAAAATATTTTGAATATCTACTTACTCTCCCCACAAATGATAAACTGCCATTTCGCTTTTGTCTTGGTTTAATAATATAAATCCATTTTCTTCAATTGAATTGTCTGTGCCTGGTTCAATTGTTACCCAACCTGTTTTGAATTTATAAAGTTTTACTTGTCCGCCAAACCATCTTGGAAAATCTTTTAAACGCTCGTCATTCAATAAAGTGTCTGAAAAACCAATGTTTGTTAATGGAAATATCTTTTCGTTATCATAAATCCATTTGTTTGTTTGTTCATTAGAAAATCCGGAACTATCAACAAGTGTCCATCCGTTTTTAGTTGCGAAATCAAGAATGTTTTTTGTGTCGAAGGTTAACGGCTTTTGGGACTTCCAATAAACAGCTCTGTGGCCGCCGTAAGGACCTTGGTCACTAATATTGTTTACAAGAAAATTTGTCTCGTAGTTTTCCCAAAAACCTGTAGGTATAGACTTGTTGCAAGAAATGAAAGAAAGTGTGCAAATAAGTGTCAGTAAAATAAAAGGTCTTGATGTCATTATAATTCGTCAAACTGTTTGCTCAAAATGGAAAGTTATGTCAATTGGTAGCGTGCAACATTCCTATTGGCGAAACTGGCGACGGTGGTCTGGTTTCGCTTATATCTACTTAACCCGCTAGTGAGTTTCGCTTATATAGCGGTTTCGTGAACATCTAGCCCATCTTTACGCTTGTGCGACGTGATAGCCGCAGTGGTTGAACCACCCGAGCGCATCAGCGCTGGTAATCCAGTTGACGGCCTCTTGCAGCGCGTCGATTAACGCCTCGCGGGTGCGGGCCTGTGCCGCCCGTAGCTTGGTTTTGAGCTTGCTCCAAGCCTGCTCGACGGGGGTGAAGTCGGGCGAGTAGGGCGGCAGAAACAGCAGTTCCACGCCCCGCCCGGCTAGCCACTGTTTTACCCCACTAAGTTTATGG
>NZ_KB907822.1 GCF_000382225.1 Hymenobacter aerophilus DSM 13606
CGCTTCAAAGACCTGGTGGCCCAACAGGGCGCCCTGCAAAGCATGAGCCGGCGCGGCAACTGCTACGACAACGCCCACGCCGAATCATTTTGGAGCCGCTTCAAAGCCGAACTGCTCGACGGCGGCTCCTTCCCTGGCCTAGCCGAAGCCCGGCTCGAAATCAGCCACCACATTGCCTATTACAACGCGGAACGCCGGCATTCCGCCCTCAATTACCAGTCGCCAAACCACTTCGAAACACAACTCCAAACAACGTCCCAACTCTGTCCAGCTTAGCTAGACCACCTCATGGTACGGCAGCATTCCCCTACGCTTGTAGTCGTGAATTGTGGCCTGACATACATCAAGCAACCTCGCCGCCTCGCGTACTGTTAGCAGTTCCTCGGCTTCGGGGGCTGGGGCCGCAGATTCTGCCAGAAGCTGGCCTAGCTCAAACCGCAGCATCGGGCGGAACATCTCTAGCAACTCTTCTGGGGTTGCGCTAATCAAAGTTTGCATTTGAACCGTCATTCTGGGGAATACCAATCCAGTGCGTCCGGAAAGGCTGTGCAGTAATGACGATGCAATTTGAGCCCATCCAATGGGCCAAAACGGGCCGACCCGAAAAGACCCGTCCCGGCCTGTTTACTTATCGGATGTGGGCGTTTTCAATGCTTGTGCTGCAAATCCTTCCAGCTCATTGTATATCTTCTCAACCTTTGTCCCTCTAACTGGGCGACGAGTTACGAGGTCAACATCTTCGCGGCCTATATCAGTTATTCTTGACTTACTTACACGTGCTTTAAACGTGCTCCTAATTACCCTTTCCCCCTCAGCAGCAGTCAAGTCAGCTAAAAAGCCCCGAAGTTTTAACGCCCAAAACAAACTAGCCCAAGCCCCCGGTTTTGCAGCAGGCTTCGGTTGCTCTTCTTTAAAGTCATATAGGCCCAAGTGCTTATTACCTAACAATGCGTTTAGCAGGTCGGGGGTAAATCCTCCTGTTAGCGAATTGTATAAGTCGCCATAATCAGGCCCTGAGTTTGAGGTATCCACGGCAGGCCTCTCGGGCCTAGTGCCTTTAGATATCCTTTCCTCTCTGCTTTTTTTCCTCGCTTCTCGCGCCCGTTCATCCCTCCGCATTTTAGCAGCCATTGCATCTATTGCAGGAGCCTCTTTCAGAAGGTTATCGGCTATCCTCAGCTTTTCGTGTAGAGCTTCCGAAATATGTATCTGTTCGGCGCTATTCTCTTTCGTAATGGGTGTCGAAGCGCTTTCTATTACTTCCAAATGCAGCTTCTTGGTAGCAGTGAGTACGTCGAATGTGGCAGGAAACTGTAATCTCCTGTATTCAACGGCCATAGATAACAGCCCTTCATTGGGGGTGAGTTGCTTAGTCGGGTCAGTAACAAACAACCGGTCGACCATTTCCCGAATGCTTTCACTTTCCCACCTCAGCACTTCTCCTAACCGTGGGTCGTCCTCTGGAATACCAGCGGCATCTACGCAAGCGAAAAGCCTATCCTCGGTGAACAAGTGAGCAAATGGGCTTTCCTCGTCGCAGTAGTAGATGATGAACCTTAGCCATACATCATCTGCCCCGCTACCGTAATCGGCAAAGGGTTGGTGATAGGATAAGTGAGGAAATACTTCCAAAACCTTATCCTCCCGGCGAATTCCTGAAATATCATACATCATAACTATATGGCTTTCGCGTCGGATGCGACGGGCATTTCATGGAAACGGGCAAACTCCTCGGCCACTCGCTGGGGCGTGAGGTTCACGTACCGCTGAAATGATTTATACGACGTGTGGCCGGTCAGCTTCATTACAAACTCGGCACTCATGCCCTTGCCAAGATTCAGGGTTACGAACGTGCGGCGGGCGGTGTGAACGGTCAGCTTCTCATACTTGGGGCAAGTCGTTACGTCGGCAACCCCGCCCCGGTACCGGATAACTTCAACCGGCGAATCAATCCCAGCTAGTTGGCCCAGTTCTTTCAGAAAGCGGTTTAGTACCGGATTGGTGATGGGCTGATTTTTCAGTGTGTCCAGCTCATTCGCCAGCAGCCGGTTTACGATTGTCAGAGCGGCGGCACTCAGGGGCACATTCACCACGGCGCGGGTCTTCTTGGCGGTCAGGCGTAGGTGGGCCGGTAGCTTCTCGGTGGCGGGCCGTAGGTGCTGGGGCCGGATGCTCACTAGGTCGGAGTAGCGCAGGCCAGTATAGCAGGCCAGCAGGAACCAGGCGCGGCCCTTTTCCAGCCGGGAGCCAACGGCCAGCGGCAAGGCTTCCAAAGCGGCCAGCTCGGCCGTGCTCAGGGCTATTACGTCCGGCTCCCTACGCGCCCAGCTAACCCGGTCAAGCGCGGTGCTTTCGGTATACCCCCGTTTCCCGGCCCACTTCATAAAAGCCTTGAGCCGCCCCAAGTGTTTGTTGATGGTGTTATCCGTCAGGTGGGCCTCGTTCAATAGGTAAGCGGCCCAACGGTCACCCATTGTTGGAGTGAGGGTGTCGTAGTCGATAGCGTAACCGTTGGCCTCGGCAAACTCCCGAAGGTGGCGGCCAGCGGTGGCGTGGGCTTGGGCCGTGCGAACGGTGCCAGCGGCGCGGGTGTAATTCACCCACTCGTCGTAATGCTGCCAGAACATTTGCGGTGCCTTCGCTGCCGGCACGGGCTCCTCGGCTTCTTCTGTTTCGGCAAGTGCCCGCAGCTCTGTCACCGTGGGCGCGGTGCCAGCGGCGGCGTGGGTATCATAGCAGGTAGTAAGCCGCTCTGTCAGCAGTTCCAGCCAATCATTTACGGCACCGTTGCGGGAAAAGCCCCTCGTCAGGGCGCGGCGCTCCTTCGCGTCCCACTGCTTGGGGTGAATTGAGCGGTTGGCGTACACCTTCACCCGTCGCCCGTTGAAGCTGAGGAAGCAGAAGATGGGCGTGGGCTTGTCTGCGCTAGGGGCAGAGAGCAGGAACGATATTTTAGCCATATTGGAGCAGCTTTATTGCCACTCCCAAGGTATGAAAACTTGTCCCATGTAGGACGGTATCTAGGACAAATATTCCGATTGAATCAGACTTTGTCCTACCTAACCCGATTGCCTCAACCAAGAAAACAGCCTCATTGGCTAAATAGAGCCGCTTTATTGTCGGTCTGCATACTGCCTTAGATTGCGGGTTGCAATCCAGTCCCCGCTACCTAGCCAAACGACCCGGTTGCCTCACGGCAGCCGGGTCGTTTCTTTTTGTGCTTACCAGAACCGTAGGGCCATTCAGGATGCCTCGGATTTCAGCTGGCGCAGGGCCTTGGCCACCGTAACGGTGCTGATGGAGCGGGCTATGCCCCGGCCGACCAGATGGCCAGCCAACCGCTGCAACGACCAGCGCCGCCCGCCCGGCCGGGCCGTCAGGCGGGCCAGCTCTCCGATAACTGCCGGCGTGAGCTTGGTGGGCGCCCCGCCCGGACTGGCCCCGCCCAGGTAGGCCACCAGGCCCTGCCGCCGGAAGGCGCGCCGCAGCGCATACACCCGGTACTCGGGCAGTTCCAGCTGGCGGGCCGTTTCGGCCCCGGTCAGGCCCGCGTCCCAGCAGCGCAGCACCTCGGCCCGGCTGTCTGCACCGCCGCCGGGGCACGCCAGGTACTCGTGCAGCAAGTGGCGCTGCTCTAGGCTCAGTACCAACGTGTCGCGGCGGCGGCTCATCGTAGGAGAGGACAGTTTTTCGTGAAAGGCTACTTTTTCAATACCAGATAACCGTGGGCCGGCAGGCTGATGGTTGAGCCCACCTGGTAGGCTCCGCCGCTCAGGGCATCGGTCCAGGCGGAGTTGGCCAGCGCGGTGGGCACGGTGTATTGCACGGGCACACTACGCACGTTGGCCACCACGAAAGCCTGCTCGGAGCCGGCGGTTTTGGTGAAAGCGCAGACGTCGGCGGTGCTGTAGGCCGAAGGGGTGCCGTGGCGCAAAGCGGCGCTGGCGGCACGGGCCCGCAGCAGGCGCTTATATTCCTTCGTGATTTCGGGGCGGGCATCCCAGCGTACTTTCACGTCGGTGAAGGGAAAGGGAATGGCCGTGGTCATGCCCGCTTCCTGGCCGTTATACACCATCGGCACGCCCTTGAAGCAGGAGGCTACCACGAAGGCCGACATAGCCGCCGCGTCGCCGCCGAACACGGTAATGGGCGTCCCGTCGGAGCCGTTCACGTCGTGGTTGGTGGTGTAGCGCACCACCTGTTGGGTGCCGGTGGCCCCCACATACTCGGTGTTGTTGAGCGTAGTAAAAGTAGTGGCCGCTACCCCGTTGCGGTACACGTTTTTGAGGCCGTCGTAAAAGGGGAAGCCAAAATTATAGTCGAAGCCGGCCGTGAAGTTGCCGGGGCGGGTACCCTCGGCCAGCAGCAGCAGCTTGTGGCTCCTGATGTTGCGCAGCGTGTCAACGGCCTGCTGCCAGAAATCAACCGGGGGCGCATCGGCGTAGTCGCAGCGGAAGCCATCGACGTTGGCCGTGTACACCCACGATTTCATGGCCGCAATCATTTCCAGCCGCATGGGCTGGCTGCTGAAGTTGAGCTGGGCTACGTCGGTGTAGTTGGTATTGGGCGGGCTGAGAATGGTGCCGCTGGCGTCGCGCAGGTACCAGTCGGGATGTTGCGTAACCCAGGCGTGGTCGAAGGCCGTGTGGTTTGCTACCCAGTCGAGCATTACGGCCATCTGGCGGGCGTGGGCGGCATCAACCAGCTTGCGCAAATCGTCGAACGAGCCAAATTCGGCGCCCACGGCCCGGTAGTCGCGCACGGCATAGGGCGAGTTCACGCCCCGTAGGCTGCCTACTGGGTAAATCGGCATCAAATACAGTACGTTCACGCCCAGGCCCTTAATCGAGTCGATGCGAGCCAGCACGCCGGCAAAGTTGCCCGCCTGGCTGAAGGCCCGCATGTTCACCTGGTAAATGGCCGCGTCCTGGCGGTCGGGTACCCCGGCGAAGGGCGTGCCGTACTGGGCGGGCGGCGGCGTGGTGGTTACCGGCGGCAGCGGAGCCGGCGGCTGGGGCACGTCGGGCCGGCAGGCGCCCAGCAGCGCGGCGGCCGTCAGCAGCAGGATCGGATTTTTATAAGTGGTCGGGAAAAAAGTCATGCGGATAAAGTTGAGAAGGTAAGAAGTTGCCCCGCCCGTGCCGGAGGGGCCAGCGCTATTTCAGCGGCTTGATGCTCACGGCCGCGCCGCCACCGGCGGCCAGCTGGAGTTTCAGGGTCGATTTGCTGGTCACTTTGAGTTTGCGAATCTGGTAGGCCATCGGGTTCTGGTCCCAGCTGGCGTCCTTGCCATCGGCGTAAATGGTGGCCTCGTAGCGGCGGCCGGGCGTCAGGAAATCCAGCCGCACATCCTGGCGGCGGGCGTTTTCGTCGCTGATGCTGCCCACGTACCACTCGTCGCGGCCTTTGGCCTGGCGGGCAATGGTGAGGTAGTCGCCCGGCTCGGCGGCCACAATGCGGGTATCGTCCCAGTCCACGGGCACATCCTTGATAAACTGAAAGGCGTCGGGGTGCTGCTCGTAGGCTTCGGGCAGGTCGGCGGCCATTTGCAGCGGCGAGTACATCGTCACGTACAGGGCCAGCTGCTTGGCCAGGGTGGTATGCACCTGCCGGCCCTTGTTGGCGGCCGGGTTCCAGGGTTCCAGCTTGATTTGAAAGATGCCGGGCGTGTAGTCCATCGGGCCGCCCATCAGGCGGGTAAAGGGCAGAATGGTTTCGTGCTCGGGCGGGTTGCCGGTGCTCCAGGCGTTGAACTCGTTGCCCCGGGCGGCCTCGTTGGCCATCCAGTTGGGGTAGGTGCGGTGCAGGCCGGTGGGCCGCACCGACTCGTGCATGTCCACCATAATGTGGTGGGCGGCCGTTTGCTGGGCCGTGCGCACGTAGTGGTTCACCATCCACTGTCCGTCGTGGTGCTCGCCGCGCGGGATGATGCGGCCCACGTAGCCGGTTTTGAGGGCGTCGTAGTTGTGGGCCTTCATGAAGCGGTAAGCCTCGTCCTGACGCCGCTCGTAGTTGGTTACCGAGGCCGACGTTTCGTGGTGCATCATCAGCTGCACGCCCTTGCCGGCGGCGTAGCTTTGCAGCCCGGCCACATCGAAATCGGGGTAAGGCGTCACGAAGTCGAAGACCTCCTCCTTCCAATTGTTGGCCCAGTCTTCCCAGCCCACGTTCCAGCCTTCCACCAGCACGCTGGCCAGGCTGTGTTTAGCGGCAAAATCAATATAGCGCTTCACGTTGGCGGTATTGGCGCCGTGGCGGCCGTTGGGTTTGAGCGCGTTCCAGTCGGTGCCGGCCAGCTTGATGTTGGAGGTGTCGGCGTAGTTCCAGGTAGCGCGGTTGACGTGCATCTCCCACCACACGCCCACAAATTTCTGGGGCTTTATCCAGCTGGTATCTTTGATTTTGCTGGGCTCATTCAGATTGAGAATGAGCTTGCTGGCCAGCACGTCGGGCGCCTTATCGCTCACGACCAGCGTGCGCCAGGGCGTGTGCTCGGGGGCCTGCAGATAGGCCGCCGCCCCGGTGGCCGAGGGCACCAGCTGGGCCGTAAGGCCGAACGTTTTGGTATCCACGCTGAGCATCATGGCCGGGTAGTTCACCAGCGCGGCCTCATGAATATTGATATACAGCCCGTCGTCGGACTTGAGCATGAGCGGCGTTTGCACCCGCGTGGGAGCCGCTTTCTGCTGAATGGGCTCGATGGGCGTGGTATCCACCTCGCTCAGGCGCGAGGTGGTGTAGGCATATTCATTGGAGTCGTAGTCGCCCGGAATCCAGAAGGCTTTGTGGTTGGCGGGCAGGTTGAACTCGGTCAGCTCGCGCTGCACCACGAAGTAGGCCAGGTTGGGCTGGCGCGGAAACTCGTAGCGGAAGCCCACGCCGTCGGCAAACACCCGAAACACCACGTCGAGCAGGCGGCCGGGGGCCTGGGGCTGGCGCAGGTGCACCGTCAGCTGCTGGTAGTGGTTGCGGATGGTCTTCACCTCGCCCCACACCGGCTGCCAGGTTTCGTCGGTGCTCGTCAGCTCGCTGCCCACCAGCTCCAGCGCCCCCTCAAAGCCCGGACTGCCGGCCAGCTCCAGGCCCAGCCGCGAAGGGTTCACTACGGTTTTGGGGCCGTACTGCACGGCGTAGGTAAGCCGGCCGCCGGGGGCCAGGGCCACCGTCAGGCCCACCTGGCCCAGGCGGGCCGTGAGCGGGGCGGTGGTAGTGGCGGTGGGTTGGGCCAGCGCCACGTGGCCGGCAAACAGGGTCAGAAAGGCAATAAAAAAGAACTTCATGCAAATAAATAAAGGGCAAAGAAGAGTCAGACCGCTTAGCGGCCCGACTCGTGGCGCAGTACCAGGTACTGAAACGGCTGCAGGGTGAGCGTGGCCGGCAGGTCGGCGGCGGCGGTGCCAGCGAAGGCCTCTACCCAGCCCGCGCGGCTCAGCCCGGCCGGCAGGGCGTAGGCAACGGGCCGGTCGCGCAGGTTTACCAGCGTCAGCACTTTTTCGGCGCCCAGCGTTTTGGTGAAGGCGCACACATCGGCGCTGCTGAAGCTGCTGAGCTGGCCGCGGCGCAGGGCCCGGCTACGGTTGCGCAGGCCCAGCAGGCGCTTGTATTCGGCAGTGAGGGCGGGGTTGGGCGTCCAGACGATGGGGCGGCGCGCCCCCATAAATGGCACGCGTTGCGCGTAGCCTACCTCCTGCCCGTTGTACACCATCGGCACGGCTTTCATGTAGGCGGCCACCACGAAGGCGGCCATGGCGCCCCGCTCGCCGCCGAACATTTCCTGGGGCGTACCATCCCAGGCGTTCAGATCGTGGTTGGAGGTGTAGCGCACCATGCGGGCCTCGGGCGGGGCGTCGCGGTACTCCACGGCATTCAGCGAGTCGAGCACCTGCACGCTCCGGCCGTGCTCCAGAATGTCGTGGCGCATTACCTGAATGAAGGGGAAATCGTAATCGAGCTGGAAGCCGGCCTTAAAAAAGTGCTTCTCCTTGCTGCCTTCGGCCAGCATTAGCAGCTTATGGCTTTTGATGGATTTCAGGCTGCCAATAGCCTCGGTGAAAAACTCGTAAGTAGGCCCGTCGGCGTAATCGAACCGGAACCCGTCGATGTTGGCCTGGAACACCCAGTAACGCAGGGCCTGAGTCATGGCGGTGCGCAGTTGGGGATTCTGAAAGTCTAGCTGCACGATGTCTTTCCACTCCGGAATCGGGTTGCGCATCTGGCCCTGAGCGTCGCGCACGTACCAGTCGGGGTGCTCCGTAATCCAGGCGTGGTCCCAGCTGGTATGGTTGCCTACCCAGTCGAGCAGCACGGCCATGCGGCGGGCATGGATGGCATCAACGAGTTGGCGGAGGTCGTTCAAATCGCCAAACTCGGGGTTGACGCTGGTGTAGTCGCGCACGGCGAAGGGCGAGTCCACAGCCCGGAGCTGGCCAATCGGAAAAATCGGCATCAGGTACACCACGTTCACTCCCAGCGCCCGAATCGAATCCAGCCGGGGCAAAATCGCGCGAAAAGTGCCCTCCGGGCTAAACCCGCGCATGTTTATCTGGTAGATAACCGCGTCGGGGGCGTCGGGCACCGCCGTAAAGGGCTGGCCATATTGGGCCGGGTCGCGGTAGGCGGGGGGCCGGGTGGGGCGGGCAACGGCCCGCGACCGGGCGGCCGGGGCCTTTTGCGCGGCCACTACGCCGGGTAAGGCCAGCGTTATCAGTAGTGCAAGCAGAACAGGTATTTTCATAGAAAGCGAAGAAGCAAGAGCAGTGCCGGCCAGCCGGCCGCGTCGCCACCGCCCAAACCAACAGGCCCGGGCGGTGGCGACGGTGTGCGGGGCCGTTAGCGCGTTACGGCCAGGCGGCGGGTGGCTACTTTGTCGCCCACCCGCACGTTTACCAGATAGGTGCCCGCAGCCAGGTCACCGGTGGCAACGGTCAGCTCGTGGGTACCTACCGGCTGGCGGGCATCCAGCAGCGTCCGCACCTCGTGGCCCACCAGGTCGAGCACGCGCACCGATACGGGCTGGGAGCCGTCCTGCACCCGGTAGGCAATGGTCGATTTGCCGGCCGAAGGGTTGGGGAACACGCTCAGGGCTACTACGGCCTCATCGGCCTTGCGCACGCTGGTAACTACCACGCTCACGGTGGCGGCCTGCAGGCCAGGGAACTTCACCTGGTCGGTGAAATCGGGGCTATAGCCAATGTTTTTGTTGCCGCCCGTGTTAGTGCCGTCGCCGGCCGTTTCCGGAATGATGTCCGACGACCAGAAAGCGTCGCCGCTCACGTAGCCGGCAAACAGCTTCACGATGGAAGCGCCCGAGGGCAGACCCAGGGCCGTGCGGCTGAACTCGTATTCCAGTGCATAAGAGCCGGCGCCACCGCCGTTGTCGTTGCCAGGGTTGGTTTCAATGTTGCCCGTGGGAGCTAGGTAAGCCACTTTAGTGCCCGCGAAGGGCGCGTAAACGCCGGTAGTAGCCGAACCCGGAATGGAATTCACTTTCCCATCGGTGGTAATGGCAGCCCCGCCCCCAATGGTTTTCGCCACGCCCGTAGTCGCGGTGTAAATGGCCGCCTGCACGTCGCCGTTGCCGGTGGTGGCAATAGCCACGTCGGCCTCCAGGTCCAGCTTGGTACCGCCAATGCTGTGGATGGCCCCGTCGCCGGCCGTGAAGGTGCCGAATACCGTTGATGGCCCGGCAATGGAGGGCAGCCCCGTGCCTACCGGAACCCCGCTCTTACCTGGCAGGTCCATATAGAGCTGGAAGTTGTTGTTGCCCTTCTCGATAGTGCCGGCCAGACTCACGTAGAGCTTATCGGTACTGTTAGCGGCGTACATGCGCAGCAGCCCCGCGAAGCCGAAGCCGGCATCACCCACGTGCTTGGGCGAAAACGCCCCCAACGACTGGTACTTACCAGCGCCAGTACCGATTTCTTCGGCCTTTACCACGCCATCGAGCGTGATTTGCGCCTGGGCGCTAAAGGCGGTGGCCAGCGTAGCGGCCAAAGCGAGAGTAGTGGTTTTTTTCATGGGAAGTAAGAAAAAGAAGGTGGGAAAAATGAAGCTAGTCGTTGATTAAAAACTACTGGCGGACAGCTATTTAGCTACTGACTTTTCAGCCAATCGGGAGCTAACGGCTAACAGCTGTCCGCTAACAGCTTAAATATTTAGTACCCTGGGTTCTGTACCAGCGTGGGGTTGGCCACGACGTCGGTGGAGGGGATGGGATACAGGTTAAGGTTGTCGGACACCGCTTTACCGCCCTTCACGCCACCTTTCCAGGGCCAGAGGTAGCTGCCCGAGGTGAACTTGCCGAAGCGCACCAGGTCGGTGCGGCGGGTGCCTTCCCAGTACAGCTCGCGGGCCCGCTCCCGCAGAATAAAGTCGGGGGCGGCCAGCTCGGTAGCCGTGATGCGGCCGTCGGTGGTGCCGGCCGCCACGTTGCCATAGGCCCGGTCGCGCAGCTCATTCACATAGCTCAGGGCTTTTTCCGCGGTGCCGCCCTGGCCGCCGCGCAGCACGGCTTCGGCGTACATCAGGTACACGTCGCCGAGGCGCAGCAGCGGGAAGTCGGTGTCCACGAACGTGCCGGTGGGGTCGTTGCCATCGGTGCCGTCCGATTTCTT
The DNA here is from genome assembly GCF_000382225.1 of Hymenobacter aerophilus DSM 13606. Taxonomy (GTDB): domain Bacteria; phylum Bacteroidota; class Bacteroidia; order Cytophagales; family Hymenobacteraceae; genus Hymenobacter; species Hymenobacter aerophilus. The sequence goes on from NZ_KB907822.1 coordinate 10,614, forward strand.
GTTGGTCCACTTGGTTACGCCGTAGCCCTGGGAGAACTGGGTCAGGTCGTCGATTTCCAGGCTCTGGCCGGGCGTGAAGAACATGGCCCGGCTATCGAAGCCACTGGCCGGGTCGGGGAAAAGCAGGGGCAGGTTTTTGCGGGTGCGGTTGCCGGCCCAGCCGCTGCTCACGCCGAAGGCACTGCCCAGCATCCGGCCACCAATGGCCGCGTGTACCAGGTAGGTGGGGCCGCCGTAGCTTTGCGTCACCAGCCCGTCGCTGGTGATGGGGAAGATGATTTCGGAGCCCGCCACCACGTTGTTGTCGGCCCCGAACAGCAGCTGGTACTCGGGGGCCAGCTTGTAGCCCTCGCCCAGCACTTTGGTGCAGTAGCTCAGGCAGTCGGTGTAGCGGGCCGTGCCGGTGTACACTTCCGCGTTCAGGTAAAGCTTGGCCAGCAGCGCCTGGGCAGCGCCCTGGTCGGCGCGGCCGTACGGGCCCTGGCGGGCCGGGGTCAGCAGGGACTCAATATCCTTAAGCTCCTGCTCGATGTACGCAAACAGGTCGGCCCGCTTGATCTGGGGCGGCAGGTCCTTGCTTGGGGCGTTGGCCTCAGTTACGAAGGGCACATTGCCGTACAAATCGAGGGCGTGGTAGTAGGCCAGGGCCCGCAGAAACCGCGCCTCGGCCCGGTACAGGCGGGTTTTTTCGGCATCGGCCCCGCTAATGCCCCGGTCGCTGAGCTTGCCATCGGCCGTTTCGCGGATGAATTCGTTGCAGGCCGTTACCTCGTAGAAAATCCGGGTATAGCTGTTGTTAATCAGGTCGTTGCTCGACGTCCAGGTGGTCGTGTTCAGCTCCTGCAGCGGGCCGCTGTTCCAGGCCACCACGGCCTCGTCCGACACCAGCTCCTGCAGATACCAGTAGGCCCGCAGATACGACGTTTCGCCCTCGTCCTTGCCCTGGCCGGCAAACACGTCGGGACTGTCGGTGGTAGCTTGTCCGCTCAAGTTGAGGTTAGCGTAGAGCTTGGCCAGCACCCGCAGGTGGTTGGCCGGGTCGCGGTACACCGACTCCGTGTTGAGGTCGTAAAACGGCTCGCGGTCGAGGTCTTTTACGCAACCTGCCAGGCCACCGGCCAGCAGCGAGCCCGCCAGCGCCAGGGTAAGGGTGCCGCGCCGGGAGCGGGAATAGAAGGAGAAAGTCATTTCGTGGGTAGTTTTTGGTGGGTGGGTTTTGGGCAGTGGTTTGCAGCTGGGGGCTTGGCAGCTCAGGTTATCCACCTAAGCCCCGGCCGGTACTCTCTGCATCAAAAGCCCAGGTTGAGACCCAGCGTAACGGTGCGGGGGCGGGGGTAGAAGTTGGTATCGACGCCAAAGGCCTGCTCGGGGTCGAGGCCGCTGTAGCGGGTGAGCAGCAGCAGATTCTGGCCCGAGGCCGTCAGGCGCAGGGTGGTACCCTTGCGCACCAGCTCTCCGAAATCGTAGCCCAGCGTCACGTTTTGCAGGCGCACGAACGAGCCGTTTTCGAGGTAGATGTTGCTGTTGGGCTGGCCCGTTTTGAAGCCGGTTTCGTAGATGGCCGGCACCACGTTGGCCGCGTACTGCAGGCCGGTGTTGGTGCCGTAGTAGTTGCTCTGGCCCCCGGCAATGCCGTTGTACACGTAGTTGCCCACGTTCGAGCGCACCGTGAAAGCCAGGCTGGCCCGGCCGTAGTTCAGGTTGGAGCTGAAGCCGAAAATGGCTTTGGGAGCCGGCGACTTGCCATACACCTTATCCCGCTCGTTGATGATGCCGTCACCGTTCTGGTCGACGTACTGGCCCGTTGTGGGGCTGCCCGTGGGGCCTTCCAGGGGGCGGCCGTTTTCGCCGTAGCGCTGCTCGTAGAGAAAGAACGTGTTGGGCGCGTAGCCCACGGCATTTACCTGCACGAACTGGAAGTTGCCAATGCCGCCCGTCGGCGTGCCCCGGTAGCTGGGGTCGTTTACCTGGGTGAGCTTCGTTATTTTGCTCCGGTTGATGGTGGTGTTGAAATTCACCGACCAGTTCAACCGCTCGCCCCGCACCAGATCGTAGTTCAGGGCCAGCTCGACGCCCTTGTTCTCCAGGTTGCCGATGTTGGTGAGCAGAATATTGGAGTAGTTGCTGCCGGCGGCCACCGGAATCACGGCCAGCAAGTCCTTGGTGCGGCGCAGGTACACGTCAACCGAGCCGGTGAGGCGCTGACCGATAAAGCCGAAGTCGAGGCCGGCATTGTAGGTGGTCGTTTCCTCCCACTTCAGGTTGCGGTCGTAGGCGGCCGGCCGGTAGGTCAGCACGGTGTCCTGCCCAAAAATCTGACCCACCGAAGGCGCGCCGATGGCGTATTTGGCGAAGTACGGGTAGTCGCCGGCCACATCGGAAACTTCCTGCTGGCCCGTAATGCCATAGCCCACGCGCAGCTTCAGGTCGCTCACCGTTTCGTTGGTGGCCAGGAAGCTTTCCTTGTTAATGCGCCAGGCGGCCGACGCGGCCGGGAAGTAGCCCCAGCGCTTTTCGGGCCGGAAGTGCGACGAAGCATCGGCCCGCAGCGTACCCGTCAGCAGGTAGCGGTCCTGGTAGTTGTAGTTGGCCCGCCCGTAGAAGGAGAGCAGCGTGTACTGGGTTTTGAACGGCTTCTGGTCGGGCTGCAGCGGGTACAGTGGGGTGCCGTCAGCCTTGTAGGCGCGGCGGAAGGGCGAGTAGGTGTAGAAATCCTGGTACGAGTAGCCCGCCAGCGCCTCGATGCGGTGCACGCCCAGCTGCTTGGAGTAGTTGAGGTAGGTTTCGAGCAGCTTGTTGTCCTTGGACTGAGCGTAAGAAGTGTTCTGCCCGCCGGTGTTAAACGCCAGCGACGAGCTGGCTGGAATAAACACCGAGCCGTTGCTCCGGGTGATATCGTAGCCCAGGTTGATATTGGCGTGCAAGTCGGGCAGGAAGTGCAGCTTGTAGTCGAGCTGAATGTTACCGATGCTCCGCTTAACGGTGCTTCGGTCGCGCTTGTCGGTGAGCAGAGCTAGTGGGTTGCGGTCGGTCAGCGGGTTGGGGTTGATGCCGTTGGCTGGGTCGAGCCACTCGAAGTACCCCCCGAACTTGTCGTTGCCGCTGACCACAGGCTGGGTTGGGTTGAAGCGCACGGCCCCACCAATGGCGCCCTGGTCGGCGAAGCGGAAGTCGGCCCAGGTGCCTTTCACGTTGATATCGACCCGCAAATGGTCATCAAGCAGACGGGGCGAGAGGCCGATGGAGGCCGTGTTGCGCTTCAGGTTGTTGGTTTTCAGCGTGCCGTCCTGGCTCAAATAGCCCACCGATACCCGGTAGGGCACGTGGTAGGCGCTGCCGGTCAGGCTCACGTTATTGTCGGTGGTCCAAGCAGAATGGTAGATCTGGTCCTGCCAGTCGGTGTTGGCGTTGCCCAAGTAGGCGGCGCTGCCAGCCGGAATGGTGCCGTCGGCCACGGCCCGGTTCACCAGGTTGCGGTAGGCGTCGCCGCTCAGCACGTCCACTTTGCCGTAGTTGGTTGCCCGCGATACCTGGGAACTGACCAGCACCCGCATCTTCTCGCCGTCGACGCCTTTTTTGGTCGTCACGAGAATAACGCCATTGGATGCCCGCGAGCCGTAAATGGCCGTGGCCGAGGCATCTTTGAGCACGGTAAACGTCTCGATATCCTGGGGGTTGATGAGGGCCAGCACGTTGCCGGCGCCAGCCACGCCCTGGTTGCTCACGGGCACTCCGTCAATCACAATCAGCGGGTCGTTGCTGGCGTTCAGCGACGAGCCGCCCCGGATGCGGATGGTGCTCACCTCGCCGGGCGCCCCGCCGCCGCTCGTAATCTGCACGCCGGCCAGCTTGCCCTGAATGAGCTGCTCGGGGGCCGTTACCTGGCCCTGCACAAAGTCCTTGGCCGATACGGTGGCTACGGCGCCGGTTACGTCCTGGCGGCGCTGGGTGCCGTAGCCGACTACCACAGCTTCGTTGAGCAGGGTGGCGTTTTCGCTCAGTGTGCCATTGAGCACCAGGTTCTGGCCGGCAGTGCTGGTGAAGGGCAGCCGCACCGTGTTGTAGCCGACGAACGAGAGCACCAGCACATGCGAACCGGCCGGCACGTTGCGGATAATAAACTGGCCATCGGCATCAGTCGAGCTGCCCAGCGTGGTGCCTTCCACCAGCGCCGTTACGCCCGGCACGGGCTGGCCGCCAGCATCCGTCACCCGGCCGCTGATGCTGCCGTCGGCTGCTGCGGTTTGGTAGACGGGCAGCGGAGCCGTGAAGGAAGGGGCAGCGGCCGCCGGAACTGCCAGCAGCAGCGCCGCGGCGGGCAGCAGCAGGCCTGGGGTTAGCGGTCGGCGGGCAGAGAAGCGCGGTAAGATTGGCGTCATAAAGTAGCGCAGAAAGCAGGGTGGGAATGGTTACCGCTCCGGCCGGGCACCGCTTGGGCTGCCAGCCGGAACTATCCAAAGCAACTCCCCCTTCCACACAACTAAAACTTATCAAAAGCCAATCAAGAAAATATCAAGCAACTCAAGATATATCTCATTTATTATCAACAAGATGATTTCAAAAACGTAAGCCAGAATATAGAAAGAATATAGCCGGTTTTCCGCCTGACTTCCGGCCACCCGGGCGCACTTTACCCGAATAGTGAGTGCTGACTTACCCCGCCAAATCACGCCCTGCGCAACTCACCCGGCCGCCCCGGTGCGGCGGGCGGCTACAGGGCGGGCAGGCCCTGCACGCGGGCTTCAAACTCCTCGTTGGGCACCAACGCCCGGTTCTTCACCCGCGTTTTGTAGGTGTAGATGGTGTTGATGGAGTAACCCAGCATCCGGCTGATTTGCTCGCTGTCGGTGATGCCGAGGCGGATGAGGGCAAAAATGCGCAGCTCCGTATTCAGCAGGTGGTCGTCGGGCAGCTGCACCTGGTCGTCGGGGCCGAAGAAGCCGTTGAACTGCTCGATGAAGTGCGGGAACAGCCGCAGAAAAACCGCGTCGAAGCCGCGCAGCAGCTCGTTGCGCTCCTGCTTGATGTTGAGGCCATTGGTCAGCTTCTGCACTGCCGCGTACTGCTTGTTGGCCAGCTGGTTGTCGAGGGTTTTCTTGAGCCCTTCCAGCTTGTCGATGTACTGCGAGTTGTGGTGGAAGTAGTAGGCCAGGTATTCCTCCTTGATTTTGTTGGCCTCGTTGAGCCCCTCGTTGAGCTGGCGCAACTCGTGGTTGCGAAGGCGCAGCTCATTGTTGGTGGCCGAAATCAGCCGGCCCGCCTTCTGAAGCTTGCGCAACTGCTTGAACGTGAGCACCGCGAAGCCGATAACTGAGGCGGCCAGCACCGTCATCAGGATGGCATACCAGCGCAGGGTTTTGCGCTGGCTCTCGATGATGTCGATTTTGCGCCCCTCAATCAACGACGATACCTGGCCGATTTCCAGCTGCCGCTGCCGGGCTTTGTAGAAGGCGGCGTTTTCGCGGGCCTCACGAATGAAGAGGTAGGCGTTTTCCAGGTCGCCGCGCCGGTAGCAGTAGTCGGAAAGCTGAAACATGGCCAGCGTTTCCTTGGTGGCCGATTTCACGTCGGCCAGCGCCGACACCAGCAGCAGTTCGAAGGCTTGCTCTTCCTCGCCGCGCAGCGAGTGAATAAAGGCCGTGGTGCTGGCACTTACGGCCAACTCGTGCAGCGAGAGGCCGGGCAGGCGACGAATCTGCTCGTACAAAGCCACGCCCTGGTCCAAGTTGTTGGTTTTGAGACTTCGCAGCTGCCGCATCGACAGTTGCTCGTAGGAGCCGGGGCGGCTGAACTGCAGGGCCGTATCGAGGTAGGCCAGCGAGCGGGCGTAGTAAGCCGGGCGGTACACCTCATCCTGATCGAAGTCGCCCAAGTCGCCGTAGGCGCGGGTTTTCAGGAAGTAGAAAGCCAGCTTATCGGCCCGGCTGAGCAGGGCCGGGTTGATAGTGTCGATGGTTTCGAAGGTCTCCTTGAACAAACCCGACGAAAGCAGCACGAAGGCCAGCCGCAGCTTGGCCGCTTCCAGCCGGGCCGGGTCGTGCAGCTGCCGGGCCAGCGCCGCCAGCCGCCGGCTGTAGGCAAAGGCCGAGTCGTACTTGAAGGTCTTGTACTCGTCGTAAATGCGCAGGCCTAAATCGAAGCGGGCGTTAGCGTCGCTCTTGGTTGAAGCATAGGCGGCAGTCAGCACCGAAATGCGGCTCCAGCGCTGCGCGTCGTATTGCTGTTGTTGCCGCAGGGCCTTTTTTAACTCGGTCAGCAGGCTGTCGGTCGGGCTCAGGGCGGCCCGGCCCGGCAGGCAATTCAGCAGCAAAAAGAAAAGGAAAACCAGACGCTTCGCCAAGGCCAGAAAGGATAATCACCGAACAGGGTAGTTATCAAAAGTAGCAAATACTTGCCGGGCCAACCTGACTCGGTAGGCCCCAGGCTACATTGGCCGGCTCTTTCGGCGCAGTCAGGCAAATCAGCGGTTGGCCTCGCAAAAAGCCGCACTCCGGCTCAGCTTAAAACCAGCCGGCGGCCAGTTGCGCGAGCTGCTCCAGCGCCTGCTGGTCGGTCGCATCGAAGTCGTTGAGCTGGTCACTGTCCACGTCGAGCACGGCCACTACGGCGCCGTTTTTCAGCACGGGTACCACGATTTCGGATTTTGAAGCCGAGCTGCAGGCGATGTGGCCGGGAAACTGCTCCACATCGGGCACGAGCAGGGTAGTAGCCTGGGCCCAGCTGCTGCCGCACACCCCTTTGCCGCGCCGGATGCGGGTGCAGGCAATGGGACCCTGGAAGGGGCCGAGCACCAGCTCATCGCCTTTCACCAAGTAGAAGCCTACCCAGAAAAAGCCAAAGGCCTGGTGCAGGGCGGCGGCGGTGTTGGCCAGGTTGGCCACCAGATCGGGTTCGCCGGTGGTCAGGGCTTCGAGCTGGGGCAGCAGCTGGCGGTATTGATCGGCTTTGCTGAGGGTAGTGTCGAGCAGGAGTTCTTCGGCCATGCGAAAGGGAGCGGAAAAATGAGCGGTAAGGCAGCCGGGTGCCGGCCGGGCACCGGGCAGATGCAGCTGCAAAGGTAAGGCCCGCGGCTGCTCCCGTAGTTCGCGCGACTACAGAAAAGCTACCAAATCTCGGCTGAAAAATGGAAATTAGCCCATCGGTACATTTCGCCGGGCCGGTTGCCCTGTTGCCCCACCAGCAGGATGCGCTGCCGCCGTGGCGGTGTCCGTGTCAGTAACCGGCCCGGCTTAAGTGGCCATTACGCCGTACGCTACCTGATTTTCGCTCTCCTCCCACAACCAAATCCCACCCCCGCATGCGCAAAGTTGTACTCTACATTGCCACCAGCCTCGACGGCTACATTGCCTCACCCGATGGCTCGGTGGAGTGGCTGCCCACCGCCGACCAGGACTATGGCTACGCCGATTTTCTGGCCAGCGCCGATGCCACGCTGCTCGGCCGCGGCACGTACGAGCAGATTCTTGATTCGGGTGCCTGGCCATATGGCAAGCTCACCAACTACGTGTTCAGCCGCCGCCCCCCGGTGGCAGAAGCGCATGCTTCGGTGCAGTTCGTCAGCGACGAGCCGGTGGAATTTGTGCGGGAGTTGCGCCAACAGCCCGGCCGCACCATCTGGCTGATTGGCGGCAGCACCTTGGCTTCGCCGCTGCTCACGGCCGGCCTGGTAGACGAGCTGATGTTGCTGGTGGTGCCGCGCGTGCTGGGCTCGGGCATTCCGCTCTGGCGCCACCAGGCGCAGCCCCAGACGCTGCAAATGCTCCGCACCCAAACCTGGCCCGACGGCACGGTACTGTTGCATTATAAGCTGCCCAAAAAAGATTGATGCGCACTGGTTGAATGCCTGGCAAACCAGCTAGCTTCACGGCTCCGCATCAACTGGTTTCCCGATTTCATGTCGCTTCCCTTCCGACCGCTCCTCGCCGCTACCTTGCTCGTAGCCGCGGCCCAGCCGCTCTACGCCCAACGCACCCTCACCGGCACCGTGCAGGACCCGCAAGGCGCCGCCGTGCCCTTTGCCGTGCTGGAGCTACCGGCCCAAAAGCTCGGCGTGCAGGCCGACGATGAGGGCCGCTTCTCGCTGCCGCTGCCCGCCGGCCTCACGCCCACCGACTCGCTGACCGTGTCGGCGCTGGGCTACGCGCGGCGACGGGTGCCAGTGCCGGCCGCAGCTACCGTTGCGTTGCGGCTGGCCGCGCTGCCCGTGTCGCTGAACGAGGTGGTAGTGCGTGGAACGCGGGCTGCGCCAACAGTGGCAGGGGCACAGCAGGTAAATGAGGCGTTTAGCTATAGTCAGTCGGCGCTTAGCAAGGAGAAAAATACGGGCTGGCAGATAGCGTACCGGATAGATTCTCCTCCCGCCGGCTACCTGGAGGCAGTAAAGTTTTTTATAAAGAAGAGAGGGTTAGGTAATTGTAAAGAGGGTTATCAGGCTCCTTTCCGCCTGCGCATCTATGGCCTCGATAGCCTCAATTCCCTGCCAGGACCCGATTTGTTGCTAACGTCCGTTGTAAGCGCCGCATCAAAACCGGGCTGGCACACCATAGATGTGCGACAGTTTAATATCCCGGTTCCGGCCAAAGGCTTTTACGTAGCTATGGAGTGGATATACACTGATGACCAATTTCTGTGCAACTACCAAACGCACGTGGAGGGTGCCCGCAAAGCCACGACCCGAACATCTTATGGCCAAATGCTGGCTGGTGCGCACTCATCTGGGCATACTTACTCTCACTCAGCCGGCCGGGGCTGGCGGAAATCAAGCGGTGCCGACGCCGCTATTCAGGTTCTTATTCAACCATAAGGCCTCAAAACCAGCAGCGGCGGCCCCCGAATCGGGAGCCGCCGCTGTTGCTATTTAGATGCCGCTAGATGCCTAAAACAGGCTAGCCGGTGGGGTTTTGAGTTGGGCGATGACGGTCTGGCCGCCTTTTACCTTCTCGCCAATCTCCACCTTGATTTCGGTGTCGAGGGGCACGAAGATGTCAACCCGCGAGCCGAACTTGATGAAGCCAAACTCCTCGCCCTGGCTGACCTCGTCGCCCTCGTTCACGTACCACACAATGCGCCGGGCCATAGCGCCGGCAATCTGTCGGAACAGCACCAGCGGGCCGGCTTCCGATTCTACCACCACCGTGGTACGCTCGTTTTTGGTGCTGCTTTTGGGGTGCCAGGCCACCAGGTAGTTGCCCGGGTGGTACTTGAAGTAGCGCACGATGCCCGAAATGGGGTTGCGGGTGATGTGCACGTTAATCGGCGACATGAATATGCTGATCTGCTTGCGCATATCGTCGAAGTACTCGGGCTCCATTACGTCCTCAATCACCACCACCTTGCCGTCGGCGGGGGCGATAATCAGGTCTTCGTGGGTGAACAGGCGGCGGGCCGGGCTGCGGAAAAACTGCAGCAGAATCAGGAACATGATAACCGAGATGCCCGCGAATACCTTGTTGAAACCGTCGTTTTCGGCGTTGTAGCGGAACAGCAGCAGGTTTACAGCCAGCAGGGCCAGCAGCGTAAAAAACAGAATCCGTCGTCCTTCCTTGTGGATTTTCATAAATCACTGATTTGCGCTGATTGGCCTGATGTCGCTGATTCAGGTGGCTCGGGCGGGCTGGTTTGATGGGCCGCCAGGCGTTGCGCGGGTTACTGCTTACGTTGAGTTGGCGGATTTCGATGGTAGAATAGCGCGCAGGCAGCCAAGCTACACAAAGATAGCCCGAACCAGCGGCTCGGGCTATCCGGAAACAAATATAGGCGCGTAAGGTGAAATGGTGAGATAGTGAAATGGTGAGTTGATGTTTTGAGAGCCCTAATTGCGCCACTTGCGCCGCCGGGACCCCGAAACATCAACTCACCATTTCACTATCTCACCATTTCACCGCTTAATAGCCGCCGCGGAACTTGTAGGTCTGGGCTACCTTATCGATGGCCACGATGTAGGCGGCGATGCGCATGGGCACGTCGTACTTGCGGCTGGTCTGGTACACCTTCTCGAAGGCATCGTTCATGATGCGGTCGGCGCGCTCAGTCACCATTTTCTCGCTCCACTTGAAGCCCTGCTTGTTCTGCACCCACTCGAAGTAGGAAACCGTTACGCCGCCCGAGTTGGCCAGAATGTCGGGCACCACCATAATGCCCTTCTCGTTGATGATGGGGTCGGCGGAGGCGGCGGTAGGGCCGTTGGCGCCCTCCACAATCAGCTTGGCTTTGATGTCGTGGGCGTTGTGCTCGGTGATGACGTCCTCGACGGCGGCCGGTACGAGCACGTCCACGTCGGTCGTGAGCAGGTCGTCGGCGTTTTCGAGCATCGTGGCGCCCTGGAAACCGTCGAGGCGGCCGGCGTGGGCGTTCTTGTAGGCAATGGCCTCGTCGATATCAATGCCGTTCTCGTTCCAGTACGCCCCGCTGATGTCGGACAGCGCCTTGATTTTCACGCCCTTCTCGCTCAGCAGCTTGGCCGCCCAGGCGCCCACGTTGCCAAAGCCCTGCACCGCCGCCGATACGTTGTGCGGGTCGAGGTCGAGCTTCTTGAGGGCCGCCATGGCAGCCACCATCACGCCGCGGCCGGTGGCCTCGGTGCGACCCAGCGAGCCGCCCATTACCAGCGGCTTGCCCGTTACCACGGCCGGCGAGGTGCCGCCCACGGTCTTCGAGAACTCGTCCATCAGCCAAGCCATCTCGCGCGGGCCCGTGCCCATGTCGGGGGCCGGAATGTCGCGGTCGGGACCGAATACGTCCTTCATGGCCAGCGTGTAGCCGCGGGTGAGGCGCTCCATTTCACCGGCGCTCATGGTGGCCGGCTCGCAGATAATGCCGCCCTTGGCGCCGCCGTACGGAATGTCCACCACGGCGCACTTCCAGGTCATCCAGGCCGCCAGGGCCTTCACCTCGTCGAGGTGCACGTTTTTGTCGTAGCGGATGCCGCCCTTGCTCGGGCCCAGAATGGTGTTGTGAATCACGCGGTAGCCCTCGAACACGCGCACCTTGCCGTTGTCCATGGTTACCGGAATGTGCACAATCACCTGCTTGTCGGCGGCCTTGAGGACCTCGTAGGTTTCCTCGTCGAGGCCCAGGATTTCAGCCGCCACATTAAAGCGCGACATCATCGATTCGAGCGGGTTTTCGGCATCAACGCGGGGGGCCGGCTCTTTGTACTTGTAGACCGTGGTAGCAGCCATACGGGGTGGGGGTTGGGTGGGGAAAATAAGGGAGCGGCCCCGCCAAAAAACGGAGCCGCGGGTGGAAATCAACGGCAAAGGTAGGCCTTTACTTTGGTGTGGGGAAGCCGGCCGCCCAGTAACTTTCGGCGGCGGCTTACCAGCTGTTTATGAGCCGAAAACCAGCTGCAGCACCGCCAGCACGGGCAGGATAAATAGGAAGGCATCGAACCGGTCGAGCAGGCCGCCGTGGCCGGGCATGATGCGGCCCGAATCCTTGACGCCCACGCTACGCTTGAGCATGGATTCGGCCAGGTCGCCGAGCGGGCCGAACACGGCCACCACCCCGGCCACCGTAAGGCGGTAGGCCAGCGAGAGTTCGGGCAGTAGCCAGTCCAGCGCCGCACCCACCAGCAGCGTAAACACGAAGCCGCCCACGGCGCCCTCCCAGGTTTTGCCGGGCGAAATTTTGGGCGCCAGCTTGTGCTTGCCCATCGTTTTGCCGGCCGCATACGCCCCGATATCGGAGGCCCACACCAGCAGCAGCAGGGCCACCACGCGGCGGTAGTCGTAGCCGCCCGGCCCGCTGAAGGCCACCACCGTGAGCAAACTCATGGGCAAACTCACGTAGAGCAGCCCCAGCAGGGCCACGCCCACGTTGGAAAACGGCGCAAACGGCTGCTCGGCGCGGGGCCAGGAGTACATTTCGCGCAGAATCAGCACCACCGGCAGCAGCACAATCAGGCCCACGGCCACCGTGCGCATATGGTGCAGGTCGGCCACGGCCAGCGGCACGGTTTGGTTGGTGAGGGTGCGGAATTCGGTGAAGGCGGCCACGCTGGCAAACAGCAGCAGGCTGATGGCCACGCCCAGCATAGCGGCCGGTTTGTAGCCGGCCTGGCGCATCATGCGGTAAAACTCAATCAGCATGCGCGCCTGCACCACGGCAAAAAGCAGGGCAAACGTCCAGGCGCTAAACCACACGCTGCCCAGCAGCAGCACGGCCCCCAGCACGCCGAAAATGATGCGCTGGCTGAGGTTGGACATCGGGGCGTTGGCTTCTTTGGGGCTGTTAGCCATTAGCGGTTAGCTGGGCGCTTTATTGGATGGTAGAAATAACTAACGGCGCAGAAAGCCCAAACCAAGGGCTCAATTTCTGCGCAAAACTCGAAACCGACCGGAGCCCAGTCGGCGAAAATAGGATTTCAGCCCGAAAGCTGAACGCCAGCTGCCAGCCAATCAAAAATCAGTCCGACTCGTGTCGACCCCGTCGTGGCTGAGGGTGCGGGCGGGCGGCAGCGGCGCGTCGGTGGCCTGCACCACAGTTACGCCGCGGCGTCCCAGCGTGTGCATGCGCGTGGGCGGGCCGTCGGCGAAGGGGCGTTGCATGCGCTGATAGAGGTACCAGAGCAGCAGCGCGCTCAGCAGCAGCGAGGCCAGCACCCAGGGCCAGGGCAGGGCCTCGGTCGAGTCGGGGTCGAAGTCGGTGGCCGACCACTCGCGCTGCTGGGCGTAGAGCAGCACCAGCTGAAAGGCGTTCTGGGCGAAGTGGGCGGCCATGGGCACCAGAATATTGCCGCTCCACTCGTATAAATAGCCCAGCAGCAAACCCAGCACCATCCGCGGGAAGAAGCCCAGAAACTGAAAGTGAATGGCGCTGAAAATAATGGCCGCCAGCCAGATACCCACGTGCCGCGAGTTGCTCCACTGCACGAGGTTGCGCTGAATCACGCCCCTGAAAAACAGCTCCTCGGCCACGGCCGGCACCACGGCAATCACCAGCAGGGCCACCACAAACCGGGCCGGCGACGAGAAGCGGGTGAGGTACTTAATGGTTTCCTGGGCCTTGGTTTCGGCCTCGCGGGCCAGCTGCTCCCAGCCCGCCAGCGCGTCGGGCAGGTGCAGCTTGGCGTTCCAGGAAATCAGCACCGACATGGCCGGCAGACTGGCCACAATAAGCACGGCCGCCAGCAGCAGCCAGCCCAGCGGCACCCGGCGGCGGGGCGCGAAGTAGTCGGGCAGCTCGTAGCCCGTGAGCTTGGCCAGCGCCACGGCCGCGCCGCCAAAGCCGCCGAGCAGCAGCAGGCCCTGGCTGAGCATCGAAATTTCCCAGCCGTTGGCGTAGTTGCTGGGCTGCTGCTGCACGTTGCCCAGCGCCGTGAGGCCCACGCCATACAGCAGGTTGCTGGCAATGGCAATCAGCAGCATGCTCAGGCAGGCCGTGGCCAGCAGCAGCACCAGCAACAGGGCCAGGTTGGCCAGCGGGTGCAGCCGGCTCGAAACGAAACCTTTCATGGGGAGGGCGGGGTTGGAGTTTGACCGTCGGGGCCTTCGGCGCCCTAACTAATCGTAAATTTGCGCAAAATACCAGCGCCCGCGTCAAGCGGCCATTCCCGTCGCGCGTTTTCTCTCCACGAAAAGCTAACAGCTAGCGGCTAAAAGCTAACAGCTGACTCTAAATGGTTCATATCCGCAACATTGCCCTGCCCGATTTCCCGCTTTTGCTCGCGCCCATGGAGGACGTGTCGGACCCGCCGTTTCGGGCCGTGTGCAAGCAGGGCGGGGCCGATTTGATGTACACCGAGTTCATCTCGTCGGAGGGCCTGATCCGGGCCGCTGCCAAAAGCCGCCAGAAGCTCGACGTGTTCGACTACGAGCGGCCCATCGGCATCCAGCTCTTCGGCTCCGATGTGGCCACGATGGGCGAGTGCGCCCGCCTGAGCACCGAGGCCGGCCCCGACCTCATCGACATCAACTACGGCTGCCCCGTGAAGCAGGTGGCCTGCCGCGGCGCCGGCGCCGCGCTGTTGCGTGACATCCCTAAAATGGTGGAAATGACGGCCGCCGTGGTGCAGGCCACTCACCTGCCCGTTACCGTGAAAACCCGCCTGGGCTGGGACGACTCAACCAAAAACGTGGAGGAAGTAGCCGAGCGCCTGCAGGATGTGGGCATCGAGGCCCTCACAGTGCACGGCCGCACCCGCGTGCAGATGTACAAGGGCGAGGCCGACTGGCGGCTGATTGCGGCCATCAAGAACAACCCGCGCATCAAAATTCCCATCTTCGGCAACGGCGACATCGACTCGGCCCAGAAGGCCGTGGAGTACAAAAACCGCTACGGCGTGGATGGCGTGATGATTGGCCGCGCGGCCATCGGCTACCCCTGGATTTTTAGGGAGGTGAAGCACTACGTGGCCACCGGCGAGCTGCTGGCCCCGCCCACCGTGGAGGAGCGCGTGCAGGCCTGCCGCATGCACTTCGAGAAGAGCCTGGAGTGGAAAGGCCCGCGGGCCGGCGTGTTCGAAATGCGCCGCCACTACGCCCAGTATTTCCGCGGCCTCGAAGGCGCCCGCCAGTGGCGCAGCCGCCTCGTCGAGACCAACGACCCCTTGGAAATCCACCACATCCTCGACGAAATCAGCGCCGCCGAGCCGGTGCTGGTAGGGTGAATGAAAACGCCTGTCATCCTGAGCGCAGCGAAGGACCTTGTCTCGTTTGTACTAACGGGTTAAGGTCCTTCGCTGCGCTCAGGATGACAGGCGTTTGTATATCGTTTTTCGACCTTTACCCACTCTCTGCTCGCCCCCTCAATGCCCACCACGCCTACCGCTACCGCCCCTACCGCTTCACCCGCCGCTATTGTTCCCCCGCCGGCCCCTACGGCCACGGCCTGGGTCTTGCTGCTGGTGCTGGCCGGCATCTGGGGCACCTCCTTTATTCTGATGAAGAAGGGCCTGGTGGTGTTTTCGGCCCTGGAGCTGGGCGCCACGCGGGTAAGCGTGGCGGCGCTGCTACTGCTGCCGTTTGCGTTGCGCCATTTGGGGCAGGTGAACCGGGAGAAATTCAAGTGGCTGCTGCTGAGCGGGGTGGTGGGCACGCTGCTGCCGGCCTTCCTGTTTGCCTACGCCGAAACCCGGCTGGCCTCGGGGCTGGCGGGGGTGCTCAACGCCCTCACGGCCGTGTTTACGCTGGTGGTGGGGGCCGCCTTTTTCAGCCAGAAGCTTACCGGCCTGCGCGTGCTGGGCATTGCGCTGGGCCTTGTAGGCACGCTGGTGCTGATGCTGCTGGGTGGCAGCGCGGCGGCCGGCACGGCCCCGGCCGGCGGGGCCGGCAACGCCTGGTACGGCTTGTTCATTGTGGCCGCCACCCTGGGCTATGGCGTGAGCGTAAACGTGATTAAGCGCCATCTGAGCGATATTCCGGCCCTGGCCGTTACGGGGCTGCTGCTGTTGTTCATCGGCGGCCCGGCGCTGGCGTTTCTGCTGGTGGGCACCGACTTTCTGGGCAAGCTGGCCACCATGCCCGGCGCCTGGACGGCCTTCGGCTACATTGCCCTGCTGGCCACTATGAGCACGGCCGTGGCCATGGTGCTGTTCAACCGCCTCATCCAAACCTCCACCGCCCTGTTTGCCGCCTCCAACACCTACCTCATCCCGGTGGTGGCCCTGGCCTGGGGTGTACTCGACGGCGAGGAGTTCAACCTCTGGCACCTGCTGGGTATGGTCATTATTCTGGTAAGCGTGGCTATCATCCACCGGGCCAACTGAGTGATTCGGTGAATGAGTGAGTGAGGTAGAACTGTCATTCTGAGCGGAGCGAAGAATCTCGCGTGCCAAAGTAACCCTGACGTTGGGAGTTAGCGTTGCTTGCGAGATTCTTCGCTCCGCTCAGAATGACAGTCCTATTTCACCAACCCACTCATTCACTCATTCACATACGGCCACGCGTGAAACCGCTCCGGCAAACCCAGACGGGCCGCATGGTGGCGCAGGTAGGCCTGCACCCGCGTCAGCTCGGCTTCGTCCTGAATCGGTAGCTCGTGGGAGCCGGGGTGCCAGAAATCGGCCTCGGGCGGGAGCTGGCCGCGCAGCAGGCGGCGGGCCTGGGCGGCGGTGCGCTGGTGCAGCAGCTCGATGGTTTTGTAGAGCGAGAGGCCCGCTTCGGCCGGCAGCACCAGCACGGCGTGCAGGTGGCCCGGCAGCAGCACGAAACCCGGTACCTGCAACCCCTGCTCCTCCAGCATCAGCAGCTCACCGGCTACCAGCTCAGCCAGCTTCTCGCGACCCAGATAGTCGGGGCCCACGGTATGGGCGTCGAGCAACTTGTCGAAGGCAGCGAAGAACTGCTTCTCGGCCCGGCGGCCGGCCGCGGCGGGGTCGGGGGCCGTGCGGGCTTCGGTTTGGGCGGCTACGCGCTGGGCCTGCAACTCGCGGCCGGCCCGGGCGGGCACCGAGCCAGCTAGGCGCATGGTCAGCAGAATGGTTTCGGCGGCGGGAATTGGCGGCATAAGGCATTCATTTACCGGAAGATACTAGCCGCAACGCCAAAAGCCAGCTTCCGGCCTCCAGGGAGGTAGAAAGCTGGCTTCTGCTGTTGGCGGATGATGAATCCGGCCGGGCGAACGGACCTTACTTCCGCTTGCCCTTCTTGATTTTTACCT
This sequence comes from Hymenobacter aerophilus DSM 13606, assembly GCF_000382225.1. Taxonomy (GTDB): domain Bacteria; phylum Bacteroidota; class Bacteroidia; order Cytophagales; family Hymenobacteraceae; genus Hymenobacter; species Hymenobacter aerophilus. The sequence goes on from NZ_KB907822.1 coordinate 27,213, forward strand.
TAACTTTTTCCAGCTGGCCCGCTGCCGGAACGACTACTGCGGCGGGCGTTGTTGCTGGGACGACCGTCGTCATCGGGAAGCCGCGCTGCTTCATCAGCGCGTCAATCTTCGGGTCGCGGCCCCGGAAGGCGCGGTAGCCGGCGGCGGGGTCGATGGTGTTGCCCACCGTGAACACGTTCTGGCGCAGCCGCTCGCCCACGGCTTTATCGTAGGCCCCTCCCCCCTCGGTGAAGGCGCTGAAGGCGTCGGCGGCCAGCACCACCGACCACAGGTAGGAGTAGTAACCGGCCGAGTAGCCATCGGAGGAGAAGATGTGGTTGAACTGGGGCGTGCGGTGGCGCATCACCAGCTCGGAGGGCATCCCCAATTGGGCCAGGGTTTCGCGCTCGAACTTGTCGGGGTCGATTTTCTGGTCGCCGGCCAGGTGCAGCTTCATGTCGATGAGGGCGCTGGCCAGAAACTCGGTGGTGGCGAAGCCCTCGTTGAAGGTGCTGGCCTTGTCGATGCGGTCGACGAGTTCCTGCGGGATGGGCTTGCCGGTCTGGTAGTGCAGGGCGAAGCGGTTGAGCACCTCGGGCGTGGGCAGCCAGTTTTCGAGCACCTGCGAGGGGAACTCCACGTAGTCGCGCACCACGCTGGTGCCCGACAGGGTGGGGTAGGTGACGTTGCTCGACAGCCCGTGCAAAGCGTGGCCAAACTCGTGGAACAGCGTGGTGGCATCGGTCCAGGAAATCAGCACCGGCTCGCCGGGCTTGCCCTTCACGAAGTTGGAGTTGTTCGACACGATAGTGGTTACTTCCTTGCCATCCATGCGTTCCTGGTTGCGGTAGGCGTTCATCCAAGCCCCCGATTTCTTGCCCGGCCGGGCGTAGGGGTCGAAATACCACAGGCCCACCTGCTGGCCGGTGGTCTTGTCGTTTACCTGCCACACCTTCACATCGGGGTGGAACACGGGCACGTCGGTGACGGGCTGGAAGCTGAAATTGAACAGCTCGCCGGCCATCCAGAACATGCCCTCGCGCATCTTTTCGAGCTGCAGATACTGCTTCACCTCGTTCTGGTCGAGGTCGTAGCGCTCCTTGCGCACTTTCTCGGCGTAGTAGGCGTAGTCCCAGGGCTCAATCTTGAAATCGGCCGGGGCGCCTTCCTTCACGGCCAGCGCCTGCATGTCGGCCACTTCCTCGTGCACGCGGGCTACGGCCGGCTGCCACACCTGCTCCATCAGCTCCATGGCCGCCTCGGGGGTTTTGGCCATGGTGTTGTCGAGGCGCAGGTGGGCGTGCGTTTTATAGCCCAGCAGCTTGGCGCGCTCGGCCCGCAACTGCAGAATCTGAGTGATGATGGCGTTGTTGTCGTGGGCGCCGCCGTTGTCGCCGCGGTTGGTGAACATGCGCCAAGCCTTCTCGCGCAGCTGCCGCTGGTCGGAGTAAGTCAGGAACGGGTCGACGCTGGAGCGGGTGTTGGTGATGACGCCCGCCGCGGCCACTTTGCGCGAATCGGCGGCGGCTTTGGCGCCGTCGCGCAGCGAGGTGGGCAGCCCGCTCAAATCCTGCTCGGTTTTAAGCACCAGCATCTCGTTGGCCTCATCGGCCAGCACGTTCTGCGAGAAGTTGTTGAAGAGGCCCGCCAGCTGCTGGTTTATCTGCGAAAGCCGCGCCTTGGCCGGGGCATCAAGCTTGGCGCCGGCCCGCACGAAGGCCTTGTAGCGCACCTCCGTCAGGCGCTGCTGCTCGGGCGTGAGGTTGCTGGTCGCCATCGAGTTATACACCGCCTCGATGCGCTTGAACAGGGCCGCGTTCTGGGTTATCTGGTCGCTGAAGGCCGCCATTTTGGGCGCCATCTCGGCCTGCACGGCCGCAAACTTGGCGTCGTTAAGCGAGGTGGCCCAGATGCCGTACACCGTCCCCACGCGGTCGAGGGTGCCGCCGCTGCGCTCCATGGCCGCAATGGTGTTCTCGAACGTGGGCGCGGCGGGGTTGTTGGCAATGGTGTTGATTTCGGCCATGTTCTCGGCCATAGCCGCTTCCAGCGCCGGCTTGAAATCGGCCACTTTCACCTTATCGAACGGCGGCACGCCGCCGTGGGGGCCGCTCCAGGGCTGGAGCAGCGGCATCGGAGAGGACTTGCTGGTCGTCATTTTGGTTGAAGTAGCGGATTGCGCCTGGGCGTCCGACAGCGTGGCGCCGGCCAGGCCGAGGCCCGCCAGCAGCGGCAACATGGGAAGGGAAAGCGAAAAGAGTGGATTCATGAGCTAAAATATCGGGCAGGAAATGTGACTATGGGCGAAGATACAACGCGCCGGGCGGCTCAGAATTCCCGGGCCAGCCCAAATTCGGGCACCGGCAAACGCAAACGAGTACCCCGGAGGCGGCCTCCAGGGTACTCGTTGAAGTGGGCAAACTACGCCTGCGCGTGCTTCAGGCGCAGCTTGGAGTGTTTGTAGCCGTAGTTGAAGTACAAGGCCAGCCCGATAATCAGCCAGCCGAAGAACAGCAGCCAGTTGTTCACGCCCAGCTGGGTCATCAGGTACAGGTTGGTCAGCAAACCCAGGGTGGGCAGCAAGCTCAGGCGCTTGCGGAACGACAACCACGACAAACCCAGGCAGAAGCCGAAAAACACCAGCATCGGGATGTAGTGGCGGCCTTCCTCGTAGCTGGTAGTCAGCGCCGTGGTAAACTCGCGGATACCGTCCTGATTATACACCAGCACCAGCACGCCGCAGATGGCCAGCGTGAGCGGCACCAGGAACTGGCCGTTGATGTAGGGCACCTTGAAGCGGGCGTCGGAAGTGCCGTGGGGGTCGATGATGAGGATGCCGCCGCACACCAGCGCGAAGGCGAACAGCGTGCCGATGCTGGTCAAATCAATCACCAGATCCATGTTGAGCAGCAGCGCCGGCACGCCCACAAACAGGCCCGTGACGATGGTGCTGAACGAGGGCGTACGGAACTTGGGGTGCACCTTGGCAAACACGGCCGGCAGCAGCCCGTCGCGGCTCATGGTCATCCAGATGCGGGGCTGGCCAATCTGGAACACGAGCAGCACCGAGGCCATGGCAAACACGGCCGACACGGCCACGATGCCGCCCAGCCACTTCACGCCCACCTTGTTGAAAACATAGGCCAGCGGGTCGCCCACGGCCAGCTCCTTGTAGTTCACCATGCCGGTAAGCACCAGCGTCACAATCACATACAGAATGGTGCAGATGACGAGCGAGTAAATCATGGCCCGGGGCAGATCGCGCTGGGGGTTTTTGCACTCCTCGGCCGTCGTCGAAATGGCATCGAAGCCGATGTAGGCGAAGAACACGGCCGACACGCCCTTGAGCACCCCGCCGATGCCGTTGGGCGCAAACGGGCTCCAGTTTTCGGGCTGAATGTAAAAGACGCCCACCAGAATCACGATGAGCACCACCACCATTTTCAGGCCTACCAGAATGTTGGAGGCGTTTTTCGACTCCTTGATGCCGACGTACACCAGCATCGTGATGGCAAGTGTAATGAGGCCGGCGGGCAGGTCGATGACCAGGCGCAGGCCGCCGGGCAGCTCGGGGGCCGAATTCCAGGCGTTGTAGCCGGCCAGCTGCGAGGCGGTGGCCTCGGCCAGCGGCTTGCCGGCCTGCATCAGGGCCAGCACTTCCTCGTAGTGTCGGTGGGCGCTTTGCATGCCCATCGTCAGCCAGATGGGGATGTGCAGCCCCACGCCATCCATAAGGCCGGTAAAGTAATCCGACCACGAAATGGCCACCACGATGTTGCCCACCGCGTATTCCATAATCAGGGCCCAGCCGATAATCCAGGCCGCCAGCTCGCCAAACGAGGCGTAGGCGTAGGTGTAGGCCGAACCCGACACCGGAATAGTGGCCGCGAACTGGGCGTAGCACAAGGCCGAAAAGGCGCAGGCAATGGCCGTGAACACGAACAGCAGCGACACGGCCGGTCCGCCGTCGTGGGCGGCGTTGCCGATGGTGCTGAAAATGCCCGCCCCTACCACGGCCGCAATGCCCAGCGACGTCAGGTCGCGGACGGTGAGGTGGCGCTCCAGGTTATGGGCTTCGAGGGTCGAGCCGAGCATATCCCCGTCGGCGGGCGGGTTGACAATAAGGTCCGAAACGGTTTTACGACGGAACAATCCGCTGAGGCGGGAGGGAGGTAGAGGGCTTGACAACGGAGCGAAGAACAGGTTAAGAGGGCAAAAGATACAGAAATCTGCCGGTTGCCGGGGCAGCAGTTGGCAGAGTACTTGGCAGTGAACCCGTCATTCAGAGCGCAGCGAAGAATCTTACGGGCCGTGGTAACTCCTGATGGCAGGACTGCTTTGGCCCGCGAGATTATTCGCGGCGCTCTGAATGACGAGTTCACTGCCAACTGACAGCTGGCAACGCGCAACAGCCAACTGAGCCCCGGCAACCATCAAATATTCTTATACTTACTTCTTCCTTTTATCCTCTCCGCCATGTCCAGCTTTGCCGTTCCCAACCCCTGCCCGCAGCCCTGGGCCACCATGTCGCCCACTACGGCCGGCCGCTTTTGCGGGCAGTGTCAGCACGAGGTCGTCGATTTTTCGGCTTTCAGCGAAGCCGAAGTGCGGGCGTGGCTGGCCCGGCCGGGGGCGGGCAGCGTGTGCGGAATGTTCCGGGCCGGGCAGTTTGCGCCCCCGGTGGCGGCGGGCGCTATGCCGGCCGCGGCCCCGCGTTGGCGCCGGCTGCTGCTCACGGGCCTGGCGCTGCTCAGCCTCAAGCCGCTGCTTTCTTCCTGCCAAAACGCCCGGCCGAACGCTGCAACCGTCAGCGGCGCTACCGAGCAGGCCGACGAACTGGCCGCTGCGCCCCAGGGCCAGGTAACCATCCGCGGCCGGGTGCTCGACGATTCCACGAGCCAGGCCGTGGCGGGCGCCGAAATCTTCATTGCCGACACGCCCTACGGCGCCACCACCGATGAGCAGGGCAACTTCAGCTTTACCATGCAGCAACAGTGGGGGCCGGTGCAGCAAGGCTCGGTGCGCCTGCGCGTGGCGGGTAGCCCGTTCGTGTTCGAGCCCCAGGTGCTAAGCGTAGCCGTAAGTCCGGCCCCGGCTCCGCTCACCGTACGGCTGAAATCGGTGCCCGGCCGGGGCCAGATTATGGGCAAGGTAGTGGGCCACGAGCCACCGCAGAAGCCACCGCTGTAGCTGTCTTCCGGAAGGCTGTGTTGTTTAGGATTCCTTGCACGATAAATGACTGTAAAGCAAATATTTATAGGGTAGCAGAGGTGCTGATGAATCGATTTGCTTATATACGTCTGTGGGTTGGCAGCCTGTTGCTGTGGGTGCTGAGCGCCTCGTCCGCTTTAGGCCAAATTGCCCCCAACGTTCCGCTTCCGGCCACACTGCCCGCTTACGAGCTGCCCGCCAGGCCTTCGTTCTTTACTGAGCCTACCGAAGCCGACGCGGCAGCCATAACGGAAGGGCTGGTGGTGGATGATTCGGGCCGGCCCGTCGCCGGGGCGGTCTGCTGGATTCGGGGGAGTCGGCTAGCCGTATTTACCGGCCCCGATGGCCGTTACCGCCTGCCGGTGCCAGCCCGCTACCTCTCGCGCCGGGGCCAGGTGCGCATTACGCTATCCGGTATCGGGTTTGTTGGCCAACGGCTGCAACTCGACGCCCGGCGGGCCGAGCAACCGGTGCTGGAACTGCCAGTGGATAGGCGGCCTTTAATTGACTAGCCCGCCGGGCTAAACCTTTCGGCCCCCGAAACCCTTATGGCAGCAGTATGAAAAACCTGCTGCTAGCCTCCCTGATCCTGTTATTCGCCGCCTCCGGCTGCGCCCTGAAGCCAACCCGCCAGCACGATGTGTTCAACGAGCGGGCCGAGCTGCCCCGCGAAGAAGCCGTCCACGCACGCAACTCCCTGGAGTGGTGGTACTTCACCGGCCATCTGCGCGACAAGGCCACCGGCGAGACGTTCGGCGTCGAGTACGTGTTCTTCCACTTCAACATCAACGGCAAGCGCGACTGGCAGATGGTCAACTTTGCCCTCACCGACCCGCAGCAAAAGCAGTTCCGCTACGACTACAAGGTAACGCGCCTGCCCGAGCTGCTGCCTTCTACGCTGCCGCTGAACCTGAGCGCCCGCAAACAGAACGAAACCTGGACCCTGACCGGGCAGGAGGGCCGCTACCACCTGCGCGGCCGCATGGCCGAGCACACCGGCCACGCCATCGACCTGACGACCACGCCCGCCAAGCCCGTGCTGCTGCACAACGGCACCGGTTACGAGAACTACGGCGACGTGGCCCGCGCCGGCTACTACAGCTACCCGCGCCTGGCCACCACCGGCACCCTCGAAATCGGCGGTAAAGTGCGCCAGGTTGAGGGCGAGCTGTGGTACGACCGGCAGTGGAACGGCACCTCCGTAATGGGCAAAAACATCGGCTGGGACTGGTTTTCGGTGCAGCTCGATGAGCCCCGCACCGAGCTGATGGCCTATCAGCTCTTCGACCGGAAATCGGACCTCGTGGTAAGCGGCGGCACCCACTACGGCCCCGACCTGAGCAGCCAGCACCTGAGCGCCGCCGACTTCCAGCTCGACGTGCTCGACTACTGGACCAGCCCCCAAACCAAGCTCCGCTACCCCATGAAATGGCGCCTGCGCGTGCCCAGCCAGGGCTACGACCTCACCATCACGCCCGTTATGCCCGACCAGGAGCTCACCCTCAAGCTGTTCGCCGGCATCAAAATGCACTACTGGGAGGGCATGTGCCGCGTGGAAGGCACCCACCACGGCAAGCCCGTAAAAGGCAACAGCTATGTGGAGATTACGAATAGAGGGAAATGAGAGAAGTGAGCTAGTTAGAAGTGAGTACCAAGAAGTGAGGTAATTGTCATTCTGAGCGGAGCGAAGAATCTCGCGGGCCACACTAATTCCTAACGACGGGGTTAGCATGGCCCGCGAGATTCTTCGCTTCGCTCAGAATGACAATCGCCTCTCACCCGTTCAGAATAACCCGGAAGGTGGTGCCGCGGCCGGGTTCGCTCCACTTTACAAAGAGGCGGCCCTTGTGGTAGTTCTCGATGATGCGCTTGGCCAGGGCCAGGCCCAGGCCCCAGCCGCGCTTTTTGGTGGTGTAGCCGGGCAGAAACACGCTTTGCAGCTTGCTTTTCGAGATGCCCTTGCCCGTGTCGGTAATGTCGAGGGCAATCTGGTTTTTGTTGCCGCGCACCGGACGCCGCAGGTGCAGCGTGATGCTGCCGCGCCCGTCCATGGCATCCACGGCGTTTTTGCAGATGTTCTCAATCACCCAATCAAACAGCGGGATGTTTACCTGCGCGGGCGTGTCGAGCGGCAGGTCGGTTTTTACCGTGAAGCTCACCTTGCGCGACACCCGGCTCTGCAGGTAGCTGATGGCGTTTTCGGTTACCCGCAGGATGTTCTCATCGCCCAGCACCGGCACCGAACCGATGTTGCTGAACCGCTCGGTAATGATTTCGAGCCGCCGGATGTCCTTGCCCAGCTCCTCCACAATCGGCTCGTCGCGAAACCGCTCCGAGTCGCGCAGGTAGTGCTGCCAGCCCACCAGCGAGCTGAGCGGCGTGCCCAACTGGTGAGCCGTTTCCTTGGCCAGGCCCACCCACACGCGGTTCTGCTCGGCCCGCCGCGAGTAGCTGAAGGCGAAGTAGGCAATAACGGCCAGGCAGCCGATAATGGCCAGCTGCACCAGCGGATACAGCCGCAGCTGGGTCAGCAAATCCGACTCCTTATAGTAAAGGAAGTTGCGCAGGCCGGCCCCGATTTTTATTTCGATGGGCGGGTGCTGCTCGCGCATCTGGGCAATCTGGTCGCGCAGGTAGCGCGTGGTTTCCTCCTCGCTCGCGCCCTCGGGCACGTTCACGTTGCGGGCGTCGATGATGTGGTCGTCGCTGTCGGTGATGATGACGGGGATGGTTTTGTTGGCGGCAATGATTTCGTCGTACAGAAACGACAGGTTCGACTCCTCTTCCGTGTTGATGATGTAGCGCTGGGTTTCGGCGTAGAGGTCAATCTGCTGCTGCTCGCGCTCGGACAGGCGCTGCACCAGCAGGTTGGTATAAATGACGGTGGCGGCCCCAATCAGCAGGGCCACCGCTACAATAACGAGCTTGATGCGCGACTTCTGGTCGTAGATGGCAATGGTTGGGAGCACGGCGGGCGGCAAAAACGGCAAAAGGCAGACCCGAAGATACGGCCCCGCCCGGCGCCGGTTCGGCCCGTAGCGCCCTGCGGCCCCCACCGGCCCCGACGAAAGTCAGGCTACCTGGCCCGTACAGATGATTTTCATCAAGCAGGCTTGCCCGGAAACTGCGTTGGCGGGCTTTGGCGCGGGTTTCGGCCCGAATAGTAATCTGCGCCGAACCACCAGCCCCGATGCGCTGTTTTTACCCTAGCAATTTGTATTGTAATTTTGCCTGCTGCTATTCGTTCTGGCTTCTTGCTATGTCCCATCCATTTAAAGCTGTCAGCCTCTCGTTCAAGAAAGCGCCGCTCGCCATCCGCGAGCTGATTGCGCTGGATGAGGCGGCCTGCCGGCGCCTGCTGCAAACCCTTCATCACGAAATCGACCTGACCGACCTGCTGGTGCTGAGCACCTGCAACCGCACGGAGGTGTACTACTCGGCCGAGCACGACCAGAGCGCCGCCGTTATCGAGGCGCTGGCCAGCCTGAAAAACCTGTCCGACGCGGCCAGCTTCGCGCCCTACTTCGATGTGTTTACCGAGCCGGTTGCGGCCGTGCGCCACCTGTTCGATGTGGCGATGGGCCTCGAAGCGCAGGTCGTGGGCGATTTGCAGATCAGCAACCAGGTGAAGCAGGCCTACCAGTGGTCGGCCGACGCCGACGCGGCCGGGCCGTTTCTGCACCGGCTGCTGCACACCGTGTTCTTCACCAACAAGCGCGTACAGCAGGAAACCGCCTTCCGCGACGGCGCCGCCTCGACTTCGTACGCCACGCTGGAGCTGGTAGAGGAACTGACTGCCGACGTGGCCAACCCGCGCGTGCTGGTGGTGGGCCTGGGCGAAATCGGGGCCGACGTGTGCCGCCACTTCGGCGACAGTAAGCTGTTCTCCGACGTCACCATCTGCAACCGCACCCGCGAAAAGGCCGAGGCCCTGGCCGAGGAGTGCGGCCTCAAGCTGCTCGACTTCGAAAACCTGGCCGAGGGCCTCAAGGATGCCGACGTCATCATCAGCAGCATTGCCGCGGCCGAGCCGTTCTTCAGCCGCGCGCTGGTGGCTCATCTGGAGGTGCTCAGCTACAAGTTCTTCATCGACCTGTCGGTGCCGCGCAGCATTGCGCCCGACGTGGAGCAGGTGCCCGGCGTGCTGGTGTATAACATTGATGCCATCCAGAGCAAGGCCTCGGCGGCGCTGGAGCGCCGGCTGGCTTCGGTGCCGCAGGTGCGCGCCATCATCGAGGAAAGTATTGAAGGCCTGCGCGACTGGACCAAGGAAATGATGGTGTCGCCCACCATTCAGAAGCTGAAAAACGCGCTGGAGCAAATCCGCCTCGAAGAGCTCGACCGCTACCAGAAAAAGAAAATCAGCCCCGAAGAAGCCAAGCGCCTCGACGACATCACCCGCTCGCTGATGCAGAAAATCCTCAAGCAGCCGGTGCTCCAGCTCAAAGCGGCCTGCAAGCGCGGCGAGGCCGACCAGCTCATCGACACGCTCACGGATTTGTTCGATTTGGAACGCCAGCCGGCTTTCTGATAAGAGCTGCAAGCCGCAAGCTTCAAGCAACAAGCTCACGTTCGAGAGAGAGTTTTAACTACAAAAAGGCCCTGCATTCAATTGAATGCAGGGCCTTTCCCATTTTACGTAAGCTTCAAGCGGCAAGCTAATTGAACATCAGCTTGCCGCTTGAAGCTTGCGGCTTGCAGCTATCTAAATCGACTCGCAGCACTCTTCCAGCGAGTCGATGACGTCGAGCAGCTTGGGAATGGAGAGCGAGTAATAGATTTTGGTGCCCACTTTGAGCGACGACAGGATGCCGCGGTCTTTGAGGGTGATGAGGTGCTGGGAGGCAATGGCCTGGGGCAGGTCGAGGGAGCGGTAAATTTCCGTGACGGTCATTTTGTCCTCTTTGCCCAGCAGGTCTACAATGGCCAGCCGCTTGGGGTGGGCCAGCACTTTCAGAATAGCGGCGGCTTTATCAACTTTCTTCGATTCGACTCGGGCAAGTAATGGCTTCATTTCGGCAATGCAAGGGTGGTATTACGGAACGATAGGCGGGAATAGGGCTAATACGATATTCGGACCCTGCAAAGTTCCTTTTCCCGAAAAGCTGTACCCGGAAACAGCTGGCAAGCCCGGCGCTAACGGGGCATGCAGCACCGCACCGCGCGGGCGCACTGGTGGGGCCTGCCGCCCGCTTGCCTACCTTTGCGGGCGAAATCCCCTTCTCACCCCACCCTAATTTCTGATGAAAGAGCTGCTGGCCAAGTTTGAAAATAAACGCCCCGAAATCGTGTTTGAGTGGCAGGACGCCGAAACCGAGGCCGAGGGCTGGGTCGTTATCAACTCGCTGCGGGGAGGGGCGGCCGGCGGCGGCACCCGCATGCGCCTGGGCCTCGATAAGCGCGAGGTAGAAAGCTTGGCCAAAACGATGGAAGTGAAGTTTACGGTGTCGGGCCCGGCCATTGGCGGGGCCAAGTCGGGCATCAACTTCGACCCGCGCGACCCGCGCAAGCGCGGCGTGCTGGAGCGCTGGTACAAGGCCGTGTTTCCGCTGCTGAAAAACTACTACGGCACCGGCGGCGACCTGAACGTGGACGAAATCCACGAAGTCATTCCCATCACCGAAAACTACGGCCTCTGGCACCCGCAGGAGGGCGTGGTGAACGGCCACTACCAGGCCACCGAGCCCCAGAAGATTCAGAAAATCGGCCAGCTGCGCCAGGGCGTGGTGAAGGTGCTCGAAGACGCCACCTACTCGCCCAGCCTGAGCCGCAAATACCGCGTGGCCGACCTGATTACCGGCTACGGCGTGGCCGAGGCCGTGCGCCACTACTACGCGCTGTGGGGCGGCCGCTCCGTCGAGGGCAAGCGGGCCATTATCCAGGGCTGGGGCAACGTGGGGGCCACGGCGGCCTACTACCTGGCCAGCCAGGGCGCCCGCATCACCGGCATCATCGACCGGGCCGGCGGGCTGCTGAGCACCGAGGGCTACGGGCTCGAAGAAATCCGCCAGCTGCTGCTCAACCGCAACGGCAACGAGCTGACGGCCGACAACATGCTGTCGTTTGAGGAAGTGAATGAGCGAATCTGGAGCAGCGGGGCCGAGATATTCGTGCCCGCCGCCGCCTCGCGCCTCGTAACCAAAGCGCAGGTAGAGGCGCTGGCCGCGGGCGGCCTGGAGGTGATTTCGTGCGGCGCCAACGTGCCGTTCCAGGACCCCGAAATCTTCTTCGGCCCCACCGGCGAGTTTGCCGATGAGCGCGTGAGCGTCATCCCCGACTTCATTGCCAACTGCGGCATGGCCCGCGTGTTTGCCTACCTGATGGAAGCCGACGCCGAAATCACCGACCAGGCGATTTTCGAGGACACGTCGCGTATCATCCGCTCGGCGCTGGAGCGCACCCGCGCCCAGAGTGAAGAGCATACCGGCCTGGCCCAGAAGTCGTTTGAAATGGCCCTGCGCCAGCTGGTGTAAACTTTAGCGGTTAGCCGCGAGCTATTGGCTACTGGTTGCCGTTTAAATAAACCCAACGATTCTGCTGATCCGCGAAGGCGTCAGCTAACGACCCAGACTACAACTGCTTATGGAAATTTCGGAACTCCTTCATTACCGCTTACTCAGCATCGAAATCCAGGAATACCTGATTGCGGCCGCCATTCTGCTGGCTGGTCTGGTGTTCAAGAACCTGGTGTCGCGGCTGCTGACCAAGGTGCTGTTTCGCTTTTTCAAGCGAGTAGGTGAAGGAGTTACCGAGGCACAGTTTCATGAGCTGCTGATCAAGCCGATTTCCATCGTTATCTTCCTGATAACCATATTCATTGCCTACTCGGTGATGGATATTCCGGTGACCAAGGCGCAGGTGGGGGCGCACACGCCGTGGTATGGCGAGCTGGCCTTCCGCGTGTACCAGATTGCCGTCATCGTCGGTATCACCTGGATTATTCTGCGCATGATTGACCTGGCCGTGCTCGTATTCACGAAGCGGGCCCTGCGCGACCCCTCGCGCCTGACCAACCAGCTTGTGCCCTTTGCCCGCGACCTGATCAAGCTGTTCGTGAGCATTATTGCGTTTCTGGTGGTGCTGGGGCAGGTGTTCAGTATCGATGTGACGGCGCTGGTGGGCGGCCTGGGCATTGGCGGCCTGGCCGTGGCCTTCGCCGCCAAGGAAAGCCTGGAAAACCTGCTGGCCTCGTTCACCATCTTCCTCGACCGCCCCTTCGAGGTGGGCGATTTGGTGAGCGTGGGCGATTTGACGGGCTCGGTGGAGAAAATCGGCTTCCGCAGCACCCGCATCCGCACCGTGGAGAAAAGCTATGTGACGGTGCCCAACAAATCGATGATCGACAAGCCGCTCGACAACCTCTCGCGCCGTACGGCGCGCCGGGTTTTCTTCATGATGTCGCTCACCCAAATGACTTCCAGCGACCAGCTGCACCGCATTCTCGCGCTGGTAAGCAAAGCCATTGCCGCGCACCCCCTCATCGAGCCCGATGTGCAAGTGAAGTTCACCTCGCTCACCTCCAACTCGAAAGATGTGCGGGTGCAATACTACGTGCGCACCGACAGCTACGACGAGTACCTGGACGTGATGGAGGAAATCAACTTCCAGATTGTGTCGGCCGTGGAAGAGGTAGGCGCCAACTTCGTTGATACCACGATGACCCGCCTGGCGGGCGGCTCGGGCGGCGGCTCCACCAATCTGCCCAAAAGTCTGCAACAGCAAGGCGGGCAATCGATTGCCAACTCCTGAGAGGCTCTTTAACTTTTAGCTTTGGTTGAAAGAAAATCCGAGTTAACCTAACGTGCCAGCCCCAGCGGGGCGGCATATCGGTAGCAGGAAAGGCGCAAAGAACTTTAAAGCCCCGGCGGGGCGACACTATCCGTTGAACGAGTGGTGTCGCCCCGCTGGGGCTTTAGATGTGTCGGTTAGTTGTACTTGCTACCGATATGCCGCCCCGCTGGGGCTGGCGCGTAGCAGCCAACAATTGTAGAATGAATGAGGCCCCGCACTCAGCTGAGCGCGGGGCCTCATTCGTTTTTCAGCTAACAGCTAACAGACCGGAATCTAGCGTCCGCCGCCGAGTAGGCCGCCGAGTAGGCTACCCATGCCACCGCCGCCAAGCAGGCCGCCGAGGCCGCCGCCACCGCTGCTGCGGGGCTGCGAGTTAGGCTGGCCACCAAGGCCGCCCAGAATCGACATAAGCGAGCCTAGCCCGCCGCCGCCGGTGTGGGTGCCCTGCTGCGGATAGTTGCCGTACTGGCTCTGCTGCTGGCCGCCGCCGCCCATCACGCCGCTCAGCAGGCCACCGCCAAGAAGGCCGCCGAGCAGACCGCCCATGCCGCTGTTGGCCGCGCCGCCGAGCAGGCCGCCCATGCTGCCGCCCATCATGCCGCCGCCGCTCTGGCCACGGCCGCCCATCACTTTCGAAATCACCATGGGGGCCACAATGCCGAGCAGGCCGGCCATCAGGGCATTCTTCGGGATGCCGGCACTTTCCAGCTTGTCGCCGATGCCGCCCAGAAAGCTCTGTTTGGCCGGGTCGCTGGCGTCGTGGGGCACGTTGGCGGCCTGGTCGACTACCTGCTCCAGTGTGTTTTGCTGCTGTTGGTTGATGCCCAGGTACTGCGAAATCTTGTTCACCATCTCCTCCTCGGTGTTCGAGTAGGCGCCATCGGCGCGGGCAAAGCTGATGAGGTCGGTAACGAGCGAGAAGCGCAGGTCGCTGCCCCGTAGCGCGTCGAGGTTGTTTTTTACGGTTTGATTGTTGGCATCCTTAGCGGCGCTCAGCACTTGTTGGGTGGCACTGCCGCTCAAGCCCGCCTGGTGGGAGAGCTGCTGCAAAAATTCAATTTCGGGGGCCGAAGCCTCACGGTCGGCCGAGGCCAGGCTGGCAATAACACTCAGGTAAGCTGCCTTCTCCTGGTCGGAGTAGTTCTGGAGCAGTTGCGAGTCGTTCATGGTCAAAAGTCAAAAAGGGTGGGAGAGAATATCCAGCTCCCTGTAACGCGTCTTTTCGGTTGAGGTTGGCTCCGGCTGCGGCCAACCAGCCAGCGCGGCCTTTCTGAAGTGCTAAACGACTCCGGCCGAAGCTGCCGCGCCGGGTTGGGTCAGCGCCATCCTGGCCCCGGCAGTTTTCGGCAGGAGGTAGTAACTCAGAACTCGAAATAGTCGCCCGGCTGGGGCTCGGCGGGCTTTTTCGTGGGCCTCTTCACTTCCCAGGTCGGGCGCGGACCGGGCGACGGAGCGGCTGCTCCTAGCGGCGTTGTAGCCGCCTGCCCGGCCGCGGGGCTCCGGCCCGGCAGCGTGGTACCCGGCAAGGTGGGGCGCGTGGGCAGGCCGGTTTCGTAGCGCACCGCAAAGTTGCTCTCGGTGCCCCGGATGCCCAGCCGTAACGTGGGGCCATCGGCGCGGGCGGCGGCGCGCGGCAGCAGGCCCGGCAGTAGCGGAATGCGCAGGTGGTAGTCGAGCTGCTGATCGAAGGTGTGGGTGCCGGTAACGCGAATCAGGGCCGCGGCCCGCACGTTGGAGCGGATTTCCATTTCCGGAATATACACCGTGCGGCTCTGGATGTAGAAGTCGTTGTGCAGCTCGGCGAAGCGCAGGTGGCGCAGCGTGGCCCGGTCGGCTACCAGGCTCAGCTTCTGCAGCGGCTCGAAACCAACCAGCTCGCCCTGCCGGATGGTGGCCTTGATTTGGGCTTCCAGCCGGTCGGGCAGCGGGCGCAGCTGCCCATCGAAATACGTATCCGACTCGGCCGAAGCCGTGAGCGTGCCCCGCAGGTGGCGGCTGGTGATAAAGTGCTGGCCGAAATCCTCGAACACGTAAAACAGGCTGTCGAGCCGCACTTGCTGGCAGCTGGCCACGGTGCTGGCCTTCAGCAGCCGGGGCTGGCGGGCGTCCACGGTGCCGCGCACGTTCAGCTGGCCCCCGGCTGCCAGCAGCCGCAGCCCCGGCGAGCTGAATACCTGGTTTTGCAGCCGCAGCGTGCCGCGCAGCTGCCGGCCCCGCAGCCGCCGGTAGCGCACCTGCCGGGCCTGGGTCTGCACATCGAGCACCAGCCGGCCCGGTACATGCAGCCCGCCAGCCGCCACCGCGCCGCTACTGCCCGATTTACCTCCGGCCGGCTGATAAGCATACAGGAGCTGGTTGAAATCGAGCAGGTTAGACATCAGATTGGCTTCGATGCGCAGCGGCTGACCCGGCGCCAGCGCCCAGCCGGTGGCGTTGCGCACCGTGCCCCGGCCCCGGAAGTCGGAATTACCCAAGCGGCCCTGCAGGCCAGTAACGGCCACGTCGGCGCCGCGCAGTGCCAGCTGGCCCGTCAGGCCGGTGAAGGGCTGCCGGAAGTCGCGCAGCTGCAGCCGGACGTTGCGCAAGGCCAGCTCGCCGCTCGCCTGCCGGGCCGTTGGCCGGCGGCGCAGGGTTTCCAGCGGCCCGCTCAGGGCCAGGTGCAGGCTGGCCTCGCCCGAGGCCGCCCGCACGGCTGCCACGGGGAAAAACTTCAGGGCCCGGGCCACGTCCAGCTCGGCCTGCAGCTCCAGGTTGATGACGGGCTTCACCAGGTTTTCGAGCCGCAGCCTGCCGCCAAACGGCCGGCTGGCCAGTTGCCCGCGCACCTGCTCCAGCGTCAGGACGGCCGTTTGGGCGGCCCGGCCCGCGCCGTTGCTGAAACGGCCCGTCAAACTCACGTCCTCCACCTGCTGGCGGTACTCCGGATGGAAAAAGGCAGCCTGCCGGCAGCCAAACCGCACCTCTACGGCCGGGTTGCGCTGCTCCGACCACTCGCCGCGCACGGTGCCCTCGAAATACACCTGCCCCCGGCTGCGGTAGCCGGCCAGCCGCCGCGTCAGGCGAGGTGGTAGCAGGGCCAGCACCGCCTTCACATCGGCCTGCCGGGCAGCGGCCTGCAAATGCAGCTGCGAGGCCTTCGTGTAATCAATGGTGCCCGAAACCGAATAGGTGGCCGGGCCCACGGCCACGGTAGAAGGCCGGATGGTCACCCGCTCGCCGGCCCGATCCACGGCAAGCAGCACGTTCAGGTGCACGTCTTTCTGCCGGAAGTAGTCGTCGGAGCCCAGCCGCACGGTTTCGATGTGGGCCGGGCCGGTGGTGGTTACCTCCACGCGGGGCCCATCGAGGCGCACGGCGGCCCGCAGGTCGGGCGTTTGAAGGGCGAAGAACTGCTGCCGGGCCGCATCGGTGTACGTGGCCCGCACGCGCTCCAGCCGGATGCCCCGTAGCTCCAGCACGAAGGGCTGCTCGTCGGTTGTCGTTGTGTCGGGTTTGATAATGAGGTAGTTGGGCTGGCCGGCGTCGTCGCGGCGCAGGTGCAGCTGCCCGTCGGCGAGCGTGAGGCGGCGGATGCGGTAGTGCCCGCGCAGCAAATCCAGGGCGTCGAAGGCGCAATAGAGGCGGCGCGCCCGCAGCAGCCGGGTGGTATCGGCGGGCAAGGAGCCCTGCACCGCCACGTCGTGCAGCGTGATGGAGAGGCGCGGGAACTGGTCGAGCACCGACACGTCGAGGCGGCTGGCGCGCACGGGCACGGCCAGGTGCTGGTTGAGGGCCACCACGAAGCGGCCAATCAGCCAGTCCTGCCCCAGCCATAGCCCCAACCCGGCCGCCAGCAGCAGGCCCAGCAGCGTCAGCCCCAGAATTTTCAGTAATCTTCCCACCGGCACGCCTTCGTTTTTACAACCGAAATTTCTGACTGGCAAGGGGTTCCCCGCCAAAGCGGCCCGGCTCCGAAAATTTCTTAGCCCAAAGATGGGGGAAAGTGTTGCGTTTTCAGAAACGAGCCCCCATCTTTGCCATCCCAAACGACGGGAAACGCCCATCGGGAGATTAGCTCAGCTGGTTCAGAGCATCTGCCTTACAAGCAGAGGGTCACTGGTTCGAACCCAGTATCTCCCACTATTTTTCAGTACGCTTACCCCGGGAGATTAGCTCAGCTGGTTCAGAGCATCTGCCTTACAAGCAGAGGGTCACTGGTTCGAACCCAGTATCTCCCACACACGAAAAGGACTGCCGCTTGCGGCGGTCCTTTTTTGTTTTGGGCAGTTCGATGGCTACTGGCCAGCCGGTTGCCCCGTTGATGTGCTGCCTTGCCCGATTTCCACCGGTTTACTATGCGTTTTTCTGCTGCGGTTCGCCGGTTTGGCGTGAGGGCCTTTTTCGGATTGCTGCTGGTGCTGGGCGGATTGCTGGTGAGCGACTACGGCGTGTCGTGGGATGAGCCTACCGACCAGCTCAACGGCCTGGTTAGCCTGCGTTACGTGGCCGATGTGGTGCAGGGCCACGAACCGTATCCTGTTGAAAAGTACCGCGACAGTGACCACGGGGTGTTATTTGAGCTGCCGATGACCCTGGTGGCCCGCTACGGTTTGGGCCTGGTGGGCGAGCAGGTCAGCCGAAACTATTACTTAGTTCGCCACGGGCTCACGTTTTTGCTGGTAGTCGGCGGGCTGGGCGCGCTCTATGGGCTGGCCCGGCTCCGGCTGCGTCGGCGGGCGCTGGCGCTGCTGCCGGTAGTGCTGTTTGTGCTTTCGCCCCGGTTGTTTGCCGAGTCGTTTTACAACGCCAAAGACCTGCTGTTTCTGGCGGCCTTCACGCTGGGTATGTTCACGCTGGCCCGGCTCGTGCAGCGCCCCACCCTGGGCCGTGCGCTGCTGCATGGGCTGGCCACGGCCGCCGCCACCGATATCCGGCTGCTGGGCCTGCTGCTGGTTCCTTTCACGCTGGTTCTGTTGCTGCTGGAAGTGCTGCTGCCCACCCGACCCGGCGCCCAGCCCCAGCAAGTGGCTGCCGTGGTCGGCGCTTACCTGGTGGGCGCCGCCGTTGCAACCGTGGCGGGCTGGCCCTATCTGTGGGGTAACCCGCTGCCCCGGCTGCTGGCGGCCTTTCAGCGGATGGGCCACTTTCCCTGGCAGGGAGAAGTGCTGTACTGGGGGAAGCTGGAAGTGGCGCAGCATCTGCCCTGGCACTACGGCACCGTCTGGCTGCTGATTACCACCCCGGTTGCCTACTGGGTGGCCGCCGCAGTTGGGCTGGTGCTGGCTGCTATCCGCTTCCGGCGCCGGCCGCTGGCGCAGTTGCGCACCCTCGATGGCCGCCTCGACCTGCTGTTCTGTGGCTGGCTGCTGCTGCCTTTCCTGCTCGTAATCAGCATGCAGTCGGTACTCTACGACGGCTGGCGGCACCTATATTTCGTGTACCCGGCCCTGCTGCTGCTGGCCGTTTCGGCGGGCCGGCAGTTGTGGCAGCAGGGGCGCGAAAGTCGCTGGGGCCGGCCGCTGCTGCTGGGGCTGGGGCTGCTGGCCGGGCTCGAAATGGGCCTCACCGCCGTGCGCATGGTGTGCATGCACCCGCAGCAGCAGGTGTATTTTAGCTTCCTGACCAACCAGCAGGTGGAACGCAACTTCGAGCGCGACTACTGGGGGCTGGCCTACCGCCAGGGCCTGGAGTACCTGGTGCGCCGCCATCCTACCGGGCCTATTTACGTGGCCGTCGCCGAAGGGCAATCCTTCCTGAACAATCTGGTCTGGCTGAGCCCTGCCGATCAGCAGCGCATCCACCTGACTGCCCCCGGCCCCGGTCGGTACTACCTGTTCGGCTACCGCGCCTGGGCCGGGCCGCCGCCACCAACCCTGGGCCGCACAGTATATCAGGTGCAGGCCGATGGCCTGCCGATTCTGTCGGTGCTATACCAGCCCTAAAAAAGCATTTCTTGCATCCCGGGTCTGGGCGGTCAGCTAGTCGTTACTCAGGCCGGTTTTCGCTCATCTGGCCGATACCTGTTTCCTTTGAAGTAATTCCCTCCAAGCTAACGGCTAACCGCTGGTAGCTATCAGCGCGAAAAATATGCCGCTCCTCGAAGTCACTACGCCCGCCCTCGTCCGCCAGTTCCTGGATTTGCCGGCCCGGCTCTACCAAAACCAGCCCAACTGGATTTCGCCCCTCGACCCGGAGATTGAAGCCGTGTTCGATCCGGCCAAAAACGCGCTTTTTGCCCGCGGCGAGGCCATCCGCTGGGTGCTGACCGATGCGGCCGGCGCGGTAATAGGGCGGGTGGCGGCCTTCATCAACCGCGACGCCGAGCAGCCCGACCCCACGCTGCCGGTGGGCGGCATGGGCTTTTTCGAGTGCCAAAACGACCAAGCGGCGGCCAACGAGCTGTTTGAGGCTGCCCGGCGCTGGCTGGCCGACCGCGGCATGCAGGCCATGGACGGCCCCATCAATTTCGGCGAGCGGGACCGGTTCTGGGGGCTGCTGACGGAAGGCTTCACCGAGCCCAACTACGGCATGTTCTTCCACCAGCCCTACTACCAGCAGCTGTTCGAGCAGTACGGCTTCGAGCTGTTTTTCCGGCAGTACACCTGCTACCGCGAGGTCGATACGCCCCTGCACCCGGCCTTCTCGCGGGCTTTCGACACGTACGCGCAGCAGTACCCGGCCTTCCGGTTTCAGCACGCCAACAAGCGCGACGCCGAGAAGCTGGCCCACGATTTCCACCACGTGTACAATCTGGCCTGGGCCAACCACAGCGGCATCAACCCCATGAGCCTCGACAAGGCCCGCGAGCTGGTAAAGCAGATGCAGCCCGTGCTCGATGAGCGCCTGCTCTGGTTTGCTTACCACCACGACGAGCCCATTGCCTTCTTCGTGAGCCTGCCCGAACTCAACCAGATGTTCAAGCACGTCAGCCGCCGGTTTGGGCTGCTGGCCAAACTGCACTTCCTCTGGGAAAAGCGTAAATACCAGCAGCGGCGCGACAAAAAGCTGTTCGGCGTCATCTTCGGGGTGGTGCCCGAGTGGCAGGGCAAGGGCATCGAAAGCGCCCTGATGGTGCACGCCCGCGCCGAGTTTATGCGCGCCGGCTACCGCGAAATTGAGATGAATTGGATTGGTGACTTCAACCCGCGCATGCTGGCCGTTACGCGCTCCATCGGCGCCCGCATCTACAAAACCCACGTCACCTACCGCTACCTCTTCGACCGCGAACGGCCGTTCGAACGCAGTCCGATTATTCGTTGAGTTGCGGGGAGAAACCTCTCTGTCATTCAGAGCGCAGCGAAGAATCTCGCGTGAGCCGTTATAACGATTGTTTAACGGCTCACGCGAGATTCTTCGCTGCGCTCTGGATGACGTATTCTCTACTTCGCCAAACCCCTCAGCTCCGCGTCCAGCTTTAGTACCTGCGGGATGAGCAGGTGCTCGTCATCATTGTGGATTACGTAGTTGGCGCGGGCCAGCTTTTCCTCCTCGCTGAGCTGCTTGCCGATGATGGTGAGCACATCGTGGGCCGTGCGGTGCAGGTCGCGGCGCAGCACCCGCTCCTGGCGCAACGCCTGGGGGGCAAAAACGGTGATGATGCGGTCGAGCTGCCGGTAAGCGCCCGACTCGTAGAGCAGGGCGGCTTCCTTGAGCACGTAGGCGCAGCCCTCGGCCTGGCGCGCCGCGGACCACGCGGCAAAGTCGCGACCAACATGTGGATGCACCAGCGCGTTGAGGCGGGCCAGCTGGGCGGGGTCGGGGAAGGCCACGCGGGCCAGGTAGGTGCGGTCGAGGTGGCCCTGGGCGTCAAAGGTTTCGGGACCGAAGGCGGCGGTAAGTTCCTGGCGCAGCTGCGGGTCGTGGGCCATCACCCATTTGGCGCGGCTGTCGGAGTCGTACAGCGGCACACCCAGCACCCGAAACAGCCGCCCGACGATGCTTTTGCCCGAGCCAATACCGCCCGTAATTCCGATTTTGAGCATGTTGCTGGTCTTTGGTGGGTGGTTTTTGGTTCTTGGTTTTCTTTGGGGATTTACGGCCAAAAACCAAAAACCACCCACCAAAAACCACTACTCGCTCTGCACCCGCACACCCCGCGTGAGCACGAGGTAGCCGCGCACCTGGGGCGGCTTGCGCGACAGGAAGGGGCGCAGCACCGAGTCGGGGGAGCTGCCGAACTGGCCGTAGTGCAGCTGCACCCGCAGCTGGTCGGGGCGGAAGGAGGCCGTGTCTTCGGGGAAAAACTGCAGCCGCACGCGCACCGTGGCCGGCGTGAGGCGGAAGCGGCGGCCGGCGGGCGCATCGAGCAGCTCGGGCACCACATCGACGGGCAGCGTGACGACGGGCCGGCGCACGAGGCGCACGCGCACATCGGTTACGCTGGTCTGCACCTGGTCGGGGCCGCCGATGGGCACGCGCACGTCGCCGTCGGTGGAGCCGGCCGGGGCCTGGGGCAGGTGTACGGGGTAGGGGTCGGGCAGGGAGTTGACTTTGCCCGCGGGGCCGGTGAAGGTAACCACGTTGGGCTCGAAGCGGGCCTCGTAGGGCAGCGCGGCGCCGTCGGTGGCGGGACTCAGGGCCAGCGGCAGGCGGCGGCTCACCAGCCGGTCGAGGTCAACCCAGAGCGTATCGGAAACCAGGTAATTGAGTTGCAGCCCGTCCATGGCCTGCTGCAGGGCGGGGCGCAGGGCGCCGGCTGTGAGGTAGCGGGTGGCCGCGCCGCGCAGCAGCACTTCGGCCGGGCGCACCTCCAGCGGCAGCTGGCCGCGCAGCAGCTTCCAGCCGCGGCCGGTTACGTTCACGGCTACCTCCTGGGGCAGCGGCTGCACCGGCACGAAGCGGGCGTCGTCGTAGCGGCACACCAGCGGGTAGTTGATGCGGGTGGTGTAGGTTTTGTTGAGCGCATTGAGCAGCCAGAACGTGCTGGCCACCAGAAAGCACGCCAGCACCGCCCGCCAATAGCTGCGCTCCTGCCCGAAGAATGGGCTGGCAAACCAGCGGAGCAGACGAATACCGGGGCGGGCAGATGACACAGGCAGGCAGCAGAAAAAAGGGTGAGCGATGCGGGGACGTCGGCATAAAAACCGGAATTCCGGCCCCCGGTTGCGCCCGAAGCCGGAATTCCGGTTTTCACAAGGTACTACAAGCGCCGGACTGCGAAGCCGGCACAACGGGCCGCACCCGGTTTATTCGGCCACGACTGTCGTTTTGCCGGCTACCTCGCGGGCAATGGCGGCGCGGTCGAAGCGCAGGCGCACAGCCTTGTCTACCTCTACCGTCACCGATTCCTCGCTCAGGTCCACGATTTTGCCGTGCAGCCCGCCGATGGTGACCACGTGGGCCCCTTTTGCCAGGCCCGACCGGAATTTCTTGGCATCGGCCGTGCGCTTTTGCTGGGGCCGGATCATGAAGAAATACACCACGCCGACCATGGCAACCAGGGGCAGGTACTGAATAAGGCCACCGGCATCGGTAGCCGGAACTTGCAGCAAAAAAGAAGCGAACATAAGCGGGAATATCAGCGGGAAAAAGCAGGTTTGGCAACGCCAAGGGCCGGGCGCCAGGGCCCGGCCTCAGGCGGCTTACTGCCGGTAGGGGCCTTGCTGGCCGTCGGGCAGGATGTTGGTCTTAATCACCACCTTGTTGATGCTGGGCTGGGTGTTGGCCTGAATGGCTACCTCCTTGTTCTGCATGCCCGACTTGCCGTGCGAGTCGAACTGCACGTCGATGGTGCCCTTGGCGCCGGGCGCAATTGGCTCCTTGGTCCAGTTGGGCGTGGTGCAGCCGCAGGCGGCGGTAGCGTTTTCAATGATGAGCGGCGACTTGCCGGTGTTGGTGAACTCGAAGGTCGTTTTTACCACGGCACCCGGCTGAATGTCACCAAAATCGTGGTCGGCCTTGGCGAAGGTCATCACCGGGGCATTGGGGTTCGGAGCCTCGGTTTCGGCCGTTACGTTGGGGTTGTCAACGAGTGGGGCGGCCGTGGCGTTGGCATCAACAGCGGCGGCGTTCATGCCCTCGGTGCCAACTTCGCCCTGGTTGTTGTTGCAGGCGCCCATCAGCAGCGTGGCCGAGAGCAGCAGCGTAGAAAAGAAAGTGCGTTTCATATGGATCTGAAAATCAAGCGTAGCAGCCAATTGGCTGCTTCCGAAAGACAAAGATAAGCAGGGTTGAGTTGCCTGGGGTGAGTTGCCGGTTGCCAGTTGTCAGGAGTGAAAGGAACGTCATTCAGAGCGCAGCGAAGAATCTCGCTCAGACTCGTTGAACAGTTGCCGGCGCAACGTTAGCACGCGAGATTCTTCGCTCCGCGCTGAATGACCGGGCTGGTTTGCCGTTCACCAACAACTGGCAACTGACCAACTGACTAAAGGTTGTCGATGATGGCCTGGGTGAACTCGGCGGTGGAAGCCGAGCCGCCCAGGTCGCCGGTGCACTTGCTCTTGTCCTGCAGCGTCAGGTTCAGGGCCTTCTCAATCTGGTCGGCTTTGTCGTGCTGGCCGATGTGGTGCAGCATCATCAGGGCCGAGCGCAGCAGGGCCGTGGGGTTGGCTTTGCCCTGGCCGGCAATGTCGGGCGCCGAGCCGTGCACGGCCTCAAAAATGGCCATATCGTCGCCGATGTTGGCGCCGGCCACCACGCCCAGACCGCCTACCAGGCCGGCGCACAGGTCGGAGAGGATGTCGCCGAACAGGTTGGTGGTCACAATCACGTCGAACTGCTCGGGCCGGATGACCAGCTGCATGCACATGTTGTCGATGATTTTCTCCTCGTACTGAATCTGCGGAAACTCGCGGGCGGCCTCCTGGGCAGCGTCGAGCATCACCTTGCCCGCTACCTTCAGAATGTTGGCTTTGTGGGCCATTGTCACCTTTTTGCGGCCATGCTTGGCGGCGTAGGCAAAGGCGGCGCGGCAGATGCGGCGCGCGCCCACCACCGTGTTGCGGGCCACCGAGTCGGCAATGCCGTTGTGGGCGTCGTACATCTCCAGGCCCGAGTACAGGCCTTCGGTGTTCTCGCGGAACAGTACCAAATCAATGCCCGAATCGGCGTAGCGCGAGGCAATGCCGGCGGTGGTTTTGGCCGGGCGCACGTTCTGGTAAAGGTTGTACTGCTGGCGCAGCGTTACGTTGATGCTGCGAAAACCCTTGCCCACGGGCGTGGTAATGGGGCCCTTCAGCGCCACCCGGTTCTGCTCCAGCGACGTGAGCAGGGCCTGCGGAATCAGCTCGCCCGAGGCGTCGAAGGTCGTCTGGCCCGCGTTCTGCTCCTCCCACTGCACCGGCACCTCGGCGGCGGCAAAAATATCGGTTACTGCTTTCGTGATTTCGGGACCAATACCGTCGCCGGGAATAAGGGTGATGCGTTGCATTGCGTTGAACTATTGAAGGTTAGGTAAGCGGGCCCGGCCTGGCGCGGGGCCTTACCGGGAACGTTTGCGCAAAGGTACCAATACTGCAGCGGAGCCGGCAGCAAAAAGTGCCGCAGCCCCGACGGTGGCGTCAGTTCTGCGGCACTTTTCTGGCGGAAAGCAATCAAAAACAGCAAGCTCCTGCCGCAAGGCAGCGGCAGCTTACAGGCTTTTGCGGGAGTTTATCTGATCAATGAGCTGGTCGACGTCGCCCAGCAGCTGCTCGGCCTTGCTCTTGGCATCCTGAATCACGCGCTGGCCTTCGCTCTTGGCCGAGCTGGGCCCCTGATCGGAGCGGCTGGTTACGAGATTTTCGGTGAGGTCGGCCAGCGTTTCGCGGTACTTTTCGAGCTGGTAGCTCAGCCAGCTGCGGGTTTCGCGGCCCTTTTCGGGGGCGTACAACAGGCCAACCACCGCCCCGGTAAGGGCGCCGCCGGCAAAGCACAGAATACCAGTAGTGGTTTTGCTGCTCATGATGAGGAAGTTGAGGTTAGGGGAAAGAGGGAGATACCACCAATACGCAGATCGGGAGCCCGTAGTTGGTAAACTGCCTGCCGGGCTGCGCGCGGCCTACTGGTTGTCCAGCAAACCACGGCCCGACTTGCGGATGGCGCCGCTGGCCGTCAGGTCCTGGGCCAGCTTGTCGAGGATGCCGTTGACGAACTGCTTGCTTTTGGGCGTGCTATAGAGCTTGCTGATTTCGATGTACTCGTTGATGGTCACCTTCACCGGAATGGCCCGGAACAGGTGCATTTCGCAGAGCGCCATTTTCAGCAGAATCTTGTCGGTGAGGGCCACGCGGTCCACGTCCCAGTTCTGCGACGAGTCGGCAATGAGCTTCTCGTAGGTGGCGTCGTCGGCCAGCGTCTGCTGGTAGAGGCTTTCGGCAAACTCCTTGTCCTCGGCCCAGTTCGCCGACAGCGACATGAGCACCAGGTTTTCGTCGGCCGCCTCGTCGAGCATCTTCACGGTTTTCACCACCAGGTTTTTCACCACCGAGCGGTTCTCCTCCCAGTTCTGGTCGTCTTCCTCGATGTACTCGGGCAGCGCCGTGCCCTTGAACACGAACTCTTTGTAGAGGTGCTTGAGCATCTCCTGGTCGTCGGCGTAGGTGCCGGCCGGGGCGGCCAGGTAGCTCAGCAGCTCGGGGTCCTGCTTTATCTCGGTGCGCCAGGCGGCCCGCAGGGCGTCCAGCTCGGGCTGGCCGTGCCACTTCTGGTTGCGCCGGATGGTCAGCTCCTGCAGCTGCAGGTTTTCCATGAGCTTGGCAATGGCCTGGTTTTCCAAGAGCCGGGTGGTGTCGAGCAGCGGCTCGGGCGAGGCCGTCAGGCGCCGCGAATCGCGCCCGCGCTCCTGCTCCAGCACCTGCAGCAAGGCCGCCGGAATGTTGAGCAGGTGCAGGTACTGGTCGTGGATGGCTTCGGCGCCGCTCACCAGCTGGCCCGCGTAGTAGGTTTTATCCTTGGCTACGGCTTTCTGGTAGAACTTGATGGCGTCCTGCACCGCGTCGTTCACGTCGGCATCGTCGGTCGGCTCGGGCATTTCGCCCGACTTGTGCCAGTCCTTGAAGAGCACCTCGGCCAGCTTGCGCTGGCCCTGCAGCTTCTTCCGGTCGGGGGCTTCGGCCGCCGTCAGATCGGGTACGAACGCCTCCGCAATCCGCTCAAGCGCCAAAGAATAATCGGACCCGACGGCCTGATGGTAGGCGTACAGGGCCTGCATGACCTTGATACGAAGCGTGCGACGGTTGAGCATTATTCTCTTAGAAGTGAGTATGGAGAAGTGAGAAGTGAGACTCGCCTCTGCTTAATCGGTAAGCGACTTTTGCAAGCCGTAAATCATGCGCTGGACTTCCTCCAGGCTCCGGCAGATTTCCTGCACGGCTTCAGTAGTTACGTAGCCAAACGATTCGGCCAGCAAATACTGGGTTTCCAATTCGTAAGCCGATCCGTTGGCAATGAATAAGAAGTGGCGAAACTCCTTGGCTGAATCCCGGCCAGCGCCCTCTGCGACGTTTGAAGCAATAGAAACTGCTGCCCGCCGCATCTGCGAAATCAGTCCAAACCGTTCATCAGCCGGAAAATTTGCGCAGTGCTGGTAAGTTAGCCGGGCTACTTCCATTGCTTTCTGCCACACCTTAAGCTCCTTGAAACGGTGTTTCATATTTAGAAATGAGATAGGAGAAGTGAGAGGTGAGACGCTTAACGGTAAAGCCTATCTGGCTGTAAAATAGCTAATAAACTATACCGAGTCTCACCTCTCACTTCTCGTATCTCACATCTTAGAAGGTTGATTTTACCTTGCCGATGGCGGCGATGCGCTCCTCGGCCTGGCGGGTGGCGGCGGCCTGCGGGTGGCTGCCTTCCTGCTCGGCCTTGGCCAGCACCTGGGTGGTGATGTCGTAGATTTTCTCGGTCTGGACGAGGGCCGCCTCGCGGTTGCCGCCCACTACCTCCGAGTACACGTTGATGAGGCCGCCGGCGTTGATGAGGAAGTCGGGGGCGTACACGATGCCGCGCTTCACCAGCTCGGGGCCGTGCACGTTCTCGTCGGCCAGCTGGTTGTTGGCGCAACCCGCTACTACCTGGCACTTCAGGCGCGGAATGGTGTCGGAGTTGAGCGTGGCACCCAGCGCGCAGGGCGAGTAAATGTCCACGTCCTGGTCGTAGATGTCGTTGAGGCCCACCAGTTGGGCGCCGAAACGGTTGGCCGCGGCCAGGGCGCGGTCTTCGTAGTAGTCGCTCACCAGCAGCTGGGCGCCTTCTTTCTGCAGATACTCCAGCAGGTAGGTGCCCACGTGGCCCATGCCCTGCACGGCAATGCGCTTGCCCTCCAGCGAATCGGAGCCGAAAGCGCGCTTGGCGGCGGCCTTCATGCCCATGTAGGTGCCGTAGGCCGTTACCGGCGAAGGGTCGCCGGAGCCGCCCATGCTCTCGGGCAGGCCCGATACGTGCTTGGTTTCCATCCGGATGAACTCCATGTCGCGGGTGGTCATGTTCACATCCTCGGCCGTGATGTACTTGCCGTTGAGGTTTTGCACGAAGCGGCCGAATTTGCGCAGCAGCGCCTCGGTTTTCATGGTGGCGGCGTCGCCGATAATCACGGCCTTGCCGCCGCCCAGGTTCAGGCCCGAAATGGCCGCCTTGTAGGTCATGCCGCGGCTCAGGCGCAGCACGTCGTGCAGGGCTTCGGCGTCGGAGGCGTAGTGCCACATGCGGGTGCCGCCCAGCGCGGGGCCGAGCACGGTGTTGTGGATGCCGATGATGGCCTTCAGGCCGGTTTCGTGGTCGTGGCAGTACACTACCTGCTCGTGCTGGAACTCGGCAATCTGGCCGAAAACGGAGGCCTCGGTTACTACTTGCGTTTCAACCATAACGGGGGGGAGATGGAAAATGAGTGGGTGGGAAGGGTGGGATTGGCGTACCTTCGCAGTGGCCGCGGCCCGCTGCCAACGCGCGGAATCCGTTAAACGATTGGCAACGGCTTTTGGCTGCTGCGTTTCCTTCGCTCAATGAACTCTGTGCGCGGCTTTGGTGGGCGGCCCCCGCAATTCGGGTGCAAAAGTACGCCGATTTATGCGAGTTTGGAAGTTGGAAAGCACAGCACGCTTCCACGGCGTTCAATGGGCATCTGAAACCCTTTCCGCCCCTTTCCGCTTTCTAGCTTCCGCAAGTACCCAACTTCTCAACTTCGCCCGGTGCCCGCACTTTCCGCAACCAATAAATACCTGTTTCGCTACAAGTGGCACTTCCTCGGGGGCGTGCTGTTTGTGGGCCTGAGCACGTTGCTGGCCATTTTTCCGGCCCAGATTGTCCGCTACGCCTTCGACTTAGTGGGCGAGGGCATCGACCTGTACCACCTCTACGGTGGCACCCGGGCGCAGGCGCAGGTCTACGAGCTGTTCGGGCGCAACGTGCTGCTGTATGGGGTGCTGATTCTGGCCATGGCCCTGCTGCGCGGCATCTTCCTGTTTTTCATGCGCCAGACGCTTATCGTGATGAGCCGGCTGGTAGAGAACGACCAGAAAAACGAAATCTACCAGCACTACCAGAGCCTGCCGCTGAGCTTCTACCGCCGCCACAGCACCGGCGACCTGATGTCGCGCATTTCGGAGGACGTGGGCCGGGTGCGCATGTACATCGGGCCGGCCATCATGTACTTTCTGCAGCTCGTGCTGCTGTTCGTGCTCATCGTGCCGCTTATGCTGATGGTGAACGTGAAGCTGACGCTCTACACGCTGCTGCCGCTGCCGGTGCTCAGTATCAGCATCTTCTACGTCAACAACATCATCCAGCGCAAGTCCGACGAAATCCAACGCTCCTTGTCGGGCATGACGACCTTTGTGCAGGAAGCCTTTTCGGGCATCCGGGTTATCAAGTCGTTCGTGCGCGAGCAGGATTCGCACCGGCAGTTCACCGAGGCCTCCAACGAGTACAAGGAGAAAACGCTGAGCCTGAACTTCGTCAACTCGCTGTTTTTTCCGCTGATTCTGTTTCTGGTGGGTTTGAGCACGATTATCACCGTGTGGGTGGGCGGCCAGGAAGTTATCCGGGGCACGATTACCACCGGCAGCATTGCCGAGTTCCTGATTTACGTGAACCTGCTCACCTGGCCCGTAACGGCCCTGGGCTGGACGAGTTCTTTGGTGCAGCGCGCCGAAGCCTCCCAGGCCCGTATCAACGAGTTCATGGACCAGAAAACCGACATCGTCTCGCGCCAGAACATCGAGCTGGATATCAAGGGCGACATCGAGTTTGAGCACGTCTCGTTCACTTACCCCGATACCGGCATCCAGGCCCTGCGCGACGTGTCGTTCCGCATCCGGCCGGGCCAGACGCTGGCCGTTATCGGCAACACCGGCTCGGGCAAAAGCACCGTGGCGGCGCTGCTCTCGCGCCTCTACGACGTCACCGAGGGTCGCATCAAGGTCGATGGCGTGGACGTGCGCGACCTGGCCATCACGTCGCTGCGGAGCCAGATTGGCTACGTGCCCCAGGACGTGTTTCTGTTCTCCGACTCCATCCGCAACAACATCAACTTCGGCCTCGACCAGCCCGACGAGGCCCGAATGCTGCAAGCGGCCAAGGACGCCAACGTCTACGACAACATCATCGATTTCCCGCAGGGCTTCGACACGAAACTAGGCGAGCGGGGCATCACGCTCTCGGGCGGCCAGAAACAGCGCGTCAGCATCGCCCGCGCCCTGGTCAAAGAACCCAAAATCCTGATTCTCGACGACGCTCTTTCGGCCGTAGACACCGACACCGAAAACGCCATTCTGGGGGCCCTGCAGCGCATCATGCACAACCGCACCAGCCTCATCATCAGTCACCGCGTGAGTTCGGTGAAGCTGGCCGACGAAATCCTGGTACTCGACGACGGCCAGATTGTGCAGCACGGCACCCACGAAGCCCTCATGCGCGACGAACAGGGCCTCTACCGCGCCCTCTACGAGCGGCAGTTGCAGAGCGAGGAAGCATAGGTGAGGAAGCTAAAACCCCTGTCATCCTGAGCGCAGCGAAGGACCTATACAGAAGCTATATCTACTGATTGGCTTCTGTATAGGTCCTTCGCTGCGCTCAGGATGACAGGGGTTTTAGCTTCCTCACCTACTGTCCCAGAATGACGCGCTTCATGCTGCGCCGCTCGCCCGATATGCACTTCACGATGTAGGCGCCGCGGGGCAGGTTGGCCATGCTAAGCACCACGGCCGACTCGCCGGCCAGCAGCACGTCGCGGGTGATGACCGGGCGGCCATCAGTGCCGTTGACTTCGATGCGGGTGGGGCCGGTGGCGTCGGTGCGCACGGTCAGGGCGTTGGTAATGGGGTTGAGGTCGAGCCGTAGCTTGAGGGCCGCGGCGGGGGCGGGCGTCACCTCCGTTTTATCGGTAATCAGCGCAACCGGGGCTGCGGGCGGGGTCGGGGTGGCCTGCGCCATTGCCAGTGGGCCCGCCAGCAGCAGGGCCAGAAAGAATCCCAGGAAAGTAGAGGTTTTCATAGGCGGGGTGAAAAACGGGCGATGATGCCGGTAACGAAGATACGAGAAAGGCCCCGGCTACCGGTTTGGTAAGCCCCAAAAATAGCCCTCCGGAAGTCGGCAAGAAACGAGCCAAAGCAAATAATAACCGGGCGCGGGCACCGCATAGCCAGGAGTCAATCGGCACGTAAACAGTTGCATAAGCGTGGTAAAAGGGGCTTCAACCCGAAGCGCCGCAAGAAAAACCGGCGGGGCGCTTGCGTTTTACCGTTTGGGTGGTGTACATTTGCATCATCATTCATCGGGGTGTAGCGTAGCCTGGTATCGCGCCAGCATGGGGTGCTGGAGGTCGTAGGTTCGAATCCTGCCACTCCGACGACGAATGTTATTCGATTAAGCCTCCGGGAACCCCACCCGGAGGTTTTTTTTCGGGGTGTAGCGTAGCCCGGTATCGCGCCTGCTTTGGGAGCAGGAGGCCGCAGGTTCGAATCCTGCCACCCCGACTTCGCAGTACTCTCTCTTTCAGACTGCCCGCTGGACTTTGGTCCGGCGGGCAGTCTGGCGTTTGGGGCGGGGCAATCTGAATGCTTCAGTTTTCCGGATAAATAGTGCTATACCTATACTAAGCCGAATAATAGCCGCGTTCAGGAGGCGTCTGCCGGCAAGCAATACCTACTTTCGCCCATCTCTTACCCTTGAGGTGGTCTAGGCAAGACGGACAGAAGAAGGACGTATATTTCTTCTGTTATGACAGCAAAATCCAGCGGGACGTCGCCCGACAAACGGCGTAAATACGGCGACGCGTTTAAGGCCGAGGCCCTACGCCTGGCCAGCGAGAGCCGTAGCACGCAAGCCGCGGCCCGGCAACTGGGCATCAGCCCCAAGCTGCTCTACCGCTGGCAGCAGGCCCAACTCGTCGCCGAAGTAGGCAGTATAGAAGTGGCCCGCG
>NZ_KB907823.1 GCF_000382225.1 Hymenobacter aerophilus DSM 13606
TCGCTTCAAAGACCTGGTGGCCCAACAGGGCGCCCTGCAAAGCATGAGCCGGCGCGGCAACTGCTACGACAACGCCCACGCCGAATCATTTTGGAGCCGCTTCAAAGCCGAACTGCTCGACGGCGGCTCCTTCCCTGGCCTAGCCGAAGCCCGGCTCGAAATCAGCCACCACATTGCCTATTACAACGCGGAACGCCGGCATTCCGCCCTCAATTACCAGTCGCCAAACCACTTCGAAACACAACTCCAAACAACGTCCCAACTCTGTCCAGCTTAGCTAGACCACCTCACTTCGCCCTTGCCGGTACAGCTCGTTCTGCCGCTCCGCACTCCGGTAGCACTCCGTGATAATCGGCCGCCCCACCAGCCGCAGCACCGGGTCGCCCAGCCACCTCCCCAAAGCTTGCCCATAAGCTGCCTGCAGACAAGGTACTGCCTCGCCCAGGCGCTTAGCCTGAAGAGTCGTCTGCTTCACCGACAGCAGTGGCGGTTGAGTAGGGCGGGAAGAAACTACGTGGCGCATACGTCAGATGCTGGTATAATAGGTAAAGTAAAGATGCAAAATTTACACTACTATCTAATAGGGTACGCAGAAATTATTATTGCAGTTATTGACTTATTCTTATGTGGGCGCTGCCTTCGGCCCGGGCTGTCCAGGGCTCCGCTTCGCTACGGTGCTACGCACAGCTCCCGCTCCGCGTCGCTCCCTTACCATCCCTAGCGCATCCCGCCAATTTCAGTTGATTCTACTGCTCCGATGCCGTTCCGCGCTCCGGTCCGGGGCCCCCGAAAAGGCCCCCAACCTCCGCTACCGAAACCCACCACCCCGGCCCGCCTCCTTGCGCTCCTGCGTCGCTCCACTCGG
This sequence comes from Hymenobacter aerophilus DSM 13606, assembly GCF_000382225.1. Taxonomy (GTDB): domain Bacteria; phylum Bacteroidota; class Bacteroidia; order Cytophagales; family Hymenobacteraceae; genus Hymenobacter; species Hymenobacter aerophilus. The sequence continues at coordinate 866 of NZ_KB907823.1, forward strand.
CCGCCCTCTTTCCACCGCACCTGCCTCAGTCTTTCCAGTTCCGGGTGCCGGCCGCTTCCCGCTGGTCAGCCACCAGCCCCCCGATACGCCCCACCGCCCGCCTCCCGCTGGTCGGCCGGCTCCCGCGCCCCGCCAGCCGGATTCCAGTCACATAAGAAACCCCCGATTCCAGCCAATACAGGCACAAATACAGGGGTGAAATTACATGGCGGTTACATAAGATTGCAGCTCGAAGCGGCTCAGAAGCGGCACCAGTGGCGCACCCAATAGTCTGGCAACAGGGGCTACTCAGGTGTTAACCGCTGCAAGCTCCGCACCGCCCGCAGCCACTGCCCCTAAAGCCCCCACAGCCACTTGCCGATTCCTGGCGGCGCTTTCATGCTCAGGCTTCGCCCAGCATCTAGGTTCAAGGTGCGCTTCGCGCGTAGTTTTTCTGGGGGCGGCCCCCAGACCCCCTATCATTCAAGGCTTAGGTGGTTGGGCGGCCGGTCAGCAACCCGCCACAACGTCAGCGGGGCCGTGTCAGGCTCCTGGCAGGGGGCGGCGCTTGCGGGGCGGGGTCGGCGGTTAGGCGTCCAGTACCGCGCTGGTAGCGGCCCCAGCGGCCAGCCTCACAGCCCCAGCCCGCCGGCTACCGGCCCCGCACCGGGCGCGGGCGCGGTCAGCCACTCCATCGGCTTGCCCAGGCGCGCCGCTCGGCGCGCTGCGTCCAGCGTGCCCCGGCTCACTCCATCCCAGCACACCAGCACCAGGTCAGCCGCCGCCACTAGCTGCCCATTGCGCACCAGCGGCGCGGCCGGCCCGTGGGCGCGGTAGTCGGGCCGGTACTCGGTCAGCGGCACCCGGTTGCGTCTGGCCCAGTCGGCCGCCAGCTCATCCACGCCCCGCGCTCCACCGCTTACCACTGCCGCCACCTCGCCGGCTCCGTGCAGCGCATCCAGGCGGGCCAGCAGCGCCGGGCAGTGCGCCAGGTCGCGGCTTCCTGTCACAGCTACTATTTTTTGCATCCTAATCATACTACAATATACAAATTATTAGCGTATTTAAATGTAAAGACTAGATAAATATTATTACCTAATAATGTATTATATTCAAATAAATAGCGTATATTTAGGTAGTAGTTCGGGAAAGGCCCGGACGCCACGCGCACCCCGGCGGGCCCCCGGCCGCGCACCCTACGGCTAACCTCTACAGCCATGTTCACTGCTTTGCAATTCTCGCAGCTCGCCGCTGCCGCCTGGTCAGGTCCCGCCGCAAGTCACCACGCTGCCACCAGCCACTACCAGGCCCCCGGCGGGTACTCCGCTACCGAGTATTGGGTAGCCTACCACGTCGGCCAAGCTACTTTTTACAAGTCGGCTGCTTGCCCGTTCGAGGCCATATCCGCAGGCGTGGCCGCCGCCGCTGCCGCCGGTGTTCCGGTTTGCCGCCACCACGCCCAGCGCACCATTGCCCGCGCCGCCGCCGCCCTCTGTGGGGTTCGCAGCCTTGGCCGCCCCGGTTTTGCCTGCCGTGCCCGTGCCCGCCGTGTAGCCCGCTTTTCTCATGCGTAGCGCCCCCGCCACCGTAGCAGCCGCCCCCACGTGGGCGGCTGCCCTGCCGGCCCTGTGGCTCCTCGCTCGCGCCCAGGCAGTCCACGCCGACGCCCGCGACCAGCACCTGCACCACCGCCAGCAGTGTACCGGCCATAAGCATTGCGCCAAGCTCCTACGCCAGGCCGCCCGCGCCATGCTCTCCACCGCCGCCCGCGTGTACCACGCCAGCCCCCGCGCTGCCCTTGACCGCGCCGCCGCATCCGCCGCCTGTTAGCCGCTCCGCTATGCAACGCCACATCAAAATAGAGCACCGCCACCGCCGCCGCGTGTACGGCTACGCCGCCACGGCCAAGCTGCTGCTTTCGGGCCGCTGGCTGGAGGCCGCCGGCTTTGCCCCCGGCACCGTCGCCCAGGTCGAGGTGCAGGCCAGCCGCCTCATTATCACCCCCGCCCCAGTCCAGTAACCACCGGCCCGCGCCCTGCACGGCGGCGCGGGCCACCAAACCCCCACAGTATGCCCGCCACCGCTACCACTTACCAGCCCCAGCTACTCGACCCGCACAGCGCCCAGCCCCAACCCGTCAGCCCCGAAAACGGCCGCAGCTTCAAGCTGGCCGAGCTATACCGGCTCCTCGATTGCCAGACCGTCGACGTAGTGCGCCTCTCCGCTGACTTGATTCTGATAATCGACGACGAAGGCAAGTTCCGCCAGCCAGCTTACCTGAATCTGCTGGCCACCTACCTCTGGTACCAGCACCAGCCCGCCGCCCGCGGCCAGGATTCCATCGTCGGCCGCGCCCTGCTTTGCCACGACAAGCAATTTAAATAATCCCCACACCGGCGACGGGGCCGGCCGCTAACGGGCCCCGCTTTTTTCACCCTCTTACCTCTTTTCGTCATGGCTACTGCCACCAAGACCCCCAAAACCCCCGCCGCATCGGCCGCCACCGCTGCCGCCGTTGCTGTCCACGCCCCCCGCCGGGCCTACCTGACGGCCACCCTGGACGAGGCCAGCGGCGAGCTGACCGAAACCAGCCGCTTCCGTTACCTGCCCGGCCACCCCCGCCAGATTCGCTTCGATGCTAAGGCCGGCCAGTTCAACATCAATGGCATGACCCAGGTAGGCAGCTCGCTCAGCTTCATTCCGCTGGCCTGGCGCATCTTCTCCGATGACATTCTCAACATGGGCCGCAAGCTGTGGGCTGAACTGTTCTACGCCGACGAGCGTGGCGCGATTTGCGCCGTGCTCTTCCACGGCTACAGCGTTGAAAACCTCTACCGCCTCATCGAGCCGCTGTTCTACGACGAGCTCACGCTGGCCGACGTCGTGGTAACGGTGCAGGCCGTGAAGAAGGAGACGACCAAGGACGGCAAGAAGGCCACCTACTATATCGCCGAGTTCAGCTACGAGCCCGCCGAGCTGGCCGAGATAGTGGCCCGCCGCGACTTCGCCCAGGACTTTCCCATCTGGCGCGAGGAAACCCACACCGGCGCGGCCGAAATGCGCACCAGCCACGCCTACAGCCCCCCGCCGGCCACCACGCCCGCCCGGCTCGAAGAGGCCTTCACCGCCGCCCTGGCCGAACCCGCCGCATAGTACCGCCCGGCCCTCTTCCCACCGCCACCAGCAGGGGAGAGGGCCACCCGGCGGCCCAAACAGCCAGAATGCAAACGCCACCCCCAAGACCTCTACCACTATGCCCCTGACTTCCCGCGCCCCCGACCCCGAGTTATACCCGCCTCAACTCCCGGAATTGGTTTGCCGCCAAGCCCCCGCCGACGAGGCCGAGGCCGCCCGCCTCACCCAGCTGGCCCAGCTCGTGGCCACCAGCCCGCCACTGTCCGACGTGCGCGACCTAGCCCCGGCCGTGCGCGTGCTGTTCCCGCCCCCAGCCTACGAAGTGGGGTGCGGTGGAGCCCATATCTGGCTTCACCGCGCCGATGAGAAGAGCCAGCTGGCCGTCATTCTGTAATTCTCCTCAATTAATAGCTCAAAAAACGCTGCCATGTTCACCAACCTCACTGCCCATTCTCAGCTGACTCAGGCCCAGCACCGCGCTTTGCCCCACGTCAGCAACACCGACCTGTCCACCCTCAAGGCCGACCTGCTCGGCCAGACCCGGAGCGCCAACCCCCAGGCCTTCGTATTCGGCACCGCCTTCCACGAGGCCGTGCTGGAGCCTGACCGCTACGCGCCGCCCGCCACGCTGGCCCCAGCCCAGCGCCGGCTGCTCGATACGCTGGCCGCCGCCGTGCGCCGCCACCGCTACTGCCGCGACCTGCTTTACCGCGGCACGCCCGAGCTCACCCACACCGCCACCCACGAGCCCACGGGCCTCACCGTCAAAGTGCGCCCTGACCTGCTGCTCACCACCCCGCGCCTCGGCCGCCGGGTGCTGGTCGACTTCAAAACCACCAGCTGCCGCGACTACGCCCACTTCCTGGCCACCGTCGAGCAGTATGACTACGACCGCCAGGCCGCCTTCTACGCCGACGTGCTCCAGGCCGAGCGCTTTCTCATCATCGGCGTCCAGAAGAAAGCCCCCAACGAAATCTGGCTGGTCGAACTCTCGGCCGACGCCGACACCATGGCCCAGGGCCGCAAGAAGTACCAGCGCCTGCTCCGCGCCTACGCTCAGCACCAACTGCCGGTAGCTGCCTGAGCAATGGCTCCTGCAGACACTCGCAAAAGGCGGCCATTATCTCCCCCTACAGAGACAATGGCCGCCTTTCGTAAATTGCGCTAGGTTCAGTGTCAGTCATCGATATGTTTTCCTACTATTGGTCTCAATAGCTAGTCCAACATCTTTCGCATCGTTTTTACCATGCTACTAGCCCGAGAATGGACTTTTGATTCCGTGCAGCCCGGCCCCGACTTATTTGGCTACTGGAGCGCGGAGGATATTGGGCCCTTGGACTTAACGGGCTTACGCACCACGCCAGGAGGATTGTCACCACCAGCCTTCTGGTTGGATGAAACGAGTGGCCAGGCGCTGCTACGCCCAAACACTCTTGCCGACGCAGGGCGAGAGGTGCACCAACAGTCTTTCTATTTCGAGGTAGTCGCAGTTTCCACGCAGTGCCTGCATCTGGCCCTGTGGATATGGTATGAGCCGGTCGGTAAGCACCAACATACGCTGACTTTTGCCTGGGCTCCGCTCGATTCAACACGGGGTAGTAAAAAGGCATCTCCACAGTAGGTTTCAAGTCAGTACTTAAGAGGAAGGCGCTTTCCAAAACGGTTATTGAAGCAGCCAGAGCGCCACGGGCGGCCACCATCACCCACTTGTATGATACTCGGTTTCGACTCCGCCTTCGTGCCCTCGATTCAGGCCGGCACCAAGATTCACACCATCCGCCGGGGCCACCGCTGGCAGGCCGGCCAGCTCATCCACTTCTGCCTGAACGCCGACCAGGCCACCGGCCAAACCTTTCACCCCGATGCCCCGGTGCACAGCATCCAGCACCTGCGCATCCTCGACGGTCAGCACCTGCTCATCGACGAGCGGCCCATCCGCGGGGCCGAGCTGGAGCAGTTGGCCCGCCACGATGGATTCCCCGACGCCCAGACGCTGCTGCAATGGTTCCAGGACCACTACGGTCCCGTCTTCGACGGGCAGCTCATCCACTGGACGCCCGCCCGCTACTAGGGGCCCGCTCATGTCACCCCGGCTGGCACGACCAGCCCCAATAAGTCAAAAAAGCCCCGTACCAATCCGGTACGGGGCTTTTCGTTGGGTGAGCACTCAGGCCTCCAGCGTGATGGTGCGCGTCGTGGTGATGGTCGAATCGGCCGCGTCGGCGAACTTCACCACCAGCTCGTCGCCGGCCGACTTCGCCCCGAGCCCGATAAACCTGCTGCGGCCGTTGTAGCAGGTGATAAACTCGCCGGCATACACCGGGTGCTCAACAAGGGTAGAGCCCGAAGGCGAGTTAGCCCCAACCCACAGCGACCAGCTGCCTTCCGATAGTTCAACGCGTAGCTCCGTAACCTCAATCGGGGACGGTGCGGGGGGAGGCGGTGGGGTAGGTGTAGGTGGTGGGGTAGGCGGGAGCGTAGGAGTGGGTGAAACCGGCACACTACCCCCGATTTCGCCAAACAGCAATTCAGCCCCCAGCGCCAGCCCCCCGTTTCCGTCCACTGTCGGGCCAGGCAGCTGCACCTCCTCGCCTGGCACACTCTGGCCCAGCAGCCCGCCGAGCAGGCCGACTGTATCGGCCGTGCGCAGGTCGTGGATGAGGATAGTTTCGGTCGAAATATCCACGCCGTAGAGCAGATTCACCCGGTCCAGCCGGGCGCGGGCGTCATCGGCCCCAACAAGTGCGGCCATCAGGTATCCGGCGTATTTGCGGGCCCGCGCATCATAGCGCGCCCGCAGCCGCAATGCATCCTTTGTGCGCTTGTCGGCTTGTTTCTGATAAGCGGTTTTGGCAGGCATAATAGGAGAAGTTGACGTGGAAAAATGCAATAAACTGCTAGCGCCAGGCGACCGGGGCTCCTGGTAGGTTGCTCCTAGGAAGCTCCTTGCTAGCTCCCACCGCCCCCGACTGGCCTAAATGCAAAACCGCCCCGGCCAGACAGAAGCAGACCGGGGCGGCGTTGCACGGCTGCCATTAAGCAACCTGAGCCTGCGTAGTAGACGAGGCATCGGTACCGTCCGCCCGGTAGGCGAAGGCCAGCACCATCAAATCGGCGGCCGGCACGCCCAGCAGCGCGTCGTCCTCGATGTCGATGCTGCCATCGGCCCGGGTTGCGTCCTCATCGGCGGTCGATACCACCCGGCCGGTAGTCTTGTTCACCACCAAAGCCTTCACCCCGTCGGTGTCCAGGGCCACGTTGCCGTTGCTATTGTCGAGGAAGCTCACCGTTACCTTGCCCGCCACCGCGTCCAGCGCGGCCGTCACACGGGCCAGCGGCTCCACGCCCCCACCCGAAAGCACCAGTTTCGAATAATCCACCGAGGCCACGCCCAGCGCGTCGGCCTGCGTGTTGGCGAAGTTCTGCTGCACGAAGCGGTTGTAGGCCGATACCCCGCCCTGGGGCTTGAGGCCCTTGCGCACCGGAATGCTCAGCGCCCGGAACAGTTCGGCCAGCCGCTTGAAGCGGCTGCGCGTGTTCTGCTGAGCCGGCGTGTTGCTGCTGTTAGGGCCCACTTTCTGCCGAAGAATGTTCACCCCGTTTTGCTTGGTGAACGTGATTTGTCCTGCCGACCCTTCAATGTCGCCAAGAAGACTGCGAATTCGTGCCATAAGTGAAAAGAGAAAAAAGAGTGAGAGAAAAAAACCGGCTGACTAATCGCGCTAAAACCCAGGGCAGCCAACCCAGGCCCGCGCTTTTTCTTGTTTATTGAAGGCCCGCCATACCCCCGGCCGAACCGGGGCCGCTAGGCCGCACTTCCAGAGCCCGCGCCGGGCCGCCTGGGCCTGCTGCTGCTCGGTGGCCCGCCCTGCCACCACATGGCCGGGGTCGTAGGCCCAGGCCCAGCCCCGTACCACCAGCAGGCTATCCAGCGCCACGGCCGGTCGCCTATCGAAAGCTGCGGGCCGCAGCTTCACGGCCACCAGGTTGCGCCCGTAGGTATCCCCGCCCAGCACCCGAACCCACACCAGCCGGCCCTGCACCAGCGCCGCCACCTGCTCCGTGGCCTGCCGGCCGTAGGGCTGGCTGCTCTCAGGCGCATCCACCCCCAGCAGCCGCACGCGGGCCACCGTCCCCGCCGGCGAATCCACCTCGTAGGTATCAGCATCCACCACCCGCCGCACCCGCATCAGCTGCCAGAAACCAGTCGGCCCCAAAACCACCGCAGCAGCCCCACCCGGCCGCAAAGCCCGCGAGGCCCGCACCGTCTGCCCCTCCGCCGGAATTAGCGTTGAGCAGCAGAGCATAAGTAGGAGGGAGGGGTATCTCATAGGAACAAACATAGTAAAGTTTTATATCATTTGTCAATAATTGTGTAATATGTATTTCGGTAAAGTATAGCCAGCTGGATTTACTGCCGACCACAAAAAACAACCCGTCCTATTCAATAGGACGGGTTGTTCTCATGGGGGTATAGGAGCAGAGGTTACCGCTAAGCCAATTCGTGTAAGGCCTCGGTGGGCAAGTGCAGCTGCTGGGCTAGGGTCTGCACCACGACAGCCAGTAACTGCTTGGGCACGGACAAAAACCGCAGGGTAAACAGCCGTACGGCGTACCCGAACTGGGCGCAGGAACGGCAATAGTTGACCAGGAACCGGATGTCCTTTGGTATTCCGAGCGGACAGCCTGCTTGCTTGTTACTCGGCCCGCAGGCTCAGCACGGGGTTGCGGCGGGCGGCCCGCCAGGCCTGCACGCTCACGGTGAGCCAGGCGATGAGCAGGGCGCCCATACCGGCCGCCGCGAAGTACCACCACTGCCACGCCACGCGGTAGGCAAAGCCCTCCAACCACCGTTGCAGGAGCAGGTAGCTCAGCGGCAGCGCCAGGACGATGGCCACGACCACCAGCCAGGTCATGCTGCTGGTCAATAGCCACACAATGCTCAGCTCGCTGGCGCCCAAGGCCTTGCGGATACCGATTTCCTTGCGCCGCCGCTCAGCGGTGAAGGCCGCCAGGCCCAGCAGACCCAGGGCGGAAATGAGGATGGCCAGCCCGGCGAAGTAGCGGGCGAGCACCGCCACCCGCCGTTCGGCCACGTACTGGGCCTGGTAGTCGGCATCCAGAAACGTGTAGTCGAGCGTAAAGCCGGGGTTATAGGCCGCGTACAGTTGCTGAAGCCGCGCAATCGTGGCCTGCTCTGCGCCCGGCTGGAGCTTCACCAGCACCGTGTTAATCTGGGGGTCGAGCTTGAGAAGCAGGGGTTTGATTTTTTCGTGCAACGACTCGTAGTGGAAGTCGCCGACCACGCCCACGATGCGGGCGCCGTCGAGCTGTTGGCCCACGGGGTCGGGCATCCCCAGGCCGGCCACCAAGGCTTGGTTGACGAGGATGGCGGCGCTGTCGGCGCGGAACTGTGGCGCAAAACTGCGGCCGGCTACCAGGTGCAGGCCCATCGTTTCCACCAGGTCATAGCCCACCAGCATCGTCGCTACGGGCAGGCGCTTGCCCTGCCAGCTCATCTCGGCGACGTAGCGCCCGCCCAGAAAGCCGCCCAGCACGCTGGACGCCTGCCCGACGCCGGGCAGTTTCTTCACCTCGGCCAGAAAGGCCGTCTGCTCACGCGCCGCCTTGCCGCCCGTATCAAAGCGGAGCACGTGCGCCTTGTCGTAGCCCAGCGGCTGGCGCTGCACAAACGCCATCTGCGCGTTGACGACCACCACGGCCACAATGAACAGCACCGAGAGCGTGAACTGCAGCACGACCAGGCCCTGCCGCGTCCACACCTCACCGGCCCGGGTCGGCAGCTTGCCTTTGAGCACGGCCGCCGGCTGGAACCCCGACAGGTAGAACGCTGGGTAGCTGCCCGCCAGCAGCCCCGTACCCAGTGCCAGGGCCAAGCTGGCCCCCACTAATTGGGGCTCCCAGCACAAGGTCAGGGGCTTGCCCGTCAGCTCGCTGAACTGCGGCAGCACGAGCTGCACCAGCCCCACGGCCACCACCAGCGCCAGCAGGGCCATCACCACGGATTCGGTCAGGTATTGTCCCACCAGCGCGGCGCGGCTCGCCCCCAGGGCCTTGCGGATGCCTACTTCCTTGACCCGCCGCGAAGCCTTGGCGGTGAACAGGTTCATGAAATTGATGCTGGCAATCACCAGAATGAGCCCGGCAATCAGGGCCAGCAGCCGCACGTAAGCAATGCGTCCCCCGGTGGCGACGCCGTTTTCATAGGTGCCGTGCAGGTACCCCGCCGCGAACGGCCGCACCAGCAGCGTGCGCCCCTGGGCTTGGGCCTGCGCGCTTTTGGTTTTCAGTAGCCCGGCCAGCTTGGCCTGAAACTGCGCGGGGTCGGCCCCCTGCTTCAAGGCCAGATAGGTGTTGAAGGGGCCGTCGTCGTCCCACTTGATGGTCTCGCCCATCTGCATCTGGTCCTTGAATGAGGCAAATGGCAGCACGCAGTCAAACTGCTCGGACGAGTTGCGCGGCACCCCGGCAAACACCCCGGCCACCAGGCAGGTCTGCTTGCTGTCAGCCATTTGCCATTCCACGGCTTTGCCCAGGCTGTTCTGCGGCGTCTGAAAGAGCTTGGTGGCCAAAGCTTCGGAGAGCACAATGGCGTGTTTATCCTGCAGCACCGTGGCAGGGGTGCCCACCAGCAAAGGGTAAGAAAACAGCTGGAAGAAGGCCGGGTCCGCGTATTTGGGAACGGCAGTAAGGTGCCGGCCGCCCGCCGCCAACGTGAAGGCGGGGAAGAACGGGACCGGCGTGGTGGTGGCCACGAACTCAATCTCCGGCATTTCCCGCCGCAGGGCCTCGGCCAGCAGCGGCACGGTGCCGGTTTGGGTCTCGATGCCGGCGGCCGTGCGGCGGTTTTCCAGCACCTGGTAGAGCCGGCCGTCCAGGGCGTGGTAGCGGTCGAAGCTGCGTTCGTCGCTTACCCAGAGGTAGATGAGCAGCGCGCCGGCCAGGCCGGTGGAGAGGCCAATCAGGTTGAGGAAAAACGTGCCTTTGAACCGCTTGAAGTTGCGGTAAATAAGCAGCAAAGGGTAGGGAAGCATGGCCGCAGGAAGAGGAATCGGTTAGAACTAGGGGCGGCTGTTTTCCAGCACCACCTGCCCGTCGAGCAGGCGGATGACGCGCCGGGCGTAGCGGGCATCGTGCTCGGAGTGCGTGACCATGAGCACGGTAGTACCCGCCTCATTCAGCTCGGTCAGCAGGCCCAGCACGTCGTGGCCACTGGCCGAGTCGAGGTTGCCGGTGGGCTCGTCGCAGAGCAGCAGCGGCGGGGCGTTCACCACGGCCCGGGCCACGGCTACGCGCTGCTGCTGGCCGCCCGAGAGTTGCAGTGGAAAGTGGTTGCGCCGGTGCAGCAGCTGCATTTTCTCCAGCACCTGTTCCACCCGCTGCCGCCGCTCGGCGGCCCCTACGCTGAGGTAGCGCAGGGGCAGCTCCACGTTCTCAAACACTGTCAGCTCATCAATCAGGTTGAAGCTCTGAAACACGAAGCCCAGGCTGCGCTTGCGCAGCTCGGCCCGCTGCCGCTCGGAGTAGCGGCTGGTTTCGGTGCCCAGCAGCTGCAGGCTGCCGCCGTCGGGCTTGTCGAGCAAACCCAGCAGGTTGAGCAGCGTCGATTTGCCGCAACCCGAGGGCCCCATGATGGCCACAAACTCCCCCTGCTCCACGCTCAGCGAGACGTGGTTCAGCGCCTTGGTTTGCACCTCTTCAGTGCGGTACACCTTTTCCAGGTTTTCGGTCTTAATCATGCGTATTCTAGGGTCAGGTAGTTTGTAAGATGCCTAGGGCTGTGCTTCATCCAGCACCAGCTCCTGCTGGTCAGCGTAGCCTTCGTAGCTGGAGGTCACGACCCGGTCGCCGGGTTGCAGGCCCGCCAGCACTTCGTAGTAGTCGGGGTTCTGCCGCCCTAGCCGGATGGGCACCCGTTGGGCCCGGGTGCCGTCGGCCCCCAGCTTGAACGCCCAGTTGCCCACGGTTTGCTGGTAAAAGCCGCCCTTGGGCAGCAGCACCGCCGGGGCCTTGGCACTCAGCGCCAACCGAATGGGCAGCGTCTGGCCCCGCCGCAGGCCCGGTGGCTGGGTACCGGTAAAGGCCAGGTCGATTTGCAGGCCTTTGGCCACCTGGGCGAAGATTTTGGTCACGCGCAGGGCATACGCCTGGCCCTCCACCACCACTTCGCCCACCTGACCGGCTGCAATGCGGGCAATATAAAACTCGTCCACCGCGGCGTGTAGTTTCACGCCCGCCAGCGCATCAATCTGCCCCAGGCGCTGGCCCCGCGTCTTGGCCGCGCCCACTTCCGCCGCCAGCGCGCTGAGTTGCCCGCCGACCGGGGCCCGCACCAACAGGTCGTCCAGCTTGCGCCGCATCAGGTTCAGGTTGCTACTCATGCGCTGCACCGATTCCCGCAGGGTACCCAGCTGCTGCTGCATGGCAATGGAGTCCTGGCGCAGGGTCTGCTGGGTGAGCTGGCGCCGGCGCAGCTGGTAGCGGTAGGCGTTCTGGCTTTGCAGGTACTCCTGCCGCGCAATCACCTGCTGGTCGTAGAGCTGTTGGTTGGTGTCGAATACCCGCCGGGCCTCGGCCAGCTGAAAGTCGATTTCGGCCAGCTGATTCTGGCGCAGGATGCGGTTTTGCAGCAATTGGTTGCGGGTGTTGCGCAGGTTGTTCATCAGCTCGTACACGGCCGTTTCGCGGTTCACCATTTCCAGCTGCAGGTCGGGGTTGGCCAGTTGCAGCAGGGGTTGGCCGGCCGTCAGGGTCGCGCCTTCTTCCACCAATACCTGCTGCACCGTGCCGGCCTCCGCCGCGTCCAGATACACAGTAAGCAGCGGCTGCACCACTCCGTCGATGGCCGTAAATTCCTGAAAATTACCCCGCGTAACGGGGTTGATGGTCAGCCGGCTGGCCGCCACGTGCAGCCGCTGGCCCGGCCGGGGCCAGTAGAGGCCGGCCACTCCCGTGCCCATTAGCACCAGGGCCGCCAGCCACCACCAGCGGGCAACAAACGACCACTTTTTCTTCGGTATCAGGACATCCATTCGGTTCGGCGCAGACAATAACAGGAATGAGCTACTGCCCGAAAGTGCCAAGAACGGTGCCTGTGTCGCAAATTACTGCTACTCAGTAGTATGTTTTGAGACTTGGGCGCTAGCTGCCACTAAACGTCCGGTTTTGATACAGCGGAGTGTTCGATTCTGATACAATTTAAATCGGTTGACGGGCGGAAAACGGTCTAGCCAATTGAAAGCCAGTGTTTTTGGAAGCCTGCATGATTTATGAGGTCCTCTCAGAATACGGAAAGTAGCGCACGTTGCGGGCTAAAGGGGGCTGCCAGGGCTAGGTGTCGAGTCAAAGCCTTTAACTCGGAGGTTTTATGCTAGCAGTTTAACAATACCCAACTCTGGGACAAGTGGTGGGTTTGGGCTAGCGTCGTCTCGCTGGTTAAATGCAGTGTTTTTCTAGAATGAGCTTCGCATATTGAGCGTTGTTTTACTATGCCACGCAAACATGAGGGTCAAGCTCTGTCTTTTATTCTTCGTCTTTGCTTCCTGTAGTGCAGATAGTGCAGAACGTACGCCCCCTTCGCCCGCTGTGCAGGAGTATTTGGAGGAGGTAGTCCGTATTATGCAAGCCAATTTTATTCATCGGGCGACCATAGACTGGGTAGCGTTCAAGAGGAACATGCTAGCGCAAGCAAGCGGCGCCAAAACAATTGAGCAGGCCTATCCAGCGGTTGAATTTGCCCTCGTGGCCCTCGGCGATAAGCACACTCAGTTTTATGGTGCCCGCCCGGTGAAAGGCCCCGAACTACTCCCTGCCAAGCAGCCCCCGCTATACCCCGACGAGCCGGTTGCTGAAGACATCGGCTACATCAGAATTCCGTGGGTTGTCGGCAGTCAGGAAAAGCTGGCCGAGTATATGACCCAAGTGCAAGCCCACATCAAGGCGCGGGATAAGCCAGCATTAAAAGGCTGGATTGTGGATTTGAGAGGGAATATGGGCGGGAATATGTGGCCGATGCTCGTGGGGGCAGGGCCGATTTTGGGAGAAGATACGCTTGGCTATTGTATTGACGCGAATGACACCAAAACCGCATGGCGATACGAAAAAGGCAAGGCATTGTCGGACGGCGACATAGAGGCAGAAACAGCTAATTATTATACGCTTGTGTCTGCCAACCCAATAGTGGCCGTGCTGACCGATACGCTAACGGCCAGTTCGGGCGAGGCCGTTGCCGTCTGCTTCAAAGCCAGAAAGCATACCCGAAGCTTTGGGTCGGGCACATGTGGGGTATCGACCGGCAGAGGCCGCTTTTACTTGTCTGATGGATCCGTTCTCTTGCTGACAACCGCCGTGTTTGCCGACCGCCGTCTGATACGGTATGGCCACTCACTAGCCCCTGACGAGCCGCTCAGGCCAGCAGAAGTAGTGCCGCGAGCCATTCGCTGGATCAGAGAAGAATACACCGCGAAGAACTAAGTGGCCTGGGGCCTGGCCTGGGGCCTGGCCTGGGGCCTGGCCTGGTACGGGTGCCAGATAACCCCGACTTTTACGTTTTACCCAGCCTTTTTTCATGCTTCTTAAGCAAGCCCGCATCCTGTTAGTTGACGACGAGCCCGATGTGCTGTTCGCCCTCAAGCTGCTGCTCAAAACGGAGGTGCGGGAAGTCGTGACGGAGAAAAACCCGGAACGGCTGCTCTCGCTGCTCCGCCAGCAGCCCTTCGACGCCGTGCTGCTCGACATGAACTACCGCAGCGGCCAGACGACGGGCAACGAGGGCTTCTACTGGCTGGACCGCATCCGGGAGCACACCCCCACCACGGCCGTTATCCTGCTCACGGCCTACGGCGACGTGCGCACGGCAGTGCGCGCCCTTAAAGCCGGTGCCACCGACTTTCTGCTCAAGCCCTGGCACAACGACCAGCTGCTGCAAACGCTGGCCGCCGCGCTCCAACCTAAAACCGGCAACAAAACAGGCAGCAGCCCGAAAAAACCAGCCAGGCCGGCCACTACTACCGCTTTGCTGGGCGAGTCAGCCGCCATGCAGGAAGTGCGCGCCATTATTGAAAAGGTCGCCCCGACCGAAGCCAACGTGCTGCTGCTCGGCGAGAACGGAACCGGCAAAGAATTGGTCGCCAAATCCCTGCACGAGCAGTCGCGCCGCGCCGCCCGGCCCTTCGTGGCCGCCGACGTGGCCGCGCTCAGCGAGGGGTTGTTTGAAAGCGAACTGTTCGGGCACCTCAAGGGCGCGTTTACCGATGCCCAGGCCAGCCGCGTGGGCCGGTTCGAGGCGGCCACTGGCGGCACGTTGTTTCTGGACGAGATTGGCAACATTGGCCTGCCCCAGCAAGCCAAGCTGCTCACGGCCCTGCAAAACCGCCAGGTGGTGCCCGTGGGCAGCAACGCCCCCGTGCCGGTGGATATCCGGCTGCTGTCGGCCACCAACGCCCCGCTGCACGCCCTGGTAGCCCGCGGCACCTTCCGCCAGGACTTGATGTACCGCCTCAATACGGTCGAAATCACGCTGCCGCCCCTGCGCGAACGGGCCGACGACGTGCAACTATTGGCTCGGCACTTCGCGCAGCTGTACGCCACCCGCAACGGGCAACCCGTACCGGAATTCAGTGCCGCCGCCCTGCGCAAGCTCCAGGAGCACCCCTGGCCCGGCAACGTGCGGGAACTGCAGCACGCCGTGGAACGGGCCGTTATTCTAGGGGCCGGCCCGGTGCTGCTGCCGGCCGATTTCTCGTTTCGGAACCCCGAATCGGCGGCGGCTTCTGCGGCGGCGACTACTGGGGCGGAGCAGCCACTGCCGTTGCTGGAAGTGGAAAAGAACACCATTCAGCAGGCCATTGCGCGCCACCAGGGCAACCTCACCAAAGCGGCCAAGGAGCTGGGAATCACCCGCACCGCCCTCTACCGCCGGCTCGACAAGCATGCTATTTAACCGCCTGGACGTGCGCCTGCTGGGGCGGTTGGTGCTACTGGTGGCCGCGCTGGCCGGGGGCGGGTACGCCGCGCTGCACCACGCCTACGGTCTGGCCCTGGGGAGCCTGCTGCTGCTGGTAGTGCTGGTGCTAGAGCTGGCCCGCTACCTGACGCGCGGCCAGCAGGCCCTAGCCGATTTCACGCTGGCCCTGCAATACCGCGACTTTACGCGGCATTACCCGGCACAGTCCGGCCCGGCGTCGCTGCGGCCCCTGCACGAGGCCTTCAACCAGGCCAACGCCACGTTTGGGGAGTTGCGGGCCGAGCAGGAAGGGCAGTTCCAGTACTTGCAAACTATCCTGGCCCTGCTCGATACCGGCATTGTGTCCTACGACGCGGCGGGTACCGTAGGCTGGGTAAACGAGGCGTTCAAGCAGACGCTGCACCTGCCGTACCTGAAAAATATCCGAGCGCTGCACGTTCGGCAGCCGGTGCTCTACGAGGCCATCAGCCGGGCAGTGCCCGGCCAGCCTGAGGTGGTGAAACTGACAGTGGGTCCCCAAACGGTGCAGCTGCTCGTGTCGGCCACCCAGTTTACGCTCCGCGGGGAAGCGTTTACCCTTCTGGCCTTCAAGAACGTGAGCCAGGCCCTGGCGGATACCGAAACGGCCGCCTGGCAGCAGCTGCTCCGAGTGATGACGCACGAAATCATGAACTCCGTGGCCCCCATTGCCTCGCTGGCCGATTCGCTGGGCCGCCACGTGCAGGCTGCCCGGCAGCAGGCAGCTTCGGATGAGTTGCTCGACGACGTGGGGACTGGCATTCACATCATCCAGCAGCGCAGCGAAGGGCTGCTGCGCTTCGCTCAGGTGTACCGGGATTTTAGCACCCTGGCCGCGCCGCAGCGCACGACCCTGTACATACAGGAATTGCTCCAGGCCACCCGGCAGCTATTGGCGCAGCAGCTGGCTGCGCAGGGTATCGAGGTCACCCTCAGCGTCCGGCCCGCCCACCTCACCCTGCACGCCGACGGCCACCTGCTGGAGCAGGTGCTCATCAATCTGGTGCTTAATGCGGCGCAGGCGGTTGCGCAAACGCCCAACCCGCGCATCAGACTGCTGGCCTGGCCTGATGAAGAGCAGCGGGTGGTTGTGGAGGTGAAAGACAACGGAACCGGTATTCCCGCCGACGTGCTGGACAGCATCTTCGTTCCTTTTTTCACCACCCGCCCCAACGGCTCCGGGATTGGGTTGAGCCTGGCCAAGCAAATCATGCAGTTGCACCAAGGCAGCATTCAGGTTCATTCCGTGGAAGGGGCCGGCAGCGCCTTTCAGCTGTGGTTTCCCCCTTCAGTTTCCTTTTAGGGAATGGACATAGCCTGCTTAAATACCACTATTACCCCTCATCCGTCAAGTAGGCCAAAATGCCATCAGGCCGCCGGCTCCACCGCGCAGATGCTGCCGATTGTTTCCGGCCCAGTATCATGTTCTGCGCCATCCCAAATCCGCCGCATCGTCTGGTGTTGGAAGTCTTCCACCACCTTGGCGTAAATCAGCGTCGTTTTGATGTTGGCATGGCCCATCACCTTTTGTAGCACTTCCACCGGCATACCCCGCAGCAGGCTCTGCGTGGCGAAGGTGTGCCGGGCTGTGTGCATGGTCACCAGCTCATGGAGGCTCACTGGCCGCTTGCACACCAGCCCGCTCACTACTGCCGACTGTTCCACCTCCCGCTCCAGGCCGGCCAGCCGGCAAATCCGCTTCAAATAGCGGTTCATCACCTGGTTCTGATACACCGGCAGCAGCCGCGCCCCCTTGCCCGAGCGTTCCGCCCCGGCATACTTGGCCAGCAGGGCCCCGGCCACCCGCGTTAGGTACACGCTCACCCGGGTGCGGGTCTTGGTCTGAATCAGACGCAGTACCTGCCCGCTGCCGTCGGGCAGCGCCTCCACGTTGCCGCCGTGCAGCTGCAGCACATCGGAGTAGCGCAGGCCCGTGTAGCAGCAGAACAGGAACACGTCCCGCACCGGCACCAGCGTCGAGGGCAGCACGGCCACCCGCAGCTGCTCCAGTTCGCCGGCCGTCAGGTACACCTTGTCGGTTTCCTCACTCGAAATCCGCAGCTTGTGCGGCTCCACCGCCAGCGTGCAACCCCGCTCGTCGCTCAAGTAGCCAAACAGCCGGCGCAAATCCTTGCCCACCGTGTAAAGCGAGTTGGGCGCCAGCCCCCGCACCGTCCGCAAATAGGCCACCACCGAATCGTGGGTAGCCAGGTCATACGTCGCCACCGTGAGCGGCTGGCCCGCCAGATTCTGATAGTCGCGCAGCCAGTTGCCCACCACCAGGTAGTGGCGCAACGTGTTCCACATCAGCCCCCGCCCGCGCATCACCTCCCGAAACTTCATCAATTCCTCGACCACCAGCAGCTCGGCCGGGGCCGGGGCGGCTTCCGCCGGACGTAGCGCGGATTTCAGCCCGGCCACCGTGGGCGGGTCGCCCGCTGCCCTTACTGCCCGCCACCAGGTTAGCACGTCGGTGGCCATGCGCGCCAGCAGGGCGTTGGCATCCTCGAAGAGGGGGTAGGAGCGGCGAAACTGCTGCCGGTCCTCGTTCCAGTCGGCCGGCCGGCATTTCTCACCCGTCGAGCAGGCCAGCCGTGCCCCGTCGAAGTACACCATCAGGTACACGGGACATTCTCCCGCCTTGTTTTGCTTCTGCCTGCGCAGCGTGAATTGGGTTACCATAAGAGGGTAGCGTGTAGGGTAGCGTCGCTTCCGCCGTTAAGTGAAAGTTTCGCGCCCAGGAGTGCCATTTCCCCCGAACGCAAAAAACCCGGAAACATGCCTTCGCGGTGCGAGAAGCAAGTTTCCGGGCGTTCCGGGGGTGCTAAAATGAGCCTCCTGTCGGGGCTCAATTATTCAATCTCAGTGCCTTGTAAGTCGCACAATTTCAATTGCTTGTAAAGCCGGCTCGCTTGGCCGGCTTTTTACTGTGGCTTATTCTGGGACCTGTTCCTCCAAATGCCGCCGTACCTCGGCCCGGTCGAAGCCCAGCGTCTCAATCACCTGAAATATGCGCTCGGCCGTAATTTCCGGAAAGCTTGGAATCAGGGTCGACAAGTAGCCCCGCACCCGCCAGAGCTGGCCGATGTCGGCGGCCGGCAACTCGTAGGGCAGCACCGCCGGATTATCCGAGTACAGGCGCACCATCTCGCTACGGTCCATTATCCGCTCCCGGATGCGCTTGAGCATCACGCTCTCCTCCGTCACCACCACGTAGATGTCGCCCGGCGTGAGCAGGTCCAGGCGCTCAACCGGCGACACGATAACGATGTCCCGGTGGTTGATGGTGGGCTCCATGCTGTCACCGAAGACTTCAAATGCGCAGAACGTCCCGAACTCAAAGCCCGGCAGACGGTAGTAGCGCAGCTGCTTTTTATATACGGGCTCATTGTACTGCCGCACGTAGCCGGCCTGCGCCAGAACCGGCACGAAGGGAATCGTCTCCTTGCCCTCTTCGTCCACCGTGATGGTCAGAATCCGGTCGAACCCCGATACCCCCTTTTGGCTGGCTGCCTTGGTCAGGTTCAGGGTGGGTTTGGGGGCCGGTGCGTCAGTGGCCGTGGCCGAGCGCAACATCGGGCCCACGCCCAGCATCAGCCAGTCCGCCGATATATTCGGCCACTGCGTTAAAAAGTCTACCAGAGTAGGATAGCTGGGCTCCGCTCCCCCCAGGATGCTGTACAGCTTGCTGGTTGTGCTGTACCCCAGTGCTTTCGTAGCACTGCTGGCGTTCAGGTTGTAATGCTCAAACAGTTGCTGGACCCGCTGCACCACCGCCGGTATCTTTTTAGTCTGTGTATCAGCGCATTTCATGCTATTTCCTGTTTTGTTGCAACATTTGTTCCTGGATAGCCTTAGAAATGCGACAAAAAGCAATTACATTTCAGTGGCAATATACATACTAAACAGGAAACAACATGGAAAATAACGGGAAAAAGCCCACCGCGTTGCAACTCGTGCTGCAAAAACTTGGGGGCAAGACGTCCATCATGCGCGATACGCTCGAACGACTGCAGGGCCGGGGCATCAAAACCAGCAAGTCGGCCCTTTACCAGGCCATTGCCGGCCGCACCCACCGCCAGGAAGTGGTCGAGGTATTTCTGGAAGTGGCCGAGGAAGAGTTCGAGCGCCGCCGCCAGGTCGACGAGCGGGCCCGCCAGTTAATCGATGAGGACTGATGCAAACCGTCGTCCTCATCCCCGAACCCGAGTGGCGGCAAATCGTCCACCGCCTCGACCAGCTGGAGCAGGCCGCCCGGGCCACCGCGCCAGCCGCTGAACCCGCCGGCCAGTTCCTCAACGTGCGCCAGGCCGCCGCCCACCTTGGCATGAAGCCCGACGGCCTGCGCAAGGCCCGCCGGGCCGGCCGCATCCAGGGCGTGCGCCTCAACGAGAAGGAGTGGGGCTTCCGGCCCGCTGAGCTCACCCGCTATCAGAACCGCTACAACCGCTACCCAGCCACCACTGAACGGCAAGCAGCCTGAGCCGCATGCTCTTGTGGGCCCCTTGAACGTAAGCCGAAGATGGTTTCACTTTTCATCCCCATCTCCATGCAACCGTTTCTGCTCATCCCCGAATCCGAGTGGCTGGCGCTGCGCGCCGAAGTAGCCCAGCTGTCCGAACAACACGCCCAACTCCTGCAGCCGGCCCCGGCCGCGCCCGACCAAATCCTGCCCACTGAGCAGGCCGCCGCCTACATCGGTTTGTGCGCCGAATCGCTCCGTCGCGCCCGACGCATTGGCCGCATCCAGGGCGTCCGCCTCAACGAGAAGGATTGGGGCTACCGCCGCTCCGTACTCGACGCCTACCCGCTCCGCTACCACCGTCCTTCCCCTTTCAACTATTCCATTTAGTCCACTTCCGGCCCCAATTCCCTTATCCCATGCCAACTCCCCACCACGCGCTGGTCGGCCCGGCCGCCGACGAGCCTGCCCCGCGTTCCATCCTGCGCATCCAGAAAGCCCGCGTCAAGCACCAGCAGCTGCAGTGCGAATTCACCGAGCAGCGCACCGACCAGGCCCCTCCCCGCACCTTCGCCCTCACCTGCCAGGAGCTCGTGCACCCCGACCTGCTTCACTGGTTTGAGCAACTCGTGCCCCACCTGTGCCTGCTGTGCGAGCAACTATCTGAGACGCCCGACTTCTGGCCCGACGACGAGACCGGCACGCTCCCCGACCACTTCGCCGCCTTCACCGTCACCGGCTTCACCCTCGGCGGCAGTGGGAGCGGAGTCACGCTCATCGGCCAGCGCCAGCTCGCCGGTGGCAAGCTGCTCAATCTGACCAGCCCCTACGTAGCCTTCGACCACGAGCTCGAACCCTACGCCTATGCCGGCTTGCTCGAAGCCACCGTCCAAACCGCGCTGCTCGAAGTGGAAGCCGCCCTGCGCGGCAAGTGCACCGAGTGCCGCCAGCTCGGCCTGTTCGAGCCGCCCGCGCCCTTTACGGCCCCCGACGAGCCCTTCGTTCCGCTGATTCCTATGCCGGCGCATGCATGAACTACGTGGCCCACACCCGCGCCGCCCACGAGCACCTGAGCCAACAAGCCCAGGCCCGGCCCCACCATGTCAGCCTGTATTGGGCCCTGTTCTTTGAGTGGAATGCTGCCCGCTTCCCCGCCGGCCTCGACCTCGACCACCCCGCCACCATGCGGGCCGCCCGCATCGGCAACGAGCGCACCTACCGCGCCGCCCTCTACGACCTCGACACCTGGCAGCTGCTGGCCTACCAGCCCAGTCAGTCGCGCTACGGCCGCAGCCGCTGCTTCCTCACCGACTTGTCCCAACCGCCCGCCATCGGGGGCAGAAGTGCCCCTGATGAACCAGTCGTACCGGACTCGAAAGTCCCCCCGGTAAATCCCGGCACCGCGGGCACTTCTGCCCCCGATGCCGCCCAACCATCACAGGCACAAGTGCCCCCCATGCACCTGCCCACCGGGGGCACAAGTGCCCTACATGAAAAAGGCGCATCGGGGGCAGTTCTGCCCCCAGCACTTCAGGCACAAGTGCCCCCGATGCGGGCTTCATCGGGGGCAGAAGTGCCCGAAGACACCTTATATGGTAAAACAAAAGGTTTAAACAGTGTAGTAGTAAACGGCGGTGGCGCACCCAAAAAAAAGTGGGAGGGTGGCGAAGGCGAAGGGCTTTCAAGTGTGGAATTGCTCGACGAGCCCAAGCCGCCAAACAGCGTGGCTCCAGCCTCAAAAAAGAAAGTTGCGCCAAAGAAAAAAGGGGTAGGAGCGAGCCCCATCCGGCACGCCGCCCAAGCCCAGACTGCCGATGCCAACCCGCCCCCCAAACGCGGCCGGCCCCACCGCCCCGAAGTCCCCTTCGCCGAGTCCGCGCTGGCCACCTACGAGAACTTTGCCGCCGCCTTCGCCGGCACCGATTACGAACTAGCCGACCTGCGCTTCTACCACGCCCAGGTCACCAACTGGCGCAAAAACGGCGAGCCGCCCCGCCGCCGCGACTGGAAAGCCACCGCCACCCAATTCATGCTCAACGATGCGCACGATAACCGCCTCAAACTCGCCCCCGGCCCTCACGCCAACAATGCCACCGGCCCCGGAGCACTCTTTGCTCGCACTGGCTTCCGCTCCAAGTACGATGCGTGAACTGGCCGCCACGCCCAACCCCGAGGCCCGCGCCCTGCTGGCCGAGCTGTCGGTGGGCCTCACGATGGCCCAGGCCGCCGCCGCGCCCAAGCTGTTTCAGCTACGCCGCCAGCTCGGCGAAATCGTGCTCGTCAAGCTGCTCATCATTATCCTGCGCGCCTTCCTCGACTCGCTGCGCGTACCCGACAAGCCCGACGCGGCCGATGTCCTGGAGCTGGCCGACACGCTCACCCACACCTACACCCACGAGAGCGTCAAGGATATCATCCTGGCCCTGAAAGAAGCCCGCACCCGCGGTAGCAAGTTCTTCGCCTCGCTCGACGTTTCCCGCATCTACGCCCTGCTGGCCGAGTACTTCCAGCGCAAAGCCACCTACCTCGAAACCCAGCACCTCGACCGCAAAGCCCAGGCCGCCGGCGAGGCCACCGCCACCCTCACCCAGCTCCAACAAACCGCCCCCCAGTTGGTAGCCGCCATCGGCCGCCGTATCCCATCCGACCACCCCAACGCCGAGCACCTGCGCCAGCGGCTCACCCTCATCAACCAGCGCCAAAAACGCGGCCTGCTCCCGCCTGCCGAAGCCGAGCACCAACGCCACCAACTGCAACTACTCACCCAGCGCAACCCCCGCCCCGACTGGCAGCCCAGCCCCGAAGCCCAAAAGGAAATCGACCGCCGCCACCGCGCCGAAGACCGCCGCCTCGCCGACCGCTACCGTCCCAACTCCGCCGCCTGAATAATTCCGCGCCTGCTATTGTGCAGTTGGTAGTTATCCTATCCGCAGCTAATCTAGACTGTTAATTAGCACAGGGTGCTCACAATCTTGACCGCCGCCCTCGGCTGCCGCTTGCCTCATAAATCCGAACAGAACCTGACAACCAACCAACCTTGGCTTGCTATCAATTTTCACTGGACCATCCCACCCTATTAAATCTGCTAACGAGAATATCCTCTGTTGAAATCTGCAATTTCACTCGCTGGAATAGTGGCCCTTCTTCTTGCTTCATCCTGAGGCGAGCCTAAAACAAAGCCATGTTGAAAAAGCGGATTGATTAATTCCCTGCCTTGGTCGCATCGGCGGTTGAATATCGTGATATATCCGGGGCGTGTGTTATTATATACTTCGGCAACCAAATCGACAGGTGCATTTCCATTATCGACGTAGTATAATCTTCTTTCAACACCCCATTTATTTTCCTGTAGATAGTATGGACCTTGTCCTGGAGTAGGTAGCGAGTGCCCTTTGGTATCGACCTTATATTGCCCTTCAAATGATGAAATTTGACCTGCAGGAACCTCTACTTCGATAAGAACCTGACGGGCCGGATTGGCGAGGTAACCTGCTATTTCAAAAAAGTTGTTCATGTTTTTTGCTGTGGGGCGATTAAATTGAAACCTACTATATCTTAAGCTGCCTCAACACTCCCTCGAATGGGAGGTAATTGACCAACTGCTACCGTCATCATGTCTTCCGCTATTCCTATCATCCCCCGTACATTCGTTACCACACTATATTTCACTCCTTCGCTGGTTAGCAACGCGAAGTGCTTCTGTCCACACTTAATTTTCAGGTTCTCCACGTCTCGACGGAGTTGCTCATCCAGCGTAGACTTGGTTTCAGCTACGAAGTACACCCGCTTGTCAGCTTCCAGCACCACCGCCCAGTCGGGCACGTAGTTGCCAATCGGCGTCGGCACCTTAAAGCCACGAGGCAGCTTAAAGAAGAACTTCACCGCTTCATCTGCTTCCAGGTCTCGAGCAAAGCTTCGCTCCGTATCAGAATCCACCGGTACGTAATTGTACAAAGTCTTCTCCGGATGTTCCGTCACAGCAAATAGGTTACTCAGAAACGTCTGGATTTCCTCGTTGTCGAACAGCTTCATCTCATACTGCTCTCCGGCTAGGCGTTCATAAATCACCCCGTCGACTAGGAGCTTATTCAGCGTCCGCTGAACCACACCCACCACGTTGTCCAAAAATAGCTGCGGGTTTACTTCCAACTCCCCATTTCGGCCCGACTGACTCAAAATCTCGAATATTGTTCGTCGGGTGATGTTTACCCGCTGCTGAATGTAGGCATATACATCCGGTACTGGGTAGCGCACGGCTTCAGTTTTGGCCGATGATGAATTAGTTAGAGTAGCCGTTACACCATCTTGCTGGCTTATGCCCAACCGGGCCACTTCACTCAGCAACTTAGGACGCACAGTCACTGGCACCCGCCTAACATCTGCCAGTTCCTCTACTGCTAATCTGATCAGGTCTGCCGAGGAGTAATTTACCCGGTAACGCGTCTTGTGTTTGATTCTATCCCATATTTCAAAAAACAGCGGACAGTTCTCTTCTGTCAGCTGTTTCGTGCGTTGTACCATAGCCACGTCACGCGCGTTCTTGATCCGTCCTTCAAACGATACGCTCGTTTCATCCTCAATCTCCTGCTGCAGCGCCTTCGCAAAGCTTTCATAGCTCTCGTTAGCTATTACCGTCAGTACATTCAAACCTTTATCTAATACCCGCTGCCCCATGGCATTTACTGGCAATCGTAGCCCGCGTCCAATTTCCTGGCGCTTGCGCAGTGTGGTCTTGGCCTCATTTAATGTGCAAATCTGAAACACATTCGGGTTATCCCACCCTTCGCGCAGGGCCGAGTGGGAGAAGATAAACTGCACCGGTTCCGAGCGGCCCAGCAGCCGCTCCTTATCCTTCATGATCAGATTGTAGGTGTCATCGTCAACCTTTGTCGAGCCGTTGGTATCCTTCAGACCTTTCTTATCCTGCGAGAAATAACCGGCGTGCACCTGGCCGGCCTCATAAGGTATCAGATCCTCATACTCGGACTTGGCAGCGAGGGCCCGGAAAGCATCCTCAAACCATATGCCCAGCTTGCCCAGCATTGGGTTTCCCTCGGTGTCCTTACCGCGGTAGTTGGCTACCCGATCAATAAAAAACAACGACAGCACCTTAATGCCTCGGGGCTGCAGCTGCTTCACCCGCCGGAAGTGGTGCAGAACCGTCTGCTCCACCTGAAACTTCATCACGTCCTCAGTCTGGCCCCCTTTCGATTCTCCCTCGCGCAGTATCAAGCCCCCGCTGAATTCTACAAGCCCATCCGCAGCATTGATGCTCTCCAGAATAAATCCATTTTTGTAGGCATCGCGCCCCCCCGACAAGTCAAATAGGTCATCGCCTAGCTTCACTGTCTTCTCCACTTTGGAAACTCCTGTTTTCCCATTTTGGAAGAACGAAATCTTGGCTCCCAATGCTCGCTTGCCATGCACTACCGAGCGCAACTCTGCAAATGCTGCATTGTAATTTGCCCCGCCTGTTATGCCATCAACAACAATTTGCTTCACTAAGCCCTGGTCATAGGCCTGCACGGGGTTTAGGCTATAAACCAAGTTATACAAATGACGGTGCGTTGCTGAGTAACGCAAAAGACAAAGTGGGTGTAAGTTGGCTAGTGCCGCCCGCCGTACATCTGTCTCCATATTCTGCGGCTCATCCACTATCACTATCGGACGCACTCCTTGAATGTACTCAATCGGCTTGACCCCACTCTCGCGTTTTGTGTTGATTACGTTGGCGTCCTTCGTGAAAGCGTCAATATTCATTACCAGTACTTGTAGCGCATCGCTGGTTGCATAGTTGCGTAACGCGCCTAATCGGGCACTGTCATAAACGCTAAAGTTAATGGGCACGTGTCCATACAGCGTCTGGAAATGCTCGTGGGTCACTTCCAGATTTTTCAGTGCGCCCTCGCGAATGGCTATGCTTGGTACGACAATTACAAACTTGCGAAAACCATACTGTCGGTGCAACTCATATATCGTGCGCAAATAGGTATAAGTCTTGCCAGTGCCTGTCTCCATTTCTACAGTCAGATTTAGATCCACCGATGCTGATTTACTATCCCTAGCAACCGTGGTATGCGCTAACTCTGTTGACCGACCCAGACCGTACCGTACCTGCACTTTCTGAATGTTTTCTAATAATTGCTCCGCGTTAAGGACAAGCTTGTTGCCAATCCCGCGCTCAGTAAATTCCAATGAGCTCCCTTCTTGTCTGAACGACGTGCCAAAGCCTCCCTCACCCAGTGGCTGCCCTTCAAACGCATCAATTACTGCTTGCACTGCCTCAAGCTGATAGTTCTGTGAACTGTCAAATTGTAATTTCATTATACAGACGGAATAGACTTCAAAAAATTAATAAATTTTTCATATGGCCTAACAAGCACATAATTAGCAGGGATAGAATAATAGCGCTCTTGATTCCCCCTTATCCGTGGCGTAATGAGAGGTATTTTGCTATTTCTTATGTCTTCTTGAAGCTTAGCGGTCATTAATATAACCCGGGCAAGCTTATCGCCAGTTGGCTTTATCGTGGCTAAATGCACAACTACATGCATTTTTCCAATCTCCGATGCAATCTTGTTGAATGCGTTTTCTGCCTTATCAGGTCTAATCCATAAATCATCATCGGCCGATACATTGATGTTTGGGCCTGTTACTTCCACATATATGTCTCGCTCCGGCAAGTAGAGGTCTGCACCTCCTTTTTCTTTATCATTTAAAGCCGCACTTCCCGATATATAGTCAGTTGAACCTGCACCGAGCCCAATAACTTCAACTGCTAAGCCAGTTTCTTTTTCAATTGTGGCCTTTATCCAATTCTCCTTCTCACTCGCTTGCTTCCAAGATGCGCTATAGGCATCTTTCCAAAAGTTATCATCCATTGCAAGTATAGGTTAAATAAGTTCGAAGCTTATGTTAGCCTCTTCAAGTTCCAATGCAACATTTGTAAGGGCATGGTCAGAAATGCCAAAAATGCTTTCTTGAATCACAACTCGTTTGGGTTGTTTTTCTGCCACTTTAGCTAGTTTTTCGCTGCTGATTTTTTCTAGGATAATGCATATTCGATTATTATCAACATAATAAACACCATCCCTATATTCAATAGCAGCTGAGAGCAAAAGACCATGTTTAAGCATTAATTCATAAACAACACTCTCTTTATCTATTTCAGTGTTAGAAAATTGGTTTTGAAATAGATTTAATTGGTCACTCATTGACTTTGCCGAAGCATCTTCACGCCATATTTTGAAGTTTGATGACTCAAGTATGAATGACTTAAACCCTTTTATTCCTGGTGCTGCGAAGTTGATTTGGTTATTCTGAGTGTGCTTATTCAAGACCTTACGAATTCTATCCCGTGAAATTTCGGAGATCTTGCGGTACCCCTTTGAGTAGGCTGGTGCATCTGTTTCAATGCTTTCAGGCATCTGGATACAAATAAACTTTCTGTTTCCACCAGACTCTTGGTTAAGTTCAATGATAGCCTGAGCCGTACTAGCGGAGCCAGCAAAGAAATCCATAACAATGTCATCTGTACCCAAGCATTGTGAAGCAAAGGACTTTATTAGTACAGTTGGCTTAGGATGAGAAAATACTTTATCTCCAAATAGCTCTTGAAGCTGTTTCGTGCCCTCCGTGTTAAAGCCAGCACGAAGTGAGTTGCCTACCCCTTTTGCTGATTCATTGCGCATCCAAGTGGATACTGGAACGGTCGAAAACTTGGCCTCATTCTGAAAGCGCTTAAGAAGAGGAGAACCATCCTTCCCTTTCTTAGGGAAAATTACCCTACCCTCATCAATTTTCTGCTGCATCGTTCGCCGATTGTAGGGCCAGTAACGGCCCTTTGGCGGCATGTACTCGATGCCGGTTAGAGGGTCTTTGATAGGGTAGAGAGTATCACCACCTGCTTTGCCAGCACTTAAGTTATCTGCAATCCAAGGGCCCCGAGAATCATCATCTGGATTTGTATATCGGTCGAATGTGCGCTCAAGCCCTTTTAACTTAGTTTTGCTTTTGCCATAACACAGTACATACTCGTGGTCAGTGCTAACGTTATCTACGCTATCCATTGCTCCGCTACGTCGTTGCCAAACAAAGCAACAGTAAAAATTTTCTTGACCGAAAATTTCATCCATTAACAGCTTTAAATTGAACACTTCGTTGTCATCAATTGATACGAAAATTACGCCATCCTCACAAAGTAAATTCCGGGAAAGAAACAAGCGGGGAAGCATCATACTCAGCCAAACAGAATGGTATTGGCCATTTTCCTTGCTATTACTACGCCATAAGTCCTGCTTATTGATATACCCCTCCTGGTCCACTAAGCCCGCTCGCTTCTCAAATTCTTCCCGCCGCTCAGTGTAGTCATCAGGATATACAAATGAGTCATTACCAGTATTATAGGGTGGGTCTATGTAAATCATCTTCACCTTCCCGAAATACGACTTCTGCAGCACTCGGAGCACTTCCAGATTCTCCCCCTCGATAAACACATTTTCAGCTGTGTCAAAGTCCACGCTGCCCTCTCGGTCGGGCACCAGCGTCGCTGTGGTCCGCTTCTGAATCTCTTTGTAGGCTTCCGCCTTACCCGGCCAGTTCAGCCCGTACCGCTCCTCACCTACATACACATCCTCACCCAGTACGAGCCGCAGCTTATCCACGTCAAGCTTGCCCTCAGCAAACACCTCGGGCATTAGCTGTTTCAATTGGGCCAGCTTCTCCGCAGCCACGTCCAGGCTCTGGCCATCTAGGCGCGTCGCCTCATTCTCAAGTAGGGTAGGGGCAGTAGTCGATTCCATAAAGCAAGTAGTTTCAAGTCCGGGCCTAATAAGCCCCGCCCTAAGTTGCAATAATCAATTTGGCCGTGCAAATTGCTCCTTGTAGTGCCGGATATACGCCTTTGCTAGTGCCTTATCTGCTAACCTGTTCGTATCCTAATTTTTTTTGCAACTATGCCCCACGTCGCTCTATTCGAGAAGCTGACGCAGCAACGCCGCGAGCAAGCCGCCTTCCTCAACCACCCTGATTTTGCCGGCGTCAAGCGCATGGTGTCGCACCGCCACCAGAACGATACCCACTTTCTCTACGAGCTGCTCCAGAACGCGAACGACGCCCAGGCCCTCGAAGCCTGCTTCGCCCTCTACCCCGACGGCCTGGCCTTCTATCACGACGCCATCCGTAACCAAGGCGCCCCCTTCACCATTACCGACCCCGACCTGGCTACCACCAACCGTGCTGCCCGGCCCGGCCACGTCAACGCCATTACCAGTATTGGTCACGGCTCAAAGTCCGAAAACCCCGACCAGCAGCCCCAGCAGGGCAACACCATCGGCAAGTTCGGCACCGGCTTCAAGTCGGTTTTCATCTTCACCAACACGCCCCACATTTACGACCAGCA
Source organism: Hymenobacter aerophilus DSM 13606 (assembly GCF_000382225.1). Taxonomy (GTDB): domain Bacteria; phylum Bacteroidota; class Bacteroidia; order Cytophagales; family Hymenobacteraceae; genus Hymenobacter; species Hymenobacter aerophilus. Next base: position 29,846 of record NZ_KB907823.1, read on the forward strand.
GTTCGCATTTTCCATCAGCGACCTGATCGTCCCCAACCTGCTCCGCAACGAGCAAGCCAAGCCGCATTTCCCGTGGGATGCCACCCTGCATCCGACTATGTTCTGGATTCCTTTCAACAAAGGCGACCAAAACTGGACCACGAAAGCCTACCACGATATTGCCGCCGCTCTGGCTGGCCTACGTTACCCGCTACTGTTTCTGCCTAACCTTCGGGGCATCGCCTGGCAGGTGTACGATCAGCCCAGCCACGTCCCCGACCAGAAACCTACTTCCCGCGGTACCTACCTACGCGAAGACGAGCCCCTGACCCAGGTTCCCGTTGAGTTGCCTGGTGCCACCGTGCAGCTCACCAGCCTGCTACAGGAAGTTACTGGCTCACTTGCTACCGAATCAGGCATTAAGTCTACTACGTTCCGCTTCCTACTCGTTAGCCAGGCTCCTAAGGGCCGGCCCGACCTCAAAACGGAGCTAGCTTTTGCCATCCGCCCCAACGGCACCCTCGACGCCGACCAGCTGTTCGAAGTGTTCTGCTACTTCAGCACCAAGGAAGCCCACGACTTGCGCTTCATCGTGCAGGCCCCTTGGTCGCTCGGCGACAGCCGCGAACTGCTCCGGGGCTCCGACCCCTGGAATAAAGTCCTAATCGATCAGGTTGCCGACTTGCTGGCGGCTGCCTTACCCGTCTTCCGCGACCTGCCCCCGTTCCCCGCGCAGCAGAATTCTCTGGAAGATACTCCCCGCCCAAGCTCCCTGCTTACCGACAGCTTGCTTCGGCTGTTGCCCCTCGACCGGGCCCCGCTCGAATCCGCCTCTAAGCGTAGCGGCGTATCGTTTCTGCCTCTGTTTATAGCCGTAACCAAGGCCTTACGCACCCAACGCCTGCTGCCCACCAGCACCGGTGGCCACGTCACGGCCGCCAATGCCTATCTGTCCGAGTCCGAAGAGTTGCTGCTCACTTTCGCCCAGCCGCAACTGGCCCAGCTCACCGATAACCCCGCCGCCGCGTGGGTATTCGCCAGCCTCAACAAAAGCCGCTCCGAGCTGGTCGATTATGTCCTGACGCTGCTACCCGGTGGCCAGGCCCGCCAGCAGTTTACCGCCCCCAAGCTCGTTCGTTTGTTCAACCACGGGTTTGCCGCCGCGCAGTCCACCGAGTGGTTTGCCGCCTTCTACCGTTTTCTCGATACCGGCCCCGGTCGCTCCCTGCTTATTACCGGCGAGCGGCCCTTGCGCAACAAGCCGTTTCTCCGACTCGAACCAACCAGCTCCGATAGCGCCCCCAGTCATGCATCGGCTTGGCACGACGACAACACATTCCAGGTTTTCCTGCCCGCCGTCACCCCAGTTCCCGGCGTAAAGGTGCTGCACCCAACCCTGGCCAACGATGCATCCCTGGCTAGCTTTATCTCCCTTATCGGCCTCGGTGCTCCCGATTTGCTGGCCGTTATCGAGGGCCAGATTCTGCCCCGCTACAAGTCCGACAACCTCGCCAGCGTATCCGACCAGGAACATTTGGCCCACTGCCGTACCATCGTGGAGTGCTTCATTCAGACCGCTCCCGACAAGAGCCGGCGCGAACGGCTCTGTAAAGCCCTGGCCAAAGTGCCTTGCCTACTTGCCGAACACTACACGGGCCTCGCCCGCTGGCACCGCCCTGGCCGCTGCTACCTACCCAGCGACACGCTAACCGTATTTTTGGGCACCACCGCCAAAGTGCCGTTTCTCGACCGCTCGCTATATGCCCCGCTTGAGGCGGAGTACGGCGACCAGGTGTACCAGCTCTGGCTGTCTATTGGCATTTCTGATTCTCCCCGCATCAAGCAGGTTGTTACCACTGGCTCCGACGTCCCGTGGGCTACCCAGGAGTATCGGTATGAAGAAACCGGTCACCGGAGCGTCTCCGATGAAGAAGTCATCGACTATCAGCTCGAAAAACTGCCAGACCTAATATGCACCCCCCAATCCCTGGCCTGGTCAGTCAACCTATTCGATTTTCTAGTAGAATCTGTCAATCGTAAGGCTGATATTCTTTCCAGTACGCACAGCTACTTCTGGAACCGTTATACCCGGCACGTCAAGCCCGTAACCTCTACACTGGTTGATAACCTTATCGATTACCCTTGGCTGTTTGCTGCCGACGGCCAGTGCTACACGGTCGAGCAGCTACGCACCCAAAACCTTCACCTGCATCCCAGCTACAACGACAGCAGCACCGCTGCCAGTGAATTGCTTGCTGCCATCGGTCTTCGCACCGGCCAAACCTTCACCGACCCCCGCCAGCAGCAGGCCTTCGACCTGCTAACCCAGCACCTGGCTCGTGGCGGCTCCATCGACGACGTCCTACAAGCCCTACGCCCCGCTGTCCAGCCACCTACTCCAACGCCAGGCACCAGCCCCGGGCTGCACTTAAACCCATCCATCACCGGTATCGACGACGTTCCGCCGCCCCCCACGCCCGTCGCGCCCACGCCCGATAGCTACCTCGAGCAGCGCCGCAAGTCCTTCGATGCCGCCCGCGAAATCCGCGCCCGTCAGGAAACCGCCCGCCTCGAAGCCCTGCAAAAAAATCAGCAGCCCACGTCCGAGTCAGCAGGAGAGGAGCAACCCGACGACGACCCAACTGCCGCCGCCGCTATCCGCGACGCCAAGGTCCACGCCCGCGAGCAGCAGCTGGCCGAAGAGCGCACCGAAGCTATTCTCCGCCGCACCGAGTTGGAGCAGGCCCTCGATACGCTGCCCCGCTACTGCTACGAGTGGTGTCAGAAAGCCCTGGAGCTGGAATCCCTGCTCAGCGGCGAGCAGCACCAAGCCACCACCGAGCTAAAAATCACCTTCGGTAAGGGCCAGCTCGACCCCGTCGACCGCCAGCACCGCACCCTGATTCTCCGCGAGCCGGCCACCTACATTCCCCGCAACATCGAAGACCGGCCCAACCTGGAGTTGGAGCTCACCCTGCTCAACGGCACCACCAAAAGCATCCTCATCGACGTGGCCAGCGTCAAAGACTTCACGCTCCGTGTCAAGCTGGCCAAAACCACGGCCCTCACTGATGCTGGCATCGACCTGGACCAGGTGCGTCGCTTCACCATCCGCGTGCAGTCACCCGCCTTCCTTGCTGAGGAACTCCGCCGCCACTTCAACGAGCTCGGCACCCGCCACGACTTTGCCCCCGATAAAGACCTCAAAGCCGACCTGCCCGCGCCCCCCCAAATCCGGTTCATCTTTGGCCCCCCCGGCACCGGTAAAACCCAGCACCTAGCCGACAAGGAAATCCGCCGCCTCATGTACGCCCGCGACAGCGACGCCCGCATCCTGGTGCTCACGCCCACTAATAAAGCCGCCGACGTGCTCACCCGGCGCCTGCTCGAACCCAGCCGCCAGAACCCCCGCGTTAAAGTCGCCCCCGACTGGCTCGTGCGCTACGGCACCACCGCCGACCCCGACCTCGACCTGATTCCCAATCTCGTTCAAGGACCGCAGGTAGCCGACCTCGATGCCCTCGACCGGTGCACGGTCATCACCACCGTGGCCCGCTTTCCCTATGCTACCTACGGTACCCTGCCCCCCCAAAAGCTGGCCGCCGCGCATTGGGACTACATCATTCTCGACGAGGCATCCATGATTCCTCTCGTGGCGACCCTCAACGTCATCTACCAGTGCGCCAGCCGCTGCCGCGAGTTCATCATCGGCGGCGACCCGCTCCAGATTCCCCCCGTCGTGCTGGCCCCGCAGCTGGCCGAAGAAAACATCTACTCCCTCGTTCAGCTCAACGACTTCCAGACCCGCCGCACCGAGCCCCACCAGTACGAGGTAGTGCCCCTCGAAACCCAGTACCGCGCCACGCCCCCACTCGGGGCCCTCTTCAGCCACTATACATATAAGGGCCTGCTCCAGCATGCCCGGCCCCTAACCGGCACTATTCCAGTGTCCAATCAGCCTGGCATGCTTTTTCAGGGCCGCCAAGATGCCACTTTCGGCAAGCTCACCCTCGCCGACGTCACCATCATCCGTTTCCCCGTCCAGCCCGGCGAAAGCATCCTGCAAGCCCGCCGCCTGCAGCAGGGCAGCCAGTACCATCCTTACAGCGGTATTCTCGCCGCCGAAATCGTCCGCCACGTCGCCCACCACCTCAACCCGCTGCCCACCCCCGAGCGCCCCTTCCGCATCGGCGTCATTTCGCCTTACACCGCACAGGCCGCACTGGTGCGCGAAATCCTCAAGCAGATGCAGCTGCCCGCCGAAGTCATCGACCCCAACGAAAACGTCGGTACCATCCACGGATTCCAGGGCGACGAGTGCGACCTAGTCTTTGCCCTTTTCAGCCCCCCCGAGTACATCGCCACCGTCGCCCGCCGCCGGGGCATCCCCATGCTCGAACGCCAATACATCCTCAACGTCGCCATCAGCCGCGCTAAGGACCGTCTGGTTGTCCTCGTCCCCGACGAAAAAACCCGCAACCACGACGCCCTAACCGAGCTAAACATGCTATTGAGCCTGGCCGAAACCCACGTCCCGGCTCAGGGCGGCCAACTGCTCAACTACCACGCCGACGACGTCGAACGCGCCCTCTTTGGCCGTGCCGACTACCTCACCGACCATTCCTTCAGCGCTGGCCACCAAATCGTCAACGTCTACGGCCCCACCGAGCGTCGCTACGAAATCCGCCTCTCCGACACCGCCATCGACGTGCAGTTCAATCTTACTGCTGCTAAACTTTATACTGACCAGCGTACAAATAGTGGCAGCTAGAATTTAGTTTTTTATTTGTTTCACCATTCAGAAGGATTATGAAAGCCAACGAAACCAAAATTGACAAGTTTCTAGCGACCAATGAAACTACATTTACGATACCTGTTTATCAAAGAAATTATGATTGGTCTCTAGTACAATGTAAGCAATTACTACTCGATATTTTAGAAGCGGGTGGCAGTGATAAAATTAGCGCGCATTTTATCGGTAGCATTGTATATGTTCACGACGATGTTTATGTTGCATCAGGTCTTACAGAATTAACGATAATAGATGGACAACAAAGACTTACAACAATTACATTGATTTATGTAGCAATGTATTCATATGCTAAAAGTATAGGAAATGATAAATTGGCGAATAGGATATACAAAACATATTTGATAAATGAATATGCTCCAGATGAAGAGAAGCTAAAACTAAAGCCTACCGATAATAATCAGGCGGCCTTAAAATATATTTTAGGGTACAGTGATGATGTCGAGTTTAAAGGTTATTCTAGACTAGTTGATAACTTCATATACTTTAAGTCAACAATTGATAATTTGAATTTTGAAATAATTCAAAAGGGGCTATCTAAGCTTATATTTATAGATATTTCGTTAGATAGACAAAAAGATAACCCTCAGCGAATTTTTGAAAGCCTCAATTCTACTGGGTTAGAACTTTCGCAAGCTGATTTAATTAGAAATTATATATTAATGGGGCTAAATAGAGTAGATCAAGATAAGGTGTATAAGAAATATTGGGATGTTATAGAATATAATGCCAAGGATGAAAAAACAAATAGTAGTAAGGTTTCGGAATTTATCAGAGATTATTTGACTCTTAAGAATAAAGAGATACCTAATAAAGGGGATGTTTATTTAAAATTCAAAAATAAATTTCCTACAGGTACTATTGAATACTTGGAAGAGACCCTAATAGAATTAAGGTCCCTTGTTAAGTATTATAATAAATTAAATAACCCTAAACATGAAGCTGACAATGATATAAGAATACAGCTCGAATACATAAATAGATTAGAAATAAATGTAGCCTATCCCTTTTTAATGAAAGTATATGAAGACTATTCACAGGGCGTAATTGATAAAGATTCTTTTGTATCATTATTGTTAACAATTCAGTCTTTCGTGTTTAGGCGTTTTTTATTAGGCCTTACGACTAATGCTTTGAATAAGATATTTATGACTTTATATGATAAGATTGATAAGGAAAATTATTTAATATCATTCCAAAAATCATTACTTCAAAGATCGGGGAATCAAAGATTTCCAAAAGATATAGAAGTTGTTAATGCTTTAAAGGAAAAAGATTTATACAATATTAAGACAAAAAATAGAACATACTTATTTGAAAAGCTAGAAAATTATAATAATAAGGAATATATTTCAGTTGAAGATTCATCGTTGACTGTTGAGCATATATTTCCCCAAAATCCAGAATCAAAATGGAAATCAATTTTAGGTTCAATTGAATATTCTTTTATAAAAGAAAGTCTTTTGAATACAATCGGTAATCTTACTTTGTCAGGTAATAATGGGAAATTAGGAAATAAGACATTTATAGAAAAGAGGGAAATGAACTTTGAAGGTAAAGAGCAAGGTTACAAATTCAGTAGGTTGTGGTTAAATCGTGATTTGAAGGATTATAAGGCCTGGGGAAAGAAAGAAATACATGAACGTTGTGACACAATCAGCAATAGATTTTTGAAAGTATGGGCATTACCTCAGGTTAAGATAGATTCAGATGATGATAACGGTGAAATAAACATTTTTGATGCTGAAGAGCCTAAGAATAAAAAACTTGAATATGCCATTTTCTTTGATGAAAAATTAAATGTTACTCAAGTCTCTAAGCTTTACATCGAGGTGATTAAACGGTTGTTCGAATTACAGCCAGGAACTTTTTTTGCGCCTGAAATTTCAGCTAAAATAAAATTAAGTAAAGATCCTAACGCAGACAATTTGCGACAACCTGTCAAGATTAACGATTCCTATTTCATAGAATCAAATATAGATAATGTGGGAAAATTCGATAGAATCAAAATTGTACTCAAAGTATTTGGATTTGAGGATGAACTCTTAATAAAGTATGATAACAAGAAGGAGTCAACTCAGATCCAGTTGCAAATGAATGGATTATTATAGGCCTAATCTTTCTGACACATTTGTCAATTCATCATCTCCCATAACCCTCGCCTCAGTTCCAACTAAACCGCCAGAGCAGGGGCGGAGTGCGTCAGCAGCCTCACACTATGTCCAAACTGGCCCGCATCGAAGCCGAACTGTCCACTCTCAGCCCTGCCAACTTTCAAAAGCTCGGCGACGCCTACTTAGCCAGCTTCCGCAGCTGGCGCATCCAGTCGTGGGGCACCATGGTTGGGGCTGATAAAGACCGCACCGGCGTCCCCGATTCCTGGTGCCGGCTTCCCGACGACCGTTACATCTTCTTAGCCTACACCACCGCCGACAAAGACCTGCCCGCCAAACTCCGCAAGGACCTGGAGGACTGTATCAACCGCACCAAAGCCACCATCACCGCTGCACAAGTCGAGCGCATTTGCCTGGTCTTCAACCGCCGCTGCTCCCCCAAAACCGATGCCACGCTTCACGAGCTGGCCCGCCTAGCCGGCTACCAGCTGGAGCTTATTGGCGTCGACGAGTTGGCCCATTACATCCTGGACTACCCATCGTTAGCAGCCGAGCTAATTAACCTCGACCTCGGCAGCGGCCAGCTAATCCATGCCCCCGACTTTATCAGCATCCACGAGCGCCAGGTTGGTACCACTCACTTCACCCAAACCCTGTTCGGCCGCGACACTGAGCAGGCCGATTTACTCACCAAGCTCACCAGCTCCGATTTAGTGCTGGTTACGGGCCCCGCTGGCGTCGGCAAAACCCAGCTCGTACTCACCGTCGCGCAGGCCTATTGCGCCCAGTTGCCCGAACAGCGCCAGCTCTATTTCGTTTTCGATAAAAAGTCTCCCGACTTCATCCAAGAGCTGCAACTCGCCCTTCGCCCCGGCCAGCAGCTAGTGGTAGTGGCCGACGATGCTAACCGCGTCGGCCCTTACTTCGACACACTACTAGCCGAACAGCTAGCGCGTCCCGCCGGTACCCTCAAAATCATCGCTACCGTCCGCGACTACGCCCGCAACAGTGTCGCCAAGGCCGCGAACAAAACGCCCTACCACACGCTCGAAGTCCAGCCCCTAGCCGACGAAGCCATCCAGGCCCTGATAGCCGCCGAGCCCTACACCATCCGCAACGGCGATTATGTGCAACGCATCCTGCAGCTAAGCAACGGTCACCCCCGCCTGGCCATCATGGCGGCCACGGCTGCCCGCGAAACTCAAAGTATCTACCGCCTGCACAACATCCACGATATCTACGCCGGCTACTTCGGACCCATCCTCGACGAGCTGGCGACCCACCAAAATCGTCTGCTCGGCCCGGTACTGGCCCTGGTCCATTTCTTCCGCGTAGTACACGACGACTACGCCGAGCTGGCCCAGTCAGTAGAAGCCGCCTTTGGCATCTCCCATGAGCAGTTCTGGCAGGCCGTGTACACCCTGCACGAAGCCGAGCTAGTCGATTTACACGAGGGCCGCATCGTTAAAGCCGCCGACCAGATTCTCGGCAGTTTCGTCTTCTACCGCATCTTCCTATCCGAGCCGGCCACGCTATCCTACGCAAAACTGCTGACCCACTTCTTTCCTCAGCAGCACAACCGTATCCGCGATACACTCTACGGTTGCATTAACGACTTCGGCATCGATACCATCCGCCCCCGGATTCAGCAGCCGGTAAAGCAGTGGCTGGCCCAACCCGACCTATCCGCCGAAAACCGTTGGAACTTCTACCAGGTATTCTGGCCCTTTCTCACCAGTCAGGTGCTACCCGAAGCCGCCGCTCAGTTGAGTGCCCAGCCCTGGCCCGTTTTCGAGGCGGGCAACTACCCCGTCCCCGAGCGTCAAAACCACGCCTACCTACGGGAAAACCCACTCTACACGGTTCTCAAACGCATTTGCGAGAACGCAACCCCCGAGCTGTCCGATGCGCTTCGCCTCTTCATCGAGTTCCTAGCCAAGCACCCCGACCACTTTCTCAAAGGCCTGGAATTTCTCCGCTCCATTGCGAGTTTTGACGCCCACCAGTACCGGCATCAGGGCCTCTATGTGCAGGAGGCAGTAGTCAAGGTACTATCTATCGGGGCCCGTTCTGCCCTATGCGCTGCCTTCTACCAGTGGCTAATCAGCCATATAGTGCCCCCGTCCCTGGCTACGGTAGTACACGGTACGCGGCCGAGTCACAAGCCCAACGCCATCATCATATCTAACGACGAACTGCCCAAAAAGGGCAAAGCCCTCGAAGTGTGGCGAGATTCTCTCTGGCAGCTGCTATTCAGCCTTTGCCCCGAGCACCCTAATTTAGTAGTCGAAGGCATCAGCACCTACCTCAAGCAGCGGCACAACGAAGCCAGCACCAACAAGTGGCGCAAGTGGGATGCCGACCGCCTCATCCCTTTCCTCTCCACCAACTTCGACTCCACTAGCTTCGCCCACTGTCGCCTCGTCAACCACTACAGCAATTGGCTCGAAGGCCGCATTTCCCACCCCGGCCTTACCCTACTCCGTCAGCAATTCAACTCCGAGCTATTCCGCCTCTACAAAGCCCTGACCTACGACCAACCCTACAGAAGGCATTCCGAGCGCAAAATTGATATCATCTACAATGGAGAAAAGCTCTCCGCTCACATCCGCACGCTTACCCAGGCACTACAGTACAAAACTTACCCACCTTATACGCGCCTGTTCGACCAATACTTCCAGTTGCACGAGCAACTGGCGGCCTTACCGGCTCACCATCCCCCAGAAATTAGCCAAATCAACAACTCAATTGCCGAACTCCTGCACGAGCTAATTGAGCGTGCCCCCATCATTGCCAGCAGAGTAGTCAGCTACCTGCACGAACAGGGAAATTCGACTGGTTTAACTCCTTGGAAAACGATTCGGGCCTTAGCTCAGCAGCCCAATCCCAAAGCCAGCTATTCGCTTATTACGCAAGCAGAGTACCGGGCGAAAGAGACTTGGCAGTTATTATTTCTCAAGCATCTTCCCCCCAACCAAGTTGCCCCTCACTGGCTCGAAGAACTGATGCACGTTCACCAAAGCGGAATCGAACATTTCAACTTCTACGACCTAACCCATTTCGAATCCATTGCTCCAACACTATACCCTGACCTACTAGCCATCAGCTTAGAGACGGCCGTGCGTAACCCAAAAGTACATATCTGCTACGCAGTTATCGAGCGGTTCGGGCATCATTTCACCGACCAGCAGCTTCCTCTTCTTAAGCGCTATTATCAGTGGTGGAACAGCAAGGAAAGTCAGTATGATTGGGGGTGCGAAGAACTAGCTGTACTTGTCCGCCGTGAGCCTGGCTTTTTACTTGAGGTATTCAATTTTGAAAACGACCCCGCAAATAGCTACCGTTATTACGAGCGGCGTCCTCTCACTTTTCTTTGGCAGGATGACAGCTATGAAGAACAAATTAGCGAGCTCTTATCGGCTTCAGCTCAACAAACTCGCCTACTGTCCCGAAGCAGACTAGTGAAAACCATATTCCCAGAAGGAGCGGGCCAGGAAGAAAAACTCCGAATGATTGATTTCATCAAACGGACCATCGAATCCAAGCCCGACGTAGAGGTAACAAAGCTGCTGGTCAAGGCTGTCCGCGAAAGCCTGTCCGACCAACTCATGCCCACGCTAGAACTGATTTTTCAAGCCTACCCCGAAAATCCCGACCAGCTGTTCCAGCATCTCAGTCTTATTCCTTCATCTCGCACCGCCGGCAGCAGCTGGATTCCCGTCTTTGAAGCCGATAAGGCAGTGTGGGAGCAAGTCCTCGAAACCATCAAGCGCCAGCCCACGCAAACCTTCGAGCTAATGGACTACCAACGCCATGCCCTCAACCGAATAAGTCACCTGAATCAGCAAATCACCAAGGAAGCCGCCGACAACTTCGCCGACCCATACTAGAAGCCATCTACGCTGTTCCAGAATGCGGGAAATCAAGACTCAGGGTACCGGGCAACAATAGCCCTCACCGCAGCCGATAAAACTCCGGCAGCTGCGTATCGCGCACCTCTTCCAGCCACTGCTGTGCCTGTTCCGGCGTTTCCATCTTGTCTGGCCACAACCCAAATAATGGGGCCACATTGCTTGGCAGGCCCAAGCGCACCCGCAGCCCGTAGCAGCCAAATTGCTTCACTGGTGTCAAGTCAAACCGCAGCCCCCGGTTCATATACTCCCCAAAGATTTCCTCTAACGATTCCGCGTCCGGCAAATAGTAAGGCATAGTGTTTTTGCTATTTATTTTAGCCCACCTTTCGCCCGGTAGGATAGGGGAGTTGCCCTTCGTAAAATGCCCGCTCATCACCACGTAGCGGTAAATATCACAAGCTGGATTTTGGTCAGGGCATTAAAGACGCCCAATTATACTAAATAAATTAGTAGTATTGCAAAGCTGGCTTAGCCAGTTTCCTGCCATGACTACTGTTGAACTCATCGATGTGGGCACGCCCACCACCACGCTCTGGCTGCCGCTGTTCGCCAGCCTCGTGCCCTGCGGCTTTCCCTCGCCGGCCACGGATGAGCTCGAAGAGCTTTTTGACCTCAACCGCCTGCTCTTCCGCCACCCCGAGGCCACCTACTTAGTGCGCGTGTCGGGCGAGAGCATGCAGGGGGCCGAAATCCACAGCGGCGACCTACTGGCCGTCGACAAGCACCTCGAAGCCGACCACAACCACATCGTGGTGGCTGTAGTCGAGGGCGAGTGCACCGTCAAGCGCCTCGTGCGCCGCGGTACCGCTTGGTGGCTGCAGGCCGAAAACCCGGCCTACCCCGATTACCCCATCACCGAGCCCGATAACCTGCGCATTTGGGGCGTCGTCACCCACGTCGTCCACGAGCTCATTCCCGGCCGCCTCACTGCCCTCATCCGCAGCCGCGACTAGGCTCTTTGGAGCTGTTAGCCATTAGCTGTTAGCTGATAGCTTACCGGCCAGCGGCCCAGAATGGAAGCGGATACCCATTAGCTCCTCGGCAGAGTATCCAGAACGAGAGCTAACAGCCATCAGCTAACAGCTAAAAGCCCAAAACAGAATGTACGGCCTCGTCGACGGCAACAACTTCTACGTCTCCTGCGAGCGGGTTTTCCAGCCTCGCCTCGACGGCCGGCCCGTAGTCGTGCTCAGCAACAACGATGGCAACGTGGTCAGCCGCTCCCCCGAGGCCAAGCAACTCGGCATCGTGATGGGTGCGCCCTTCTTCCAGGTGCGCGAGCTACTGGCCCGCCACCAGGGCCAGGCCCTGAGCTCCAACTACCCGCTCTACGGCGACATGTCCCGCCGGGTAATGGCCCGCCTGGCCGAGCACGCGCCCGCCGTCGAAGTCTACAGCATCGACGAGGCCTTCCTCGACCTCAACGGCCTCACCACTTGGTGCGGCCCGCTCAACGCCCGCGCCCGCGCCATCCGCCGCGACGTGCTCGATTGCACCGGCATTCCCACCTGCGTGGGGCTGGCACCCACCAAAACGCTGGCCAAGGTTGCCAACCGCCTGGCCAAGAAATTCCCCGAGCTGCAGGGCATCCTGCGCCTCGATACCGAAGCCCGCCGTGAGCGGGCGCTGCGGGCCCTGCCCGCCGCCGACGTGTGGGGCGTAGGCCGCCAGTATGCCGCCAAGCTCCAGGCCCAAGGCATCAGCACGGCGTGGCAACTCAGTCAGGTAGGAGAGGGGTGGGCCCGCCAGCACCTCGGTGGCGTCGTCGGCTGGCGTCTCATCCAGGAGCTGCGCGGCCAGCCCTGCCAGGGTCTGCATCCGTCCGAAGACGGCACGCTGGCCCGCCAAAGCATCAGCTGCTCCCGCTCCTTTGGCCAGCGCCTGACTTGCTTCGATGACTTATGGGGGGCCGTGAGCACCTACCTGAGCCGGGCCGCCGAGAAGCTCCGCGCCCAGCACGACCAGGCCCACATTCTCACCGTCTTCCTCAGCCAGGACCGCTACGATACCCGCGTGCCGCCCCCCTACACCCGTTCGGCCACGCTCACGCTGCCCGCCGGCCCCACCGCCGACACGCTCTGCCTGCTGGCCTACGCCCGCCGGATGCTGGAGAAACTCTACGAGCCCGGCCGCCGCTACGTCAAAGCCGGCGTCGTGCTCGACGGCCTCGAACCGCCCGGTCAGGGCCAGCAGCTCAGCCTGTTCGCCCCGGCCGCTCCGACAACCGGCCGGCCCGCCGCCACCCCCGAATCCGACGCCCGCGCCCGGCAGCTCATGCACAGCCTCGATTCTTTAAACCGCCAGTTTGGCCGCAACACCGTGCGCCCCGCCGCCAGCGTAGCCCCACCGTCTGCCGCAGGCCAGTCCGCCGCCCCCTGGCTAGGCCGCGCCGAACACCGCAGCCCCGCCTACACCACCCGCCTCGAAGACCTGCTGGTGGTGAGCTGAGCTCAAAAGGCAGCTGCGTTGTGCTTACGCAGCTACTCCAGTTGATAGCTGCTGGCCTGAGTTTATGTTGCCTATTTCGGTTGCGTATTCACCGCCGATGCCTTCACCCATTCCTTATAATCGCACCCGTAAGCGAAATTCGGACAACCGTAAAATGCCCAGGGAGTACCCTTAGCGCTTATTCCTTCCCTTTTTACCAATTCAGCCGCTCGACATTCCGGGCATTGCCGACCCAGTTGCTGTCCCGGTGCACCGCCGTTTTTTGCCTCCAGCTCCCGGACAAACTTCGACCTAAAGGCAGGGTCTGCCACCAGAAAAACCTGCTCTTTGGCCCGCGTCAGCGCAACGTAAAACAACCGCCGTTCTTCCCCGTTCGCAAACTGGTCGGCCGCGCTCAGCACCAAGTTCAGCGCCGGATCGTCCGCCATTTCCGACGGAAAGCCCAGTCGGCCGGAATTGCAGTTCAGTACGATAATGATATTCGCCTCCAGGCCCTTCGATTTATGCACTGTCAGAAAGGGCAGATGCAACGTTTGGGGCTCACCAGCGCCATCTATATATGGATACTGCACGGTGCGGTGGTTGGCATCAATAGCAAACGAGCGCGTCGTGTTCTTCAGCCGTTTCAGGTCGAACGAGTAGCGCCCCAGCAGCTTGAGCTCCTTTTGGTGCAGGTCCGGAACCGTAGCAATCAACTCATCCAGCAGTTCGCGCAGCGCGTTCGTATCATCTTGCTGGCCCGCTGCAGTGTACACCACTCGATACGCCGTCTTCTTGCCCGGACTACCACTCCGCAGCTGCTTGGGCGTCTGGTTCGGGTTTCGGGTGATGAAGGTGCTGGAGTCGCTTATCAGGGGCTCGTGAAAACGGTATGTCGTTTCAATCTTCGACAGCAAGCTATAACCGAACTTCTCAGAGAAGTTCTTGAAAAGCGACAGGTCACTGCCCGCAAAACGGTAAATCGATTGCCAGTCATCCCCCACGCAGAACAGCTTGGTGGCCGGATGCCGCTCTGTCAGCGCCCGAATAAGCTGGTAGCGCCCTTGCGATATATCCTGAAACTCATCGATAATGATATAGTCGAATTGCCGGTCGTATTCCCCGCTTCGCACGTAGCCCGCGGCCCGGTTGATAAGGTCATTGAAATCTATTTCCTGCCGGCGCGCCAGCTCCCTGGCATAACATTCAAATAGGGGCTCCACCACCTGCAAAAACTGCCGGTTGCGCTTCATCTGGACGATATCGGTGCCCCGCTCATTAATCTGCCGCACCCGTTCAACAGAGTAATTGCTCGATTTCAGGTGGCTGATAAACGTGCGCAGCAGCGTCTGGAAACTAATGACCTCGTCCGCCGCCACCGCCGAAATGATAGCCCAGGTTTCGGCCGCGGTTTTGGGCTGCAGCCGAATGCCGTGTTGCACGAGCAGCTCGCGCAGAAACCCGAGCAATGGATCTTCGTGTGCTTGATAACTGTAAGTTTCCAGCAGTAGTGTACCGTGGGCCCGACTGGTCTGCCGGGCCCATTCCATTTTCTCCTGGTAGCGGGCGCGCGCCTCGGCCACGCTCTGGCCTTCCTTGGCAAAGAAGGCCGGCACATTCCCCGCCCGGTCTACCCCAAAATGTTCCAGGTAGATGCGCCGGCCATCCTGCACAATCGTAAAATCGGGCTTCCATTGCGCATGCTGAGCCGTCGCCGTGCGGTACTCGTAAGGTGCCTCGTACTGATACTCGACATTGTGTAGCAGCAGGAAATTAGCAATCTGACATTCCTGCACGCTCTTCACTATCTCCCGTTTGTAGGTGGTTTTGCCGTTGCTTTGCCGGCTCACTGTTTTGTACGACCGGAAATTAAAGTCCTGCAGGTGCTGGATGTATTCCCCCTGGTGGCGGAACTCCTCGTCGGGCTTGCGCGGCTTTAGCTCGTACAGGAAGAAATCAACCAGCAGCTCTGTATAGGCCGGCTGCTGCATCAGCTCCTGCAGGGCCCCCGTTAGAAACCCGTCGAGCTGGCTTTCATCATAGAGCGACGGCTGCTGCCGTTCCACCGTTCCGATAATGTCCTTACCGAACTTGTGGAAGGTGCGGGGTTGAATGCCCGCAATGCCAATGCGCTCGGCCAGCGTCGTCGCCGACTGGTTGGTAAACGAAATAAGCAGAATACTCTCGGGCGCAATTCGGTACCGATCCAGCACGTACTGTACCTTCCCCACAATGGTCGTCGTCTTCCCCGAACCCGCCCCGGCCACGACCAGGTTGTTGTCCTCATCACTGACGATAGCCGTCCGCTGCTGCACGTCCAGGCTCCTACCTTCCACCTGGCTAAACAGGGCATCATAGCGCGCCAACTCCTGCGGAATGAAAGCCTGGTTGAAGTCTGTCCGGATAGCTTCCCCTCGCTGGTGGTAGTCCAGAAAGCTCCCGACCCTGCTTTTCTCCAGCCCCGACAGCTCACTATTCTGGTACTGGTAAGCCGCTACGCTCTGGCCCAGCGCCTCATATTGTGCCTGCCACACCTGGCGTGTATGGTTGGCGAAGTAGCCGGCCTCGGGCGAGATATAGCTGCTAAAGGCTCTTTCAGCCTGCTCGATTTCGACCAGCAGAAGGCGCAGTTGCGTCGTATTGCGCTGACGCTTGGCCTGCTTGGCTTGCTGAAAAAAGACAACAAACACGACCAGGAGCGTGCCGAATAACAGGAAGTATAGCATCTGCTTGAATAATTGCCCGAGGGCGCCCCAACCCGGGGCCAACGTCTGAGTAAATCCTGCTCCTCAGGCAAGCCGCCCACAAAGCTAAATAGCGTCCCCCTGCAGCGCAAAGAAACGCCACTTATGCCGATAAGTGGCGTTTCTTTGCAGTTAATTAGCCCCACCCTGAACCCGCTTTTACCAAGCTTACCGGTCTACTTCTTAGCAATGAATAAATCTCAACTGCCAGCTATACTGTCCCTGCTGCTGCTGACCGCCGCCTGTTCCACCACCAACGACCCCGCCCCGGTAACGCCACTTACCGAGCACCTAACCCTCGGCAACCCCAGCGGCGCCACTACCGACGTCAGCCAGCCTACCAACTACCTGCTCAGCAAGCCCCAGTACGCGCTCAGCTACCACCGCGACCGGGGCATCCCCACCTGGGTCAGCTGGCACCTCGACGCCAGCTGGCGCGGCAGCGCCCCCCGCCAGGACGACTTCCGCGCCGACAACACATTACCGGCTGGCTGGTACCAGGTTCAGTCCAGCAGCTACACCGGCTCCGGTTTCGACCGCGGCCACCAATGCCCCTCGGCCGACCGCACCAACACCGTAGCCGATAACTCGGCCACCTTCCTGATGAGCAACATGATTCCGCAGGCCCCGCGCAACAACCAGCAGACCTGGGCTAACCTCGAAAACTACACCCGCACCTTCCTCAGCACCGGCAACGAGGTCTACATAATCTGCGGCGCCTACGGCAAGGGCGGCACCGGCTCTAACGGCTTCCAAACCACCCTCGACCAGGGCCGCGTTACCGTACCCGCCCGCCTCTGGAAGGTGGTTGTCGTCCTGCCCACCGGCGACAACGACGCCACCCGCCTCACCACCAGCACCCGCGTCATCGCCATCGACACGCCCAACGACAACACCATCAATACCGATTGGAGCCAGTACCGCGTCAGCGTCGATGCCATCGAAGCCGCTACCGGCCTCGACCTGCTCTCAGCCGTACCCGTTGCCGTGCAGCAGGTTCTGGAAGCCAGCGTGGATAAGGGGCCCACGCAATAGCGCCCCGACGTTGCCACTGCCGACCTTTCTGCTATGCTAAAAACTCTACTCGTCGCCAGTTCGCTGCTCATTGGCAGCTTCACCGCATCCCTGTCCGCTACCGCGCCGGCCACCCGCCACGCCCCAGCTGCCGCCGCCGTCTACGTCTGCATCAGTAAAGCATCCGTAGCCTACCACGCTTCCAGCCGGTGCGCGGGGCTTTCCCGCTGCACCCACGAGGTGCGCCGCATGTCAACCAGTGCCGCGCAGCAGCAGGGCAAGCGGGCCTGCCGAAAGTGCTATTAAGTTTGCCCATCCTAACCGCTGCTCTATATGAAAATCATTCAGTCGCACGACGTTCAAAGCAAGTTGATGAACGTCATTCTAACGGCTAAGAAGGAGCTGGTTCTGGTTTCCCCCTACGTGAACCTGGCCTACACCAAGCAGGTATCCGCCGCTATTGTAGCGGCCCGGCAAAAGGGAGTTAAAATCGACTTCTACATCCGGGAGGATTCCAACACCGACAGCAAGGTCAGCAAGCAGCAAGTGCATGATATGGGCATCACCCCCCGCCTGATTCCCAACCTGCACGCCAAGTTCTACTTCAACGAGTCCACCGGCATCATTGCCTCCCTCAACCTGCTGAGCAGCTCCATTGGCAATTCCATCGAAATTGGGGGGCAGCTCGAAACGCCGGCCGAGATTGAGGAGTTACGCTTGTTCATCGAAAACTTCATCACGCCCCATGAAATCGGAAGGCCTGTCACGCCGGTCAAGCCGGCCGCTGTCGAGTCGAAGGCAATAGCACCCAAAGCAAAGGCACCGGACCGGCCGCTATCCGAGGAAGAAATCAGATTTCAACGGCAGCCTTTCGGTCAGGTCCTGGCTGACTACTTATCAGCCCAGGTCGACCGTAGGTGCACTATCGAAGGTGACGGTGACTTCATGACCATTCGGGCGGTGGGCAACACCTTCTCGGTGCTGCTGGATAATGCCCAAGGTGCCACCAGCCAGTTGATATTGCGTGGAGTTGTATCGGTTAGCGAGGCTGACCGCTTTGCCCGGAAGTCGGCGTCTCATTACAAGATGGGCGCCTACGATTACATGATTAGGAGGGGTGCCAAAGGATACTATGACCAAGTGGAGGCTGTCCGCAGGTCCAGGATGTCAGCCACTCAGTTCGATGAGCTCCCCTACATCGAGAAAGAAGTGCTGCTTTCCGAGGTGGCTTACTTCCTGCGGGCCACGCAGGCATTCAAAGCTGACTACCGCAACTAATGTCCCCCATATCCGGCGACCACACCATTGCCACCATCCTAAAGCACGACAACAAAACCACCAGCTACAAGATAGCGCTGCTGCGGGCCCTCAACGACGTGGCCCTGCTCTATCCCGGCCTTGCCACCGCCGGCCAGCCCGTCGCCGTGCCGCTCACCCGCCTAGCCGAGCTCTGGACGGCCTACTACTGGCCCTTCACCGCCCCCGACCAGCCCATTTACCAGGGCGCCCGCGCCCTGGTGGCCGGCCAGCTGCGCAACGACATGGCCTTCCGCCCGGCCCTGACCGAGTTGCGCCGGCAGTGGCAGGCCAGCGGCCAGCTGGCCGCCCAGCCCGCCGACGGCTTCTTCCTGCTCACTGAGATGCGTATCCCACGCCGCCACGCCACCTACGCGCCCGCGCTGCAGCAGGCCCACGCCCAGGCCGTGGCCGCCGCCGCCAAGGCCCTGCTTATGCCCATTCGCTACGCCGGCCCCGGCGAGTGGACGGTCTTCGACAAACCCGCCCGACTCGACCAACTCCCGGCGCAAGCCCAGACGCTTCCCGGCACCCGTCCCCAGGATACCTGCCTGCTCGTGCCCGCCACCTTGTGGGAAGCCTTCCACCGCCTGTCGCTTTACGTCGAGGCCCTCTGCCTGCACGAGTGGAGCCTGTTCACCGAAACCGTCACCCAGCCCGCCGGCCAGCCCGTCACCCGTGGTCAGGTCTACACCCTGCTCACGGCCCGGCCCGACAACCGCCGCCCGCTCACGTGGGAGCGCAACCAGGTCGATATCCTGCTCCACGAAAACGTGCGCTTCACCTGTCCCTGGACGCAGAAGCCGCTCACCCAGCCCCAGCACTACGACCTCGACCACCTGCTGCCGCTCAGCATTTACCCCGTCAACGAGCTCTGGAACCTGCTGCCCGTCGACCGCCAGTTCAACCAGCACACCAAGCGCGACCGGGTGCCCACGGCCCAGCGCCTCACCGCCGCCGAGCCCCTGCTGGCCCAGGCCTACGCCACCTACCAGCAGTCCGCCGCGCTCCATAAGGTCATGCACGAGGATGTGGCCCTGCGCTTCACCGGTCTGCAACCCGGCCCATCCTTTCCCGCCCAGCTGGCCCACCACGCCACCCACTTCATCGACGACGTGGCCGCCGCCCGCTACGTGCAGCGCTTCTGATGCCGCGGGCTTTCTGTCTTTACAGTAGGGGAGAAGCCTACTCCGCTGTCTGTCCCTGCAATGCCTCCAGCCGAACGGCTAGCTGCTCCCGCTCGGCCTCCAGGGCGGCCCGGTTGGTGGTCAGGTAGTCCTCCCGAACGATTTCGTCCGCCTGCGCCAGCGCAAAAGCCTCCGCCTCCCGCATATCCGCAAGCTCCCGCAGCAGTTGCGCGTGCCGGCTGGCCAACGCATCCCGCCGCACCCGCAGCACCTGCACCGAGGTCAGCGCGTTCGTTGCGGCCGTAAACAGGCCCCGCCGCAGGTTAAGCAGGTGCCCCTGCAGCCCGGCCACATCCTGCCGCTGATAGGCCTGCTGCACCTGCTGAAATACCGTGGTGGCGGCGCTTTGGTACTCGGCACTGACCCGGTCGGGGTGGCAGAGCTGCGCGGCTTCCCGATACAGTTTTTTCAATGCCCCCTGGCCCGCCTCATCCAGGTCGAACGTCTGCGCCGCCGTTTGCGCAGCCGCTTCCCGGTCTTGGGTCTGCTGCTGGTAGCGTTCCTTGGCCTGCTGGTACTCCTTTTCCGAGTACGCCGATTCCGTGCGGTGGTAGCGGGCCACGTCGCGGCGCAGCTCCAGCACTTGCTGCAGCAGCTCCCCCAACTCTTTCTGGTGCCACAGCTCGAAATTCAGCAGCAGCCGGTAGGCCTCCGTCTGTTCCAGCTCCAGGGCCAGCAGTTCCGCTTCCAGCAGCCGCACCTCCAGCTGCAACGCCGGCAACACCGGGTCTTCCCACACCCGCACCTGTGAGTAAGCCGCCACAAAGGCCTCCAACAGCTCGGTCGCCTCCGCGTAGCGCCCGCTCCGCAGTGCCGCCACCAGCGCCGCCAGCCGACTGTCCACTACGCCCTCGGCCTCCAGCCGCTCCACGTGCTTGGGCAAGTCCTCGGTTTCGTGCAGGGCCAGCAGGGTCTTAATAACGCCCAGCCGCTTGAGGGCCCGTTCCACCTTGGGGTCGCCGGCCGCCGCCTCGGGCTGCCCCGTCAGCCGCCGGAACTCCCGCAGGAAATGGTGCGCCAGCTCCGGGTCGCCGGTCGTCAGCACGATATTCTCCTGGTTGCTCTGCGCGGCCTTGTTCGTCCAGTTGTAGGAGCCGGTCAGCACGTCGCGCCCGTCCAGCACGCAGAACTTATGGTGCATCAGCCGGTCTTCTATCACCCACACGCGCCCGCCCGCCGCTTCCAGCTCATCGAAGTTGATGCCCCCCGGCTGGAAGTTGATGTTCTTCTCGTCCCGCGTTAGGCACAGCATCACCGGCACCCCCGCCCGCTGCCGCTCCAGCAGCGCCGCGAACAGCCGCCGGTCGGTAAACCAGGCCACCGCCACGTGTACCGACTGCCGGGCCAAGCCAATTTCCCGTACAAGTACTTGCTGAATGCCGGTAAAGAAAGCTTCAGTTTGCATCAAATTATGATGAAGAATAGCCGAAAAAATACCGCCTTTTACTATTCACTTTTACAGGCGCTGCCCAAGTTGCATTGCCATTTTACGATCGGACTCCTGTCCGATAAAGTCATCTAATTGTTCCTTAACCCGTGCTCTTGTTGCATATCCCAATCCGATTGTGGAATCCAGTTTAAGGCAATAGTTCAAATCGACTAGCGCACCCTCATAATCCTTCGCATAGTGTTTATTATACCCCCGCTTGAGGTATGCTATTGGATCAGTTGGAGCTAACTCTACAAATTGATCGAAGCTGGCAATTGCTCCAGTGTAGTCTCCCATTTCATGCTTGATCCAACCGCAGTAATGGTGGGTAGTTGTATCAGTTGGATTGAATTCAATGTATTGCTGCAAATCAGCAATGGCTCCCGTGAAGTCCTTAAATGCGTATCTGACAAGGCCACGGTAACGATACATCCTCTGATCAATCGGATTTAACGCCAGATGCCTGTCCATTTCCGTGGGCAATTCATGAGAAAGACATGTGTTTTTTTCTATGGAAAAGAGGTAAGGCAAGTAAGCCAATCCAATTTTATCTAGTGTACAGGATTTATCTATATCAGCCATGCCTCCTACATAATCTCTCAAGCACAACTTTATTACGCCAAGATGGTAATAGGATACATTGTCCTTAGGATCTAGTTCAACGCAACGCATTAAATCCGTCAGTTCTCCCATTATATCTTTTAGATCCTTTCTGATAATGGAGCGCCTGTTGACCGACTCAAGATCGGTGGAGTCACACAAAATGGCTTGGTCACAGAGAATTAAATCTTGCTGAAAATAGGCCAACTGTCCTTGAATACGGTTTCGATAAAGGTAGGTCTGATCCTGTATGGGGTCTATTTCTAAGCAGAGAATGTAATCCACCTGCGCCCCGTTGTAATCCTGTAGGTTGTATTTTGTGTAGCCACGGTCGAAGTAGATTGCTGCCTGCCTTGGATCTTGTTCGATTGCCCTGTTATAGTGAGCCAATGCTTTTTGGGGCTCGATTTGGTCGCTCCACAGTGCGCCTGACAACCGAAACCACAAGGCTGACTTCTCCACCCGCAATCCATACAGAAACTCCATTACTTCCAGTGTCTGACGGGCCCGCTTCTTGTCGTTTATTGCTCTATAAACCAGTGCCAAAGCAAAAAAAAGGTCAAACCCATCTAATACTGTTTCCTTTCGCGCCTCTAATGCATACTGCAGTACATACCACTGCTTCATAGTGAGTTGCATCACGAAGTCTTGCCAGCATGTGTGAGGCATTTCATAAGCCTGTCGCAACGCTATTTCTGCTCCAGCCCATTGCTGCTGAGCCAATGCCAGGGCTAGTTGAATCGCCCCTCGCCAATGCCTTGCGTCTCGGTCCGTACACTGCCGGAAAGCATGTACCGCCTCCTGCCACTCCTGCTGCTCGGAGTGAGCTTTGCCCTTCTCATACCAGAACGTAGCCGAACTCTCCTGCACCACCGTCCGCAGCAGCGAAATAGTGCCTTCCGTGCGCTTGCTCAGGCCAAAAGTCGATTGCGCGGCCACGAGCCCCGTAGCAGAGGGGATAGGCAACTCAGGGGCAACAGGTAATTCAGGCATCCGCAATGATAGGTTACAATAGCACTTGAACGCTAAAATACCACCCATTTCCGCCCGGTGCGCCCTTACACACAAATAAAAACAGCCCTGACCTTACCGGCCAGGGCTGTTTTGCAATCTGAATGTGAGCGGCCCTACAACGTCTCGGCCGACGACCCGCCCATCCGTTCCTGACGGCTCTGCGCCTCGTCCAGCTGCTCGCCCGGCTTCACTGCCGTACTCGATACGGCCGCCCCGATAGAGCCCGCTAGCACCAGGTAGCCCCCCAGCGTAACCAGCGCCGCCGGCAGCAGGGTAGGGGCCGCCACCAGAATAGCGCCTACCGCCCCCACGGCCACCGAGATAGACCGCACCTTACGAAAGAACCGGGGCGTGGGCAACGTCAGCCGGTCGGTAATACTGAGTTTCTGTGACATGGTAGTAGGTGTTAGTGAGTAGTTGTCAGTTGTTGGTGCATGCAGGAAGTGGCCACTGACAACTGACAACCACCCCCTGACAGCTCAATCCTTATCCAGGCGGGCCAGAATCCGGTCGGCCCACTCGTTGCGCTTCTGCTGGTCTTTGGTGAAGTCGGTGAGCACCTTCGTGCGCTCCTCCACCAAAGCCATCGTCTTGTCGATGTTGGCCAGCTTTTCGCCCAGCTTCATCACCAGCTCCACCATCTCGCGGCGCAGTTCCGTGCGCTGCTGCAGCGCCTCGGTGCGGATGGCCTCCGCCTGCTTGCCCATTTCCAGCCGCAGCTTCTCCTCCCGCGCCACCGCCGACACGTGGTAGTCGTCCACCCGCACGGCCAGCGCCTCGGCCTTCTGCTGATTGGCCACGCAAGTAGCCTTCAGCTCCTCCACCGCCCGCCAGTTCTTGACGAAGTAGAGCAGCACCGACACGGCCCCCACCACCACCGACGTAATCACGCCCCAGTGCTCGAACACGCTATTCACGACCCGGCCCTCCTTTCTGCGCGCTCAGCAGCTCGAAGTGCGGCCGGTCTTTCCACTTGGGCCAGTCGCCGCCCCACACCACCCGGGCATCGGCGTACTTCATCAGCCGGGCAAACTTGCTCAGCAGCAGCCCCGACCACGACACCGACCCGTCCGCCAACTGAAACGCCACGTCCAGCGCCGGTGTCGGCGGCCCGTAGTTATGGTTGGATTCGCCACCCCGCTTGTAGGTCACAATAGGCCCCGGCTTGCTGCGGCCCTGCGCGTACAGTTCATTCTGCCGCTCGGCACTGCGGTAACATTCCGTAATGATAGGCCGGCCCACCGCCCGCAATACCGGGTCACCCAGCCACCGCCCCAGTGCCTGCGAATAAGCCGCTGCCAGCACCGGTGCCGCCTGCTCCAGCCTTACCGCCTGCCGCTGCAGTTGGGCCACAGTCAACCCAACCACCCGCAGCCTCGCAACATTTTCCACCCGAATCATCATGGCACAATAAGTTTGTCTATCATGAGGTAAAAATATACAATAAAATAGAATATTGTTTCGGTAGAAGCGCCCCCACGGAGTAATCCGTAAATTGTATTATTTGGGCGCATCCCTGCGGGTCGGGCTGTCCAGGGCTCCGCTTCGCTGCGGTGCTGCGCACGGGCTCCTGCGTCGCCCCCCTTCCCATCCCTCGTATGATTGTGTCGTCGTATTTTATCGGCGCTACCGGCAAGGAAGGCGGGGGCACCACCCATCCTTAAGCACGCGGCTGGCCAGCTGTGATGCTGAGCGTTAGAAACCGTGCCCCGCCTTCTGTTTTCGCCTGAAGACTGTACAGTATAGAGGGAGCCCCGGTGTGGCGGCATCCCGCATGTTACGAGGAAAGCTGCGGTGAAAACCCGGCAGGTAGCTCTTGTTCCACCTTTTTTGCATGCGTATGCCCACTTCCTCCCCACCCGTATTGTTGAAATACGTCGTCGGTATCGACATTGCCAAGGCCACGTTTGCTGCCTGTCTGGGCAGCATCGATACCACCCAGCACCTGCGCCTGGGCAAAGTGGCCGTGTTTGCCAACGATGCCGCCGGCTTCGAGGCCCTGCAGCGCTGGGTCGCGGCCGGGCAGAAGGAGCCAGCCTGTCCGCTCTGGTATGTGGTCGAAGCCACGGGCGTGTATTACGAGGAGCTCGCCTATTCCCTGAGTGCCCGCCAGCAGGCGCTGAGTGTGCTTTTGCCCAACAAGGTCAAGCACTTTGCCCGCAGTACGGAGCAGAAAAGCAAAACCGATGCGCTGGATGCCCGCCTGCTCTGCCGTCTGGGGCTGGAGCGTCAGCTACCGGCCTGGCAGCCACTTACCCCCGCCATGCGCCAGCTTCGCTCGCTCAGCCGTGAACGGGCTGCCTTGCGTACCCAGGCTGCGCAGACCAAGAACCGCGCCCATGCCTACGCCCATAGCTACGAGCCCGACCCACTGGCGCTACTTCGCTTGCAGCAGCGGCAGGCCTTATTTGAGGAACAGATGCACGCTATTGATGTGCAAACGGCGGCCCTCGTGGAAGCTACCCCAGAATTAGCTCGCAAGCTGGCTCAGTTGACCAGTATACCGGGGGTAGGGTTGCTAACAGCCGTCACGATTGTGGCCGAAACCAGCGGCTTCGCGCTGGTGGAAAATGAGCGGCAGTTGGCTTCGTATGCGGGCCTGGACGTGGTGCAGCGGCAAAGCGGCAACCTGGCCCGCCCCACGGCCATTTCCAAGCGCGGCAACGCCCGCCTGCGCACGGCCCTCTACTTGCCCGCCGTGAGCAGCTTGCGCTATAACGAGCAGCAGAAAGCGTTTTACGCCCGCCTGCGGGCTCGTTCTCCCAATGGCAAGGTGGGCGTGATTGCCGTGATGCGCAAATTACTGCTGCTGACCTATTCGCTCTGGAAAAACGACCAAGCGTATGACCCGGCGTATCACCCGGCCCAAAAAGTAGCCCCGACGCCCGTAGGTGCCGAGGCTACGCAGGATGCACCCACAGGCGCTCCTTTGGAAGCGCTAATCTAAAAAAAGTGACCCATAGGGTTGCTTTTCATCACAGTATCTTGCGCATCCTCCCGCCACGATGTAGTGGCTACTGTTGCCTATCGGGCCACGCCGCCCGCCCAGGCCCTGAAAATCGGGCCCCGGCAGTCGGCTGCCAACCCCCACGCGAGCCAGCCGGCCGCGCCCCAAAAAGCGCCGCCGCCCGCCCCGCTTACCGCTCGTTCCACGCTCCGGCCCACCACCCTCTGCTCCGCGCCGGGCGGCCAGCCTCCGCTACCACCAACCCACCGCCCCGGCCGCCCTCCCGCTGGTCGGCCCGCCTAGCCCCCGCACCGAATAGGTGCCTGCGGCGCGTGTTTAAGTGGGGGAGTCCCCCCACACCCCCCGCAGCATGCTCCGCTTCGCTCTACATCACCTCGGCTGCGCCTCATAAGGTGCCCTTCGGGCGGGTATTATCGGGGGCCTCAAGGCCGGCCCCCAACCCCCTGGCCAAGAGCATTCAAGGGTTTGTTCTCGGTCGGGTAGCAGTGGCCGGCAAGGCCCCGCGGGCTACAGGCCTAGGCCGCCGGCCACCGGTACCGCGCCGGGGGCAGGGTGAGCCAGCCACTCGCAGCGGCGGCCCAGGCGCGTGGCGGCACGGGCCGCGCTCAGCGTACCCCGGCTCTGCCCGTCCCAGCACACCAGCACCAGGTCGGCCCCGCGCACTATTTCGGCGTTGCGCACGTGGGGCGCGGCCGGGCCGTGGTTGGCGTAGTCGGGGCGCAACTCCAGCAGCGGCACCCCGTGGGCCCGGCACCAGTCGGCTGCCAGGCTGTCCACCCCGGCCGCGCCGCCGCATACCACCCGGCCCAGCTGGCCGGCTGCCTGCAACTGCTCCAGCCGGGCCAGCAGTGGGGCGCAGGCCTGCAGGCTGCGGCTGCCGGTTACGCCTACTGTGTATTGTGTTTTAATCATATAACAATATACGCAATATTTTCCTGTTTTGGTGTGTTTATTTGTTCATTATTTTCCTATTTCATAGTATATATTTCAATGTAATTTCGTATATTTAGGTAGTAGTTCGGGAAAGGCCCGGACGCCACGCGCACCCCGGCGGGCCCCCGGCCGCGCACCCTACGGCTAACCTCTACAGCCATGTTCACTGCTTTGCAATTCTCGCAGCTCGCCGCCGCCGCCTGGTCTGGCCCCGCTGCCGGCCACGTCGCCGCCATCAGTTACAACGTCACGCCGTGCGGCCACGCGGTTGCCCGGTTTAGCATCTCCTATCACCTCGGTGGGGCATGCTACCTGCAGCTCAGCCCTTGCCCGTTCGCCGCCATTGCCACCGCCGTAGCCCAGGCCGCCGCCGCCGGCGTTCCGGTCTGCCGCCGCCACGCTCGGGCTGCCCTTGCTCGCGCCGCCGCCGCCCTGTGCGGGGTGCGCGCTCTGGCCCGTCCCGGTTTCGCCTGCCGTGCCCGTGCCCGCCGGGTAGCCCGCTTTTCTCATGTGTAGCACCGCCACCCCCGTCGCAGCCGCCCCCAGTTGGGCGGCTGCCCTGCCGGCCCTCTGGCTGCTGGCTCGCGCCCAGGCTGCCCACGCCGACGCCCGCGATAAGCACCTGCACCACCGTCAGCAATGCACCGGCCATAAGCACTGCGCCAAGCGCCTGCGCCAGGCCGCCCGTGCCCTGCTCGCCACTGCCGCCCGCGTGTACCACGCCAGCCCCCGCGCCGCCCTCGACCGCGCCGCCGCATCCTCAGCCCGTTAGCCGCCCCGCCATGCAACGCCACATCAAAATAGAGTACCGCCACCGCCGCCGCGCATTCGGCTACGCCGCCACCGCCAAGCTGCTGCTTTCGGGCCACTGGCTGCAGGCCGCCGGCTTCGCCCCCGGCACCGTGGCCCAGGTCGAGGTGCAGGCCGGCCGCCTCATCAT
>NZ_KB907824.1 GCF_000382225.1 Hymenobacter aerophilus DSM 13606
GGCCTGGTCGTCGGCCGAGAGTAGGCGCGCAGGCCCCCCGCTAGCGGGTTTAGGAGCCAGCGAGCCGGTTTCCCGCTCACGTCGTAACAGGTCGCGCACGAACGAGCGGCTCACGCCGAAGCGTTGGGCGACCTGCGTCTGGCGAGCTTTCGGTTCGCGGCAGGCGGCGGCCACCCGGGTGCGTAAATCAAGCGAGTAAGGTTGCATAATAGGGCATACGGCTAGATACCCAGAAAGGCCTAACCGTTCACGAATCCGCTATATGACTGTTGGTGGTACGATAAGCGAAACTAGTGGTGCAGAAATGCAAAATTAAGCCAGAGTTGTTGTGTCAGGCACTATGGCGGTTCTTTCAGTGTCGATGTACATTGGCAGGTTCTGAGCAACGCAACTCCTGCTGCTAAAGGTAGCCCGTCGTCCTTACCTTCGCAATCATGCGTCTACTTTCCCGCTTTCTGCCCCTGCTGGTTCTGCTGGCCCCGGCCTGCGTGCCGCTGGGTACGCCCATCACCGACCCTAATGCTGCCCGCCGGCCCGCTACGCCCGGCCAGGTGGGCACCGAGTACTACGCCGATAAAAAGCTGCGCTACGAGGACTACATCTACGACCCCAACGTGCGCACCGTGCTCTGCTACGTGCCCACGGGCCAGGCGGGCCAAGTGTTCAATCCGCCGGTGGTGCCGCTGAGCCAGGGACAGTCGCCGGTGCTGGAGTTTGATGTGCTGGGCGGGTCTGGGCAGCGGCTCACGGCCAAGCTTGTGCACTGCGACCTGAACTGGCAGCCCTCGATGCTGACCGACATGCAGTTTCTGAGCGAAATCAACGAGCAGCTCATCAGCAACTACCGGCCTTCGGTGAGCACCAAAGTGCCCTACCAGCACTACCAGGTGCAGATGCCGCGCGTGAAGCTGTCGGGCAACTACCTGTGGGTGGTGCAGGGCGCGGGCGGTACGCCGCTGCTGAGCCGCCGGGTGCTGGTGTTCGAGGATGGGGCCGTGCAGATTTCGATGCGCCAGGGCATTCCGGTGGCGGGGGAGGAGCGCTTCCGCTGGCAGCAGGTTGATTTCGGGATTCGCTACAACATGGCCCTCGTCAATCCGGCCCAGGAGGTGAAGGTAGTGCTGCGCCAGAACTTCCGCTGGGACAACGCCCACTACAACCTGCGGCCCACCTTCGTGCGCGACGCCGAGCAGCAGCTCGACTACCAGTATTTCAACTTCGAAAACGCCTTTCCCGGCCTGAGCGAGTTCCGGTTCGTGGACCTGCGCACCTTCCGCTCGGCCGGCGCCGGCGTGGCCCAGCTCGATGCCGCCACCACGCCCCGCGCCGCGCTGCTGCTGCCCGAAGCCTCCCGGGCCGGCGAGCGGTACACCCAGTACGACGACATCAACGGCCAGCGCCTGATTGAAAGCCGCGAGTACCCCGGCGACCCCAGCACCAACACCGAGTACCTCGACGTAACGTTCCAGCTGCTGGCCGAGGCGCCCGCCGCCGGCCCGGTGTACGTGCTCGGCGCCCTTTCCGACTGGCAGCTGCGCGACGAGTTCAAGCTGACCTACGACGCCGCAAGCAAGATGTACCGGGGCCACGCGCTGCTCAAGCAGGGCTACTACAACTACATCTACGCCACCCAAACGCCCACCGGGGCCAACTCGGTGCCCTGGGAAGGCAGCCACCAGGAAACCGAAAACCAGTATGACCTGCTGGTGTACTACCGCCCGCCTGGCACCCGCACCGACTTGCTCATCGGCTACCAGCGGCTGGATGTGAACCGCCGCCGGCCCTAATGCAGCGCGAACCGTAGAACGGCTGTAGCGCGAAGCTTCTGCTTCGCGCAGTGTTGCTGACTTCCAAACGACGTCGTTCAACGGTACGCGTGCTTGTAGCGCGAAGCTTCTGCTTCGCGCAGTGTTGCTGACTTCCAAACGACGTCGTTCAACGGTACGCGTGCTTGTAGCGCGAAGCTTCTGCTTCGCGCAGTGTTGCTGACTTCCAAACGACGTCGTTCAACGGTACGCGTGCTTGTAGCGCGAAGCTTCTGCTTCGCGCAGTGTTGCTGACTTCCAAACGACGTCGTTCAACGGTACGCGAAGCGGAAGCTTCGCGCTACAGCCGTTCTGCGGTTCGCACTACTGCCAGTACACCGGTAACGCACGTTTTTCTGAGCCTGCGCAGGGCCTTATCGGGTGAGCATGGGTTACGGCACAAAACCAGATGA
Organism: Hymenobacter aerophilus DSM 13606; assembly: GCF_000382225.1. Taxonomy (GTDB): domain Bacteria; phylum Bacteroidota; class Bacteroidia; order Cytophagales; family Hymenobacteraceae; genus Hymenobacter; species Hymenobacter aerophilus. The sequence goes on from NZ_KB907824.1 coordinate 2,219, forward strand.
GCTGTTTTTGCGTGCTAAGGTCCTTCGCGCTGCTCAGGATGACGGCCGGTTCTCTCGCTTCTCATCACCCAACATGTACAACACCATCCTTGTCGTGCTCGGCGTGGCCATCCTGGGCGTGGCCTGGCTGCCCTCGCTGCTCAAGAAATACCCGCTTTCCTATCCGATTCTGTTTGTGGGGCTGGGCCTGCTGTTGTTCAGTTTGCCGCTGGGCCTGCCCGACCCCGACCCGGTGGAGTTCTCCACTTTTGCCACCCACCTTACCGAAATCTGCGTGACGGTGGCCCTCACCGGCACTGGGCTCAAGATTGACAAGCGGTTTTCGCTCAAGGCCTGGCGCGTTCCTATTATGTTGGTGCTGGTGCTGATGGTGCTCACCATTGCCGGCTTCGTGGGGCTGGCCTGGGGCGTGTTCGGGCTGCCGCTGGCTTCGGCCGTGCTGCTGGCCGCCACTCTCGCGCCCACCGACCCCGTGCTGGCCGGCGACGTGCAGGTAGGCGAGCCCGGCAAAGGCGGCGAAGACAACGTGCGCTTCGCCCTCACCGGCGAAGCGGGCCTCAACGACGGGCTGGCCTTTCCCTTCGTGTACCTGGGCCTGGCGCTGCTGCCCATCGCCAAGGAAAGCGTAGCCGACCGGCTCTGGCACTGGGCCTGGATGGATATGGGCTACCGCGTGGCCATGGGCCTATTTGCCGGCTGGCTCGCGGGCAAGGTGCTCTCTTACCTGATTTTCGACCTGCCCAAGCGCGTTAGCATCCGCCCCAATGCCTACGGGTTTGTGGCGCTGGCCGTAACGCTGATAGCCTACGGCCTGACGGAACTGGTGCACGGCTACGGCTTTCTGGCCGTGTTCGTGGCCGCCGTTACGCTGCGCCGCCACGAGCGCAGCCACGAGCACCAGGACGAGATGCACGACTTCACCGACCAGCTGGAGCGCCTGCTGATTGTGGTGATTCTCATTCTGTTCGGTGGCGCCATTGCCTGGGGCCTGTTCGACCACCTGACCTGGCGGGGCGCGGCCCTGGGGCTGCTGCTGCTGCTGGTACTGCGGCCGTTGGGTGGCCTGCTCACGCTCTGGGGCAGCCGCCTGGGTATGGGTGAGCGGCTGGTAGTGTCGTTTTTTGGCATCCGGGGCATCGGCTCGTTTTTCTACCTGGCCTTCGCCCTCGATACCCGCTACTTCCCCCAAAGCCGCGAGCTGTGGGCCATCACGGGCTTCACGGTGCTCGTCTCCATCATTATGCACGGCTGCCTGGCCACACCCGTCATGAACTGGCTCGACAAGCGCCAGGGCCGCCTCACGGAGGTGGAGCTGGAGGAACAGGAGGTGCGGGAAGAAGAAAAAAGGGCCGTTAGCTGAGGTTATTACCTTTTGGTAAGGGCCGTTCTGGCACTGCGCCTCACCCCCGGCTCCCTTTCCTCAACGGAGAGGGGGCCGGGAGGGGAGGCGCACCGAGAACGTAATAAATCTGCAACTACTAGACTATCTGCTACCAGCCCAACACCAGATGCCGAACGCCAGCGGAGAAGTTGCGTTGAAAGGCCCAACTCCCATTCTTAACCCCCGCTGCCATGCTCCGACGCTTACTTCCCTCCCTGCTAATTGCCAGTTCGTTTCTGACGGGCTGCGCCGTGAACCCGGTAACGGGCAAAAAAGAAGTGATGCTCGTGTCGGAAGGGCAGGAGCTGGCCATGGGCAAAGAATCGGACCCGGCCGTTATTGCCCAGTTCGGCCTGTATCCGGACGACAAGCTGCAGAAGTACATCAACACGATGGGCGACAAAATGGGCAAGGTGTCGCACCGCCCCGAGATTGACTACCAGTTCCGCATCGTCGATTCGCCCATCATCAACGCCTTTGCCGTGCCCGGCGGCTACGTGTACTTCACGCGCGGCATTATGGCCCATTTCAACGATGAGGCGCAGTTTGCCGGCGTGCTGGGCCACGAAATCGGCCACATAACGGCCCGGCATTCGGCCAAGCAGCAAACCACCTCCATCCTGAGCCAGGTGGGGCTGATGGGGGCCATGATTGCCTCGCCCCGGCTGGCGCAGTACGGCGAGCAGGCCATGCAGGGCCTGCAGCTGCTCACGCTCAAGTTCAGCCGCGACGATGAAAACCAGGCCGACGAGCTGGGCGTGGAGTACTCGACCAAAATCGGCTACAACGCCGCCGAAATGGCTGATTTCTTCCGCACTCTGGAGCGCGAGCAGCAGAAGGCCGGCGGCGAGGCCATCCCCGATTTCCTGAGCACTCACCCCAACCCCGCCGACCGCTACACCCACGTCAACCGGCTGGCCGCCGAGTGGAAGGCCAAGCCCACCACGCCCGCCAAGCTCGCCATCAACCGCGACCAGTATTTGCGCCTCATCGACGGCATCACCTACGGCGAAGACCCGCGCCAGGGCTTCGTGGAGAACAATGCCTTTTATCATCCGGAGCTGAAGTTTGAGTTTCCGGTGCCGCAGGGCTGGAAAACCCAGAACTCGCCCCAGCAATTCCAGATGGCTGACCCCAACGGCAAAGCTATGATGCTGCTCACACTGGCCCCCGGCAGCTCGCTGCAGGAGGCCGCCCAGGCCGTGGCCAAGCAGCTTAGCCTGCAGGTAGCCGATTCGCGCCAGCTGACGGTGCACGGCTTCCCGGCTTTGGCCTTTGTGGGCACCCAGGTGCAGCAGGACCAGCAAACCGGCCAGCAGCAGACGGGCATGCAGGTGCTGAGCTACATCATTCAGGATGGCAAGTCGCTTTATGTGCTGCTGGGCGGCAGCGCCCTGCAGGATTTCGCGGCCTACGCGCCCATCTTCACCCGCACGATGGAAGGCTTCCAGCGCCTTACGTCGGCCGACAAGCTGGGCCGTCAGCCCGAGCACGTGCGCATCCGCACCATCAAAACCCCCCAGACGCTGGCCCAGGCCCTGACGGCCAACGGCGTGCCCACCAAGCGCCACGAAGAAATGGCCATCCTCAACGGCATGCAGCTCTCCGACAAGCTGGGCCGCGGGCTGCTGTTTAAGGTGGTGGGCAAGTAGAACTGGCGGGGTCTTTGGTTACGGCCGGGTTAGCCGCCCGTCCGGCGAGGCTGCCGTGATGGTAGCGCCGGGGCCCCAGGCTGGCCTTGTTTTCCGCTTTTCGCTCTCTTCCGCATGAAAAACTTCCTTTCCCATCCTTCCCTGCGAATTGGCGCCCTGGCGCTGGCGTTGCTGCCGCTGGCCGGCTCCACCGGTTTCCGGCCCGCGGGCCCGGCCAAGCAGCCCGACCCGCAGGTAATTGCCCAGTTCGGCCTGCTCAACAACCCGTCCCTGCAGAAATTCATCGACCAGAAAGGCCAGCAGATGGCCGCCGTATCGAGTCGGGCCGACTTCGGCTACCAGTTTACCATCCTCGATTCGCCAATGATTAACGCCTTTGCCGCGCCCGATGGCAACGTGTACTTTACGCGCGGCATCATGGCCCATTTCAACGACGAAGCACAGTTTGCCGGCGTGCTGGGCCACGAGCTGGGCCACGTAACGGCCCGCCACGGCGAAAAGCAGCAGACCCGCTCGACGCTGGCCTCCGGGGCGCTGCTGCTGGGCTCCATCCTCTCGAAACGCATAGCCTCCATCGCCCAGCCGCTGTCGCAGGGTGCGGGCCTGCTGTTCCTCAAGTACGGCCGCGACGATGAGCGCGAGGCCGACAAGCTGGGCGTGGCCTATTCGAGCAAAATCGGGTACGACGCCTCCCACATGGCCGATTTCTTTCTCACGCTGCAGCGCGAGGAGCAGGCCAGCGGGGCCGGTGGCACGCCCACCTTCCTGAGCAGCCACCCCAACTCGGCCGACCGCTACAGCACCGTGAAGCAACTGGCCGCTCAGGCCCGCCAGAATAGCGGCGGCCGCACGCTCACCATCAACCGCAACTCGTATCTGCGGATGATTGAGGGCCTGCCCTACGGCGACGACCCGCGCCAGGGCTTCGTGGAAAACAGCACCTTCTACCATCCCGAGCTGAAGTTTCAGTTTCCGGTGCCGAAGGGTTGGAAAAGCCAGAACTCGCCCCAGCAGTTCCAGATGGCCGAGCCCAACGGCAAAGCCGTGCAGATTCTGACGCTGGCCCCCGGCTCTTCGGCCCAGGAGGCCGCCCAGGCCCTGGCTAAGGAGCTGAACCTGAACTCGCCCCAGGCCAGCCGCACCACCCTCAACGGCCTGCCCGCCATTGCCCTGCAGGGCGACCAGGTGGGCCAGGACCAGCAAGGCCGCCAGGGCATCCAGGCCAGCACGCTGTCCTACGTCATTCAGGACGGCAAAACGCTCTACGCCCTCATCGGCCTGTGCGCCCCCGGTACGCTAGGCAGCTACGGCCCCGCCTTCCAGCGCACCGCCCAAAACTTCCGCCCCCTCACCGATGCCAGCAAGCTCAACCGCCAGAGCGAGAAAATCCGCATCCGCACCGCCAAAGCCGGCCAGACGCTGGCCCAGGCCCTGGCCGCCAACGGCATTCCCGCCAAGCGCCACGAAGAAATGGCCATCCTGAACGGCCTGAAAACCAGTGACAAGCTCAGCGCCGGTACCTTGTTTAAAGTGGTGGGGCGGTAAGGGTGCTACCTCTTAAGTAGCTCATCTTTACAGGGCCGGGAGTTGCAGTTAACAGCTGCGACTTCCGGCCCATTTAGTTATATGCAGTGCCTTTTAAGGTGTCAATTACCCTATTTTTCTTCTCGATTAGCGTTAACAATATTTTGTAATTCTTCAATTGAATATGGTTTTTCGCGCCTGTGAATCATCGAATGGCAGTTTGAGCAAAGCGGTATCAAGTCCTTTATCGGGTCTACCTTATATTCCTCTCCTATCTCAGATAAAGGCTTTAAGTGATGAACCTGAACGTACCCGCTACCAATGGATCCATATACTCTCTCGAAATCAAAACCACAAACCTGACAATGAGTCCCATAGTATTTGATGCAGGCCAATCTTGCCTTTGCGTTACGTTCATAAGTATTTAGGATTAGGTTATGCCGTTTCCCTTCGTAGTAAGAGTCGTCCTCCTCTTTGATAAAATCTTGCTTTATTAATTCATTACTATCTATTAGAATGGGGTTGTTTTCCTCATTTTTATTTGCCGAATAGAATTCGTCTACACCATCCGAAATGCTATCTAAAGCCCTACGCAAGTTTTTATGCAGCTTCCAAACAAACCCTCTTTCCAGTGTTCAAACACCAATAAAAAGTAAAGTCCACCATTGAATACTCTTGTCATCGATATTTACATCTGATACTTGTGCCGCTAGTTTCTTGCCTAGACGCCCTACTATTCCATTAGCCGTTAAAAAATGCTTATATCCTAATGATTCAGCAACCTGCGGGGCTGTGATGCCATTAGCATTACTATATGCAAGCATTAAAACGGAAATCTCATTTTCTGTGAATTCTGTATTAGACAGAAAATCATGAAAGACTTTTTCAGAGTACATATTCTATTAGTTGTGGATTTTTGGAAGGTTTGATTTTTTTTAGCCTTAAAATGATGTTAGAATCACTATCCGATCGAATCAGCGTAAATCTGTGATTTAGTCCTCCAGCGCGTTTGTCAGAAACGTGTTCTTCAACCCCAGCCAGAGCAGCCAGAAGCCCAGGCACCAGTAGAGGTAGGTGCGGTAGTAGTCCTGGGTGTTGCGGTAGCGGGTCTGCTTGATTTCGGACTTTTCGAGGCGGTTGATTTGGGCGAACACCTGGCGCAGGCCGGCGTTGTCGGTGGCGCGGAAGAAGCGGCCGTCGCCGGCCTGGGCCAGTTGGCGCATGGTGGTTTCGTCGAGGCGGGTTTCCACGAAGCGGGGCCGGCCGTTTTCGTCGGTGCCGTAGGGCACAGTGCCATCCTGCCCCAGCCCGATGGTGTAGATTTTGAGGCCGTAAGCGTGGGCCAGTTGGGCGGCCGTGAGCGGATCGAGCGAGCCGGCCGTGTTTTCGCCATCGGAGAGCAGAATGCACACTTTGGTGCGCGAGGGGGAGTCGCGCAGGCGGTTGGTGGCCACGCCCAGCGCCGTGCCGATGGCCGTGCCGTCGTTGGCAATCAGGCCCAGGCGGATGCTTTGCAGGTTTTCGCGCAGCAGTTCGTAGTCGGTGGTGAGGGGGGCCAGCGAGTAGGCGTCGCCGGCAAACACCACCAGCCCCACCCGGTCGCCACGGCGGCGGTCGAGGAAATCGAGGGCTACGCGCTTGGCGGCTTCGAGGCGGTTGGGGCGCAAATCCTGCAGCTCCATCGAGGCCGACACGTCGAGTACCATCATGATGTCAATGCCCTGGCCGGTTTGCACCACCCGCTCGTCGGTGCGCTGGGGCCGCGCCAGCGCCACAATGCCGAACATCAGGCTCAGGGCCAGCACCACATCGGGTACGAAGCGCAGGGCCGCGCTCCAGTCGCGCCGCAGCTCGCCGGCCACGAAAGCCACATCCAGGTGCGCCCGCCGCCGCCGCGCCAGCGCCCAGCGCAGCACAAACAGCAGCGGCACCAGCGGCAGCAGCAGCAACAGGCGCGGCTGCTCCCAGCTGTAGCCGGCCAGCGTGGCGTAGCGCAGGCTGTCGAGCAGTTCATTCATCTAGCGGTGATTTGGCGGTTTGGTGACTTGGTGATTTGGTGAACCGGAGGGTAAAGGTACTGTCATCCTGAGCGGCGCGAAGAGCCTATCCAGACGCTAACATCAGCTATTATCCCCTGGATAGGTCCTTCGCGCCGCTCAGGATGACAAGATTGTAGGACAACTCATTCCCCTTCCAGCGTTACCTGCGCATACTGGCGCTCGGCAAACTGGCGGAGCAGATCGAAAATGACGTCGGTTTCGGTGTCTTCCTCGAAAAACTGATTGCCGTAGATAACGCGGTCGGCCAGGGCCAGGGCCTGGCGCACGGCGGGGTCGTGGTTGTAGCGAGCCACGATTTCGCGGGTGGTGAGGCTGGTAATGTTGAAGCCCGTGAGCGTGGAGAGGTAGTTTTTCCAGAGCGTAATGGCCCGCTCCATGTTGGTAAGCGAGCGGGAAAGTGTGAATCGCTCGACGTGGCGGGCGTACTGGGCCAGGAAGTACGCGTGGTTTTTGCGTAGCCGGTAGCGGCGGTAGCGCAGGCGCAGGCGCTGCCGGAAACCCAGCACCAGCCCGCCGGCCAGCAGCAGCACGCCGGCCAGTCCGGCCAGCCAGTAGGGGTAGTTGAAACGGGCCGCCACGGGTTGCAGCTGCAGATTCTGGCGCAGCGCGGGCACCTCGCCGGATTGAACGGTAGCCGGGGCCGTGCGCCGCAGCCGGACCTGCACCGGCGGCGTGGGCAGCAGCAGCGTATCGCGGCCGCGCAGTACGGTTACGGGCACGCTCAGCGTCAGCACCGAATCGAGGCTGAAGGTGCGCAGCCGGTACACGGCCTGATCGAGGCTGCGGCCCTGGCGGGTGCGGGTAGGGCGGTAGCGGCGGCTCACGTACTCGAAGGGCGCAAAGCTGGCCGCCGAGTCGGGAAAGATGATTTCCAGCGCCGGCGCGTGGCGCGAAGTCAACTCAAATTCGATGATTTCGCCCACTTGCACCGTGGCCTGCCGAAACCGGCCCTGCGCCACGGGTTGCTGCGCCGCGGTGTCGGCAGCCGTAGGAGCAGCCGGCACCTGCGCAGCTCCCGTACCCGCCAGCAGCAGCCCAGCCCAAAGAAAAACGCCTCTAAACAGTCGCCTGCCTTTCATTTTCTCCCGTTCATGTCCCGTAACTTCCTAATCCCTAATCCCTAATCCCTAATCCCTAATCCCTAATCCCTACCCCCGGCCGCCGCGCTGGTTGCGCCGCCGAAACAGGTTCACCAGCTGGGGAACGAAGTCGGTGGTGGTGCTGATGGACAGAAACTCGGTGCGATGGCGGCGGCAGATCTGGCCGATCTGGGCATGATTCTGCTCGTAGGTGGCCCGGTAGCGCGCCCGAAACGCGGCCGAGGAGGTATTGGTCCAGACGGTGCGGCCCGATTCCTGGTCGTGCAGCGGAATGATGCCCAGGGGCGGAAACTCCTGCTCGCGCTTATCGAGCAGCTGCAGCACCACCAAGTCGTGCTTGCGGGCCAGCATCGTCAGCTCGCGCTCATAGTCGGCATCAATAAAATCGGAAATCAGCAGCACGATGCTACGCCGCTTCAGCAGCCCCAGGGCCTGCTTAATGCCGGCCGCTACTGCCGTCTGGCGGTGCTGAGGCGCCAGCTCGTAGAGCCGCTTGATGAGGGCGTAGGCGTGGCGGGTGCCCTTGCCGGGCGGCAGGTATAGCTCTTTCTGGTCGGAGAAGGCCAGCAGGCCAAGCTGGGCATCCTGGCGGGCGGCGGCCAGGGCCAGCACGCCGCAAATGTCGCGGCCCACATCGAGCTTGCGGCGGCCGGCCGCGCCCACCTGCTGCGAGGCACTCACATCGAGCAGCAGCAGCACCTGCTGCTCGCGCTCCTCCTTGTAGGTTTTCACGAACGTGCCGTGGCCCTTGCTGCTCACGGCCCAGTCGATGGCCCGCACTTCGTCGCCGTACTGGTACAGGCGCACTTCGTCCACTTCGAGGCCCGTGCCTTTAAATACGGAGTGGAAATTGCCCTGCAGCTGGGCATCCACGGCCTTCAGGATGCGGATTTCCATCTGCCGCAGGCGGCGCACGAGCTGCTGGAAGGGCGAGTCAGCGGGTTTCATTCGGCCTAAACTACGGCATTGGCCTAACTTTGCCTTCGTGAAACGAATTTCCTCCCGCCTTGCCGCCGCTTGCCGGGCCCTGCCGCTGGCCGGCGCGCCGGCGCTGCTCACGGCTTTCCTGCTGACTGCCAGCGGCTGCCAGCCGGCCAACGAAGTGCCCGCCCCCGCCCAGCTACTGCCGCCCGACAAAATGGTGCGCCTACTGATTGACCTGCACACGCTGGAGGCTCGCACCGAAGGCGCCGCCCTGCCGCCCGACTCCAGCCGCGCCCTGTTCCGGCAGCAGCAGCAGCAGGTGTATGCGCGCCACGAGGTGTCGGATTCGGCCTTCACGCAAAGCTTCCGCTACTACGCCATGCACGGCCACGACCTGAACGACCTCTACAAAACCGTCATCGACAGCCTGGCCGCCCGCGAGAAACGACTGAGTAAGTGAGTGAATTGGTGAAACAGCGTGTCATTCTTCGTCCCTGGCTTGATGCGCCACATGCTCTGAATGACCGTTTCTTTATCACCTCCTGAACCGCTACCGCAGGCGGCTGCCGTTGGGCAGGGGGGCGGCCAGGGTAGCCAGCACAATATGGCCGGCCGCATCGGGGGCGCCGGTTACCAGCACCTCGGAGCGCAACGGCCCGATTTGCTTGGGCGGAAAGTTGACCACGCACAGCACCTGCCGGCCCGGCAGGTCGGCGGGGCGGTAGTGGTGCGTAATCTGAGCGCTGGACTTACGCAGGCCGATTTCCGGGCCCAAATCAATCAGCAACCGATAGGCCGGCTGCCGCGCCTCCGGAAATTCGTGCGCCTCCACAATGGTGCCCACGCGCATATCCACGCGCTCAAATTCTTCCCAGGTTAGCATGCGGTGAGATGGTGATTTGGTGAAATGGTGAAATGGTGAGTTGACGTTCCGTCGGCCTAAAGTACTGGCGGCGCAAATGGCGCAATTCGGGCCCAAGAACGGTAAACTCACCATTTCACCAACTCACCATCTCACCTTATTCGGCGAAGGCGGCGAATTGCTCAAGGCGCTGGCGCGTTTTCTGCTCCCACTCGGCCTGTTTGGGGGCGTTGAGGCCGTGGTTGGTTTCCTGGTCGTAGCGGGCTTCGTCGCGCTGCCAGGCCAGGAAGGCCACTTTCGTGAGGTTGTTGAAGGCCGGCTGTAGGTGCAGGCAGTCGAACTTCACCAGGCTAAGCTTCTGGCGCAGCATGCGGGCGTGCACTTCCGTCAGGTCGAAGTGCAGCTGCTCGTGGCGCAGCAGTGCCGGCGAGGCCTGGGTTGCATTGCGCACCCACGACTCGGAAGGGGCAAACGTGGCCTGCACCTTGCCCGAAAAGTGGAAATCGACGCAGCCAATGGTGGCATCGATGGAGGAAGAGGTGAGGGCCGCCAGCCGGTCGGTGTTGGGGCGGGCTCGGAAATCGTCCCAGGTAAGCGGGCGGGCGGCGCTCCAGACAACCTTCGGAGCCGGGGGCGGCAGCGTGTTCTGGACGGGTTGGGCGGGCAGCAGCAGGCTCAGAAGCCAGAAAGGAGTAGTGAAAACCATTGTTCGGGAGCTATGAGCTTATAGCGGATAGCCGGCCGCTTTCGTTCCTTTTCCGGCCGGCTGTGTTCGAGCGGTTAATCAGCAGGCTTCGTTTTTTCAGCTACCAGCTACCAGCTACCAGCTACCAGCTACCAGCTACCAGCTACCAGCTACCAGCTCAATGGGTGGCCAGGGCGGGTTCGCTCAGGGAAGCCGCTACCAGGGGGCGACGATAGAAGCGTAGCAGGAGCATGCCGGCTACCAGCGTCAGGCCCGTGAGCAGGCCCAGCCACACGCCCACGGCCCCCATATTCAATTTGAAAGCCAACACGTAGCCCAGCGGCAGCGCCACCACCCAGTAGGCCAGCAGGGCCACCACCGAGGGCACTTTCACGTCTTCGAGGCCCCGCAGCGCGCCCAGCCCCACCACCTGCAGGCCGTCGGAAACCTGGAAGGCGGCGGCAATCAGCAGCAGCGTGGCCGCCTGGGCTACCACGGCGGGGTCGTGGTTATAGTAGAAGGGCAGGTAGTTGCGCACCAGCACCAGCACCAGGCCCGTCAGGCACATAAACGCGAACGTGAGCAGGTAGCCCATCTGGCCGGCCTGCCGGGCGCCGGCGCCGTCGTGGGCCCCGAAAAACTTGCCCACCCGAATCGTAACTGCCGCTCCGATGCCGCTGGCGGCCATGTAGGTAACCGAGGCCACGTTGATAGCAATCTGGTGGGCCGCCAGCTGGGTAGCGCCGAGCCAGCCGATCATGATGGCTGAGAAGCTGAACGCGCCCATCTCAAAGGTCATCTGCACACCAATCGGGGCGCCCAGGCCCAGCAGGCGGCGCAAACCGGGCATATCGGGCCGCGGGTTGGCCGCGGCGGCTTCGCGGTAGGGCCGCAGCCGGGCGGCCCGCAGCACGTACCAGGCCATCAGAATGGCCATCAGCACGCGGGCGACCAGCGTGGCCCAGGCCGCGCCCATCATGCCCAGCTGCGGCATGCCAAGCTTGCCGAACACCAGCCCGTAGCAGAGCACGGCATTCACCACGTTGGCCTGGATGGAGAGCGACATGGCCTGGCGGGTGAGGCCCAGGCCCTCGGCAAACTGCTTGAAACCCTGAAAAATCATCAGGGGGAAAAACGACAGAAACAACACCTGCACCCAGGGCGCGGCCAGCACTACCACCGGCGCGGGCTGGCCCAAATGGGGCAGCAGCGCGGGCACCAGCAGGCCCACCGCAGCCAGCACCAGGCCGGCAAAGGCGCTCAGCCACACGCCATTCACAAGCAAACGGCCGTTGGCGGCCACATCCTGGCGGCCGTCGGCGGCGGCTACCAGCGGTGTGATGCCCATCGTCAGGCCCAGGCCCAGCACCATCACCACCGTGCTCACGCTCACGGCCAGCGACACGGCCGCCAGTGGCACCTTGCCCGTCTGCCCGACCACCATGCTGTCCACCACGTTGACCAGTACGTGGCCTAACTGGCTAAGCACCACCGGGTAGGCCAGGCTGAGCGTGGGGTTGAGATGGGAACGGAAAGTAGTAGCAGACATAACCAAACAGCAAAACAGGCCGCAAAGGTACGGCTTTGCCGGAGGGCAAGAGCAGGAGTGGGTCAGAGGGTAAGGAGGTTGTCATTCAGAGCGCCGCGAAGAATTTCGCGGGCCACAGGATATCCTAACATCTGAGTTACCACTGCCCGCGAGGTTCTTCGCTCCGCTCAGAATGACACCACTTTGTCAGGCCATCACCTCCTTAGCCCATCACCCCAGCACTTCCAACACCCCCGCCATTCGCTCACAGGCCAGGGCCAGGTCGGCTTCCGGAACGGCGTAAGAGAGGCGCGCGAAACCAGGAGCCTGGCAGCCGGCCCCGTCCACCACATCCACGCCGGCCGTGCGCAGGCGGGCTACCAACTCAGCGGAAGACTGAACTGCCGGCTGGCCGGGACGTAGGTAGGCGCGCAGGTCGGGGAAGGCATAGTAGGTGCTGGTTGGCGCCACCAGTAGCGCGCTGGTCGGCAGCGACGCCAGAAAGTCGAGCAGGTAGGCGCGGGTAGGGCGCAACTGCGCCACGAGACGGCCGGCTACGTCGGTGGCCGCCCCGGTTACGGCCAGGGCGGCGGCCTGCAACGGGGCGGGCACGGCCGCGCCGGTGGCGTGCTGATAGGCGGCGCACGCGGCCGCTACCGGAGCCGGCGCTACCAGGTAACCGACTCCCCAGCCAATAAGCGCCAGCGACTTGCTGAAGCCGTTGACTACCAGGTGGCGGCCCCGCGGGTCGGGGAAATCGAGCAGCGAAACCGGCGGCTCGGCGTCGAAATAAATGAGGTCGTAAATCTCGTCGCTCAGCAGATATAGGTTGGGGAAATCGGCGGCTACGCGCAGCCAGCCGGCCAGCTCGGCGCGGCCGTAGCGGCGGCCGGTGGGGTTGTTGGGGTTGGAAAACAGCAGCACCCGCGTACGCTCCGTCAGCGCCGTCCGTAGCTGCTCTTCCGGCAGGGCGTAGCCATCGTCGGGGTGCAGCGGCAGGGTGCGCAGGGTGCCGCCGGCGCGCACTACCAGCTCCTCGAAGCCGAACCAGTTGGGCGTGGGCAGCAGCACCTCGTCGCCGGGGCGGAGCACGGTTTTCAGCAGCGCAAACAGGGCCGCCTTGGCGCCGGGCGTAATTACTACGTTGGTAGACCCCAGCGGCGCGGCATCGGCCGGGCGGGCGCGGCCGGCCAGGGCGGCCCGCAGCGCCTCGGAACCCGCGGCGGGCAGCACGGCTAGCGGCGAGGACTGCAGGGCGTGGGCGGCGGCCGCAGCGGCTTCGGGCGGCACCGCAAAATTGCCGTAGCCCGAGGCTAGGGAAACAGAATCGGTCATAAGCAAAAAGCGTAGTCGGCCCGCAGCCAGCCCGTTTAGTGGCCCGCGCGCCGCAGAATTACGTCGGCAAAGTAGTCCTGCTCATCGGTGAAGAAATCGGCCGTGGTGAGGCCGGCCGCCTGGGCAATTTCCTCGATGCCGGGCTGGGTGAACTTGAAGGAATTCTCGGTGTGAATCATCTCCCAGGCCCGGAAATCAACCGACCAGCCGAGTTCGGCAAAGTGCACGGTTTGGGCGCGGGTGCTGGCCAGAAACGAGCGCACGGCCCCGGTTAGCGGGTTGTAATCGGTGTAGTGCTGCCAGTGGGCGAGGTCGAAATCGGCACCAAGTTCGCGGTTGAGGCGGTGCAGCAGGTTGAAGTTGAAGGCGGCCGTTACGCCCTGGCTGTCGTCGTAGGCGGCCCGAATGAGGCGCGGGTCCTTCTGCAGGTCGAAGCCGATGAGCAGCCGGTCGTTGGGGGTGAGCGGGCGGGCCAGGTCGGCCAGAAACTGGTGGCGCTCCTCGGGGCTGAAGTTGCCGATGTTGGAGCCCAGAAACAGCACCGCCTTGCGGCCGGGGCGGGCGGCCATCAGGCCCAGGGCGTCGGCGTAATCGGCCACTACGGGCTCCACGCGCAGGCCCGGCAGCTCGGCCTGCAGGCTGGTGGCCAGGCCGGCCAGCGCGGCCGCCGAAATATCAACGGGCACGTAGGTGAAATCGGCGCCGTTTTCGAGCAGCTCGCGCAGCAGAATCTTGGTTTTCAGCCCGTCGCCGGCGCCCAGCTCCAGCAGGAAAAACGGCTCGGCGGGGTTCTGGGGCCGCAGCGCCCGCGCAATGGCGGCGCGGTGCCGGGTCAGGAGGGCAAACTCGGTGCGGGTGGGGTAGTATTCCGGCAGGGCCATAATCTGCTGAAAAAGCCGGCTGCCCTCGTCGTCGTAGAAATACATCGACGAAAGCGCCTTGAACGGCCGGCTCAGCCCCTCGCGCACATGCTCGCGCAGCAACAAGTTGGGGTCGGCGGCAGCGGCGGTAGTTGCAGCCGGAGCCGTTGCAACCGTAGAAACAGTACTATCGTGGGGCATAAAGGAAGGTTTACGGGCTGTCCGCTAACAGGACGGGTCATTCAGCGCGCAGCGAAGTATCCGGCGTGCTGACGTTGCTATAGTAATTTAATGCTAGTACGCGAGATTCCTCGCTGCGCGCTGAATGACGGTAAAGCAGTTAGCGGGCCAGGCGGATGCCGGTGAACTGCCAGCGTTTGTCGGCGTGGAAAAAGTTGCGGTAGGTGAGGCGGATGTGGCTTTCGGGCGTGGCGCAGGAGCCGCCGCGCAGCACTAATTGGTTCACCATGAATTTGCCGTTGTACTCGCCCAGTGCGCCGGCCGCTTTCTGGTAGCCGGGGTAGGGGTGGTAGGCCGAATACGTCCATTCCCAGGCCTCGCCGAGCAGCTGGTGGCACTGGTCGGGGGCGGCGTCGGGCGGCAGCGGCTGCGGGTCGAAGCGGCTGCTTTCCAGGAAAGTGCCGCCGGCTGTGGTGGCCCCAAACTGGCGGGCTGCAATTTCCCATTCCTGCTCGGTGGGCAGGCGGCAGCCCCGCCACTGCGCGTAGGCGTCGGCCTCATAAAAGCTTACGTGCGTAACCGGCGCGGCCATGTTCACGGGCTGCAGGCCGTGGTGCGTGAAGCGCAGCCACTGCCCGTCGCGCTCCAGCCAGTAGAGCGGCGCCTGCCAGCCCTGCTGCTGCACCAAATCCCAGCCTTCGCCCAGCCAGTAGCGGAAATCGTGGTAGCCGCCGGCCGTTATAAATTCCAGGTACTCGGCGTTGGTCACGAGCCGGTTCTGCAGCTCAAAATCGGCCACGTAGGTGTCGTGCGGGCTCAATTCATTATCAAAGCAGAACCCTTCGCCCTCGAAGCCAATGCGGTGCACGCCGCCTTTTACCGGCAGCCAGGCCGCTTTTGGTAATGAAGAATTAGTAATTAGTAATGAAGAATTATCCTGCTCCGGTAGGTTGTGTTTTTGAGCTACTTCTTCGGATGACAATTCTTCATTATTAATTATTAATTCTTCATTCAAATAAGAAGGGGCCAGCGGGCTGGTGCTGAGGATGTATTTGATGTCGGTGGCCAGCAGCTCCTGGTGCTGCTGCTCGTGCTGCAGGCCCAGCTCAAACACTTCCCAGAACGCGGGCGGCAGCGTATCGGCTTGCTGGGTCAGCAGCTGCTGCATGGCCGCATCAACGGCCTGGCGGTAGGCGTACACGTCGGCCAGGGGCGGGCGCGACAGGGTGCCACGGTCGGCCCGGTTCACGCGCGAGCCCAGCGAGTTGTAGTATGAGTTGAACAGGAAGGCGTAATCGGGGTGGAACAGCTGGTAGCCGGGCAGATACTCGCGCAGCAGAAACGTTTCCCAGAACCAGGTGGTGTGCGCCAGGTGCCACTTGGGCGGGCTCACATCGAGCATGGGCTGCACCACGGTATCCTCGGGCAGCAGCGGCCGGCACAGCTCGGCCGACTGGGCCCGCACGGCCGCAAATCGGGTGGCGGGAACTGGCAGGACGGTTGGGGCCGGCAGGGCGGCCGGAGGTGAATGGCGCGGCGCGGCGGAAATCGGGGCAGAAATAACAGACATGGGCAGGATAGGGGATGGAAGCGGCAGCTATAATAACAGCTAAAACACCAAAACGGCCGAGTGGTTTAGCGGCGCAAATTCCCAGGGGCGTTGCTGAATAAACCGAAGCTGCTGCGTAATAATACGGATTAGCTCGTCCGTAGAAAGTGGTATTTTACTGTTTTGACTCCGCTAAATGCTTATAAATAAGGTTAAAAGCGCCTAATTGAACGTAGGCAATCAACAATTCAGCTACCTCGCCGGCCCTTCCGCTACTCTCCGGAATTCCGGCGCTTCCCCTTCATTTATTCGTCCACCACTTTCCTTCCAACCGATGAACACCAATTCCTCCGCCCGTCCCGTTGCCGCAGCAGCCAGCGCCTCCGGTTCCAAAGCTGCCGCCAGCAAAGCCGCCGCCGGCCAAACGGTTACCAAGCGCCCCCGCGGTTTCGCCGCCATGGACCCCGCCACTCAGCGCCGCATCGCCAGCGAAGGCGGCCGTGCCTCGCACCAGAGCGGCCGCGGCCACCGCTTCACCTCCGAGGAGGCCCGCGCCGCCGGCCGCAAGGGCGGCCAGGCCACCCGCGGCTCTGCCAAAGCCAAAACCAACTCCTAGTCGGTTTTCGGCTTCGGCCCCAACCCCAGCGCCGCCTTCTGCCCGGTTCAGCCCGGTCGGAAGGCGGCGTTGCTGTTGGGGCGGGTTGTATATTGGCCCGCACCCGCCGCAGCGGGCCGTTTGCTATTTCTGCCGATTTCTGCCGCCATGCTTCAGCTTCGATCCGCTCGTCGCGCCCTGCGCTTCAACTTCCCGGCCCGCACCTCGCGCGGGGCCCTCACCGAGCATGTAGCCCATTACCTGCTGCTCTCCGATTCGGGGGCGCCCGAGCGCGCCGGCTGGGGCGAGGCCGCCCCGCTGGCCGGCCTCAGCCCCGACTACGGCCCCGATTTTGAGGCGACGCTCGAAGGGTTTGTGCACGAGTTCAACCGCCGCCAGCTGCGCGAGCTGCTGCCCCACGAGGCCGCCGACCTGGTGGGCCCCGAGTGGCCGGCGCTGCGCTTCGCCCTCGAAACGGCCGCCCTCGACTACCAGCACGGCGCCCGCCGCCAGCTCTACGACAACGCTTTCAGCCGGGGCGAGGCCGGCCTGCCCATCAACGGCCTGGTGTGGATGGGCGACGCCGCTTTCATGCGCGAGCAGATTGAAGCCAAGCTGGCGGCCGGCTTCGACTGCCTGAAGCTGAAAATCGGGAGCCTCGATTTTGCCACCGAGCTGCGCATCCTGGCCGACATCCGGGCCCAGGCGGGGCCCGAGCGGCTTACGCTGCGCGTGGATGCCAACGGCGCTTTTGCCCCGGCCGAGGCGCTGGGCAAGCTCGAACAGCTGGCCCGCTTCGACCTCCACTCCATCGAGCAGCCCATTGCCGCCGGGCAGTGGGCGGCGCTGGCCGAGGTGTGCCGCCACTCGCCGGTGCCCGTGGCGCTGGATGAGGAGCTGATTGGCCTGACCAACCCCGCCGGCTGGCCCGAGCTGCTCGAACGGGTGCGCCCGGCCTACCTCGTGCTCAAGCCCACGCTGCTGGGCGGGCTGGCCGCCAGCCAGAGCTGGGCCGCGCTGGCCGACGCGCACGGTATCGGCTGGTGGCTGACTTCGGCGCTGGAATCGAACGTGGGCCTGAATGCCATCAGCCAGCTGGCCAGCACGGTGGCCCGGCCGGGCTTTCCGCAGGGCCTGGGCACCGGCCAGCTCTACCACAACAACCTGGCGGCCCCGCTCAGCATTGCGGCCGGGCAGCTGCACTACCATCCGGCCGGCCCCTGGGAGGCGCCCGGCTAGCCGCCGGGGCCGTTGGGGCTTGCGCTTGGTGTCTAATTTTAAGTACCTTACCAGGGAAGTTTTTCCTTTGGTATGCCGCTGCGAATCGGGCCTTTCTTGCGTGCGTACTCTTGGCGCCGGCCGCCGCTTTTGGGCTGGCTGCTGCTCCTGCTGCTGGCACTGGCCGGCCCCGCGGCGCCTGGTCGGGCGCAGGGCCCCGAGCCGGTGTTCCGGCTCACGCAGCCCCGCGCCCGCAAGGCCCGCATCCCGTTTGGCCTGCAGCGCAACCTGATTGTGGTGGAAGTGCTGCTCAATGGGCAGGGGCCGTACAATTTTCTGCTCGATACGGGCCTGGGCACTTCGCTCATCACCGACCCGGCCGTGGGCCGCGAGCTGCAGCTGGCCACCACCGACCGGTTTCTGGTGTCGGGCGCCGGCGAGGAAAACGCGCTGGAAGCCTATCGGGTGCCGGGCGTGGCGGTGGCGTTGGCCGGCGGGGTAGGGGCGGCCCGGGTTCCGTTTCTGATGCTTTCGGAGGATGTGCTCAACATTTCGGGCTACGTGGGCCTGCCGGTGCACGGCCTGCTGGGCTCCGATGTGTTCCGCCACCTCGTGGTGCAGGTCGATGCCCAGCAGCAGCAGCTCGTTTTCTTCGACCCGGCCCGCTACCGCGCCCCGCGGGGCCGCCGCTGGACGCGGCTGCCGCTGGAGTTCGACGGCTCCAAAGCCTTCCTCAACCTGCCCGTGCAACTCACCGACTCGCTGCAGCTGCCGTTGCGGCTGGTGCTCGATACCGGCGCGGGCCACGCGCTGTCCTTGGAAACCACCTCCGACCCGCGCCTGCGCCTGCCGCCGGCCCGCCTGCGCACCCAGCTCGGGCGCGGCCTCAACGGCAACATCAACGGCTATCTGGGCCGGGTGCCGGCCCTGCAGCTGGGCCGCTACCGCATCGAAAACCTGCTCACGTCTTACCCCGACTCGACCGACGTGGCGGCGCGGGCCGAGAGCTTCCGCAACGGCAACCTGGGCTTCGAGCTGCTCAAGCGCTTCACCACCATCATCGACTACCCCCACAACCGGCTGCTGCTGCGGCCTAACAACCTGTTCCGCGACCCGTTCGAGCACGATATGTGCGGCTTCGATCTGCTGGCCTTCGGACCCGGTTTCCGCCGCTACCGGCTGCTGCGCACCGAAACAGGCGGCCCCGCCGACCAGGCCGGGCTGCGGGCCGGCGACGAAATCGTGTCCATCAACCTGATTCCGGCCGAGTTCTTTTCGCTCACCGACATCAGCCGGCTGCTGCATTCGGCCAACGGCCGCCAGCTGCTGTTTGTGGTGCGCCGCGCGGGCTCAGACGAGTTGGTAACGGCCCGCGTGCGCCTCACCCGCCAGATTTGAGTTCGGCCTCCGCCCGGCGCTGTTGGCTGAATCTTTTGCGGCCATTGCCAGGGCGGGGCGCAACTCGGAGGCGGCTAAAAGCAGTACATTGGAAACCCGACCGTGTTCCGCCCCCTATGATGACGCCCCCCGCTGCCGCTGCGAATCCTGCCGGGCCACCACCGGCCGTTGTGGCCAACCAGTACATCTACGCCGATTATTTCGACGAGCAGTTCGTCGAGACGCTCGACCGCAACATTATGCAGCTGCTCGACCGGGTGTGGTTTCGCTCCGAGCTGGTGGGCTTCGACGACTACCCGCAGCGCAACCGCCCCGACCGGCCCCTGCTGTTCGCCTCCAACCACTCGGGCATGGCCTTTCCGTGGGACGCCATGGTGGCCCTGGCCCACCTGTGGCGCCAACTGCCCGATTTGCGCGACCTACCCCGGCCGCTGTCGGCGCCCATGCTTTCGCAGTCGAGTTTGATGAACCCGTTTCTGGTGAAAAACTTCTGGAAGCGGGCCGGGTGCGTGGATGCCACCACGCTCAACTTCGAGACGATGATGTACTACAACGACCACAACCTGATGCTGTACCCCGAGGGCGTGCCGGGCATCGGCAAGGGGTTCAATAATAAGTACCGGCTGCAACGCCTGGCCACTAGCATCGTGCGCCTGGGCATCGAGCACCGCACCGACATCATCCCATTCTACACCATCAACGGCGAGTACCTCAACCCCTACACCTACAGCTGGGAGTGGGTGAACCGGCTGAGCAAGAAAATCGGGATTCCGTTTATTCCGGTGGGGCCGGTGCTGCTGCTGGTGCTGCTGCAGCCCTGGTTTTTCTACATGGCCTTTCCGGCCAAGCTCACCTTCGTGCTCGGCACCCGCGTGAAGCCTTACGAGCTGACCGACAAAACCCCCGCCGACCTCACCCGCGACGATTACCGGGCGCTTTCGGAGCAGTTGCGCGCCCGCATGCAACCTGAGCTGGACGCCGCCGTGGCCAAGTACGGCCAGCACCCGTACCGCTGGCGCGAGCTGTGGCAGCGCATCAAAACCAACTGGCGCTACTTCCCGTTTTTCCTGCCGTGGGCCTGGCCCGCGCTGTTTCAGGAGTTCGAGCGCCAATACATCCGCGCCGGCCGCCGCGACTTCGACCTCGACCTGCGCACGCCCGGCGCCTATTGGCGCATGCTCTGGCGCAACCCCTTTACCATCAGTTTTTTTATTCCGCTGCTGGGCTGGATTCCCATCGCCATCCGCGGCTACAAAAACCATCGGATTAAGTAGAATTATGAATTCCGTCAAGGTTTTAATGTGAAGATATGCGTGTTTATTACTGCTGTTACGCAGGGAGTAGTAGCGCGAACTTTGTAGTTCGCGTCCCTGCGCCGTTCACGCTGCTTTAACGGCGCGGGGACGCGAACTACAAAGTTCGCGCTACTACCCTGGCAGCACTGCAACGAACCCACTGCGTAACAGCAGTTTATTACTCGCCTTATTAATTCAAAATTGATAATTCAAAATCCATAATTAACCCAGAATGGCTTCTTCGCAGCACGCCTTATTGAAACAGTTCTTGGTGCAGGCTACCGGGCCGCTGGCTGCGCGGCGCCCCCAACTGCCGGCTATGCGCCTGTTTGCCGAGCTGCTGGCCTTCGGGCAGTTCACGCCCTGGAATGTGTTTGTGGAGGACGTCGACGTGGAAGGTATTCCGGGCGAGTGGGTGCGGCCGGCCGGTGCGGCCCCCGGGCGGGTGCTGCTGTATTTGCACGGCGGCGGCTACGTGCTAGGCTCGCTCAACACGCACCGGGCGCTGGTGGGCCGGCTGGCGCAGCAGTGCGGCGTGGCGGCGCTGGCCATCAACTACCGCAAAGCCCCCGAGTACCCATTCCCGGCCGCCCTCGAAGATGCCCTGACGGCCTACTTCTGGCTGCTCAACCAGGGCCACGCGCCCGCCGATATCATCGTGGCCGGCGACTCGGCCGGGGGCGGGCTGGCGCTGGCGCTGCTGCTGGCCCTGCGCGATGCTGCCGAGCCGCTGCCCGCCGCCGCCGTCGGCCTTTCGCCTTGGACCGATTTGCGGCTGCCCACGGCCACGCTGCGCAGCCTCAGCCACCACGAAAGCCTGCTGCTGGAGGCGCTGGAAATCCGGAGCTGGGGCCCACTCTACGCCGCCGAAACGCCCCTGAGCCACCCGCTGGTGTCGCCGGCCCGCGCCGCGCTGCACGGGCTGCCGCCGCTGCTGCTGCAGGTATCCGATGCCGAAGTGCTGGGCGACGACGTGCGCCGCTTCGCCGAGCAGGCCCGCGCGGCCGGCACGCCCGTTACGCTCCAGATTTTCGATGGGCTGGTGCATTGGTGGCACCTGTTCTGGCGTTTCGTGCCCGAAGCCGATGTGGCCCTGGCCCGGGTGGCCGACTTCACCCGGCAGGTGTGGGCCGAATCGGAAACGCGCTTGGTGGCGGAAACCGCTGCCGTGCGGCAAGCAGCCTGAAAATGAGCCGTATCAGGAGAAATATTGCAGATTGGAGCTTAACTATATAGCGGGTATTTCGTAGGTTTGTAGCAGATAGTAGGCTTGCATACTATTTTGGGCCTGCCGGCTTTGCCGGCGCGGTTTTTTCGTCTGACTTTCTTCACTTTCCCATCATTCAACCCCAACTCATCATGGAAGATTTGTTCAAGAAGTTCGTAAACGCTGGTGTGGGCTTCGTGTCGCTGACCAATGACCGGGTGCAGAAAAGCATTGATGCGCTGGTGAAGGAAAGCAAGCTCTCGGAGAAGGAAGGTGCCAAAATCATGGACGACCTCAAGAAAAATACCGATTCCAAGCGCAGGGAGCTGGAAAAGCAGGCCCAGAGCCTGGCCTCTAAAATGCTGAAAACGGTGGGCGTGGCCCCCAACTCGGAGCTGGAGGAGCTGAAGCGCAGCACCAAAGCCGGCGGCAAATCGGCGGGCAGCAAGAAAGCCGCGCCTTCGAAGGCCGGTGCCGCCACTAAAGGGGCTGCTGCCAGCGCCACCAGCAAGGCCGCCAGCACCGTGAAAAAAGCCACCGATAAAGCCGGCGCCGCCGCTGGCAAAGCCCAGAAATCAGCTGCCGGCTCGGCCGGGGCCGCCAGGAAAGCCGAGAGCAAGGCCGACAGCACCGACGCCAAGTAGCAAGCGGCTGGCTTCCTCGAAATGAAATAGAAAACCCCGTCCGTGTTTCGCGGGCGGGGTTTTTCGGTAAGAGTTGGTAAAAGAACGTCATTCTGAGCGAAGGCGTAGCCGAAGTCGAAGAATCTCGCGTGCAATGCTAACCCTGTCGTCAGAAATTACTGTGGCACGCGAGATTCTTCGTCCCTGGCTTGATGCGCCACATGCTCAGAATGACAGTCTACTCCCTACCGGCGCCGTAACTTGCCCCGACTATGTTCAAGAACACCATCTCCAATATTGCCCGCATCCGGCAGGTGGCCGAAGTGCTGATTCGCTACGGCTTCGAGGACGTGGTGACGAGCACGGCCCTGCGGCGGCTGGTGCCCAACAGCCGCCGCCGCTCGTGGCTGGAGGGCGAGCAGGCGGTGTTTGAAACCACCCGCTGGGAGCGAATCCGGATGGTGATTGAGGAGCTGGGGCCCACGTTCATCAAGCTGGCCCAGGCCCTGAGCAACCGCGCCGACCTGTTGCCCCAGCCCCTGATTGATGAGTTCGAGAAGCTGCAGAGCAACGTGCCGCCCTTCCCGGTGGCGGAGGCCCGCGCCATTATTGAGCGCGAGCTGGGCCAGCCGCTGGAGGAAGTGTTCGATGAGTTTGAGGAGGTGCCGCTGGGCTCGGCCAGTATCGGGCAGGTGCACGGCGCGCGGCTGCTGACGGGCGAGAAGGTAGTGGTGAAAGTGCAGCGCCCCGACGTGCAGGAAAAGGTGCGCACCGACCTGAGCTTGCTCCACGAGCTGGTGCGCCTGACCGCCGGTTTCCTCCGCAAACAGGGCCTGAGCAACCCCCAGGACATTGTGGACGCCTTCGAGCGCAGCATGACCAAGGAGCTGGACTACACCTCCGAGGCCCGCAGCATGGAGCAGTTCCGCAAGCTCTACGAAGACTACGACACGTTCTATATCCCGAAGCCCTACCGCGAGTTGAGCACCAGCCGCATGCTGGTAATCGAGTTTGTGAGCGGCTGCAAAATCACCGACAAAGCCCAACTGCTGGCCTGGGGCCTGAGCCCGGAAAAGGTGGCCGAAACGGGTATGGACATCTACCTAACCCAGATTTTCGAGTTCGGCGCCTTCCACGCCGACCCGCACCCCGGCAACGTGCTGGTGCGCCCCGACGGCACGCTGGTCCTCATCGATTTCGGGATGGTGGGCCGACTGACCAAGCAGCAGAAGTATGCCTTCGCGGGGGTGTTCATCGGCATGGCCCGGCAGGATGCGCGCAGCATGGCGCTCAACTTCCGCCGGCTGGCCATAACCTCGGAAATTCCCGATATGCGGGCTTTTGAGGCCGATCTGAGCCAGCTGATTGAGGATTTCGCCTCGCTTGATGTGAAGGAGATGAGCATGTCGGATCTGGCCGATTCGTTGCAGGACGTGATTTACCGCTACAAGCTGCAGGTGCCGGGCGCCGTGTTTCTGATACTGCGGGCCCTCGTGATTCTGGAAGGCATCGGCAAGGTGCTGCACCCGCGCTTCAATACCTTCGAGTTCGTGCGGCCCTACGGCGCGCGCATCATTGCCGAGCAGTATTCGCGCGAAAACATCCAGAACGAGGCCCTGTATACCGGCACCCAGCTGCTGGCCCTGCTCCAGACGCTGCCCACCGACGTGCGGCAGATCGTGCGCAAAATCTCGCGCGGCGACCTGCGGCTGCGCGTCGAGCTCAGCGGCTATCAGCAGCTTATGGCCAAAGCCGACGAGCTGGTGGGCCGCGGCATTCTGGCGGCCGTTACGGTGGCCATCATTCTGTTTGCGGGCCTGAGTTTGCTGGGCCACTACTCGCCCCAAATGCCCTACTACCGCGGGCTGCCCGCCATCACGTGGTGGGCCCTGGCCGTGGCCGCGCTGCTGCTGCTGATTCTGCTGCTGCTGGGCACCCGCCGCCCGCCCCGCCGCCGCAAGCCGGAGTAGGCGGATGGCCAAATTCGAATTACCGGCTGCCTATCTACCCAGAGAATAACCCTGCAGGCCCTGTTGTGCGTACTACTTAGCAAGCTGCTCCATTGGGGCCGCGCTTAACCTATTCTTTCCTTATTTCCCTTTCCCATGTCCGATTCCAAGAAGACCACTGACCAGAACGACGATAAAACGTACTCGACCAAAACCGGCAGCACCGCCACCGACCTCACCGGTGCCACCAAGGTGATGACCACCGCTGCCGACGGTCAGACCGATGCCAACGCCCCCATCAGCGACCAGGTAAACGAGGAGGCCATCCGCCAGGCTGCCCAGGACGGCGACCAGAACAAGAAGTAGCCGGGCCTCACAACCAGATAAAGCAAAATCCCCCGCACGAAAACGTGCGGGGGATTTTGCTTTTTTGGAAATTGAAAAGGTCCGATAAAACTACGACTCAGGTTGATTTACTCCAGGCCCATATCCTGGATGATGCGCTGAATTTTCTCGTCGGCGAGGCGGGTGGCCAGGTCGAAATCCACGGCGGAGGCCAGCGGCTGCTTCACGCTGAAGTAGAACTTGATTTTGGGCTCGGTGCCGCTCGGGCGGGCCGAAATCTTGCTGCCGTCTTCCAGAATAAACTGGAGCACGTTGGAGCTTTCGAGGCCGGTTTCGGTTTCGAGGCCGGTGCGCAGGTCCTTTATTTTGCCAGTCTTGAAGTCGCGCATTTCCACTACCGGCAGGCCGGCCAGCGTGGCGGGTGGGTTGGCCCGCAGCTCACGCATCATCTCCTGAATTTCCTCGGCCCCGCGCTGGCCTTTTTTGGTGATGGAAATCAGGTGCTCCTTGTAGAAACCGTAGCGCAGGTACATGGCCACCATTTCCTCGTAGAGCGTGTGGCCCTGGTCTTTGGCCACGGCGGCCATTTCGGCCAGCAGCGCACAGGCCGAAATGGCGTCCTTGTCGCGCACGAAGTCGCCGAGCATGTAGCCGTAGCTTTCCTCGCCGCCGCCCACGTAGTTTTCCTGGCCTTCCAGGTCGCGGATGATGCCGGCAATGTACTTGAAGCCCGTCAGCGTCCGGTAGGCTTTCACGCCCTGCGCGCGGGCAATGTCGCCCAGCACTTCGCTGGTTACAATGGTGTAGACGATGAAGTCCTTGTCGGTGGCCTTGCCGGCCTGGCGGCGGGCCGACAGCAGGTAATGCGTGAGCAGCGCGGCCGTCTGGTTGCCGTTGACGAGCACCCACTCGCCGGCCGGGTTTTTCAGGGCGATGCCCACACGGTCGGAGTCGGGGTCGGTGGCCAGCACGAGGTCGGCGTCGAGGGCCTTGGCTTCATCAAGCGCCATCTGCATGGCTACTTTCTCCTCGGGATTGGGCGACTGCACGGTGGGGAAGGAGCCGTCGGGCGTGGCCTGGGCGGCCACAATGTGCACGTTATCAAACCCAAGCTGCGAAAGGGCGGCCGGTACCATCGTGATGCCGGTGCCGTGCAGGGGCGTGTACACGATTTTCAGGTCGTGCTGGCGCCGGATGGCCTCCGGGTTGATGCTCAGGCCTTTCACTTTGGCCAGATAAGCCGCATCAATTTCGGCCCCAATGAAGTGAATGCGGCTCGGATCGGCCTCAAATTTCACCTCCCGCACCGACTGAATAGCGTCGACTTCGCGGATGATGTTCTGGTCGTGCGGGGCTACTACCTGCGAGCCGTCGGTCCAGTACACCTTGAAGCCGTTGTACTCCTTGGGGTTGTGCGAGGCCGTGACTACGCAGCCGCTCTGGCAGCCCAGTTCGCGGATAGCAAACGACAGCTCGGGCGTGGGCCGCAGGGCTTCAAACAGATAGACCGTGATGCCGTTGGCCGAGAAAATATCGGCCGCGATGCGCGCGAACTCCGGGCTGTTGTGGCGCGAGTCGTGGGCCACGGCCACCTTTATTTCCTGGCCCGGAAACGACTGCAGCAGGTAGTTGCACAAACCCTGGGTGGCCATGCCCAGCGTGTAGCGGTTCATGCGGTTCGAGCCCGCGCCCATCACGCCGCGCAGTCCGCCGGTGCCAAATTCCAGGTTGCGGTAGAAGGCGTCGGAGAGCTGCTCGTCCTGTCCGTCGGCCAGCAGCTGCCGGATTTCGGCCTGGGTGTCGGCGTCGTAGTCGGCCGTGAGCCAGCCGTTGATTTTGGTTTGCAGGTCGGGAGAGAGCGGCATTTTATAGAGAAGTGAGAAGTTAGAGGTGAGACGCGGGGCTAAGATAGAGGACAGGAGTGAGTACAAAGAAAGGAGCAAGCGTACCGAGAGGAGAAAACGCGGATGTCATTCAGAGCGAAGCGAAGAATCTCGCGTGCTAATCGTCAGGGTGGTTCCCAACGACTTCACGCGAGATTCTTCGCTTCGCTCTGAATGACGTACTACTTTAGAAAGAAGCCGTCAGCGTCTCACTTCTAAGTTCTCACCTCTAAAACCTACAGGTTGCCCCGCAGGCCCTGCTCGCGCTCAATGGCCTCAAACAGGGCCTTGAAGTTGCCTTTGCCGAAGCTCTTGGCCCCTTTGCGCTGAATGATTTCGTAGAACACGGTGGGCCGGTCCTCGACGGGCTTGGTGAAAATCTGGAGCAGGTAGCCTTCCTCGTCGCGGTCGACGAGCAGGTTCAAATCGCGCAGGCTGTCGAGGTCCTCGTCGATGTGGCCCACGCGCTCCAGCAGGTCGTCGTAGTAGCTGGCCGGCACCGTCAGGAACTCTACGCCACGGCGGCGTAGTTCGGTTACGGTGGTGCGGATGTCGTTGGTTACCAGGGCCATGTGCTGCACGCCGGGGCCGTGGTAGAAGTCGAGGTACTCTTCAATCTGGCTTTTCTTCTTGCCTTCGGCGGGCTCGTTGATGGGGAATTTCACGAAGCCGTTGCCGTTGCTGACCACCTTGCTCATCAGGGCCGAATACTCGGTGCTGATGTCGTCGTCATCAAACGTAATGAGCAGCTTGAATCCCAGCACGTCCTCGTAGAATTTCACCCACTGGTTCATCTCGCCCCAGCCCACGTTGCCCACACAGTGGTCGACCACCTGCAGGCCCACCGGGTTGCCCTGGGGCACAGTGCTGGTGCGGGCCACGAAGCCCGGCATAAACGGCCCGTTGTAGTTGCTGCGCTCCACAAAGGTGTGGATTGTTTCGCCGTAGGTATAAATGCCGGCCAGCGTGACGGAGCCGTTTTCGTCCTCGATAACGTAGGGCTCGAAGGCCACTTTGGCGCCGCGCTTGGTCGTTTCCTCGAACGATTTGCGGGCGTCGTCCACCCACAGCGCCATCACCTTCACGCCGTCGCCGTGCTGGGCCACGTGGCGCGTGATGTCGGAGTCGGGCAGGAGGGAGGTGGTGAGCACGAGCCGGATTTTGTTCTGCTGCAGCACGTAGCTGGCCCGGTCGCGCACGCCGGTTTCGGGGCCGGCGTAGGCCACTAGCTCGAAGCCGAACGCGGCCTGGTAGAAGTAGGCCGACTGCTTGGCGTTGCCGACGTAGAATTCGAGGTAGTCGGTGCCGTTGAGGGGCAGGAAATCGTGGGCGGGATGGGCCTGCACGGCCGGCGAAGTCATGGTTTGCATAGAAGGGTGGCTTGTTGAGCGGGAAAACGATTGGGTGGGGTAAAAATACAGTTTTTTAACTTTCGGTTTCGGCGGCGCGGCTTTCGGCCGTGGGTTGAGGGCGCCGGCCGCTGCACCTGCAGAGGCCTAAAAGAGCTTGCTAAAATCCATAAACAAGCAGACCCTAACTGAAAACCAACCCGCAGCCCTTACCTTTGCCAGCGAACCTATTGCCATTCGACCTATGAATTCGGAAGAGCTGAACAGCGCCCTCGTGGCCCTTATCGACAAGAAAGCCGAGCTGCACAAACTCACCTACGATGATGCCCGCTACGACGACGTGGAGGAAGAACTGCACGACCTCGAAGACGACTTCAACGAAGAGTACGGCGCCTACCTCGAAGCGGCCCTCGAAAAAGTACACGACGAGCTAAGCTCCGATACCGACGTGCTGCTGCCCACCGCCTACCTGCCGGCCGGCACCGGCGCCAAGCCCGGCCCCAAGGAAGGCGTCTGGATTGATTCGGAGAAATACTCCGGCAAGGAGGCCCGCCTGACGCTGGTGCCCAACCCCGTGCGCCTCGTGCTCACGGTGGGCAAAGCCGTGCAGGAAGACGTGTGGAAAGCGTAGAGAGGGAATTATAAATTTTTAATTCTGAATTAGGAATTGAAAACGGGAGCCGGCGGCAGGGTCGTAGGCTCCCGTTTTTTTGTGTTTGTAGCTGTATAGCGAAGTTGAGGTAAAAGGATAAACCAAAGTCCGGCACCGAGCGCTCCTTGGTTCAGGCGGCCCCAGCAATTCAAAATTTATAATCCAAAATTCATAATCCCCCCAAAGTGCTCTACCGCATCAGCCGGCCCGAAGATTGGCAACGGGCGCAGCAAACCGGCTTTTTCGCCAGCGCCGACCTGGCGGCCGAAGGGTTTATCCACGCCTCGGAGCTGGGTCAGGTGTTGGAAACGGCCCGGCTTTACTACGCCGGCAGCCCCAACGCGCTGCTGCTGGAACTAGACGAGGCGGCTCTGCAGACTGCCGGCGTGCGGGTGGCGCGCGAGTGGGCAGCGGGGCGGCAGGCGTGGTTTCCGCACCTGTTCGGGCCGGTGCCGCTGGCGGCCGTGCGCCGGGTGTGGCCGCTGCCCATAGCCACCGACGGCGCGGCCACGCTGCCGCCCGAGCTGGCGGGGCGGTAAGCCGCTGAAAGAATGGACGAAAGCGGTACTATTGTTGCGCAAAACGGTTGGGCCGGTAATGCCTGCTGCCGCGGCTCCGGTTTCTATCTATCCATTCCAACGCGTCGTTTTATGCCTGCTACTATTACTTCGGAGTTGCCTTTGCTGCGCCGGCTGCTGCCGGGTTCCGCGGCCGTGCTTTTGCTGGGCTCGTTGCTGAGCGCGTGCGCCCCCAGCCAGACCCTGAGCGTGGCGCCCGCCAGCACGGGCCCGGCTTCCAGCCTCATCAGCCGCCCCGATAGCGTGTACGTGCGCTTTAATTTTGTGCGGGCTGAGCCACGGGAGCTGGTTTTTGAGGCCGAGTTCAGCAACGCCGCCAACCACCCAATCAGCATCGACCCGGCACAGTTCTACTTCCAGCCGCTGCCCGATAGTGCGGCGGCCACGGCCGCAGTTCCGGCCATGGCGCCTACTACCGCGGAGGGCCACCATCTGGCCTTCAATCCCGAAATGCGGCTGGATTCAATGGCCTACCGCCGCGACGAACTGGCCGTTAAGGCCAGCCGGGCAAGCGTGCTGCAGGTGCTATTGCTGGCGGCCAGCGTGGCGGAGGACGTAGCCAGCAGCAACAGACGCGAAACGCCCATTCAGCGGACCAGCCGGCAGGTGCGGCAGCAGGGCGGGCAGGCGTTTTTTGAGGTGCAGCGGGTGGTGCGGGCCGCGCAGGCCCAAAAGCTGCACGCCACCGTGGCGGAACAGGCCGTAACCAGCCTGCGCCGCGCCACGCTGCAGCCCGGCGACCGGGCCGTGGGGCTGGTGTATTTCCCGCGCCTCGATGCGGCCCGGCAGCTGCGGTTCGTGCTGACCTTCGACGAGCAGCCGGTACAGTTTGATTTCACGCAGCAGCTGCAACAGCTCAGCCGGAAATAAAAAAGGCGGCCCCGAAGCTCAGCTTCGGGGCCGCCTTTTTTGCCTTACTGCCGCTTTATACCAGCTCGGCCAGCTCCAGCCAGCGGAGCTCTTTCTCTTCCAGCTCCTGCGTGAGCGTGCCGAGGCGGGCGCCCCAGGTGGCAAACTCGTCGGCACTGCCGCCGTTGAGCTTGGCGGTGAGCTGCTGCTTCTCGGTTTCAAGGGCGGCCATGTCTTTTTCGAGCTGCTCGTACTCCTTTTTCTCGGCGTAGGAGGCCCGGCGCTTGGGGGCGGCGGCCGGGGCGGGCGCGGCTACCGGTGCGGGCTTGGCGGCTTCCGCTTTGGCCTCGGCGCGGGCGGCTTTGGCAGCTTTTTCCTCTTCCAACAGTGTGGCTTCGGTTTCGCGCTCGGCCAGGTACTCGCGGTAGTCGGTGTAGTTGCCGGGGAAGTTGAGCACGGCCCCGCCCGGCTCCAGCACGAACAGGTGCTCGGCCAGCTGGTCGAGGAAGTAGCGGTCGTGCGACACAATCAGCAGGCAGCCGCTGAAGTGCAGCAGGAAGTCTTCGAGGATGTTGAGCGTGCCTAGGTCGAGGTCGTTGGTGGGCTCGTCGAGAATGAGGAAGTTGGGGTTTTTGATGAGCACCCGCAGCAATTGCAGGCGGCGCTTCTCGCCCCCGCTCAGCTTGGAAACCAGCGTGTACTGCTGGGCGGGCGGAAACAGGAACAAGCTCAGGAACTGGCTGGCCGTGAGCACGTCGCCGTTGGCCAGCTCCACCACTTCGGCCACTTCTTTCACAATGTCAATCACGCGCTGGCTGGGGTCGAACTCCAGCTCCGTTTGGGTGTAGTAGCCGAACACGGTGGTCTGGCCCACTTCAATCGTGCCGGAATCGGGCTGCAGCTTGCCCGTGAGCATGTTGAGCAGCGTGGACTTGCCCGCGCCGTTGGGGCCCACCAGCCCAATGCGGTCCTTTTTCTTGAACACGTAGCTGAAGTCGTCGAGCACCACGTTGTCGCCGAAGGCTTTGTTGAGGTGGCTGGCTTCGATGATTTTGCCGCCCTGGCGGGTGGTTTTCACGCTCAGCTCCACGTTCTGCTTGCTCAGGTTGGTACTGGCCTTCTCCTTGGTGATGTAGAAGGCGTCGATGCGGGCCTTTTGCTTGGTACCGCGGGCCTGGGGCATGCGGCGCATCCACTCCAGCTCCTTCTTGAACAGCTGCCGGGCCTTCTCCACCTCGGTGGCTTCGCGCATCTCGCGGTCGGCCTTCTTCTCCACGAAATAGGCGTAGTTGCCCTGGTAGCGGTACATCTGGCCCTTGTCGAGCTCCACGATTTCGTTGGCCACGCTGTCCAGAAAGTACCGGTCGTGCGTCACCATCAGCAGCGTGAGGCTGGGCGACGACAGGCGGTTTTCGAGCCACTCAATGGTGGCTAGGTCGAGGTGGTTGGTGGGCTCGTCGAGCAGCAGCACGTCGGGCTCCTCAATCAGCACCCGGGCCAGAGCTACGCGCTTGCGCTGCCCGCCC
Source organism: Hymenobacter aerophilus DSM 13606 (assembly GCF_000382225.1). Taxonomy (GTDB): domain Bacteria; phylum Bacteroidota; class Bacteroidia; order Cytophagales; family Hymenobacteraceae; genus Hymenobacter; species Hymenobacter aerophilus. The sequence continues at coordinate 33,326 of NZ_KB907824.1, forward strand.
GAAAGCTTGCTCACGTTGCGCGTCAGCAACTCGCCCAAAATGCCCAGGCGGCTCAGAATCTGCTGCACCTGCGCCTCGTAGTCCCAGGCATTCAGCGAGTCCATGCGCTCCAGCACCCGCTGCAAATCGTCGGCCTTATGGTCGGGGTCGTTCACGACGTGCTCGTACTCCTTGATGGCCTTGAGCGTGTCGTTCTGGCTGGCGAAGATGGTTTCCTCCACCGTCATCGTCTCATCAAACACCGGCTGCTGGCCCAGGTAGGTTACCCGGATGCCCTTGCGGGTGCTCACCAGGCCGGTGTCGGGCTGCTCCAGGCCCGCCAGAATGCGCATCAGGGTGGTTTTGCCGGTGCCGTTGATGCCCACGAAGGCCACCCGCTGGCCCTGCAGCAGCCCAAAGTTCAGGTCTTTAAACAGCCAACGGTCGGCGTAATTCTTGGAGAGGTTCTCGGCAGAAAGAAGGTTCATGCCGCAAAGGTACGGCGGTGAATCGGGGGATGAGGTAATGAGGGGAGGAGGTAAGGGGAAAATGAACGTCATTCAGAGCGCAGCGAAGAATCTCGCGTGCTGACGTTGGATTACCGTTGCAACGTCAGCACGCGAGATTCTTCGCTCTGCTCTGAATGACGTTTTTTCATCGCCCTCACAGGCTACCTTTGCTCACCCTATTACCCCCTCACCTCATCACTCCACTAACCCAACGCCCCATGCCTTTCCCAATGACTTCGCGCCGCTGGCTGTGGCTGTTTCTGCTGGTGCTGGGTGGGGCCTTTGCTTGGCAGTTGGGTAGCTGGGGGCCGCTGGAAAGCAGCGAGGCCCGCTACGCCGAAATCGGGCGGGAAATGCTGACGGGCGGCGACTGGCTGCACCCGCGGCTGCTGGGCATTCAGCACTTCCACAAGCCGCCGCTCACGTACTGGGCCACGGCGGCGGGGCTGGGGCTGTTTGGCTTGAATACGGTGGGCGTGCGGCTGCTGCCGGTGCTGGCCGTGCTGGCGCAGGTGGGCCTGATGTACGCGCTGGGTCTGCTGCTGTTTGGCCAGGATAGGGCCCGGGCGCTGGCGGCGGCCGTCATCTACGGCTCGCTGCCGGTCGTGCTCATCTCGGCCCTCAACGTGACCACCGATGTATACTTGGCTACGCTGGAGCTAGCGGCGGCCTACGGCATCCTGCGCTACTATCATGGCGGCGGGGTGCGCTGGCTGTACCTGTTCTGGCTGGGGCTGGGGCTAGCGTTTCTCACCAAGGGGCCGGTGGGCTTCGTGCTGCCGCTGATGGCCGTGGCGGGCGCCTACTTCCGGCTGCCGGCCGCCGAGCGAACCGGACTGGCGCGGCGGCCCTTCACGGTGCACCACGCGCTGGGGCTGGCGCTGTTTGTGGTGGTGGGGCTGAGCTGGTACGGCTACCTGGTGGCCGAAAACCCAGCTTTCGTGCGCTACTTTTTGTACGAGCACACCGTGGAGCGTTTTGCTAACGCGGCCACTTTCAACCGCAGCAAGCCTTGGTGGTTTTACGTGGTGCTGGCGCCGGCTACCAGCCTGCCCTGGGCGGTGGCGCTGGTGGTGCGGGCCGTGCGCACGCCCTGGGCCACGGTGCCGCGGCAGTGGCGCAACGTGCTTATTTTCTGGGTGCTGATGCCGCTGCTGTTCTTCTCGCTTTCCAGCTCCAAGCTGCTGCTTTATGTGCTGCCCATTTTTCCGGGCGTGGCTTTGCTCACAACCTACTACCTGGGCCGTTGCACCGAGGCCGCGCTGCACCGCTGGTACGTGGGCATGCTGGCTTTTTTCGGGCTGCTGCTGGGGGCGCTGTGTTTGCTGCCGGTGCTGGCGGCCGTGTTCGAGCTGGGCCTGGAGGTGCATCCCATCGCCTCGCTCCGGCCCGCCGTTGGGGTGGTTGCGCTGGTGCTCACGCTCACCGTCTGGAACCAGGTGCGCATTGCGCCCCGGCTGCTGGTGGCCACCAGTATTTTCACGGTTTTCCTGCTGATTTCGGCCAAGCCCATTATGCAGCAGAACGAGCTGACCTTCAACGGCAGCCGCCCGCTGGCCGATTTCATCCGGCAGCAGGGCCTGCAAGCCCGTCAGGTAGTGGTCTACGACGAGTTGCTGCCGTCGCTGGCCTTCGAGCTGGGCACGCTGCCGGTGTTCCTCAACGACGGCAACCACAACCTCAACCGCGAAACCCAGTTCGAGCCCGGCACCAGCTGGCACCGCTACCTGCTCTACCTCAATCAGCCCGAAGCTGAGGCCCCGCTACGCTGGCTGCTGGCCAGCCACCCCGTGCTGCTGGTGAAAGGCGAGCTGAAACCCGAGCGGCGCTGGCTGCTGGCTAATTTCGAGCACCAGGAAAAGCTGGGCAAATGGGTGGTGTATTGGTGATTTGGTGAGGTGGTGATTTGGTGAGGTGGTGATTTGGTGATGGGGCAGCCCCGGAGGGGCGCCATATTGGTAGCAGGTCGGCATCTATTCAGGTTAAAGCCCCAGCGGGGCGACACCCCTCGTTCAGCGGTTGGTGCCGCCCCGCTGGGGCTTTTTCTACTTCTGGTTACGTCACGGCTACCAATATGTCGCCCCTCCGGGGCTGCCCCCTAACCAAATCACTAAATCACCACGTCACCAAATCACCTTGAGCCGTACACCGCCGCGGCCTTTTCCCGCAGGTTGTAGCCCGACGACATGACTTCACCATAGGCGCCCACCGAGCGGATAGCCAGCAGGTCGTGGCGCTGGGTTTCGGGCAGCAGGCGGGCGCGGCCGAACGTGTCGGTCGATTCGCAGATGGGACCCACGATGTCGTAGGCCAGCTCGGGGCGGTGGCTGCTTAGGTTCTGGATGTGGTGGTGGCTGCCGTAGAGGGCCGGGCGCATGAGTTCGGTCATGCCCGCATCGAGAATGGCAAACCGCGTGTGCTGGCTTTCTTTCACGTAAAGCACCCGGCTGAGCAGCGTGCCGCACTGCGCCACTACCGAGCGGCCCAGCTCCACGTGCACCTGCTGGCCCGGCCGCCGCTGCAGGTGCTGCTCGAACAGCCCAAAGTAGGTGGCGAAATCAGGAATCGGGTGTTCGTCGGGCTGCTCGTAGCTGATGCCCAGGCCGCCGCCCACGTTGAGGTGGGGCAGGTGGTGGCCCCGGTCTTCGAGCCAGGTTTGCAGGTCGTTGAGCTTGCGGCTGAGGGCAGCGAATACGCTCAGTTCGGTTATCTGCGAGCCGATGTGGGCGTGCAAACCCAGCAGTTCCACGTGGGGCAGCTGCTCCAGCTGCTCCAGCACGCCGACCAGGTCAGGCAGGCTGATGCCGAACTTGTTGGCGTCGAGGCCCGTGGTGATGTGGGGGTGGGTGTAGGCGTCGACGTTGGGGTTGATGCGCAGCGCCACCCGCGCCCGCCGGCCCTGCGCTCCGGCCAGCTCGTTCAGCACCCGCAGCTCGGGCACCGACTCGGCGTTGAAGCAGAAAATATCGGCCGCCAGCGCCCGGTTTATTTCCGCATCCGACTTGCCCACGCCGGCAAATACCACGTCGTCGGCCCCGAAACCGGCCTCCAGGGCCCGCGCCACCTCGCCGCCGCTCACGCAGTCGGCCCCCAGCCCGGCGCGCTTTATTCGTTCCAGAATGGGCAGGTTGGAATTGGCCTTGAGGGCGTAATGCACCCGGAAGTTGCCCGGCCGGGCGGCAGCCGTCAGGGCCGCCAGCGTCTGGTCGAGCAGGCCGAGGTCGTAGTAGTAAAAGGGGGTAGGCTGATTCAAAAATTCAGCGGGAAGCTGGAAAGGCATGGGGGTTGTTAGGGGCTGGGGTGTCGTGAACTGGGAGAAAAAACCTGTCATCCTGAGCAGAGCGAAGGACCTATACAGAAGGTAATATTTGACGTCAGCTTCTGTATAGGTCCTTCTCAAGCTCAGGATGACAGATGGTTGCCTTCAATATCCTCAAACAGGTCCGCATTCAACGTCCGCAAGGCGCGCACCTTGTCTTCGGTGCGCACCAGCACGCTGATGTTGTTGGGCGAGCCGCCGTAGCTGATCATGCGCACCGGCACATCGCGCAGGGCGGCAAAGGCGCGGTGGGCGCTGCCGTTGGCATCCTGCGTGAGGCTGCCGACGAGGCAGATGATGCTCTGGTTTTCATCGACGGCCACCACGCCAAAGTCCTGCAGTTCGGCCACAATCTGCGGCAGGCGGCCGGCGTCGTCGATGGTCAGGGAAACCGCCACTTCCGAGGTCGTAATCATGTCGATGGGCGTGCAGTGGCGCTCGAACACCTCGAACAGACTCCGCAGAAACCCGTGGGCCAGCAGCATCCGGCTCGACTTCACGTTGATGGCCGTGATGCCGTCTTTGGCAGCAATGGCCTTGATGGCGCCGGGGCCGGTGCGGGCCGAAATAAGCGTGCCGGGCGCGTCGGGCTGCATCGTGTTCAGCAGCCGCACCGGAATGCCGTGGGCCCGCGCCGGCAGCACCGAGCTGGGATGCAGGATTTTGGCCCCGAAATAGGCCAGCTCGGCGGCCTCATCAAACGACAGCTCGCGCACCGGATACGTGCCGGCCACCACTCGCGGGTCGTTGTTGTGCAGCCCGTCGATGTCGGTCCAGATCTGGATTTCCTCGGCTTCCAGGGCCGCCCCGATCAGCGAAGCCGAATAGTCGGAGCCGCCGCGCTTGAGGTTGTCGATGTGGCCGTGGGCGTCGCGGCAGATGAAGCCCTGGGTGATGAACAGCGCCTCGTGGGGGTAGGGGAGCAGCGCGGCGGCCAGCCCCTGCCGGATGGCGGCGGCATCGGGCTCCCCATCGGCACCGAGGCGCATGAACTCCAGCGCCGGCAGCAGCACCGCCGGCCGGCCCAGCACCTGCGTAACGTAGCCGTGCAGCAGCCGGGAGCTCAGCAGTTCTCCCTGGGCCAGGATAATCCGCTCACCGGCCGCCGACAGCGGCTCCGCGGCCAGCTCGTGCAGGGTCTGGAACGACTCGTCGAGGTAAGGCAGCACGGCCGCGGCCGCCGTGCCGAGCAGCTCGTGGGCTACTTCGTGATAGCGTTGGCGCAGTTGGGCAAGGTGGGCGGCGGCGGCCAGGGCCGCGTCGCGGGCGTAGAGCAAACCGGCCAGCTCGACCAGCGCGTTGGTGGTGCCGCTCATGGCCGAGAGCACCACGAGGCGGCGCTGCAGGTGCGGCGCGTGCATCAGCTCCGCCACTTCGCGCATCCGCTGCGCCGACCCGACGGACGTGCCGCCAAACTTCAAAATCTTCATGAAAAAACAGTTGTGAGACGAAGCATCGTTTCGTCCGGGCCAAAAAAAAGCGCCGACCCTCGAAAGGACCGGCGCGGAAAACGTTCAGAATCAGGTACAGTGAACTAGTGCGACGGTCGGGTCGGGGTGCGTTTCTTCGATTTCTTGCCCATCAATTTACTGCCGGCCGCCTGCCCACACGCCTCCCCGGCCCCGGCCGAAAGGCGGGCGCAAGCGAGAGAAGAGAATGTGGAAACAGAAGTCAGCATAGGAGCAAGCCGGCAACCCCGGCGCATTAGCGGCCGCAAGTACGCTCCGGATTCGGGATATTCAATAAAATGAATTGAAAAACTGGTAAGCTGAGTGACTTTTTGGCCACTGCTGCCACCTCAGCCGAAAGCCCGGCCCGCCGGGCCAACTTGAAAGCTGCCTATTGCCACCGGCTGCGGGGCTTTGCCCGCGGGGCCAGCGCAGCGGCCAGCGTACGGCCGCGCACTTGCAGCAGCTGCTCGCGGCCTTCAAGCGTGCGGGTATACAGGAGGTGGCAGGGGCCGACATACTGGCGCCAGAAACGGGCGTAGGTTTCGGCTTCCTTTTTGGTGCGGCCCAGCACTTCCGGCACGGCGTGGTAGTCGCGCTGGGCGATGAGCTGCCACAAAGTGCTCTGCCGCTCCAGCACGTAGCGGGGGTTGTCCAGCGGGTCGAGGACTTCGGCCAGAGTCCGCAGAAACAGGCTGGTTTCGTGGGTGCTGCCCCCGCGCAGGTAACAGGTCACGCTGCCATCGGGGGCGGGCTCGACCACTGTTTCCAGGTCGGCCCCACCCTGCACCAGGCCCGCCTGGCGCAGGGCCGCGAGCAGGGCCCGCGCAATCGGCTCCACGTCGCGCCCGATGTCGCGGTAGGTGAGGTAGAGCCGCAGCGCCCGCCACAGCCGCCGGCCAAACACCACCAGCGCGGTAACGGCCGCTATTTTCAGGAACAGCAGCAACTCTGCCCACGAGTGCCCGGGCCGCAGGGAGCGAAGCAAACTGGTAAGGGTTTCGCTGGCAAACAGCGCTACTGCGGCCCCCAGCTCGGCCAACAGGTAAGCGAGAGTACGTTGCAGGGACATGCGGCGGAGCCGGGGCAGGCTTTCGGGCAAATTGACGGTGGGCCGCACGTGTAGCTGGGGCACCAACTGCGAGCCGGTCTTCAGGGCCGTGCGCCACCGCTCAACCAGCGCCGGCCGGTCGGCGGCGTGGGAAAAGGTGGGGGCGTTGAGGGTTTGGGCCGATGGTGGCGCAGCGGCGGATGCCTCGGCCGTTGGCACATCGGGCGCCGGAACCCTATCCAGCTGCCCCGCCCGTCTGGGCAAACCCAGGCGGGCCAGGCCCTCGGCCAGGGCGGGGGGCCGGGGCGGAAGCGTGACGCCCACAAACACCCGAAACCGCCGCTGCAGTAGCTCCAGGTCGGGGCCGCCGCTGGCGGCGTACGCGTCGAGGCAGGCCAGGTGCCAGATGTGGCTGGCCTTGGCCGGCCGGGCCGGGTCGGTGCGAATGGCCCGGCCCCGCATCTGGTTCGACTGCACAAACGAGCCCACGAAGCTGGCCAGTAGCAGCGTGTTGAGGCAGGGCGCATCCCAGCCTTCCCCCAGCAGCGCCTTCGTACCAATAAGCGTGGTGATGTGGCCCTGCTCAAACAGCTTCGTGACGAGGCCTACCACCTCGGTTTGCCGGTTGGCCGGGGGCAGCAGCAGCGAGTAGGCAGCATCGTAGGGCAGCGGCCGGGCCGGCAGCGGCGGCTGGTGGGGGGCTGCCGCCTGCAGGGCCGGTAAGGCGGCGGTCGGCAGCACCACCACGCTGCCCGTAAGCACGCCCAGGCGCTGGCCCGGCACCGGCTGGCGACGCAGCAGTTCAAAAACCGGCAGCACGCCCAGCCGGTTGAGCGGCAACTCATTCGTAGGCGTGGCCGGCATAAATTCGCGCCGGATATAGTCGGTGAGCACTACCAGGCGCAAAGCGGGCCCCAGCGCCGCTTGCTCGAACTCCACGATTTGTCCAATGGCGTGCAGCTTGCTCAGGCTGGTGCCCAGCAGCTGGTCGAGCTGGGGATGGAAGCGAAGCGTTAGGCGTTTGCCCTGCAGCAGCTCGTGTTGGCGCAGGCGCTTCTCCAGGGCCTGGCGGTGGGCGTGGTGGGCCACCTCGAAACCGTCTTCAAACAAATAAAACTGCACGGCCTTCTCCAGCCACTCGGGCGTGAGCGGGGGCACCTGCGTCGGCGCCACCCCGAGCACGGCCAGCTGGTCGGGGTGCAGCGGCTGGCCCTGCGAATGCAGCAGAATCAGGCTGGCCGCGAAGCTGGGCAGCTGGCCGTATACCCAGTCGAGGTGGCTGAGCGGGGCCTGCAGGGCTGGGTGGCTGGCCAGCGCGGCTCCCAACGCCAGGTCCTGCCGCAGGGCCTCGTACTCGGCCTGCAGCAGGTGGTGGAGCTGTTGCAGCTGCTGGCCTTCGGTGCCGGTGGGCTCCGAAAAGCACACGTAATCCTGATGCGGGCACAGGTCGCCGGCCGCCACCAGTTCGGCCACCGTTATTTCGGCATCCACCGGCCCATTCAGGTCGCAATACCGCTCCCACTCAACCGCCGACACGTCGTAGGGCGGGGTGGCCGTCAGGCTGACTACGGTCGGGGCCAGCTGTTCCTTCACCTGCATCAGGCTGCGCCACCAGGCATTCTGCAGGTGGTGCGCCTCATCCAGCACCAGCGTCCCCAGCTTTTGCGCCCGCAGCCGCTGCACCAGCGCCGCCGGGCCGCGCGCACGTTGGCCGGTATGGCTGGCTTTGGTTGAGCCGGCATCCGCTGCATCGGCAGCAGGCTCCGCGCAGGCGGCGTGCAGCGCCTGGTAGGTACTGATGGTCAGCCAGGCCGGCTGGTGCAAGTCGGTTGAAAGCCAGACCGGCCGGGTGGCGTCGGCCAGAAACAGCTCGCAGAAACGCTCCACCCACTGGTCGCGGATGGTGAGGGTAGGGGCCAGCACCAGCGCGGGCTGCCCGAGTCGGCACAGCACCTCCAGGCCCAACACGGTTTTGCCCGAGCCGGGCGGAGCCACCACGTGCAGGTGGTCGTTGGCCAGATGCGCGCTCAGCTCGTCCAGAATTCGCTGCTGGTAGCCCCGCCAGGGGTATTTGAACTGAACAGGCGCGGGCAGGGACATGCTTATGACAAAGGCAAGGCAGGGCCACGACGCAAGGAGCTGCGTCGTGGCCCTGTATTCGTTGATTGGATCAGGAAGCTTACCGCACCGGCGTGGGCAGCACCGGCAGGCTCTCGTGGCCCTCGGCGTCCACGCTCACCACGCCAAACATAAAGTTGTCCTTGTTGTAGGGCAAATCGGCTTTGAGGTCGCTCACGAAGAACTTCTGCTGCCACTCGGGGGCGCTGGTTTCGCGCATAAGCACGTAGTAGCCGGCCGGTTTTTCGCCCGCGGCGGGGGCCTCCCACTGCAGCTCGGTGCGGTTGGTGAGCTTGGCCGTGAGCACGCCCACGTTGCGCGGGGCGGCCGGGGCCAGCGCCAGGCTGGCCAGCGTGGCCAGGTTCACGCCCGCGTTCTGGCGCAGGTAAGTAAAGTCCATAAACTTGGCCAGGTCGCCGTACTCCTCGCCGTTTTCGGCGCGCAAATCCTGGTGCTGGTGCCGGAAATCCTCATTCATCTCCGTGAAGCGCACCGCCGTGAAGCCCTGCTGGTTGAAGGGCAGGTGGTCGCCGCCGCGCAGGAAACGGTCGGGGCGGTACTCCAGCACCAGCTCGTGGCCGGGCACGTACTGGCGGGTGGCCTCGCGGGCGTAGCGGGCCAGCTGGCGGCTGGGCGAGTCGTTTTCGGCCGAAAGCGTGCGGCGCAGGCGGGCCTGCTCGGGTGTTTCGGCGGCCGGAATGCCTTCGCTGAACACGCGCAGCTGGGTGGTATTTTTGATGGTGGGGTCGTGGCCGGTCGAGTTGCCCACGATGTCGTTGTTGAGCATGGCTACCAGGTTCCAGCCCTCTTTTTTGGCCCGCTGAGCGAGGTGCGTCGAGCCATACAGGCCCTGCTCTTCGCCCTGCACGGCCACGAAAATGATGGTGGCCGGAAACTGCTGCTGGCTCATCACGCGGGCCAGCTCCATCACGGCCACCGTGCCCGAGCCGTCGTCGTTGGCGCCCGGCGCGTCGGCCGTGGCGTTCATCACGTCGGTCACCCGCGAGTCGATATGGCCGCTGACGATGAACACGCGCGTGTCGGTGGGGTCGGTGCCGGGCAGCGTGGCCATCACGTTGGCCATGAGCACCGGCCGGTTGATGCGGCGGCCGTCGGGCTTGATGGTGAACGTGTCCTGCTCGACCTTGAGTCGGCCGCCGCTGGCCCTGCTGTAATTGCGAAACTCGCTTTCCACCCAATTCCGGGCCGCCCCAATGCCGCGCTTTTTGCTTTTGGTATCGGAAAGCGTGTGGCGCGTGCCGAAGCTCACGAGCTTGTCGATGTCGTCGCGCAGGTTCTTTTCTGACACCTGCTGCACCATCTGCAGGATAAGCGGGTCGGGCGCTTTGGTGGGCTGGATCTGGGCGAAAACGGGAGTCGTCAGCAGGCTAAGGCCGAGCAGCAGGAGTAGCGGGCGGGACATAAGGGGCGGGTTGTGGTTGGAAGAGGGAAATATAGGACGGAGTTGGGGAAGTAGCGCAAAGCTCCCGCTTCGCGTGTCGTTGCTGACGCTACAACGATTCCGTTCAACGATACGCGAAGCGGGAGCTTCGCGCTACATTCCCAACGACACCACCACGCTCGCCGCGTTGCCGCCGAAGCCGGCCGCATTCACCAGCACCCGTCGTACCGGCCGCTCGTCCGGGCCATTCACGTCGGTGGCAAAGGGTGGCGTAGGCCAGCTCTGGGTTTCGAGCACGTGCAAAGCGAAATCCAGACTCAAGGCAGCCGAGGCGCCCAGCGTGTGTCCCAGCAGCCACTTGTTCGACAGCAGCAGCGGCAGCTGCTCGCCGAATACGGCCCGCAGCGCCGCCCGCTCGGCCGCGTCGCCGGCGGGGGTGCCGGGCGAGTGCAGCACCACCGCATCTACCTCGGTAGGGCTGATGTTCGCCTGCCGCAACGCCGCCCGCATGGCCTGCTGAAAGTGCTGGCCGTCGGCCGAAAGACCGGTTTTGCTGCCCAGCGCCTCGAAGCCGAAGCCCACGCCTTCGAGCAGCGGCAGCGTTTCGCCGGCGGCCCGCAACGCCGCCCGGCTGCCGCGCTCCAGCACGAAAACCGCCGCGCCCTCGCCCAGCACAAACGTGGAGGGCCGGCCCGCGCCCGGCCGGCAGGGCCAGTCGGCGGCGCCCCGGGGCGAGTAGATGCCGATGGCCCGCATCTGGGCGAGCGTGAAATCGGTGAGCGGGGCCTCGGCGCCGCCCGCCAGAAACCGGTCGGCCATGCCGGCGCGCAGCCAAGCCACGGCGTTGCCCAGGGCCTGAAACGCGCTGCTGCAGGTGCTCGAATGGCTCAGCGCCGCCGCGCCGGCCTGCCCGGCATCAAAGGCCACCCAACTGGCCACGTTGCCCAGCGTTGTGAGGGGTGAAGCGGCGGCCGGCACCCGCCCGTCGGCCAGAAAATCCGCATGAAATTCCTCCAGCCGCCCCGTCGCGCCCCGGCTGCTCCCGATGCTGACGGCCAGTTGCAGTTGATTGGTGTCAGCTAACGGAACGTCATTCAGAGCGAAGCGAAGAATCTCGCTCGGAATCGTTGCAAATAGGTGCGATGACTCCGAGCGAGATTCTTCGCTTCGCTCTGAATGACGTTTATTCTGCCGCGCAGCGGCCCGGGCGGCCAGCATTGCCAGCAGCACGGTGCGGTCGAGCTGGCGGTAGGCGGGGTGGGACTGGCGCAACTCGGCCACGGCAGCTTCGGCGGCGGCCGGCAGGGCGGCTACGGGCAAGCCTGCCGGGTGCTGCGTGAAGGGTGAGGTGGTCGGGGCGCTCCAATCTAAACCAAGCCCCAGTGCTGATACGCGGCCTCGGCCCCGGATAACGATTACGAGGTCCGAATCCGAGTTAGTCATGCAGGATATGGGGCAGGTTGGCGGCGGGCACGAAGTCGAGCATCAGCTCGCGCATGCGGCGCAGCACGGCGTAGAGCAGCGCCAACTCGGCGTCGGTGGTGCAGTAGGGCGGCAGCAGGTACACCACGTTGCCCAGCGGCCGCAGCACCACGTGGTGGTCGAGGGCGAGCTGGTAGAAGGCATCGCGCAGGCGGCTGAAGTAGCTGGTGCCCTCGCCCGGGTCGTACTCCACGGCCAGGATGGTGCCCCGGTGCCGCACTGCCCGGATGCCCGGCTGGCCCTCAATTTCGGCTTTAAACGCGGCGTGGGCGGCGGCGATGCGCTGGCGCTGTTGGGTGCATTCTTCGGCGCGGGTAAGCTCCAGACTGGCCAAAGCGGCGGCGCAGGCCACGGGGTTGGCCGTGTAGGAGTGCCCGTGGAAAAGCGCCCGCATCTTGTCGTCGCTCAGGAAAGCGGCGTACACCGGCGCGGCGCAGGTGGTCAGGCCCATGGCCAGCGTGCCACCGGTCAGGCCCTTTGAAAAGCACATCAGGTCGGGCTGCTCGGTCAGCAGGCTGCTGGCAAACAGGGGCCCGGTGCGGCCGAAGCCGGTCATCACCTCATCGGCAATGGCCAGAACGCCGGCCGCGTGGCAGCGGCGCAGCATTTCGCTCAGCACTTCGGGCTCGTACATTACCATACCGGCCGTGCCCAGCACTAGGGGCTCAAAGATGAAGCCGGCCACCTGCGGGTTCTGCAGCAGCTGGTCGAGCTGGGCCAGCACTTCGGCCTCACGGCCCGGCACTGGCACGTCGATGAACTCCACGTCGAACAGCAGCGGCCAGAACGGCTCGGTGAAGGCCCCACGTGCACTCACGGCCATGGCCCCGAACGTGTCGCCGTGGTAGGAGTTCTGAAAGCAAATAAACGTGCGCCGCGCCGGCTGACCCTGGTTGTGGAAGTATTGGAGCACCATTTTCAGGGCCACTTCCACGGCCGTCGAGCCGTTGTCGGAGTAGAACGCGCGGGCCTGGTTCTGGGGCAGAATTTCCAGCAGCTGCTCGGCCAGCTCGACGGCGGCCGGGTGCGTGAAGCCGGCAAACAGCACGTGCTCCAGCGTGCGCAACTGCTCGCTCACGCGGGCCGCAAGGTGCGGGTGGGCGTGCCCATGCAAATTCACCCACCACGACGAAATAGCGTCGAGGTAGCGGGTGCCATCCTCGGCCACCAGCCAACTGCCCTCGCCCCGGGTGATGGCAATGGGCAGCGGGGCAGTCTGCATCTGGGTGTAGGGGTGCCACAGCACGGAGGCGTCGCGTTCAGCAAGAGTAGGCATGGGCGCAAAGGTAGGCCAGGTAGCGTTTCCCGCAGAGGTGCGCAGAGGTTTTCGCAGAGGTACGCAGAGCTGTTCTGGTAAAATAGTCCAGCGGAATCAGCCAAAAAAGCAGCGTAAATCAGTGATTAAACCACGCCCGAAACTCCGCCGCATACCGCGCCACCACCGCGGCCGATACTGCCGGCTCCTCCAATATGCGCGGCATTACCGGCCCATCGTAGTAGCTCAGAATGGCCTCCTCGGTGGCCGGGTTAGGCGCCCCGTTGAATACGAGGCCGCGCACCGGAATCTGCCGCATCCGCAGCGCCTCCAGCGTCAGCAACGTGTGGTTGATGCTGCCCAGGTAGTGCCGCGACACCACTACCACTGCCAGCCCCAGTCGCTGCACCAAATCGGCCACCGAAAAGCCGGGGGCCAGCGGCACCAGCAGGCCCCCGGCACCCTCCACCACGAGGTGGTTGGTTGTGGCGGGCAGCTCGAAATCGTCGGGTCGCAGCAGCAGGCCCTCGGCGGCAGCGGCGGCGTGGGGCGAGGCCGGCAGCGCCAGCCGGTACCGCTCGGGCCAGAAGCGGCTGACCGGATTCGTGACGAGCCCGCGCACGGTGCCCGCGTCGGTGGTGGGCGTCAGGCCCGCCTGCACAGGCTTCCAGTAATCGGCTTGCAGGGCCTCGGTGAGGATGGCCGCCACGAGCGTTTTGCCCACGTCGGTGCCGATGCCGGTGATGAAGAGGTGTTCCAAAAGGAAAAGTCTGTATAAAAGATGAATATAGAATGTGGCGCAGGTAGTAACGCGAACTTTGCAGTTCGCGACCCCGCACCGTTGGAATGGCGTTAACGGCGCGAGGGCGCGAACTGCAAAGTTCGCGTTACTACCTGCGGCCGGCTGCGGAATAGTCGTTACTTATACAGCGTGTTGTCGGCCAGCCCGTTCAGGTAAAACTGCACGCAGGCTTTCAACTCGTCGCCATACTGGCGCAGCTTGGCGGAGTCGGGGTGGGAGAGAGGCCTGGCGGGCAGCTGGTGGCGGCGGTAGGGGTAGAGGCGCACCTGGTTGTCGGCCGTGAGCTCGGTTACGTAATCGGCGTGCACCAGCCAGTAACTGCCGCCGCTTGAGAAAAGGGCCCGACCGCTGGTGCCGGTATCGAACACCGACGAGCCGAAAGGCAGCAGCTGGCCCTCGGCGGGCAGGCCTAGCAGGTCGAGCACGGTGGCAGGCACGTCGGCCTGCTGGCTGATGCGGGGCTGGGATACGGCCGGCAGCGTTTGGCCGGGCGCGAAGAGCAACATTGGCGTTTTGTACTCGCCCAGCACGTTCTGGTAGCCGGGCGCGTCGGACTGGGAGGTGTGGTCGGCCAGCAGGATGAACAGCGTGTTGGCGTACCAGGGCTGGCGGCGGGCCGTGGCGAAGAAGCGCCGCAGAGCCAAATCGGAGTAGGCAATGGTGGGCTGAATGGCCAGCGGGCCGGTGGGCAGTTTGCCCCGGTACTTGTCCGGCAGCCCGAACGGCTCGTGGGCGCTCAGCGTGAACAGGGTGCTGAAAAATGGCTGCTTTTGCCGGCTCAGCTGCTGGCTGAAATACTGCAGATACGGCTCATCGAAAATGCCCCAGTGCCCGTCGAAATCGGGGCTGCCGGCCGCGCCGGGGTACTCATCGAGCCCGAAGTACTGCTGCATGCCGGCCATGCCGCCGAACGTGTTGAAGCCCATCGTGCCGTTCTGGGCGCCGTGGAACAGGCTGGTCTGGTAGCCGTGGCGGGCCAGCAGGCTGCCCAGCCCGTGCAGCTCGTCGGTCTGGAAATCGGAGGTGATGAAGGAGGTTTCCATCAGGCTGGGCAGGCCCGCCAGCACGGCCGGCAGCGCCTCGATGGAGCGGCGGCCGTTGGCGTAGTGGTCGGGCAGCAGCAGGCCGCCGCCTTGGGTGGCCAGCGAGTCGAAAAACGGGGTGTAGCCGCGCCGGCCGGGGTTTTCCACGCCGTTGTATTCCGAGCCGAAGCTTTCCAGAATGAGGATGACCACGTTGCGGCCTGGCAGCGGCGCGGTGGCCCGCTTCGGCAGCGGCCGGGCCGCCAGGGCCGCCTGCAAGGCCTGTTTCGTGGCAAAGTAGCTTTTGCGCTCCGGTGCCGCGTAGCCCAGGCTTTTGAGGAAAGTAAACGTGCTGTTGAGCGCCAGATGCCCCAGCACCGCCGGCTGCTGCACGAAGGCCGCCCCGGTGCGCAACGGCTTCAGCTGCAAGCCCCCCCGGATGCCGAGCACCACTAGGCCGGCTATAGCTGCAAGCTGCAAGCCCCAAGCCATAAGCCTTTTTCCTTGCCACCAGCCTTTTCGGCCATCAGCTTGTGGCTTGCGGCTTGCAGCTTGTAGCTTCCCTTCGTCAGCTTGCCGCTCAGCCCTAGGCATCGGGTAGAAATACCACAGCGTCGCCAGCAGCGCGCCGAAGGGCAGCAGCAGCCACCAGTAGCTGAGCAGCAGCTGGCCCGCCTGCCGCTGCACATCGGCCCCGATGGTGCTTAGCTCGTTGCTGGTGCGCCGGCCAATGAAGCGGAAATACTCCCAATCGACCAGGTTCAGCAGCAGCCCGAAGCCGTTGAGCAGCAAGTACACCGCCCGCACCAGCCGCTGCCAGCCCTGGCCCCGACTGGGCACCAGACTCAGCAGCAGCCACGGAATATTGAGCAGCAGCAGCGCCGATAAATCGAACCGGAAACCGTGCCAGAAGGCCAGCGCCACCTGCTGCGCCGGCGCCTCGCGGAACACGGCGTAGTTCAGCCCGAAAAAGCCCGCCCGCAGCAGCAGATACGCCCCCAGCAGCAGCGCAAATCGACGAACCAGCAGACGTAAAAACTCAGTGGGCATAGGCTAGTAATAAGCTATCAGCAGACAGGAGTACTTTTTTAGGTTGCTGAGCCAGTTGTAGAGACGCAACCCCTCGCGCCTCGGCGTTGCTGATGTTGTTTAGGCCGCGGCGCATGGGTCGGTCGTTCAACGCCAAGACGCGAGGGGTCGTGTCGCTACAGCCCGGGCACGGGCCGCTCCTTGGTGCCTGCAGTCGGTTACAACGGCGCCAGCGTTACGGCCTGGCCGTCGGGCAAATCCTTTATCTGACGGTAGAAATCGGCCAGCCAGTCCAGCCGCTTGGCCGCCGGTACGGCTTTGGTGGCGGCAGGCGTGCTGCCGTTGGTGGCCAGGCACAGCGGCGGATACAAACTCAGCAGCTGCCCCGGCTGCAGCACGCCGCCCGCCTGCTGAAAGGTGCGCAGCGGCTCCAGACCCAGGGCATCCATCGGAAACTTCTCGGCCCCGAACAGGAAGTGCTTGAAGTCCACGTCGAGGTCGGCCAGCTCGCCGGTTTCGGTATCGAGCAGCAGCACCGCGTCGCCGCGCAGCAGAAACTGGTTGCCCACGCAATCCTGCCCGAACGGAATGTCGGACTTGCGCAGCTCGCCATACGTGCGCCACAGCGCCTGCTCGCCCTGCCAGACTTGGGCCAGCGCGTGCCAGCCCGGCGCGGCCACGCAGCCCCGGATGTGCAGCCCGCCGAAGTAGGCCACCACGCCATTCCGGGCCCGCAGAAACGCCTGCAAATAGGTTGGCAGCCGCGCCAGCGTCACGAGGTCGGTCAGCTCGCCACCGGTGTAAATTATTCCTTTCATGAGAAGTCAGGTGCGAAAGTCGCCCTCGATTTTAATGGGTGTACTACCGCAAAACGGGGGCAGTGTATTCTTACAGAAAAGCCTTTCCCGCACGGGGCGGGAAAGGCTTTTCAGGTTAAGCAACGAGCAGTTTACGCCGTGTGGTACGAGCTGTCTTCGACCAGCGAGTTTTCGTTGAGTACGCTCAGCACGTCGGTCAGCTCCAGGCCGAAAGCATCGGCTACACCCTTGTACACCACCTTGCCGTTTACCACGTTCAGGCCGAGGCGCAGGTCGTCGTTGAGCAGGCAGGCCACGCGCCAGCCCTGATTGGCCAGCTTGAGGGCGTAGGGCAGCGTGGCGTTGGTGAGGGCCAGCGTGGAGGTGTAAGGCACGGCGCCCGGCATGTTGGCCACGCAGTAGTGCACGATGTCGTCGATGATGAAGGTCGGGTTTTCGTGGGTCGTGGGCTTGCAGGTTTCGATGCAGCCGCCTTGGTCCACGGCCACGTCCACGAGCACGGCGCCCGGCTTCATAGTCTTCAGCATGTCGCGCGTAACGAGGTGCGGGGCCTTGGCGCCCGGAATCAGCACGGCCCCAATCACGAGGTCGGCCGTTTTCACGGCGGCGCGGATGTTGTAATCGTTCGAGTACTGGGTGGTCACGTTTTTGGGCATGAAATCATCCAGCTCCCGCAGGCGGTTGAGGTTGATGTCCATGATGGTCACCTGAGCACCGAAGCCGGCGGCAATTTTAGCGGCCTGCGTGCCCACGATGCCGGCGCCTAGCACCAGTACTTCGGCCGGCTTCACACCGGGTACGCCGCCGAGCAGAATGCCGCGGCCTTTCAGGGGCTTCTCCAGGTACTTGGCACCCTCCTGCGGGGCCATGCGGCCGGCCACTTCGCTCATCGGAATCAGCAGCGGCAACGCGCGGTTGGGCGCCTCCACGGTTTCGTAGGCCAGGCACACCGAGTTGCTCTTGATCATGGCGTGGGTCAGCTCCTCGCCCGAGGCAAAGTGGAAGTAGGTGAACAGCAGCTGGTTTTCCTTTACCAGCGGGTACTCCGAGGCAATCGGCTCCTTCACCTTGATAATCATGTCGGCCTTGGCGTACACGTCCTCAATGGTGGGCAGAATGGTGGCGCCGGCCTGCTCGTACTCCTCGTTCGAGAAGCCGCTGCCTTCGCCGGCCGTAGCCTGCACGTACACCTCGTGGCCGTACTTCACAAATTCGGCCGCACCGCCGGGCGTCAGCGCCACGCGGTTTTCGTTGTTTTTGATTTCTTTAGGAACGCCGATAAGCATGGCTGACAGCAGGAAAAAGGGGTGGGGTAAATGGGTGGGTTAACGCGGGGCAAAGATAGAGAAGTTGGCGCTTAGAATTGCGGGGTGAGGGAGCGAGACGATGAGCCGCTTGTCATGCTGAGCAGCGCGAAGAATCTCGCGTGCCAAAGTAATTCTGCTATGAGAAGTTACCATTGCACGCGAGATTCTTCGCTTCGCTCAGCATGACAAGCGGCTCACCCCGCTGCGCACTCCTTACTTAAACGGCACCGAGGTGGCGCTTTCCTTCACCATGCTGCCGGCGTTCAGGTCCTTTACCAGGTCGGCCGTGAGCAGCAGCTTGGCGTCGCCGTTCAGGTCGTTGCTGGTGATGACGACGGGCTCCTGCTGCTGGCCCACCCGGCGCTGGTTGTACACCAGCTCCACCACGGCCGTTTCGCCGGGCTTGATGGGCGAGGGCACGTTGCGGTAGCCCACGCAGTAGCACTGCGACGTGATGGCGCTCAGCACCAGGTCCTGCTTGCCGGTATTGGTTACTTTGAAGCGGGCCGTGAGCGTCTGCCCGGCCTCGGCCTTGCCGAAGTCGTAACGGGTGCGGTCCAGCGTCAGGCGCGGCGACTGGGCCAGCTGGGCCGGCGTGAGCCTGGAGCGCATCTGCTCCTTGTTGAGCACGTTGCCCTTGATGGTGAGCACCGCGCTGGGCGTAGTGGCGTTGCTGACCACCGTCACGGTTTTGTTGAACACGCCGGGCCGGCCGGCGCTGCTGTACACGGCCTTCACCATACCGCTTTTGCCGGGCAGAATGGGGGTTTTGGTCCAGTCGGGCGTGGTGCAGCCGCAGCTGGCCTGCACATTGGCGATGATGATGGGCTGGTTGCCGGTGTTCTTGAACCGGAACTCGTGGGCGGCCATCGTGCCCTCCGGAATGGAGCCGAAATCGTGCTGCTCGCCCTGGAAAGTAAGTACGCCCTGGGCGCGGGCGGCCGTGAGCGTGGCGAAGCTGAGCAGCAGAAAAAGCAGGTGTTTCATGGCAGAAAATTGTTGGAAGGTGACAGGCGGCCAGAACCCGCCTGTCATCCTGAGCTTGCGAAGGACCTATACAGAGGGTAACATTGAATAATAGCTTCTGTATAGATCCTTCGCAAGCGGACGCAAGATGAAGGATGACAGGAATACACCGCCGCGGCGTATCTCAAAGATACTCAACCAAACCCGGCCGCCGCGGCATCGGCGGCAAATCCGTACTTTTGTAGGCCTGTTTTCCGGGAAGCGGGCGCCTACCCCTCTATCGCTCCCGGTTTTCCATCCCACCCGCCGCCTCTGTCTATGCCCACTACCGACACCGCTTCGACTGCCACCGCGCCTGTGCCCGTTGCCTCGCTCACCAAAACCGATTTCCTGCACGATTACCGCCTGGGCTGGGAAAGCCGCCACGCCTCGCTGGCCGGCCGCAAGGAGGTGTTCATGGGCAAGGCCAAATTTGGCATCTTCGGCGACGGCAAAGAGCTGCCCCAGCTGGCCATGGCCCGCGCCTTCCGGGCCGGCGACTGGCGCGCCGGCTACTACCGCGACCAGACCTTCATGCTGGCCATCGGCGAGTTGACGCTGCAGCAGTACTTCGCCCAGCTCTACGCCCACCCCGATGTGGAGGCCGAGCCCGCCACCGCCGGCCGCGCCATGAACGGCCACTTCGGCACCCGCTTTCTCGACGAGGACGGCCAGTTCCGCCCTTCGGCCGAGATGAAAAACTCGACGGCTGATATTTCGCCCACCGGCGGCCAGATGCCCCGCCTCGTGGGCCTGGCCTACGCCTCCAAGCTCTACCGCCAGAACCCCGAGCTGCACCAATTTTCGGACTTTTCGGTGGACGGCAACGAGGTGGCGTTCGGTACCATCGGCAACGCCAGCACCTCGGAGGGCATGTTCTTCGAGGCCATCAACGCGGCCGGCGTGCTCCAGATTCCGATGCTCGTCAGCGTCTGGGACGATCACTACGGCATTTCGGTGCCCGCCGAGTACCAAACCACCAAGCAGAACATTTCCGAAATCCTGAAGGGCTTCCAGCGCGAAGGCGAGGGCCAGGACGGCTTCGAGATTTACCGCGTAAATGGCTGGGACTACCCGGCTTTGCTCGAAACCTACGAGCGCGCCACCGACATCTGCCGCAGCCAGCACGTGCCCACGCTCATCCACGTGCGCGAAGTCACGCAGCCGCAGGGCCACAGCACCTCGGGCTCGCACGAGCGGTACAAGAACGCCGAGCGCCTGAGCTGGGAGCAGGCCCACGACTGCCTGCTGAAGATGCGCGAGTGGCTGCTGGCCGAGGGCCACGCTTCGGCCGAAGAGCTGGATGCCATCGAGAAAGAAGCCCAGCAAACAGTGAAAGAAGCCCGCACGGCCGCCTGGCAGGAGTTCTTCAACCCCATCAAGCAGGAGCGCGATGAGGTAGTGGAGTTGCTGAACAAGCTGGTAGCCGAAACCGGCACCGAAAACCAGCTCCACGAACTGGTAGAAGCCCTCAAGCACAACACCACGCCCATCCGCGCCGATTTGGTGCGCACCGTGCGCAAGGCCCTGCGCAATGTGCGCGGCCAGCACAGCGGCAGCCGCCGCGAGCTGCAGCACTGGCTGGAGCAGGCTCTGGCCGATAACGCCGACCGCTACAACTCCTACCTGTTCAGCCAGAGCGAGGAAGCCGTGGGCAACATCGAGGAAGTGGAAGTGGAGTACGCCGCCGATGCCGCCGCCGTTGATGGCCGCGAGGTGCTGCAGGCCTGCTTCACAGCCAACTTCGAGCGCGACCCGCGCATCTTTGCCATCGGCGAAGATGTGGGCCGCATCGGCGACGTAAACCAGGCGTTTGCTGGCCTGCAGGAGAAGTTTGGCGAGCTGCGCGTGACCGATACCGGCATCCGTGAGTGCACCATCATCGGGCAGGGCATCGGCGCCTCGATGCGCGGGCTGCGGCCCATCACCGAAATCCAGTACCTCGACTACCTGCTCTACGGTATCCAGCCGCTTTCTGATGATGTGGCCTGCCTGCAGTACCGCACCAAAGGCGGCCAGAAGGCCCCGCTGATTGTGCGCACCCGCGGCCACCGGCTCGAAGGTATCTGGCACTCGGGCTCGCCCATCCAGATGATTCTGGGCTCTATCCGCGGCATGCACCTGTGCGTACCGCGCGACATGACCCAGGCGGCCGGCTTCTACAACACGCTGCTGCGGAGTGATGAGCCGGCCATCGTGATTGAGTGCCTGAACGGCTACCGGCTCAAGGAGAAAATGCCCCGGAACCCCGGCGACTTTATGCTGCCGCTGGGCCGCCCCGAAACCCTGCTGCGCGGCGCCGACCTCACCATCGTCACCTACGGCTCGATGTGCCGCATCGTGCTCGACGCCGCCGCCCAGCTTGCCGAAGTGGGCATCAAGGTGGAAGTAATCGACGTGCAGACCCTGCTGCCCTTCGACACCGACCACCTGATTGTGGACAGCATCCGGCGCACCAACCGCGTGCTGTTTGCCGATGAGGACGTGCCAGGCGGCGCCACCGCCTTCATGATGCAGCAGGTGCTCGACGAGCAGCAGGCCTACCGCTTCCTCGATTCGCAGCCGCGCTGCCTCTCGGCGCAGGCGCACCGCCCGCCCTACGGCTCCGACGGCGACTATTTCAGCAAGCCCAATGCCGAGGATGTGTTCGATGCCGTGTACGAAATGATGCAGGAAGCCGACCCCAAGCGCTTCCCGGCCATTTACTAAGCGGCGGCCCGTAACGCAAAGCGCCCGCCCCGGCAACTGCTGGGGCGGGCGCTTTGCCCATACGCTTCAGGGCAAATGGGGTTATTGCGGGATGGTGATGGGGTCCGTTAGCACCTCGTTGCTGCGGTGCAAGGCGCGGTCCTGAATGCTCACTTTAAACCGCATAACTGTTCCGGGCGGCGGCGAACCAATCGGAGAAAACAGGATGCCGTAATATATCTCGCCCCGCAACGGCGCCTTCCGGTCGGCCTGGCTCTCAGGCGTCAGGTTGGGGTAGCGGCCACTGAGCGTACCGGCCGGTGGGTCGTAGTTTACATACGTGCCATCGGTCTGGCGAATCTGCGCCTGGCAGAAGTAGTTCAGCGTATTAGGGTTAGGCGATTTGTCAGGCAGCCGCGGATTGAAGGGCGGGAGCGTATCGTTCTGCCCCAGGCCCAGGTCGCCGTCGCCATCACGGTAGCTGATGGCTATGTTGATACTGTCGAAGGGGCTGCCCTGCTTGAGAATCGACTGGATGCTGATGCGCTGGAACTCAATTTCTGGCGTATCGGGGTAATCGGGCGGGTTGATGCAGCCCGGCACCGACAGGCCCAGCAGGACCATCAGCACCGCAAAGCCCAGCGTTTGGAAAAACAGCGTATGTCTCGTCCTAGAAAAAGTTGACCAAAAACTTGGTTAACTTATGGCATCACTGTCTGACTTGCGTATGCAAAAGCACGCGCTTTCCATGCGCCAAATGGTGGCTGAAATTCATCTGGGCAAGCTCAACATTGCCCAGGCCGCCGCCAAATTTGAGCTCACACGTAAAACCGTTCGGCACTGGATCGACCTGGTCGAAGCAGAAGCGGAGGCCAACGGCTTGCCCCCGGCTCCCCCACCATGCCCACCTGGAGCCAGGAAACGCACAACTCGTCCGGCGCCGCAGGATAGCGAAG
>NZ_KB907825.1 GCF_000382225.1 Hymenobacter aerophilus DSM 13606
CCTTTTCCCACACGCCCTTGTCGCGCCAGCGGGCAAAGCGCACGTACACCCGGTGCCAGTGGCCAAACTGCGCCGGCAGGTCCCGCCAGGGAGCTCCCGTGCGGCCCAGCCAAAGCACCGCTTCGACAAATCCGCGCGTGTCGGCAGCGGTGACCCCGCAACTCCCGGCTTGCCCCGGTAACAAAGGAGATAACTCGGCCCACATCTTGTCCGTCAATAGCGTGCGGTCTGCATTCATAGTCGATCAACAACTCCGTAATTGAGAACAGTTCCTAGCGCGCAACGTGGCCTTTCTGGCCACGCTCATGGAGAGCCACGTGCGCTTCAAAGCCGTCGACCTGCCCGCGGCCGATGAGTTTACGCTCCACATCCTGGCCGCCGTGGCCCAGAAAGAGGCTACGGCTATTTCCACCCGGACCCGCGATGCGCTGGCGGCCAAGAAGGCGCGAGGCTTCCAGCTCGGCACGCCCGCCAATCTAACTCAGGTGTCACGTGATAAGGCGTTGGATTCCCTACAGCGCAATGCCCAGCAAAGCCTAGCCAACCGGCAGGCCGCACAGTTGGCGGGGCTGCTGCGGGCCAATGGAATGAGTTTGCGGGCTATTGCCGCCCGGCTTAATGAGTCGGGATATCGGACTAGAAGAGGCAAAACCTTTCATCCCATGGGCGTCCAGCGACTATTACCGGAGGCGGGTAGAGCCTTTTTCTGAGGGGCAGGTGTTGAGGCAGGCAGGCAGGTGCATTCACAACTAGCAGCTTCTGCTGCCACTCCGTCTTGAACTACCGTTGGTCCTATCTACTTGAACAGAACCTCAAAACTAGCCTAGCTTAGCGTACTGCCCGTTTTTATTGGACCACCCCAGTAGATGCGTTTAGGATCAATATTGAGGGCGCGAGCAGCGGCCTGCGTCGAGCGGCTTTGCTCGTCCAGGCGCAAGGCTTCGGCACGGAAGGCGGCATCGTAGCGCCGACGTTTGCTAGGTTGGGGGTTGTCTTTCATGACGTTGGAAAGATAAGACCCTATTCTGTCCAGATTTATCCGACCACCTCAGAGCTCCTTTCACAGACCTAGTTAGCTAGGGCAGGAGTTTCGTAAACAATGTCCTCACAGCGACTCCTTGAACGCGCTGAACTAGTAAATTGCCTCTTATATTCTTACCTACTGCCTCAAATATCTTCATTTCATGCCTAAACCATTGGTAGCATCTCCATTACAACAAGATTACGCTACTTTGACTGCTACGGGGAACATAGCTTTTTATGAGAGCTGCGAAGTGACGCAACTGTTTCTGTGTGACAAAGAGAAGAGAGTATACAATCTTTTTACGCTGGCCAGTTTCGAAGAGAAGCCATTCGTAGCTACAGACAAACAGTTTCTTACAGAAGGGATGCTGAGGGTGACTAACACGCTTAGCATTGGTATTCAGCGCTACTGGCTCACGTTGCCGGAAGCTTTAATTACGTTCGACACTTTATTGCATACAAACAAATGGGATTGCCAGGGAAACACTTCCCTAATACTCCCAACGCTTACGCCGCTGCCAAAGCAATTCATTCCTGCCAGTGATAGCAGCAGTGTCAGGGCCAATGCGGTACTTAAGAATAATTTCGATAATGGCGCCTATCTACTAGAGTTCTTTGATGAAAGTAAGGAGTACGTAGATTCCCTATTTGCTGTAGAAAATGTTGATACGCTTAATAAACTTGCCGCCCAAGTAAAGGCTATCTTGCCGATTGACTTGGCAGTAGCTAGGGACCGATTAGGAAATATCCTGTTCGAGTTCCCTATCCACCTGTTGGCTAGCACTTCTCAGGCTTTGAAGCAGTGGAACGGCGTCAATGTGCAGTTAGGCTGGCATTCTAAATTAACGTCGCTTCCCGATTGCTTACTTCAAGTAGAAGCTAAGCTAGACCACGTATACACTGGTAGTACCATCGACGTGTATGGGGGGCAAGCCAGTCAGCCTGTGATTATTGGAAATATCACGGGGCTGACAAACATCAAAATATGGCGAAAGAACCCCCTGCTGCTTCTGTCCGTGTTTGACGGAACCTACGTACGAGATATTGGTTTTGATATAGGAATTATAAATCATGAACCGCGGACTTTTCTCTCGCAAGGACAGAAGTACGAGGTGCAAGTGCAAAGTGCCGAGCGCGAGCGCTCCCTTCAAAGTCGTACCTATAACCAGCACGTTCAGAATGCACTTTATACGGCAGAGCGTGAAGCCCTAGCGCAGCAGTTAGCCTTTAAGCAATACTTTGTTGGGTCGAGAACAGAGGCGCTCACAGATTTGCGCACGCTGCTAAATCGGCATGGCAAGCGGGGAGCCTACCTATGGGACCCTTTTTTGACGGCGGCCGATATTTTAGCTACCTTATTTTTCTGCAGGTATGACGGCGTACCACTCCGAGCAATTGGTTCGGACAATAAGGCAACGAAAACAGTAAATAGCAACAAAGGAAAATCGCCCGCGGCTGTTATTCAAGGCGAGGCCGCAGTTTTTGCCAGTAATGTGCTCAGTAAAGTGAATCTGCTGCTTGAGTTTCGGTTGCAGCACGGTTCGTACGGGTATGCTTTTCATGACCGGTTTCTCATTTTTCCTGCGGGCAACGACGAGCGTCCGTTGGCTTATTCACTGGGTACGTCAGTAAATTCGGCAGGGACTAGTCATCATATCTTACAAGAAGTGAGCCATCCCCAACGCATCGTGGATGCCTTCACGCAGCTTTGGGACGCACTCGCTGACCCAGCCTGTTTAGTATGGAAAGCCTAATGAATCAGCCACGACCATTACGAGCGCAGTCCTGGCCCGCTCGGCCGAACCAACTAGAGAAGCTATTTGGCCAGTTGAAAAGCGTGCCAGTAGACCAGTTGCTGCAAGACCCAGAAGCTGGCTGGCATACCTGCAACTGCATCCGGGAAATGATAGTAAATTGGCGTTATTTTCGTACTGCGCCACCACGGCAGCTCTACTACCAGCAACTCACTTCGCAGGTAGCCTACATCTTTTGGCGCAAAGCCTTGGCTGCAGGGAGTCTTCGGTACACGATTTACCTATTACTATTAACCGCGTATTTAGAAATAAAGCCCGAAGAAATTCCTCGCTATCTCAAGGTGCCCCGGCAGAAAGCTTATAAGTTGGTGCATGTGGTGAGTAAAGTACTGTTAGCAACTAAATTCGACCTCAACGCGGCCTTCGATGCACCAGGCCACGAGCTGAGGCTGCTGCAAACGGGGCAGCAAGCAGTTGCGCGGTTGCAAGTAAAACAAGCTTACCAGCTACTTGATGCAATGGACAGGGGGGGACGGGGAGTGCGTATCCACTTTCCCATGAGTGCATTCATTCGGTTGCTATCTGTGCTTGACTATCAGCAATTTGTCAAGGTACTGCAGCAGCAACAGGATCCTTTTGCCCTGGCCATTTACCTGCGTGAACTGCCGACGGATATTCGGTACCGACTTGGAGCGGATGCGCGTGTTGACAACCCATGGGCTCTGTTTGAACTGCTACATAAATTGGTAGCTACAGAGATGCGAGCAGGACACTCGACTGTTGAGCAAGCTAGCGCCTTAGCCCTCCTGACGCGCCTGCGCAAACTGCACCCCGATTTCTTTCGGCAGGCGGTGAACTACTTCTATACCAGTCGACTAGTCAATATAGCCTTAGGCTACTTGCTAGCTACCTGGCCGATTACTGACGCAGTAGCATTGTTAAAGGCTAGTCTGCCCATTGACCGTTATAAAGTGATGATGCCGGCACGTACCGAATTGCTACTAGCCTATGACCAGCAAGCAGGAGCGCCGCAGGTATTACATTTTTTGACGGAGGTCTTTACTGCATGGGAAGCCTTTTTAGACCAGTTTCAACAAGATAAGACTATGCACCTGTCCGATGTGTTAGAGACAGACTATTGGATATATATTATTAATTATTACCGACTTAGTTATGACCAAAAGGCGTTAGCAAGGGAGTTGACGGCTGTTTTTACGCGCATCCAGTGGCTAAAGTCAGAGTGGCACGCAAGTAAGACAGCGTTTATCAAAACATTTTATTTGCACTATACTAAGCTCTACGCACTCTCGTTCGCTTACCAGCAACAGCAGAATACCGTTCCAGCAGTGCAGCAACTAGCAAACGATATTGAATCAGATATCGTGTTTGTTACAAGGAATATGCATGGCATAGACCACTTTGCAGAACTACTTTCTAACTTGCGCTAGGAGAGTTTGTGCTGAAACTGGGTAGTTAGGGTGGTCTATTAAAAAGGGACAGCGAATTCAAGATAAGCTGGTTTAGAAGTCGCTTTCATTGGTGAGGCGGGCAGTATCCAAGAGCGGAGCGGCTAAGGTTGACTTGGAAATAGGTGTTCAGGAGTAGGCTATCTCCAGACGGGCCTCTTCTAGGGTAATAAGCGCGGCTCCTTTTACGCACTCAGCAACTATCCTAGACTGCTGCTGAATTATTTAGGGATTTCAGCAACCACCCATGGGCATTCATTGGATGGGTTTAAAGAGGCTATTTTTAGCGCGTGGAGGCCCTGTTTTCGCGGCTTTTTGGACGGCCCTTACTGGCGTAATTACTCTGCTGTGATTTTATGCTTGGAACTCATGGCCCCCCTGGACAAGGCCGTGAGTGCAACATGAGGTGGTGGTCTAGCTGAAACGAACAGTATGAAGTCTTACCTTCCACTGCCCATGACTGAAAAACTAAATCCTGGCGGATTGCCCGCCACCCGCAAGAAATACACGCCCGCTTTTAAGGCCGAATGCGTGCGCCAAGCAGCAGCCGGGACCCGGTGAGGTGGTCTAATTCAGCTGGACAGGATAGGTCGGTATCGAGCGCGGAACCCGACAAGCGGAATTGTCTTGCCTTATTGCACGTCTGAGCTGCGCAATTCTACCTGGCGGCGGTAGCGCTTGACGCTGGACTCACTCACACCCGTGGCAGCCACGGTCTGGTGCACCGACATACCGGCAGTCAGGCAGGCCTGCACCTTGGCCAGCTTGCCCGCGTCCACGCCCGGGCGACGGCCCAGATGCTTGCCCTGTGCTTTGGCTAGGGCGATGCCTGCCGTAGCCCGCTCGCGGATGCTCTCGCGGTCGTACTCGGCCAGGGCGGCGAAGATGCCCAGCACCAGCCGGCCGGCCGGCCGGCGTAGCCGTATCGATGCCCAGGTCTAGGGCGACGAAGCGTACCTGGCGCTCGTGCAGCTCGGCTACCAGCTGCATGATGTGGGCACTGCTACGGCCCAACCGGTTCAGGCGAGCCACGGTCACCGTATCGCCGGCCCGCAAGGTGGCCAGCAGTTCGGTGAGCACGGGCCGCTGAATGGTGGCGCCGCTGATCTTTTCCTGAAACACCCGGTCGCCGCCGGCGGCCGTGAGCTGGTCGAGTTGGGTATCGAGGTGCTGGTCTTTGGCCGAGACGCGGGCGCAACCGAAGTTCATGGCAAATGCGTCAACAAGGTGGGGCCACGAAGATAGATGGCTGGCCCCACTTTCTGGCCCCTCATTCTCGGGAATAGCTGCTACTGATTGGTGGGGACCAGGAAGGTGTATCTTCTTGAATCCGCAGTTGCTAGGCGTTGGCACAGTCGTGTTCAGGTAGTGGGACCGGCCAGCTTGAAGCCGATTAGATCGGCAACAATCACTGCGCCGAAAAATACCTCGGTGTAGGACCAGTCGGCTTTAAGAGCGTGTTTGGGAATTGAGCAGGGCAAATGAAAACGAGTCAGTTAAGGGTTGGTAGCCATCAACCATAATGCCTGTGGAAGCCTAGGAGCTCCCCGCGCAACTTACTGACTGGTTTCTAATTATGCACTAGTGAAATTCCCAAACACGCTCTAAGAGTATATACTATTTCTAATGCTCCGGGTGTGGGTTCGGAAAAGCAGTCGGCATAAGTTTGGACGTCACCCGAAAAATCACTCTGGAAAAAGCGTTCGAAAACCCCCGCCCAAACCTGACTGCTAAAACGCCGTTTTCGGGGCCGGAAAGGCTGGTGCTAGAGATGTTTGAGAAATAGTAGCTTTTCTTATCTATGTGCTTAGCCCAATGGGAGTCGAGTGGGTTAGTAAGTGTAGAAGTTTATTCTGTAGTCGAAATACTGCCCGCTTCTTCTGACAGTAAATCTTCATCTGCTCGGGACGCGAAAGAATCCACTGACATGGCTGTTGCTCGCGCCATTTCATTTATTGTAAGCAGGTTATATCGCTGATTGGGAGCCACTCGAATAGCCCCTAGGCTTTCAATGGTTCCGTCAGCCTCTGGACTGATATGGATACGGCCGTTCATTGCCATCTCCCTTAGAATATTAAAGCGCCGCTCGAAGACTGCTCGGGTGTAGGGCGCTGGACGAGGGGTTATGTGCATGGGTGGAGCATTAATCTGGGCGAAGGATGTCTACAAGTTCATTCCAGCCCCGCTGATCGGCCCGGCGCATTACAGCCTGATTTAGAGCGTAGGTTAACCGGGCTTGGAAAGGCAACAAAAAGGGCTTATTAGGCATAAAGCTCCGTTGCACGTAGTGATCAGCTTCCCACACTTCCGATATGGTAAGAGGATGGCACAGACTAGCTAATGTTGACAAAAGCTCTTGACAAAACTCCTTGTTAAGCCAACGCCTGTCATTAAGCTCTTCCAGTTCATACTGGATAAAGGACAAGTATTCTTCATCCAGAGCCACTTCGGCTGTTGAAATTCGTCCGGATAACAATCCGCTGGCAGGTACGGTGTTCTGAATTTGTTGTAGCAATGACCGGGCCTCAGGCACAACTTTTAGAACTGTTTCCAGTGTCTGCTGTACATCGTGCTGAATCAGTAAGTGACGAATGTGTTTTACTCGTCCGGTCAAATCGATTTCCTGCGCAACAACATTCCACAGTGTCAGTGGATGAACTCGGGCAATGTGAGGCAGCAGAGAAGCCGCTGCTTCATGCCAAGCACCCGTATAGTGTGGAGCAAGGGATACGTCCAGCAAACCACTTATAACCAGTGATGGTAGTTGAGCTGCCAAGCGAATCAAGGTAATCGCAGAAACTTGCCTCCATTCAGCGTTTGGGTGGACCAAATGCCAAATTAGCAGCTTTACCATCTGCTCCTCGGTGCTAAGCTTCTGCTCGGCAGGCTTTGCCAACCACGCGTATTTGTGCAAAGCGGCCGCGGCTGGTTGCGTTACAGCTTGCAGATGGTCGGTTACTGCTTCTGCTAGTTGCTGCTGCTCCACTTCGCCGAGCCGGGGTGCGGACCATTCCAACAGCTTTTGCGCAACGTTCCATTCAGTTGAATGGGCAATAGGCTGGCGCAGGGCGCGAAGCAGGCCGGGGGTGGTCTCGGTGTATTCCACTGTTTTAGCCATCAATTGCCCCATCTCCCGACTCAGGTTCTCCGCCCACCAGATGCTCCATCCTTCCTGCCACAGCGTCGTAGCGTACTCTCCAAGCATCTGGCCAGCTCGCTGCTGGTCGCCCATCTCGGCTTCTTCAGCCGCGACCCTCAGCTGTCCTTCAATATCACGATAACGGTCGGGACGCCCCATGCCAGGCCATCCAGTTATTTGCTCTTCGTCCGCCAGCCGTTGTTGAGGCTGTGGAGCAGGGGTGCGTTTTATCATGTTCTGCCAACCGGGGTTTACAGCCAAGGCGGTTTCTATCCGTTGGTGCGCTTCGTTGTTAAGGACCTTACCGAAAGCCGGAAGATATTCCTTTAACTCTCGTTCCGTAAAGCGGCCTGCCCGCAGGCCAGCTACCCATTCGCATTGTAGCGCTACTGTATCAGTTGGATGCTCCGCTAATAGGTGGTTAAACGCCTCTCCTTGCAACTTTCCATATTCCCGAGCGAAACGCCACGTATCCTCACTACGACTAAATACTTGAGCGCAAGCCCAGCTTATGCGAGGGTCCACCTTGGGCAGGTTGCCAAGCAGTTCAGCCAGCGCGGATGCTTCAACCAGACTGCGTGCTCCCAACGTATATCCATCTCCAGGCTGCACGGCATCCGTAACCAGCGACAAGACGTTGGCGCGCACAGTGTCTGGGGCTGGAAGGGTTTCAAATTGATAATAGCCAATAGCCAGGTCAATCCGCCCCTGCTGCGCCAATGCTCCCACCAGTTGAGCTTTGGTGTCGCGCACGTAACGCTGAAAGGTCATTTCACCCGCTGCTGCATCTACCAGCGCGGCGAGGGTAGGCACAACCTGGGAAGCTGCGGGCAGGTGGCGTACGACTGCTGGTGCCAATGCAAACTGATCTTCTTTGTACCAGGCTGGGCCCATCGACGTGGCCAGTAATTCATCGTAGCTGGCCAAGCTTCGAGCCTGATTACCATTATCGGCATAATGCTCAATCAGCTCCAGCAACGCTCCCGTGCGTTCCCAACGATTGTGCACCCCAGCCAGCACGTGCAGCCGCAAAGATTCAAGCACTTGGTAGCGAGCCCGCCGAAAACTAATATCACGCCGCAGTACCTGTGCTACTCGGAAATAACTCTCGCGGAATCCTTCTGTGTATAAACCGGCCTGATCACCCGCTCGGCGCGTCAGCGTACCTACCCACCGGGACACTTCTGCCGGATAAAAAGTTATGTAGATGCCAGCGAGTAGTTCATATGCAACCGGAAATATTGCTTCTGGCAGGGCATAGCTCCGCTCCCATTGACTGCGATTCGCCAGAGTCAGATTGAGTGATGCATCAGCGGCCTGTACTTGTGACAATAGTTCTCCGTACCGGGTGGCCTGGTTTTCAGCCCGCAACTGTAGTAATTGGCCGCGCAAGTAACCTAAGTGTGTGATCAAGCTGGCGACAAATTCCTCCCATGCTTCAGCTCCGGGAAAGGGTCGAGGCAACGATTTATATCCCTCCCCAATTGAACTGGTATAGCCGATCAAGAGCGCCCGCTGCACAATTAAACTTAAGTAGTTCGGCTGAAGGTCCACGCCGTTGGCAGCTCGCAAGGCCGGTATTGCCAACAGCTCAAGACAATCGGGGGCTAGTTCCTGTACTACTTGTGGATCGCCATCTTGCTCCATCAGCAAGAACAGAATACGTGATAAATCCTGCTCTAAATAGCCGTGTTTTTTGGTCAGAAGCGTCACGTCCTGCACGACGTCACGGAGCTTCGAGGGCAAAGGCTGTCTGGAGTTACCCGTTTGAAAATCTAACGCGGTCTGGGCAATAGCAGCCCATTTTCCGGCATCGGCCGGTCGCAAAACGCGGCCAAATTCGGGGTGCTCTTCGTAAAAACGAATAGGCAAAGCGTAATAATCAAAAGCCCAGAGAATAAAGCCGCCGTGGTAGCTCATGATCCGGTCCTTCATCACCTGGATAGCTTGATAACCCTGGCTGTCGTCGGGAAAGTCTTCTTGTATTTGGGTGAGCATGTGAATGCCCCCCGTAAAGACATCAATTGAAGCTTTGGTATCCTCATAAGCGAACAAGGTGTTGCTGCTATAGAAAAGCTTCAATACTTCCCAAGATAAGCTGCCTTCGCGCATTTCCTCGTCTAGCAGGCGTGAGGCCCGGCGTCGCAAATAGCTCAATAAATAAGCTCCTTCTCGCTCAGCCTCCACTTCATAAAATCGCTGAACCAGCAGCAATGCGTCATTTTCCGTCACTTGGAGAATGTCGCCTCGCAACAGGTAATTAAGCGCGGCGTCGGGTTGACCAAGCGCTAGCAGCGCAGTCGCCAATACGGCGGCATAGGACCCCATCAGGTCATTGTATCTGAACGCCATCCGCACATGCAGCAGATGCAATCGCACTACCTGCGTTAAATCGCTGGCCTCAATGGCTATTTGTTTGGCTAAACGTACATCGTCGAGCAAGGTGTCGGGAGCCACGTGCTGACGGGCGCAGTCGTCGGCCCACCCTTGCGTGCATGATTGTGTGGCTCGTGCGGGAGTGGAAGAATAAACCCAATGGTACACTTGGTTAACGATGGCGTACGGCCAGGCTGGGTTCGCCTCAATGTACCTGCAGATGGTGTCCTGCACTTGCCGCAGTCGCTGGGTAGCGTTCTCACGCACGAATTGAGCGAAGGAAGCGTGGTAGAGGGATACCTGAACGGTATTTTTTAGCAAGTATGCCACTTTAGGCAATGCTGCTTCAAACTCTTGCTGGGCAAACTCTGGCAGCAGGTAGTAGAGCTCGCTACGCGACACTGGCCCACGCAGCGCTGCTATAGTCAACACTAATTGAAGTTGGGCTGGATTCGCTGCCAGCACAGGCCAGATGCGTTCATAGTAATGCTGAATTTCGCCACCTATTGGGGGAATGTCAGCTAACCAGTCTGCATTATCTTCCCCTTTGGCATGACGTAGTTCTACCTGCCGGATTAGGTATTGCAGATACAGAGGATGGCCTTCTGAGCGTTCGGCCAGCAAGGCGGTTTGGCTGGCTGGCAACTGTGGCAAGCGCTTGTGCAAATACTCCTCACAGTGCTGCGCTGGCAGCGGAGTAACGTTTACAATTCGGGTAGGGAATAACTGCGTGCGAATAGGCGCGGAGAGTACTTCCAGGCCTGTCGCCGACAACACAATGGCCAGCCCCGAGGGCAACGTGAGGGGCAATACCCCCAAAAACTCATGCCGTTGTGGCTCTGGAACGGTTTCGTCCAACCCATCAATGACGAGCACGACTGTCTTTTGCTGTTGCTGGAAGTGCCACCCTAGCTGAGCAAGTCGACCATGACACCTGCGCAGCTGTTCTTCGAATGACTGGTCTGGTTCTGGAGCTGGCGCACGTTCGCCCGTCATCAAGATGCTGGTCGTATCATTGAGCCATTGCAACAACCGTTCCCGCCCTGCCGCCAGGCTCGGGAGCAACGCGCTGCCGGCACGGCTTAGGTAGTAACGGCCACCAACAACAAACGCCTGTCGCTCGGCCGGCTCCAGTGTGGCGACGAGCGTGGTTTTGCCCGAGCCAGGTGAACCGATCAGTGCGTGCCAGCCGGTGCTCGCTTCAGTTAGCGTAGCGCGTAGTTCATTTACAACCGCCTGGTTAGGCAGCAAGTCTTCCTCCTCTGGCAGAGGTTGATCCGTTGCGGTATCTTCGTGCACAGACAACCCCAGTTCACGTAGCATATCTGCCACTGGGGCTAATAGCATGGCCCCAATGTCTTGTTCGAGCTGCACGCGAATGAGTCCGCATACCTGATCGTCAACAACTAGTGGGCTGCCCGACAGGCCCGTCAGGTTGTCTCCAGCATTGCCGCCTTCTACCGCCAGTGTCAGGGGCCAGTCGACTTGAAGATTCTTTTGCAGCACCCGCCCACGGTATGGCCGTCCCGTAAGCGCGTGTGGTTGCGGGAAACCGCTGGTTTCCCATCGTGCCCCTACCCGTGGCTCTACCGTTGAAAGCGGCAATGGCTCAACATTGCTTGGCGCGCTCTCTAGTTCAACAATGGCCAAGTCATAAGCTGCCAGTTCAGGCGATGCGATGACCCGCCCAGCCGTGCTATACGCTTTCTCGGCGTAGCGAAACTCTACTTGGATGCTGGTGGCCTGCTCTACTACGTGATTGGCTGTTAGCAAGCGAGTGGAGGTAATCAAAAAGCCGGTACCCTGTCGTTCATCGTCAGGGGTGCTGACTACAAGACAAGCCAAAGCACGCTGAAGCTGAGCTGGATAGAGAATAGATTCCATTAAGCAGTAAGGATTAGGGGTTGGTCTGGATCAAGCACGGTGATTGTGTAATGATATGTCTGCTGCCAATCTATTCGGTTAAATTGAGCAATGGAAGGAGTAAGATAATTGCAGCAAAGCTTCCTTATTTGTCCTGGTCGGGTTAGGGGCCTAGTAACTATCCAAGCCAAGGTTGCCAAGTCGGGATGATGGTGGCGTCCCCCATCGGTAGAGATTAGGTAGCAATCCGAATCAGTTGCCTGTAACAGGGTGGGACTGTTGTTTGAGAAGCTGCCATGGTGCGAGAGTTTGATTGCCGCAAACCACCAGGGCTTGTCTTGATGTCCACCGTAAGCCTGGGTTAGCTCTGCTAACACAACCGACGGATGAGCATCGCCAAGTAGCAGTAGACGCAATTCTTGCATTTCCAGCACGAAAGCCAGGGAACTGCCATTGATGGGGGACTTATCCTCCGTAAAAGCCGCTCGTAGGTATGCCTGCGGAGAAGCAGGTGCTACAGCTGCAATGGGTCGGGGGCCCGTGGAGGGTAGCCAGCGTTCTGTTTGTTGCCAGAATTCATATGCTTGCTCCATGAGTGGACTACTCTCCTGACGCTCTCTTACTCCCATTTTGGCTAGTTCAGTCTCCCAACGGCTAGCCAGCTTGGCCAATCCAGCAACTGTAGGAGAGACCAGCCGGCAGGACAGACCAGGAGCGAGTTGGGCGGCAAACGGTACCACGAGCGGCCCTTCATTAACCGACGTATTCCACGCGTACCCATACTTGACTAGTTGAGCGCTCAAGCTAGTGCCCTGCTGAGCATTGAGCAATCGTGGACCGGTATCAGCAGCACCTATCCTACCTACAAGCTGGCGGTTAATTAGACTCCGCAAAATGGTTTCATCTGTCCGAGTACTAGGTATAGTTTGACCATTGGACGGACGTAGATGCCGGTAGCCGTTATGCCAGACCTGGTTAATGTAAATCACTTGGGGAGATCCGGCCGACTGATTTTCTGGAAACAACCCTTTGTAAGCCCCTTCTATATGGTCAGCATCTATATGAGTAATAATACAATAATCAAGCGTTCGTCCTTGGCGCGCCCATTGCAGCAACCGTGGTTTTAGATATTCGGTGTAGGTAGACTTATACCCGGTGTCCACCAGCAGCCTAACTCCAGTGCTGTATTGCAAAAGCAGGCAATCTCCGTTGCGAGCGGGTAGCAAGTAAATTTCAATAAATGTAGACATTCAATGGTCTCATGTAAGGTACCTGTCATTGATCCTAGTAAACTGTTTTGCGGGCTGCAGGTGATTGATACCCCCCGGGTTCGCCTGGAGGGCGGCCTGATTCTAATGGCCCGTTGTCACGACCGAGATGTTTACTACATACCCGGCGGTAAGCGCAAAGCAGGTGAAACGATACGCTGGCGCTGATGCGTGAGATAGGGGAGAAGCTCAATGTGGCGCTCCTGCCGTAAACGGCCCAGTTTATTAGCGAGTTTACGGCCTCAGCTGACCAGAAGCCCGCCGATGTATTGGTGCGATTGCGCTGCTATTAGGGCTAACACCAAAGGCAGCTGGCACCCGCCGCGGAAATAGCCGATATGGCGTGGGTCCAAT
Source organism: Hymenobacter aerophilus DSM 13606 (assembly GCF_000382225.1). Classification (GTDB taxonomy): domain Bacteria; phylum Bacteroidota; class Bacteroidia; order Cytophagales; family Hymenobacteraceae; genus Hymenobacter; species Hymenobacter aerophilus. Next base: position 13,244 of record NZ_KB907825.1, read on the forward strand.
ATGTGGACCGAGCGAAAGCATCGGCCGTGGCGCAACTTGTTTTCGACCATCTCTACCGGAACAGCAGCTTGAGGTGATGATCAATCCCCCATTATATTTCTGTCGCCTGGGTAGGGGCAGTATTCAGAAGTGACTCCAGCAAGGTGACCAGTTGTTCTTCCTCGACGCTGCTGTCATGGTTCAGACAGCGAGTTACGCACTGAGTTAGGGAAGTATAGTTCTCGGCATTTACCCTTGGCTGCAGCCAACGTAAATCTGTTTCCACCCGAAGCCAGGTTACTGTTTCTACCTGGCTTAGCCATGCTCGTTCTGAGGAAGAGGCATCTGCCAACCGCCGCCGGTACTCTAAGAGCTTCCACAAGGCCTGTAGCGTGCCGATCAGGCGTTCATTTTCTTCCGGTTCTACCATCACCTGGGCCTCAATTCCAAGTAAGGGTTGCACGTCCGCTGGAGTTGCTGCCTTTGGCTGCGGTAGTTGCCAATCTGCCGGGGTAGCTGCTTCCTCCCCCTCGTTGAGGGCCTTGAGCCACCTGAAGACCTCCTTGTTGCAGCGAAGACCTCTGCCTGCCTCTCGGTTAACTACGGGCACTAGCAGAAAATAATCCGCCCGGGTTTCGCTCAGCTCGACCAGTGAAACCAGCAGCGGCAACAGGTGCTCTTGATTCGTAAAATCAACACCCTCTACACCTATAACGGCAGTTTTCAATGTTCCCTCCTGGCTCAAATAGGTTGGCAGATGCATCTGGACGGGCAGGACCTGCTCGCTGGCTCGCAGGATGGCGTGCACCTCAGCCAAACTGGTTTGCTTGTCGGCCTCATTCCACTGAAGGATGCGTTCGCGCACGCCGTATACTTTAGCGCCGGCCAGTACCTCTTGGCAATGCACGTAAAACCGTACACTGTCCAGCAAGCGCGGATACCAACTCGTTTCCTCTTGCTCCAACGCGGCCAGTTCGAAGTAATCGTGCCGGGCACTTATGGTTCGTTGCGCGGCCTGCATGGCCGGCAGTTGCTGAACGGTGTTGGTTAAGTTGTAGGTGGCTAAGTTCCGGCTGTTGCTATTACTAGGAACCACCAAGCCACTGAACTGACCCACAAAATTGCGCAACGAAGCCAGCCATTCCTCCACAGCCCGTTCCACCGTGGCATAATCACCGACCAACGAACCGAACTTATTTGCCGGCAGCTTAGGCCGGCGCTGCCGGTGCGCCTCCAGTTGCTCGCTTTGTGTGACGATGGCTTCGATGGCGGCCTTATCCCGGCCGCTTTGCTGCTCAAGTCTAATTTCGAGAAACCGAACGAAGCGCTTGGCGAGTTCCAGCGCAAGTTGTCGCAAGGACAGCAGGTGTTTCTGCCATTCGTAAACCGATTTGGCCCGATACAGGTGCAGAATGGTGTCGGCCCACAGCCGGTTGATGCGCGCGGCCCGGGGTATGAGCAGAATGTCGGCCGTCATCCGTTTTTTGGCATTCATCAGGGCCACGGTGTAGAGATAAGCCGGGCGGATTGGAAAGAGAACGGCGTTGCTGCGGTAATGTGCGTAACCCGGCAGAAAAGTCGCCAGCACCTGCAGGCGTTCCACGCTTAGGTCATTCCCGCGGTCACCCTCACTGAATTCCAGCAGGTATTCCGCCACTAGGTCCTGGTCTTCCTCCCGCAACGTGGGCGTGTCGGTCTGTTGTTTGAGGTAAGCCAGCAGCACCGCTTTGTGCTGCGTTGTAAAATCCTGGGCCGTTGCTGGGTCAGCCATCCATAGGTAGGTGAACAGTTCTTGGGTTTCGGCCAGCGGTTTGGTACGCAGTGCGAGCAGCAGGGCCGGCTCCTCACAACCCGATAGTAGGGGCAAGGGCAAATTCAGGCGGTGCAGCCAGTCGCTCAGCCGGCCCAGTCCCAGATAGCTCGGTTTACTAACGGCCAAAGGCGCTTGAGCGTGTAGCAGGGAGGCAAACAGCAGGAGTTCGGATTCTGCCCACACCAGCGGGGCCAGTTTATGAGAGCGTTCCAGCAAATGGCGCAGGCCTTCCCCAAGTCCGTCTATGCTGCTTAGACTGCTCAAGACATCGGGTTTGGCAAAGGGAATCGTTTCGTACACGAACAATTCCAGGCCTCCGCCCGCAACCACCTCAGCTATTACGGCCTGGTTTTGCTGCCAGTAGTGCAGGGCCTCCCCGCACAGCAAGCCGTCCAGGGCGGCCGTCATATCCAAGAACGTTCGCGGGGCCAGAAGCGGGGCCAGTTGTTCATACAATTGGCGCCGGTCAGGAGCCACCAGCAAACCTGGCAGGCCGGCGAAAAACTCGTGGGTTTGCTCCGGAGTAAGCAGCCGGCATACCCCGGCCAGCGTGTCGGCCAGGGGCAGTACCTGGTGCAGCAAGTCCGCCAGATGCCGCGACCTTACTGGATGCAACCCTTCCACGCGGCTCGTACCGAAGCGCAAAAAGTACTCCCGCTCCAGTTGATTAAGTACTTCGCCTCGATCGGAGTCGAAGCCCACGGTATCGGCCACGTAGCGCACCAGCCAGCCCGTATCAAGCCGAATGGCCAAGCAGTCGGCCACGGCCACTAGCCGTAGGATTTCCAGCTTGGCCGCGGCGTTGCGCGATTCCCGGTTCAGCTCTCGTAGCTGCCCGGCCAACCTTTCGCGCAGCAGCTCCCCCTGGGTGAGCAGGTACACGTACTCAATCAGCAGTTGGCGCTCGGCCACGGCCTCCCAGGCGGGTTGCCAGGGGTTAGTGTGGTCGGCCAGCAGGTTGCGCCGGCTTAGTTCATGGTGAATGCGCTCGGCCTCGTCCCGCCCCAGCGTCACTTCGACGACGTGCACCGGCACCATGGCACCATTCGAGCCGAAGCGGTACCAGTCTTCTTCGCGGGAGGTAATAAGAAATCGGACGGGCAAATCCGCTACCCGCTCCACCACCGCGGCCCACTCGCTCACGTGGGAACCCAATCCGTCAATCACGACCAAGGGCTGCTCGCCCACCCGCACCCAGGCCCGTATGTGTTCCACGATGGCGTTGGCCATTTCAGGTCGGCCGCAGTGCCGGACTTCATACACTTGGCCGCCGCGCTGCTGCTGCGCGTAGCCGGCTTGCCAGGCCAGGGTGGATTTTCCCTGCCCGCTGGACGATCGAACGACCACGACGGCGTGAGCCGCTAGCCCCGCTTCGATGCGCGCCTCCCAGTCCGTTCGCCGCACCGGCAAATGGTCGGCAATGTGGTGAGGCCGGGCTGCCTGGCCTGCAAAGTAGGCGGTGGCCGACCGTTGCGCTTCAACCCCGTAGCCCACGCGCTCCAGCCAGTTGTGCCGCAGGGCCTCGTTGAGAGGGGCGGCAGAATAGCTGTCTTTCACGCCTTGAATGCTTTCGGCCAGGTGGCGGTAGGTGACCGTTACCCGCTGCCGCGACCAGTCGAAGGCGTGGTAGAAAACGGCCTTCAGGTACTGTTCCTCACTGCGGGCATGTATGTCAAAGTTGGCCAGTAAGGCTTGCACGCACCGCTCGTGCAGCTGCGCCTCAGTGACGTACTCCCAGCGCAGCCGCCGCAAAAAGTCAGCGGACTGCTCGCGGCTGAGGGTCTTATCAAACGCTTGCAGCTTGGCGCCCCAATGCGCTAGGGCCGCGGGTTCGCCCTGCACCAGCGGCTGCAAGGCGGGGGCCAAGCGCATGTTATGCACCAGGGTAAACGTGGCCGTTGGTGCCCCTTTGTATACTTCCAGAAAGTTCTGCAGAACTCCCATATCCCAGAAGCGAGCGGGGGCCAGATCGTTCACGGACGTTTTCAGTTGCACGTACTCCGTTTGCCCAATAACGAGCACGTTGTGCAAGTCCACGTCCTCTAGGCCCTCCAACTGAATGGCAACTGGGCTGCCGGGTTGCAGCAGGCTGAGCATTCGTTCGCAGGCGTAGAGTAACTGGAAGCTGATGCCCCGCAGGTTCACAACGCCACCCACCCGGCGAGCCGCCAGGTCCTCAATATAGCTGCTTAAGTTGCTTGGTAGGGTTGCCGCTACTTCCGGTTGCGCCTGAGTTAGTTTGGTAGCAGGACAACGCGATTTTTCACTTTTGGGCATGGCAGCTAGAAATGGGGCAGCTAGTATAGCGGTTTCGCGAACGGTGTATCCAGCCGGGTGTAGAGACGCATCTTTGCGTCTCAGCGTTGAACGACGACGTTGCAGCGGCGCGGACGAGTAGACGCAAAGATGCGTCTCTACATCCTAGGTCTACGGTTCGCGAAACTGCTATAGTTAGTGCGAAATGATAGAAAGCAAATAATATTTACTGATATAACTAAGACTTATCACACCTTATCCATATGAAATAGCCTGTTAGGATTTAAAAGACATTGTTAAATGCCAAAGAGTGTGAGTTACGACTCAAAGAGGAGAATTAATTGCTCAAACAGTATGCACACATGTCACAATAAGCAACCGTAATCATTACTAGCGGCGAGGAAACTTGTATGTTGCCTGCTATAACCAACTATGATGAATCAATACCAGTTGACTGCCCAGGTACGTCACTTGCGCTACGTATGCTTTGTTAGCAGCAATTACTCCTACGAAGGTTTATTCTTGCTGCTGCTGAACTGTCAACAATACTGGGGAGGGAGGTATACACCCATCATCCCGGTTCAAGATAATGTTATTCCGGCTGGCTACGCGGCGCTGCTATCTCATTACGACCCTGACTACGTGCTGTATTCGGCTGGCGTAGATGTAGAACTTATAAAGCAACTGCGCTGCTTTAACCCGGTTGGTTATTTTGAGCTAGACGATCAAGGCCAAAGCCGGGAATGGCATGGCGTTTACGCTTTTCACTTACTCTCGGAAGTCGATCCAGCTACCCCAGTACTGGTGGCCGCGGGAATCAGCAACTTTGAGAACCCGTTGCTTGATTTCTATAAACTCAACTATGGTCTAGTGACGTCGAGTTATGTCGGTGATAACGAGATAACTCGACATCGACCTACTCTGGAGGTAACAGCCGAAAACTTCGCCGCCCTTAACCAACTTATTCATCACCAAAAACCCGTACTGCGTTCACAGCTGGCCCGCCGAAACCTGCATAATGTTATTCTGCGGACCCTCACTTCTCATGCGAGCAATCTTACGGAATTGGTCGTGGCTAGGGATAAGCAATCCCTCGAGGACTTGCTTTACTTTTGGAACCGACAGCTTTTTGAGTGCCGGAACGTGCTGTACTGCACCTTGGAGGAGTTGACCAGCTTGGGTCAGGATCAATTCTTCGGCGGCGTACTCCACGACTTGAGCAGTTGGGACCTTCCCATTGAGGTAGTATCCTTTTCCCTCAGTGAAGAGGAAGTAAATGACCTGTTGGTGAGTGTGCTCCGGCCCATTGCCTTTCAGCGTCAATTTCGTTATTGTGCCATCCCGGAGTTTCCGTTTGCCGTTCAGGATGCCGCGGGCCACCGGATGCACAAGAGCAACGAGCAGCCTCTTACACAGACGCTAATTACAGAAAGTGGCTTACTAAGGCTTCCTACACCCAGCTTTTCGAACAAACTCAGCTTTTATTCGCAGTATTGGACCGTAGATTTGGAAATAACCCAGCGTACAGCCGAGCACCGGAACCGGCTCATGTTTCCCCTCACCACTGAAATAGGCTTCGTTGTCAAGAGCTTTACCGGTCGGGTACGCCTAGGACGCGAGATATCCATTGTTGTACCGAGCCAGGGCAGCGAGTCGGTCGATGCCACCATTGAACTACCCACGTTCCCGCAGCTGCTGCGCCAACTTGTTGCCCTGCCGGTGCGGCATGGCCAATTGACGCATTCCAGATTCCCGGACCAGGGGCCACATGACAGTAGCAACCGGCTAGCCGCTTTCATCAGCATTTTCAATCAGGATTTTACGTTGGTTGAAGATTTCTTTGATGATAAATTCTGGGTCGATACATTCGAAAAGCTCTGCATCAGTGAGGCGCTGGCCGGCGATGCCGTCCTCTTTGAAGACCTTGTTGCTGCATGCCGAACCGTGCTACCGCAGCGGGGAGTTGTATTAGGAGACCGTGACGCTACATTTCAGAACGAGGAAAATCTAAGACTAGGTCTTAAGCGAACGGTGCAGGAGTTGTGCGGTTACGGCGCACTATTACCCGGATTCAAATTGAAGTGCACACATTGTTCCTCCATTTTTTGGTATCCGCTTAAAGGTGCGGCAGAGGCAGTACAGTGCAATGGCTGCCTCCGCGAATTTGCCTTTCCAGTAGAGCAGCCGTTTGCCTACAAGCTCAACAACGTGATCAAAAACAACATGTTCCAGTCACGTAGTATGCGCGATGGAAACCTAACCGTCATACGCACGCTGGCCAGCCTGCACAGGCGTGCCCGCAAGTCTTTCGGCTACAGCCCGCAAGTCAATTTATTCGACGACCTTCACTCGAACAGGCCCAGCTCGGAGCTGGATATTGCCGCAATTGTAGATGGCCAGTTTATCATTGGCGAGGCGAAGCACAACAGTGCGGCCTTCTCTGCTGATAACAATAAGTCATTACGTGGCTTAGTTGATGTCGCCAAAGAAATTTACCCGGACCAAATCATTCTGGCTTGCTATGAAGATCAGCACGGCAAACTAGCTAGGGCCGAACGGGCACTGATACACTTATTTAACCGGTGGGAGTACCAGCCCACCATCTCCACCTTGTTGATACACGAGCCCAGCTACTTTAACTTAACGGGATACCGGTACTTTTTGCACTAACTCCAAGTAGTTATACCTCCGAAGTGTTGGTGTCTGGTGCTACTTCTTTAGCCGCTACTTCCATGAAATAATTAAGTAGCAAAGTCATCCCGGAATCCATCTGAGTTTCATCAATTCCATGGTCGGCATCAAATTCGCCACTGATAGACATCTCGATTTCCAAAATCCACCATTTGCCTATTTTCTTCAGTAGGTGATGGTCCTTTCTCAATAACTCTAGGTTCGCGTCGATGGCGTCGTCAATCAGCAGAAGGACCGGGTTATGGACAATTAGATTCCTCTGCTGCCGTATGTCCTGGAGGTCTTTTACGTCATCCTCGAAGTAAACCTCATGTCAAAGGACCACGTGGCTAGGTCCCGTATAGACTAGTTGGACATTTTCTAAACGGAGGGTTATAAAGGGTTCACAAAGGGTTCATTACAACAGGAAAGAGCCGGGCAACAGCTTGCGTAAAATGCCTTTGCAGCGTTCCAGGAGCGTTGTTTAAGAAATTCCCGTTGGTTTCAAAGGGTTCAACAAGGGTTCAGGAGTGAAGCACGCTTGCTACCGCCACTGTGCAGATGGGGCGTTATTGTGTGCCCTTACGGAGGGTATCTTCACCCATAGCAGATCCGCAGGGGTACCAGAACTATAGTCCCAACGCTTGAGCGGCGTTGTAAGAAACCACATTGTTGAGTTGCGTATAGCGCTCAATCATCGCATCCGTCTTCTGCTTGGTCTGGTTCTTAATGGCTTTGTGAGATTGCCCATTGAGCACGGCTGTTGTCACGAAGGACACGCGCAGTGAGTGGGCCGAGTAACCTGGCCCCAGCCTCTTTTGCACCAGCTTGTTGATGGAGATGTCGGAAAGCCGCTTGTCCGAGGCAGCAGCCATCTGTCCCGGTGCGGCCCGCGGAATCTTTACAAACAACGGCCCCGTGGTCCGGCCCAGCAGATTGAGCCAGGCCCGCAAGCAGCGCACGGGACAGAAGTCCATGGTAGGGGCGTAGAAAATGGCTTTATCCTCCACCGCACCATACTGATTGGTCTTGCTTTTGGCCAAATGCACCAGCAAAGCCCGCTCGGCGAATTCGAGCTGCTCGATGTTGAGTTCCACCAATTCCGAGCGCCGGAAGGCCCCCGCGAAGCCGAGTAGTAGCAGCGCCCGGTCCCGTATCCCGGCTGATGTCTCTAGGTCAATGCGACGGATAGCCTGCTTTAGCTCCTCCACGGTAAAAGCCTGTGCCTGGTCCTGCCGCTTGCCCAGGGTCCGGGCAATGCCTTCCATGACGATGTTGAGCGCGTCGAGCGTGGCCGGCAGCCGGTGGCCGGCAAGCTGGTGGGCTTTGCGGATGGCCGCCAGGTGCCGCTTAATGGTGGCCAGCGAATGGGGCCGGGTGAGGGGCTGCTGGCCTTTACGCTTCTTCTTTTCCCCATGGCCCCCGTCGCTGGGTTCCGGGGTTGGCTTCTCCGTCGCCAGGTACGCCACGTACTCCGTCAGCGTTTCCACGTCGGCCGGCAGCGCCCGCAGCCCGTGCCGCTCGCAGAAGCCGACGTAGCTTTTCAGGTCCGAAGTATAGGCGCGCTCCGTATTGGCCGCGCCCTGCAGGCCGACCTCCAAGAAGCCGGCGACTTTGGCCGAGGCGCGGGCCAGCTGGGTGCTGACCGTGGGGGGAACAGTGGACGCCGGAACAATCGAAAGGTCTTCGCGCATGGAGTACGTACAGGGAGCGTTGGAGCTACTGGATTCGGGAGTTCAAGTTGTGCTTTGGGGCACACCTTATATATAGGTGTCAAAAACGACTGAAAAGCCATCGGTTTATTCCTCCAAATATAAGTTGTGATAAGTAAATGTTATCATAACTTAAAATCGATTATCGTGAAAAGCGAGTCAGCGACGATAAGCACCTATTATCGGTACTAAGATGGCTTGCGTAAGAGCCCGAGAACTGGGAACAACTTAGTCGCCGCCCTATCCGGGCGACGGCCACTGTAGGCGGTAGCTGGTGCTGCGACCACCGGCGCTGTCCTGGCGCAGGATTCCTTTGGCCACCAAGTCGGCGATATCGCGACCGGCCGTATCCTGGGAGCACTTGGCCATGCGGGCCCACTTTGAGGAAGTCAACTTGCCCTCGAAGCCGTCGAGCAGTCTGGTTAGCAACCGCTGCTGGCGCTCCGTCAGCGCAGTCGACCGGTGCAATTCCCAGAAACGGGCCTTTGCCAGCACCTGGGCCAGCGTCTGCTCGGCCGCCGTCACGGCCCGTCCCAGGCAAGCCAGAAACCACGTGAGCCAAGCCGTCACATCCAAGGAGCCGCGCTGGCTGGTTTCCAGCAAGTCGTAATACTGCTGGCGTTCGGCTTGGATTTGCGCCGACATACTATAGCACCGCTGCCCGCTCCCATCAGCCCGGGCCAGCTGCAGGTCGGCAATGGCGCGGGCGATGCGCCCGTTGCCATCGTCGAAGGGGTGAATGGTCACGAACCAGAAGTGCGCCAAGCCCGCCTTGAGTACCGGATCCAGCTCCGTGGGACTATTAAACCAGTCCAGAAACTCCTGCATCTGCTCCTCCAGCTGCTCCGCAGCCGGGGCTTCATAATGCACGCGCTCCCGCCCCATCGGCCCGGATACGACCTGCATCGGCCCCATGCGCCAAGCCCCTACTTGCAACGGGTAAAGGCCACTGTAGCCAGTTGGAAACAGCGCGTGGTGCCAATCGAAGAGGCGTTGCGCGGTTAGCGGCTGATCCGCTTGCTGGGTCGCATCGAGTAGCATGGCTACCACCCCTTCGACCCGGCGGTCAGCGGCCGGCAGCCCGCCGCGCTCTAGGCCCAGCCAGTGGGCGAGGGAGGAGCGCACCGAGGCCGGGGGCAGAATTTCGCCCTCTATCTCGCTGGACTTGAGTACATCCAACGTCAGTGTGCGCAGGGTAGCTTCACTACGCAGCTCCACTCCCAGAGATTCCACGCGCCCCAAAAGCCGGCCTTGCTGGTAACGCACTTCCCCCAGGAGCCTTTCCAGCACATCTGGCTGCCAGCTAAACTTCGGCCAAGCTGGGAGTTGATGGACGTATGAGTTTATTCTCCGCATACTATGCGGTAAATATGCGCATTATTCTCCGCATCAACTGTTGCGGCCTGCTGCACGCAACGATGCCCTTGAGCATGGTTACCGCACCCAGTTTGTTGGATCACTAAATCTTTATTCAACTCATCCTTCCATCGCTCGCCGCAGGCAGTCCACGTCCACAGCGGCCAGGGGAAGGGGATACTCCAAGCCGGATACATAGATTACCTGATAGGCCCAGGCGGCCAAATCATGGGCATAAATGGTGGGCTGGCCAGCCGCATCAGCGTACATCGTTTTGCCTTGCATAAATTGCTCCACACTGGCCCGAAATAGGAGTGGCACTTCTGACAGCGCTTTATCCCGTGGGTTGGCCAATAGGTATGTTAGGTAGGCGCGAAGCGCTCCATAGGCTTGCTGGTTATGTGGGCTCATAGCTGGCCAAATCTCAAGGTGTAGTCCAAAGCTAAATGGGTATCCAGTAGGTTCGCCTAGTCGGACCGAACCAATGCCTAGCAACTGCACATACAGGGATTCAACAAGGTGAGGCGGTCTACCTAAGTTGGACGGAGTTGAGTCTCAAGATTCTGGTCGCGGGTCGAGACGCGGGCGTAGCCGATTTTCATGCGGCAAAGTTCAGCTTTCTTATTGGCAAGGCCACCTTGGCTGAACTTTGCTCGCTGTACAGGTTTACTGAACCGTTTCCACGCTGCTCAGCAGGGCTTTTGCTCCCCCACTGCCCTTGGTTGGATTGTACAGGTAAAGGAGCAATACACTTCAGGGCAGGACCGTTGTAGAATCCGCAGAAAATGTTTAGGATATTGCTGCTACTTTACTCATTCCAGCTTGCGACCCAATGCGAATTTTTCTACCCGGATTATTACTACAGCTTGCCTTACCACTTTATGGCCGGGCTCAAACGTCCACCTTCGTCAGCAGTATTCCAGCCCGGCAGGCACTGACCGGTAGCCTCACCGGCCCGATCCGCCTCACCTTTTCCGGCCCCGTAACCGATCCGGCGGCTATCCGCGTTAACACCGATTTGTTGCGCGGGCAACGGGCCGGAATGCTGAGCGGGGCGGGTGCCAACCAAGTGGAATTTCGGCCCACCCAACCGTTCGCGCCGGGCGAGCGGGTAAGCGTGAGTGTTCCGGCCAGCGTGAGCCGTCCGGCCCAAGTGCTGGAGTTCCGGGCTGCGGCCGGCCGTGGGCGGGCCGTGTTTGGGCCGCCTCAGACGGCCAGCCCGGATATAAATTCCTATCCGGCGGCTGTGGTGGCCGGCGACGTGGACAATGATGGAGACGTCGATTTGATAATTGGTGAGGGAAGTAGGGGCCGGGTTTGCTTCAACGATGGGCAGGGAAACTTTCGGGCGACGACCCGTCAGATTCCCCTGCTCGACGAAGCAGGCGATTTGCGCGTGGCCGATTTCAACGGTGATGGGAAGCTCGATATTCTGGTCAGTTCCTCGCGCATTGCGAGTATCAGGCTGAATCTGGGGGATGGTCAGGGTGGGTTTGACAACTACGCCACTGTCTACGGGGGTAGTTTTCTGGACGTACAGACTGCTGCCGGCGACTTCAATGCCGATGGGCTGACGGACGCGATATTCGCCGAGGCTATAGAAACGGGCACGGCCCTTTACCTGATGCCAGGTACCAGGAATGGTGCTTTTGCACGGGGGGAAGCACAGTTGTTACGGCTTTCGGCCCGCGATGTCGGGGTGGCCGATATGGACGAGGATGGCGATCTGGACCTGTTGTTTATTTCCGATACCACGCTGGGCATTTGCCTTAACGATGGCAATGGGAAATTCACGGTGGGCGCGACAATTGCCGTGAACGACTTTTCGGGCAAGTTGTCAGTCGGCGACTTTACCGGCGACGGCCACGCCGACGTGGCGTGTACCAGCTACAATACGCCCAGTGTGAGCTTGGTACCCGGCACCGGCACGGGCGGCCTGCGCGCCGTGCGCAACGTATCGGCATTGAGCCGGACGCGACAGGTCAGCTCAGGTGACATGGACGGCGACGGTGACCTGGATTTGCTCGTCACCAACGACCGGGGCATCACTCAGGTGCTGCTAAACGATGGCACTGGTCAGTTCAGCGCGGCCTCGGCCATCCTCATTGGCTTCGATTCGTTCTATATGGCTGACGCGGCCGACCTAAACGGCGACGGTATTTTGGACGTGTACACGGCCAAACAAGTATTCAACCCCAACAATCCGCGCGGCATCGACGTTTTTTTCAACCAGCCCCCGCTCATTACCAGCGCAGTTGCCGCTTCCCGGCCGAGCGGCTTGGTGTTATATCCCAACCCGGCCCACGGCCAAGTTACACTGGAGCTGCCGGGCAGCCTCGAACCAGCCCAAGTGGAGCTACGTGACGCGCTCGGCCGCCTCATACGAGTGATGACAGTGGTTGCTGGCAGCTCTGGCCAAACAGTTCCCGTATCGCTGACGGGCTTGGCGCCTGGGCTGTATGTGGTGCAAGTCCACACCAGCACTTGGCGGGGGGTACAACGGCTGCTGGTAGAATAGGGGCTAACGATGATTTCGCTCCGATAAGTAACGGCGGCGGAAAACAGCAGATAACTAAAAGACGCTTCAATCTGCCCTGCAAAGGACTGTGGGCCGGCTGAAAAACCTTGTGAATAACGTACAATGAGAAAAGGCTCCTGATTTCAGAAGCCTTTTCTCATATTTTAGCAGTCCTTCGTCAGAAACCGCAATCGTGCTGCCGTGGTGCCGTCGCCCAGGCTTGCCGCTGCTCAGGGATACTGGAATCCACCTGTATTGGAGCCAATGTTATCGGATTTTGTTGCCGGATAAATCTCCTTCCCACTGACTGGGTCAATGTAAGAGTCGGCGGCAGGGTTCTCCGGGAATATGGCATAGGATATTGCTTTACTTACTGGCAAGCCAGCAGCCACTAATTTATCATACGCAATGCTGTCCTGCCAGAAGAACTCGTGCCGATCGGTCAGGCGCACAGTGTAGTCGTAAGTGGATGGGGTAGGTAACGCCAGCCCAGCCCGCATATATAATCTGCCGCTGCGCGGCTCGGCCTGGGTAGAAGGCACAGAGGTGCTACCCGCGAATACGACGTCGACATAGCTGCCATACGTGTAGCCACTTATCGTCCAGGAAGGCAATTGGCCTAAGCGAACAGGTGGGCCTAAGGGCGTGGTTGACCCACTTACAGCCAGCTCGGCCGACTGATACGTACCATAGCCAGGTTTGCCCAATATAAACCGATGCTTGCCAGCCGGTACGTTGGCAATACTGAACGTGCCATCCGCTGCTGATGTCGCAGCTACATTTGGGGCATCTGTTACCGTGACCCGGACCCCACTACGGTCGGTTTGCTCCTGGCCGAATTCATTGAAAAGGCGTACCTGACCCGTAACCGTGGCTTGGGGTTTTCCACCGTCATTATCTTTACCACAGGAGGTACACAGCAGAAAAACAACGAAAACGGGAATAAGAGAGGATACAAGTCTGCTTTTCATTTTCAAATGAGGCTAAAGAATTTAGAGCGCACAGGGGTAGTTTTCTTCCACTACATCAGTAAAGGAATAGCCATCGGAGTAAGTATACCGGTACGTATTCTGATACTTAATTGTGCCACTACGATAAATTTCAGCACTTCCTTCACAAGATTTAACGGGCGTCTCGCATGAGGAGCCATTCCATCGGCTATAGAGTACTGTACAAGTAGGGCACACTCCCGTGTAGCCAATAGATAACCAGCGGGTTTGATTGTAGGTTAAACTTAAAGGATTCACATCTTTCTCCTGCTTCTCCTGCTCACCAGTATTGGAATTGTCACTCGGTTTCTTAACGCAACGGGTTACACCATTTTCCACCCAGTTAGGCTCTTTCATGCGAGCATAGTTGTAAGTAGCCTCCCGAACCAGTTTTCCACCACCAACGCTACCATCTGACTTATCCAATACCTCTTTGTAAACGGCCACTACTTTGCCGGCGGCATCGTACTGGTAGCGAGTAAATAAGTTGTTATTGTCTAAGGCGAAGGTAGCTTGGCGGGTATGGGGATCATATACGTAAGCTGCCATGCCCGAATTCAGCGGCTGAAAGCGGAAATCATCCATATACACATTTCCACTGCCTACATTTTTACAGCCTACTTGGAGCGTTTGGCCAGAAGCAGAAGCAGGTACATTGAACACTAAGGTCAGTAGATGCCAATCCCCGGCTTTGCGGGTACTGGACGCGGCTGCATGAGTTTCCCCCACCGATGTTCCGTTCAACGTGGCGTAGAGCCGACCGCTCGCAGAATTGGCGGCGTAGATCCAGACGCTGGCCCGGTATTTACGGTCCGGTCGCAGGTCATATGCCGTGCCCACCTTCGCTTTGTACATAAAGCCTTGTGGGCTACCAGCGGTTAGCAGGACGCTGTAATTGCCGGTATGCGCTTTGTCGCCGCTTCTACGGTTTCCTTCGCGTACCTCACCGCCGAAATGAACGCCGTTGGAAGCTATTTCCTGATCTTCGGCTCCAGAGTAAGCAATTTCAGTGTATCGGGCATTGGAGGCCGCTGCGATGCCCTGAGTTTGCTCATAGCCCAACTTTTGAGATGAGTATTGGCCGTTCAGATCCTGACCTTCCAACTGATTGGAGAAATGATCATAGCGATTAATGACAGCTACCCGCTGCCAGCTTTTATTTTGGGCTGCTGGATCTAAATTACTCCAGTCGAAGTCCGTGAACGTGGCGTACGTTCCATCCGGCTTGAGTCGCTCATCCTGCCAAACGTAGCTTTCGTATTTACGCCACACCGGATTGGCAGCATCGGTCCGGTTAACATAGGCATCGGAACTGCCGTCGAATTCCCGATACGTGCTCCAATCGCGTTTCCAGGTAGATGTGGAGGCACTAACTAGGGAACGAGTGCTTCCCTTCTCTTTAAAAACGTGTTCCGCCGCCGTTTGCGAGAGCATGTTACGGTTACCTGGTTCGGTGCCTTTTGCGCCCATGCTCTGAAAAGGGGAAAGCGTATAAGCCGGAATAATTTTCGTTCGGAATACGTCCCCAAGGGCGTTGCGGGAAGTCGATTCCAGAACCTGACCGGTGAAAAAGTCATACACCTCATTGCTAACCTCCGACCGCATTCCATTAGCTACAGTCGCGGTCGTGGTCATCACGGTGGGCAGGTACTGCTTGGTTGTCCGGTTAACGTGATAATATAGGCGGTCCAGTAATTCGTTCTTCATTACTCCTTCCGTAAACCGGCCCTGCCCGGCAATACCGTCGGCATTGTTGATTTGATTTGCATAAGCAAACGTAGTTGAGAATTCCTGTTCTCCCCTGCCATTAAACTTACTGACGGATAATGGCTGCCCAATCTTACCCACATCTACGAGCGTACGATTGTCTTGAAGAGTTGCGACTTTTCCGTTGGCAAGATTTTGGGACTTATGATTAGTATGCTCGGATATCATGGTAGAAACAGGCGTGAAAAACGCATATTCTTCCCGCTGATCATGATCAGTATCCTGATTATTCTTAAAAGTACCGCGTAGCACCGTTACGTTGCCGTAAAGCACCGGAGTTGCCGGATAGTCGTAGAACGCTTCGAAGTCGTGCGCGACTTTGCCAGCAATGAACTCTGGCTCTTTAGACATAACGCCGGTAGAGTTTCGCCCGGATAAACCGGCGTTCATGTAGCGGTAACGGACCTGATACTCCGTGTTGTTTTCGTCCAGCGTACTGACCTGCGCTACCCGTATTTCGCCACCGTTGCGGTTAGCCGTGATAAGGGTCGTTAAGTTAAAGGCTTGAGGTGTAATCGTCTCATTCGTCACCTGCTGACCATAATTATTTTCTATGGGAGGGCAGGTTGCCTCTGGTTGGTACTCGTTGTTCAAGGTAATCGTAGTAAGGGCCACACTTTTAATCGTGACCCACTGGTCTGTATAGTAGGTATCGCACTGCTCCCGGGGCTGAATGACCCCATCCAGATAATAAGTTCTTCTAAATTTAGCGGATCCGTTTACCTGAATACGGTCCCCAGCTTTAAAATAATTACGCAAATCACCGCTAAAGCCAGGAGAACCAGTGGTGGAAAGAGTGAGTGTGGTGGAGCAATTTGTGTTACTTAAAGCAATTTTTTGCGTGCCAAATTCGGATACTTGATTATACTGATCCCGCTCATACTTAAAACGAGTGCGCCCGCCCAGCGGATTTACAATTTCAGTCAGCGACCAAGCGGCCCCATCCTGAGAGGCTTGGGTGAAATCATTGGCCACCTGATGGTTGAAATTAGTACTAGTGGCCCACCCGCCGCTGGCGTACATGCCGTAGTAATCCCATTTTTCCCGCCCGTAAGCAGGATTGTTGTCGTATTTAAACTTGGTATCGGGAATGAGTTTGGTATTGAGCGGACCATAGATGGAAACACTCTCCAGCGTGAGTTTTCCACTCCGGGCCTGGCTACCATGCTCTGCATCCATCGGAGGCAATGAGGCCAGAGAGGCAAAGGAGTTAGGCGTGCCCGGGCAGAGGCGGTAGCTGTAGTTGAATAGAATTCGTTTTAGGGCACGACGATTAATAAATTCCCGAATTCGGGGGTGGGCATCCATATCGTGACTGTCGTATATCTGCTGGTATGAGTCGCCGTTTCGCAACTCTGTAGGGTTGAAGGTGTTAGCATTGTTATTCGTGTTGGTGCTAAATGCTGGAATCGTAGCGGATCCATCACTGGGTTCCCGAATGGCATTCTGCGTGCGGAGCTTTAGCAGGTCTTCGTTGGTGAGCAGGATAATTTCATCTAACCGCAGACTCGATGAAGGATTTTGTTCATAAAATCCGAGGTTGGAGGCGCCATTAGGCGTAAAATGGCCCCGGCCATCAGTGCGCGTACTCTTTACAAACAAAGCGGTGTGCGTACGGGTGCTGATAGAGTTGAGGTAGTAAGTTTCTTTGAAACCTTCGCTCAAGCTCACGGTATTCATGAATCCAGGTTTGCCGTATTCACTAGGATCAGGCAGGTAATTTTCGCCCACGTAGGGTTGCCGCCATTTGTAATTACTTGAGAACTTCCCGTAGTTGAATTTCACCCAGCCGCCCCAATCCAGCGAATCGACTGTGCCGACCAACCCCCGGTCAACGTAATCCGGCGAAGTAATCGCCGTCAGTAGCCAGGTAGTAGCGTAACCGTGGTTCTTATTCGGCTCGCCCATCATCGTGGTGGACAGTCCCGGCGTGTCGCCTTCAATAGCTTTCAGTTCGCGGGACTGGCTGTAGGAGGTGTAATGGTAAACCGGCAGCGAGTAGTGATAGGTGGAACCGTCTTCGGCCGTCACGGCGAAGGCCCCGATGCCCTTGCCGGGAAGCGTAACCCGGAAGGGATTGGCCGCGCCTGTTACAGTTTGGGTTCCGTAGATAGGCTCCCGGTAACATTCGGTCCGGTCGCTGTTTGGGCAAATCCAGGGGCCGTAGCCAGTAATGACCTGGGTAGATGTATTGCGCTGGACGGGTTTGTAGAACTCCAGAAGTTTACTGCCGTCACCGGCCGGCTTAGCTTGGTACTGACGGATGATTTCGCTATTGGAATACCACTGCACGTGCTTGCCCTGAACCAGAGCCCGGCGACCATCCCCATTGACAATGCCCTTGCGAGTTGTTTCAGTACGGTTTGGGGGAGTAGAAGGGAATAACCTTTTATCAGTAATGCTCAGACTACTGCTACTGCTTTCTATTTCGTAACCCGTGAAATCTGCTACCGTGTTACCCGCACTATTGGTAGGTTGCTGGTAGTCGTAGCCATTGCTCATACTGTTGTCGTAGCGAAAGCCGACTTTGTAGTCGTCTAGGTAATCAACGACACTGTATTTATCATGCTTTTCGGCACCTACCCGCGGATAGGCCACGCTACCCACTTCCAGCCGCTGCGGGCGGATGGAACCGGACACGCTTTCGCCCATTACGGAAAAATCGTCGTGGGCAATACTGATGGGGCGCAATGCTTGGTCGTAGTAGCTGGCATCTGTTTTACGGGAATGCAACGAAATATCGGCTCCTACCTCTCTCTCGACTGTCCCGTTATCATCATACTTACGGTAAGATTTATAGACGTTTGCTTTAAACGGGGTGGAGGAGTTTGAAAAACGTATGTTAGGCCCTGCCAGTAAGCCAGCGTCCGTTTGGGTTGATACTACGTCTCGGCTCATGTCCTGAAAATACAGGGAGCCATACATGTTCTCCGACTTGCTGTCGTTATAGAAGTTCCAATAATCGTCGTACCAGAAGTAGTCATGTATTTTGGTGGTAGGCCGGTTGAAGCCGCCCCCACTCTCGGCTTTCTTGCCGAACATGTTAGCTCCGATTCCGACCCCAACCGCCGAGCCACCCTGAATAGCCAAATTGGCACCAACTGAAAGTGATGAACCGGCTCCGGCCGTTACGATAGTAACAGCTGCCATCGCCACGCGAACCGCATCAATAGTTATGCCTTTGCCTTTGGAATATTTGACACCTATTAGATCACCAGAATTTACTTTGCCGTTTTCCCAGCCCACGCTGGCCAGCCCAATTAAATCGGCCGAGCCGGAATGGCCGGTTTGGGAGTTCCAGCCTAAATCCAGCACTCCAGGCACTCCGCCCTTCCAGCCTTTGTTAAGGTCCTTCTTGTACGTATTCCGGTAGGGATAGCTCGAAGCGTCGTCGGGGTAGTTATTGAGGTTGCGAGCGATAGCACCGGGGTTGAGCGTCCAGCCCAACCCCACCCAGGAGGCCTCCTGCTCCAACTTGATTCCGGCGCGGTAAGTTAGCGGCAGCGAGAAGCTGCGCTCGGGTCCGGGCACCTCCAGCAGAGGGAGTTGGTAAGTCAGGTCCCCGGTTGTTAGGTTGACGATATCGGTGGCTCCCGGAGCTTCATAGCTGATGAACTCGGGCTGGCCAGGGCCCATCAGAGCCCAACTGACGGTAGGGCTCAGCAGGCTACCTACGGTTTCGAGAAGCAGGAAGCAGGAGACGGCACGGACCAACCGACGATTACGAAACAACATGGGACGCTGGGGTAGAGAAAAGGAATTACTTGGGAGCGGCTAAAAGCGAAGAACAGGAAGGGCGGACAGGGCGGCGGCTGTGAAGGTGAAGCTGACAGGGGCTAATTGAAATTGTGTGTCGCGGTAGCTTACCCGGAATCCCTTAGTTAAGTCGATGCGCGAAGTATCGAACACCAGCAGCACCGTGGAGCGGCCTGTGCCACCATAGAGGCGAGGGTAAATTGCCGCATAGGCAGTCATCGAATCAGTAGGGGTACTGAGGGGGGCTAGAAATACATCCTGAACAATGCCATTATTGAGGTAGGAAACGGCCTGAGCCAGCGCATTCTGGTTAGTAATGAACTGGTTTTCTATCTCTTGTCCTTGTTGCGCTAATGACAGGGCAATATAGGTTTTGCCGGCATAGGTCTGGCGTAGGGAGTCAATGATAACAGGAGTAGCTACTTGCTCGGCCGTATTCAGTTCTTGAGCTACTAATAGGTCGGGCGGACGGTAAGCACATATAGTAGTAGTCTCCTCCAGCTCACGCGTCAGAGTGAGACCATTCTTAGTGTCTTGCAAATAGGACCGATAAGATGTTTCAGCTATAGATTGTCTGCATCCCATGAGCAGGCTACCCATCACTATTGTTATTAAGACAATCAGATTGCTTTTTGAGTGGATATTACTCATCATATTTTCGTCAGCATTTTTAATTGCCTATCTGTTTTATTAATTTTTTTGGCAGCAGTATAAAACGTGGTGATATCCGCTGGCTTATTCGCTCGGGAAGTAGGCTTTACGCTCATATAATCATGTTTTTGCAATGTGAACCGAATTACTATCACCGCGTTTACACTACCGCCGTTCTTTCTACAACATATGAAAATTTGCTATTGGCGATGTGCCTAAAAAGGAAATATTTTTATTTATTACAATAAAATTAATATATACATAAACATAAAGTAATTAAAATATATTTTTATGAAAATTTTAATTTATTTTAGAGTTACTAAATGCATTTATATTTGCAACTATTTGCCAATATGACAATTTATAATTTTAACTAAATATATTAGTTTAAATTTTATTTATTTAATTCTTAAATTTTATTTTCATAATTTCCGGATTATATAATAAATCAGTGTGATGAATAATGGTATCGCCATTAGGTTGGACAACTTCTGTTTCTTCATTAACATCTAATAAGTAATTATTGATCTCACCATTGATTTCGAGATGATTATTACATTTATCACATTTAATTAGAATATATTGTCCGTGCAATTTAGTTATGTGACAAGGTTCCAAATCCTCAACCTGTGATCTGAATACCATTGAAGACATTTCTATTTCACTCGAATCATTCAATTTTTTAAATAATATGTAATAAATACCCAATTTTGATTTATTGTTTTTGAGAATATAATTATTTATTTTATTTCTAATGTAACTATTTTTTAAAAAGTCACAATCATTACTTTGATTTTGCGTACACGTGCTGATCAGCAAAGTCAATAGGAGTAAAACGACGTTCTTCATCTATTATTTCAATTTATCTATTTGTGTAGAAAGTAATATGTCGGTACTTAAATCTAGTAAATCAGAAGTACGTCCTGCCTCTCCATCTTTATAGCCACCAGGATCGCCCGTTCCGTTAGAGCCAATAAAAATATTTCCCCATTGTAAATCATTTACATTAGGTCCTCCTCCGATCGAAAAAAGAGGTACAGGAAGGTTTAATAATTTTTCTTTATCGCCATCAGAAAACCTGGTTCCGCTTCCATTCGGATGAGTATGAGCATATGCTCTGATATGTAATCTCATAACTTTTCCTTTTATTAATACGTCGATAAATATCTTATTACTTTCTCCTTTTATATTAGAGCGTTTCAAATAAGAATAAATATCAGTGTTGCCTATGTTTGGAAAAACAAAAACTCCTTTATCAGTCAACGCAGCTGCATTCTCTCTTCTTTGGCCTTCGTTACCAAAACTATTTCTCCACATATTTCTATAAGCATATTTTTCATAACTATATGAATATAATCGTCCTTGTGTAGTTTCTTTAGAATATTTTCCATCTCCTACTCCTTTGATTCGCGCAACTGCCCCCCCTATTCCCACTGCTCCATTTCTAAATGCTGTTCCCAGTGTTGAAGAAGCATTCGCAAAATACTGCAATGTGCCTACACCTGTTTTGGTAATGCCACCAAATCCGCCAATAGCCTTTATAACTTGCCCCAGCGTTAATTGCCCGCCAGCAAATCCCCCATCCGGGTCCACACTCGACACAGGGTTGTTGCCCATACCTACATAGGGCGAATTAAATTGTCCCTCAGGATCATACGACATCCACCGGCCAATGCGGCTGTTGTAGAGCCGTAGTTCGAAACTATCGTATCCAGTTTCCTCATCCATTTCGGCAAATTTGCCTTGGTAACCGTGGCGGTAGCGTTTGTTGCCAACGGCATAGCTAAGCCCCGTAATAGGCGCCCCAAAGGCGTACTGGTGTTGCTCCTGCACGATGGCACTGCTTGTATGCTCGACTTCAATGTGGTCGAAATAGGTAGCGTAATCGAATGACTGGTTGAGCGTGGTTAGCTCCAGTGTGCCGCTGTCGGGGACCCGGAAGCCGAGTTGGAGTTGTTGCCAGGCTTCAGGGCTGCCACTTACGTAGCGGATGCCTTCGGCTTTCAGCTCATTGTTTTCATTGTAGAAACGGTAGCGGATAAGCTGAGCAGGCAACGCTGTCGTAACGGTGGTTCGCTCCTGCAGCTTGCCGGCCAAGCCTGTGATGCTAACGCCCAGCGCCACCCGCCCTAGCAGGTTAGGTTTAGTGCGGAAGCCGTCGGGGCCGTTAGTGCCGATGCCGGGCGAGCCGGGTAGTGGAACCAGCACCGCCGCCGTCGTGGCCAGGGGAGCTATGCGCAACAGCGAGGGCCGGGCGATGGGCGCGCCGAAGTATAACGCCTGCGCCGAGAAAGTAACGGTGTCGCCCTTCTGCACCGCCAGACGCTTTTTTGGCCCCTCGCCAATGCCGCTGATAGCTGCCACATAGGTGTCGTCATAGGCCCTGGCGGCGTCCTGGCGGCGAGTAGCGGGCAAATTCTGGAACTGCTGCTCCTCGCTGCCTGCCTGGCCAGGATTCATGGTAGCCAGGTAGCGGGTTGTCACGGGCTTGTGAAAGATGACTCGAGCGTTGCCCAACTGGTCGTTCAACTCGTAGCGTGTATCGAGCGTATCAGGAGTGCCCGCCCGCTTGTTGAGGCGAGTGATAGTGCCGAGGCGGCTGGAACCGTAGATGGGCCTTTCCGTCAGGGCCAGGGCCTGGCCGGCGGCCTGTTCGTAAGTACCCAGCACATTGCCCTGGGCATCAGTAACGTAATGAGTGGTACTCTGGGCTGCGCCCTGGGGTGAGTACACTACCTTGCTGCTACGATAGCCCCGGTCGTTGTAGGTATAAGCAGCCAGTTGATTGACAAAGCTGGCGTCGCGGTAAACCCCGACTACTTTGCCCGTTACGTCGTAGCGCAAATACTTATCGCCCTTGCCGGCTTCCGATTCGCGAGTCATCTGTCCGATTACATCATACTCGTAGCTGAGTACCGGTTGGCTGCTCTGGTTTTTGACGGTAGCCAGTTTGTTAGTATTGGCCGTGTATTCGTAGTTAAAATCGTCCACGGCGGTACCAGCCTTATCGTGACGACGTAAGCTCAGAATGTTGCCGTGCGTATCGTAGCTTAGGTTACCTTCTCCATAAGCACTCTCACTGCTGAAGTAGCTGCCACCGTATAGCTGACCATACACTGATTCCAGTAACTGCCCTTTTGGGTCGTAGCGGTAGGCATATGCATGAATTTTGTCGGCGGCAGCCGTTTGCCAACTATTTGCCCGTATAGCACCACTGTATCGGGGCTCGTTCTGGTTAATCGAAATGTAAGGACTGTTACTGGCTAGCTGGCGGCTGTTATAGTCGTTGGAGAAATAATCTAGCTTCATGCCGAACAAGTCCTTTAGGGTGCCGTTGGCAGTCGGGCTATCCTGGCCGGGGTCCAGACTTTTCTGCGAATTATTGATACTCTTGAGCCAGCCTTGCACGGTGTAGGCGTAATCAATTCCCTGTAGGCGGTCGGCCACTTCCACTCGTTTGAGAGGGCCGTGCAGGTAGTAAAAGTAACGCGCCTGAAGCGTTTGGTTGGCAGTAGCGCCGTCGAGACTGGTGTGCACCGTGCGCAAATGGCGGTCGGCGTCGTAGGCGTAATGATGGTAAAGCGCATCAGCCTGACCCTTTTGATAGGCCACTTGTAACACGTTACCCGTTAAATCATATGTGTAATCCACCGACTTTATTCCAGTGCCGAATGCTTTCTGGACCAGCCATGTCAAACGGCCCAGTTCGTCATAACTGTACCATGTAGTATTGGTGCCGTTGGATGTCTTGGCTACGGCTCCGAGCACGTAATCCTGCGTACGGCCATTAATTTCCGTATCTGATAGTGGCTCATCGTACCAGACCTGGTTGCGTTGTGAGCAGCGGGCGGAAGCCAGGCTGTTAACGGGCATCCGCTCTTCAAGTAGCGTCAGAACGCTGGTGCCCGTGGGGGTCTTGTTTTCGGTTATTTCAATGTAGTCGAGGTTGATCCAGCCGTCGTTGGTCCCGCCGTCGTGCTGAAACCGGATGGTATTGTTGCCCCCCTGTAATTGCACGTCGATTACTTGACTCGCCCAGGTATTCCAGGAGTTAGTTACCGGAAAAGTAGCGACAACCTTATTGCCGTTTACGTAGACTGGCATGGTCCGGTCGGCCCCACCCAAGCCTGAAGCGTAGCGAATCAGGACTGGATAGCGACCAGCGGTGGGTACTGTAATGGAGAAGTTCACGTACCGGTTTTGCACGGTAAGATCCCCAATAAAGCCAGTGCCACGGTAACCAGTCCAATTCGTTGCAGTCGGCCTATCGCTCGCCGCGCTTTCGGCTTCGTAGGCCACTACTTTCGGCAATTGATTCTCGAACACGTGGCCCTGCCCGCTGGCCATCTGGTATTCGCCCGACTCTACTACCCGGCCCACTTCATCGTAATTGGAGTAGGAAAAACGACTCTGTTGCTTTTGCAGAGCACTTTGCGAGAAGCGAATGCGGCCGTCGCGAGCGTACACATATTCAGTACGTCCTTCATCGGTGCTCTCGGTCGCCAGCATCGTGCCGGCCCCACTATAGGTGTTGCGCGTAACGAAGGGGACGCTTCCTTCCGTAACGGCCCCTAGGCTAGGTGGGCGAGCGGTATTCCACATCCGCACTTCATCAATGGCTCCCTTAAAGAATTGGCTGCAGCATTGCCGGCCACCAATCCAGAATTGGGTGTTGTTAAACAAATAGGGTAAAACCTCCGAGTCCGTGGCCAAATGGCCCTGTCGCTCGTGATAAGGTGCAAAATCGGCGTAAGCGCATCGGAAACCCGATAGTATTACACGCACCTTAACGCAATCAAAAGTGGCTAGCGAAAACGAACGTTAAGGCTATCATTCCGGCCACATGCCAGATAACATATTGTCCAACAGGTCGCTAATTAGGAAATCCAGGCAGTGGTATGCCCGAGTCGGAGGTTTTACCCTATTTGTTTAACAACACCCCGTATAGCTCCATCGCGGCGCGGGTAAACTCCTGCAGCTTCTGGGGGTCGTTACCCAGCAATGCCAGCTGCTCCTGGTCGGGACTGAGCACCAGCGAGTGAAACTTCACGGCGTCTTTGCCCAGCCCTTTGTGGTTGTTGTCGAGTAGCTGCACCACGTCGTCGGCGCTGAGTCTGCCCGCCGCTTCGGTGCCAAAGAACTCAGCGCCTGACTGGCCGGCCTGCTTGGCTTCCTGCTCCAGGTAGTTGGTAGCCCGGCGTACCGAGCCGTTGTTGGCGTACACCTTTTTCCCGTGGGTGGCCGGGTTCAGAACCTTGGCGTAAAGCATGGGTTAGTGGAAGGAAAAAAGAATAAATCAAGCGGCAGTTGGAGCGAAAATAATTACCCAACTCGGCAAAAAATCTGCTGCCCCAGCGATAGAATCTGGCCAGTGCTGGGCGGTAATTTGTCCAGCACTGGCCAGGAAATTACGGCTGGGCCGGTGGCGAATCCGGCGCCGGCTTTGGCTTGGGCGGCGGCAGAGCCGAGGCCGGCGCGACCGTAACAACTGGCCGCTTTGTTCTGGCCCTTTCCGTCAGCTTTAGTCCGTCCAACAGTTCTCTGGATTGTTGCACAACTTTCCTGTCCAACATCTCCGTCAGCTCCTGATTAAATTCATTGCGAACGGAAAGTGGCACCTTAGAATCTGGTACCAACTCTCCCATAAGTTTTAATAACTCAGCCGTCATTCTGCGAGCCATCAACCCATTTGCTGAGCCACCAAGCACGCGCTCCATGAGCGGCCAAAGCAGCTGCGACTCGGTGGCGGCCAGCTTGCCCAGCAGGTTTTCCTCAATGGCTTCCAGGTACAAATTCGTAGCCGACTGCTGCGTGGCCAGGTGCGTGTACAGGTTCTTTTCCAGCGTGCGCCACATACCCACTACCCGGTTGCCAATGTCAGCACTTTGCTTGCGGGCCGTCTCCTGCATCTCTCCCACTTTCGTCGTAAGCATTGCCAGCTTTTCCGTTACCTCCGCAAGCCCTGACCCAGCTGTTTCTACTGTAGGGTCAACGCCTAATTCTGAAAAATACAGGATTGCTGCGCTGGCAAAAGCTCCCTTACTGACATTGTGTTTAGTAGCTGCAGTTCCTAGCTGGGCATAGGCTACGTCATCTAAACCAACGGCCCTGCCCTGTCCACGGGTAACCTTGCGACCGATTTTCGTTTCTGGCTTTCGCCGTGCTGCTTTAGCGGGCTGTGTTGGCTGTTTCATGGGGCCATATTAATGGTTTATATATTGACAATCACTTATTTAACTTCAAAAATTAAACTATCTTGTAACTAATTGATAAATGCGCCAATAGAACGGCAATAAAACAAGCTACATTAATGCTTTACACCTTAACAATCAGACACTTATTTCATATAATTAAACACTAACTATGTTAGTGTCTGGTAATCAGCGCGATAGCGCGGGCGGTAGCCCCTCCTCCTGCTAACTACGACTACTGCTTCGTGAATCCGGTACTAGGCTGCTACCCACCCTTAATCGTAAGGTATGGGATGGACTCGGAATCGTTGCTATGTTGCCCGTTGTTTTGCTTCTGGGACTCTTGGGCTACTCTTGGCTACTTCAGCTACCCTCGGCCCCCTCCGCTGCTCTCCTACCACTTCGTTTGCCGGCTCTCCTATCGCTGGCTATCCTCCGCACCTGTATGCCAGCCTTACCTCCTTCCAGCTACCTCTATTCGCCTTGCCTATCCTTCTCCTGACCTTGCCCTCACTGCCCCCGTCTTGGGCTTCTGCTGCTCCTGTTTTATGGCTGCTCACGCTGACCTGACCTGCTACCCAAACCAGTCATCATTACCGACTCTCTCGCACGGTTTCCAATCAGCAAAACGCCGGCCTGCTTTCAACTTTCCCCTACTGAACTCCGCTCATTTTCCAGTTGCACAACTCGTCTCTAGTCGACAACCACGCGCCTTGTTTTCAGCCCGCGTTTAAGCTCTGCCCCTCACGTTGGTTCGGGAAAATCAAATAGCCAGTGGGATAAGAAAGCATCCGATTTTCAGGCTTCGGTTGCATTGAGGATGCCCTTGCCGCCCTAGCTTCTATCGCACCCTCGGGTCCAGCCCACTCCTTTCTTCGGGCAAAAGAACTACCTCGCCCACCGTTCGTTTTTCCACTCACGAACGGACGTACCCAACTCTAAGACTAGCGCCGAAAATCCTGACGCCGAATTCGTGATTCCGCAAAAAGTGAATCATCAAAAGCGGCTGATGTTGCTTACGCTTTACCCGAGCATACAAAGCATTTACTCAGTTGGGTTGAAGTAGCAGAAGCGCCTAAAGTCAATTGATTTCGCCCCACCAGTTCGTTCGTCCAGCCATCAGCACACTACTCGCTCACCCTAAGGAAAGTTATCAGTAAACGATGCACCCGCCCCTCAGCTGGCCGCCTCGACCAAAGCAGGAAAATCAAGTGAGCATGAGGTAAACAAGCAACAGCTCCCTGCCTCCTTTCTTGCGCCCCTCAGCCACCCCAGCTACCTTCCCGACGCTGCGTAACCCCTGCTCCAACGGCGGCTGGTTATTGTCTGCTTGCCCTTCCGTGGGGAAGCACGAAGCATTGTCCACTGTCCTTTCTTTTCCCGCTTACATAGACACACCTGACTTCTACCTTAACGTCGAACAGGTCGGTGTAGCCAGCCATCGGCTCGATTGGAGCGAGGGCGATGTTCGGCCCCGCTGACGCTCCTCCGTCTGCCCAGGTCGGGTAGCTACACGACGTTGCTCAGGCACTTCAGTTTTGATAAGCGGGTTCAGCACCGGAGTCGGGTAAGTGACCAAAGGCGCTGCTCCTTTTCACAAACCCGGGCACTTCTCCCCGCTCGTTCTTGCCGTGCTGAAATGGCTCGCGGCCTTCTGCCAGCCGCTACGCAAGGTGCCCAAGCTTTCGCACGGCTTACCCCTCCCACGCCGGTCGCAATGGTCACGCCGCGTAGGCTACTCCGCGCTCGGCCAAGCACCTGCTTGACGACCTGGCGTTTGGCCTCCCCCGCCCGCTCGGCGACGCGTTCAATCAGCAGAATGGCTCCCGGTTCGAGCCTACAGACCACCGCTTTCTTTGGGTTATGCTCTTTGCATGGCGTCGTGCTATGCGCACAGCGCGCTTTTCTTTTTGTGCGTCGCAGCTCAACCTGAGTACAGGTTATTGCACCAGTTGCTGGTTCATTGCTTGGCTTTCTGCGTGGCTACTGGCGGTCTTTTATCCCATCCGTTCTGCTAAACGCCACGTGGGCTGCACGAGACGACGGACGATGGGAAGTGCCTGGTCATCTCATCGGCTGCCCCACCCTTTCGTCAGGTGGATGCTTCTCAAGCAGGGGCAGGCGGGCACTACCTAGAACAGGACTGCGAGCAACTCCAGCAGCGGCACCAGGCGGCCTGATGCCATGGCTCTCACCCAGGCCAGGACCAGGGCCCGCACGGTATCAGGCAGGCGGATAGCGGCGTAGGTCAGGTACGCCCCGAGGCTACCCACCACGCGGGCTATCACCAACTAAGTAGCGGTTCGCGCTCCCGCCTCTACCAGGCCCTCGAACAGGCCCGTTAACCTGGCAAAATGAGGCGTCGGTATGGCGGCAGGTTCAGTAATAGGAATTGCGCTACTCGCTGACGGGCTTCTCCCCGACCGACCAGTTCCTACTGCCCTGGCAATGGCTAATGGCCGGCTGCTTTGCCTGCCCTGCTGGCGGCTCATCAGATGGGGGGCATGGCAACGGTGACGCAACCTGTTAACCCGCCCTGAAAAGTGTTTTTTCGGCTGACTACCGGTGGGCTCCTGCTTCCCTGGTACGGATTGTTGCCTTCCTGCTGCTCCTCACTGTCAGGGTGTGAGCGCAGCAGTAGTAGCCTTAGCTGAAAGGGCGGTCCAAACGGCGCTTGGAGCCCATATGCGCGCTTCCAAACTGGGCAATGAGAGCCAAAAACGGCCCTTTTGGCTTATCAGCGAGCGTATCGTTCGCTCAGCCGCTGATGTAGCCAGTAAGCAGTACCCGGAATGGCTTCACCCACTCACCGGACCGTTTAGACTCTTCTACTGGCTTTCCGGTACGCAAGGGGAACCAACCAACTGCTACAATGCGCCGGTTGGACCGCCCTGTTAACTACCACCCGTAAGCGAGCGCCCGGCTTATCGGCGCTTGGTTTTGAGCAGGCCCAGTTCGTTGCGAAGGCTGACCTGATGAAAGATATCGGCGATGAGTTGATCGGGCGTTATGCCCAGCTCGCTGGCCAGCCCGAAAATGCTGGCCAGCGAGAGCAGTTCCGGCTTCGCCCTGGCCACCTTGATGGTTTCAGCAGCCATGCCCATGCTGCGCGCCAGTTCGCGCACGCGTACGCCCTGGCTGCCATCGGCCCGATCGAAGGAAGAAATCCATTCTTCTACCGTCCGGCCCGAAGGCTTTGGCGGGCGCTTCTTGGGGGTGACTTTGGCCGGCTGTGGGCGGTTGTCTGGGGGGATGGAATCGGAACTCATGTGGCTGGAGTGGGGTAAGTTGGCTGGTGGGTTTCGGCTATTTGAATGGCCGTCAGGCAGTGTATGGCCCATGGGGCGACTAGGGGGCAGCTGCGGAAGCGGGCTGGGTAGCCGGGCATTGGCTATGGCCTGGCGGGCTGAGTTGGGGTAGGTGTCCGGGCAAAACTGCCCGGCCCGCCAGGGGCCCCGCGTAGCCGGCAGATGCGGTCCATCACGGCGGGGGAGCCTGGTAGCAGCTCGACCGGCCGGGGCTCGGCTCCGCTGTTCAGGGTCGCTATATTCTCCCCGAAGGCGGCCAACACATCCTCCTCGGTCGGATGGCCGCTGGCCAGCCGGAAAATGAGCTCGCGCACCCGGCCACCGTAGGCCGCAGGCTGTTGCTCCAGCTCAGCCAGTGCCAGCACGGCCCAGCACGCATACTTAGCCAGGCGGCGGGCCATCAACCCTGATGCCGCCGTGTGGATGGTCATTTCCAGGGGGGCCAGCTCTTCGGTGCAGGCCAGGCGCTGGAGCAGTTGCTGCAGGGCCAATTGATCCAGCGTCACCTGTGGCTCGTCTTCACCTTCCACCCACAGCGGCGGCTGCAGGGCATCCAGTGCCTTGGCCCAGCGCAACCACGGCAGGGTCGGAAAATAGGCGCTTAACTCCTGCTGCACGCTGACCAGGGCGCGTGAGCGTTGTGGGAACGTGGCGTCGGCATAGGCGACTGCACGAACCGGGCGGGCGGCAAAACTGGTGGCGGACGGGTCCGGCTGGGGCTCATTACCCAGCGCGGGTGAGCCAGCAACCACTTCTGCCTCCTCGATCAAGGCCGGAGGGAGGGCTGTTTGCGGCGCCATGGCCTCGCTTGCTGCCTTGTCCGGGGACGGCCAAGGGGTAGCTGGGCGGGCACGCTGCTTGCGCGGTTCAGGGGCCGCGGGTGGGTGGGTGCTCTGGCGTTGCTGGCCGACCTGGTGAAAGACGTCGGCCACGAGTTGGCCGGGTGGTATGCCCATGCGTTTGGCCAGCCCAAACAAGCTCGCCAGCGTGAGGCAATCAGGCTGGATTCGGGCCACCTTGAGCTTTTCAGTGCCGATGTGTAGGGCGGCGGTGAGCTCGCGTACGGGCAGTCCTGGTTCACCATCAGGGCGGATATGACTGGCGATTATCGCCTGTAGCGTGCGGCCCGTAGGCCTAGGCAGGCAGTGCAAAGGGACCTTTTTGCCCTCGTTCCCGTCGCTGTCTGGAGTCAAATTTGAACGCATATTCAAGTGTATAATCAGGGCTCATGGCCACGTTTTAGAGATTTTTTCTTCTAAAGAGTGGATGCTTAGGCAAGGGGATTTATAATCTCAAGGCTAAGATAATGACAAATATGTAATTGACAAGCAGACACAAGCCCCTGACCTTGCGGAAAGCATGCAGGAGGCCTCAAGTGATAGTGTTATTCGCACCTTAGTGCAACGCTTACAGCAAGTAAGGTTGTCTCGTAACTTATCTCAACAAGAGGTTTACGATGCCACCGGAATACACATTGGTCGATTAGAAGCAAAGCCAGTAAACGTAACCATGCGGACACTCATCATTTTGTGCCGTTATTACGACGTACAATTGGCTCCATTATTTGCAGGTTTATAGTTCCTGCGTCAGATAATTGGCTTTTTTAACATCCAACTATCTGATACAAGTTTGTAGCTGTGTGTAGCCCCTCACTGTCATTTAATTTCTTCGATAGAAAGGAGAGGCGCGGTATCATGTACATACATGATTCCGCGCCTCGGTGCCAACTATCCCAGAACGAGCAGTTTGGTAGGATCCA
Source organism: Hymenobacter aerophilus DSM 13606 (assembly GCF_000382225.1). Lineage (GTDB taxonomy): Bacteria > Bacteroidota > Bacteroidia > Cytophagales > Hymenobacteraceae > Hymenobacter > Hymenobacter aerophilus. The sequence goes on from NZ_KB907825.1 coordinate 43,969, forward strand.
AACTAAGCTTGACACTCATTTGGTCTTTAATTACGGCTTGGATGTCCAATACTTGTCAAGGATACTCCTCGTCTTGCTGATGCGCTTGATAGCAATCTTTAAAAAAACTCAATTCTAAAAAAAATGAACCCTATTCAATTATTAAACAATTGATCTATTAACAATTAAGATCACTTTAACTATTTGATTTTCAAATGTTTACAAGCTCGAAACAGGCACGAAGTACCTTTGAGATAGGCACGAAGTACCTTTGAGATAGGCACGAAGTACCTTTGAGATAGGCACAAAGTACCTTTGAGATAGGAACGAAGTACCTTTGAGATAATAATAAATAATATCTCGCTTACTATCTCAAAATATCATACATTAGCGTCTGCTAAAACAGCTTGCTATGTCTGAAAAACAGCTACCTGGTACCACCTTTGATAAGCGCCGTGGTAAATGGAAGGGACAATACCGGAAAAACGGTAAGACCAAGAGCCTCGGATACTTTGAGTCACAGCTTGATGCCTATGAGGCTGTGCGCAAGGCGAAAGCAGAGTCACAGATGTCTAGTGAGGATAGTGAGATACTTTTAGAGGTACTTCCCTCCTATCTCAATAAACCCGCCTCCCTGCGCCATGCTACTGATACTATTGCCCAAAGCAATGTGCTCATAGATAGCCCATGGGCGATGACACTGATGGAGGCCCGTCTCTTCGTACTCATGTTGCGTGGACTACGCCGTGATGATCCTGGTACCAACCGTATCGTAGTACCGCTGGCCGATCTTGTTGGGGAACAACCCATCGGTGGCCGGGGCTACAAACTGTTGCATGCGGCTTTGAATGGGTTAGATGCCATTCGTATTGATTTGCCCATGCCCAACCGTCAGCAGGACTATCATAAGGTGCCGTTGGCGCACTCCTTGCAGTTGGATAGTGGTGCCGGTACAGTATCAGGATACTTCTCGGCCGATGTAATGCCTTACCTGACCAGTTTGGTTGATAACTTTACACTAGGCCAGGTGGCCGACTTGCTGAGTATCCGAAGCGTGAATACGCATCGCTACTACTGGCTTATGCAGATGTGGAAGTTCAAGAGTCCACATACGGTGGCAGTGGAAGAGTTGCGTCGGCTGACAACAGGCGGTTCCGCCTACCCGCAATACTCAGAGTACCGCAAAAATGTACTCAAACCTTCGTTGGCCGAACTCAACGAGTTGAACTTCGAAATATCCGTCGTGGAGAATAAGGTCGGCCGTAGCGTCGACTCTGTGGAGTTTCATATTAGCTATGTGGCTGCTAAGCTACAGTCGCGTCAGCTGCAGTTGCCGCTTGGCGAGCCTGCCCAGCAGTGTGAGCAACCTTCAATCACTCCGCAACACGAGCGTGTAGCCCAGCGACTACGCAAGCTTAAACTTACTGAGGCTCAGATCAAGCAAGTTATTCAAGTGTTGCCTACAGAAGCTGAGTATCATAAGCTGTTGAAAGCTACTCACCCTTTGTTGGTGGAGTACGAAACTAAAAGTAAACCCTTCGATAATATTGGCGCTACAGCTGTTAATTTACTAAAAACGGTATTCCCCGAATATTATAAAGCAGTAAAATAGATGATTTTCAAGTGCCAGGCTTCTTAGTGTAGCATATTACCAAATAGGTATAAAAATAGGAAAGTGATTAAATCCCAGGATTTAATCAGATTATAGGTATGTTATAGTAATAAAATTTATTTGTTTTTGTGCTTTTTTATACGGATTAAACCCTCAGGAAGCAGATATTTCCTGAGGGCCAGACGACTCGCTGTTATGTCATCTATCCCCGACGACGTCGAGCGGCTTGCTTTGCTGGTAGCGCGCGGTCTGCTTCTGGTTTACCCTCTAAGTAAGCAGTAATAGCTGCATCTAATACGTCACCAATAGTCTCATGTGACCAAAAGGAGAATTGCTGCAGGCGTTGTAGCGTTTCGGCAGGGAGTTGGTTAGAAAACTTAATAAGCACTGATTCCTTTGCTTCTTGAGCTACAGTTGACGCCACGGATGCTACTGTTGCTTTGGGCTTTAACAGGAGTTCGTCGGGCGAAGGAATAAGCTGGTCGAGGTCGAATTTAGCTTTAGCCATGTCTATACTGACTTTACAATCTTGTTTGTCTTTATTGTCTTTATCATCTTTATTGCCTTTACAGTCTTGACAATATTTCCTTAGTCAATGCTGTATAATCTGTCAAGGCATTAGACCCAGGAGCTGTTTGCTGTAAAGATTGCCGTTGCACCTGAGCCTCAGGGATTGCCACATTTTCGCGGATGGTGGTCGTCATCACCAGTGACCCAAACCGTTCACGCATTTTCTTGACAAAAGCATGGTGTAGCCCACGGCGGTATGTCGGCGAATACTTGGTTAAGAAAACACCGCCTACTTCCAATTCCGGATTATAACTATCCTGAATTTTGGTTACCAATTCCAGAAGGCTAGTCACACCGTCAAAGCTAAATACCTCTGGTGACGTAGGCACAAACACTTTAGTTGAAGCGGTTAAGGCTGCTACAGTTAAAGGAGAACTAGGTGCAGGTGGGGTGTCAATAAGTATGTAATCTATCTGCTTGTTGAGGCCCTTAAAAGCCTTCTTAAAGAACAACGGATATGCTAGGTCTGCGCCCAAAACTTTCTCGGCTACTACCAGCTCTTCTGTGGCTGCTACTAACCAAAGATTATCTCCTACCTGCTGCATGACGTCAAGCAATTGTGCTTTCGAGTCCATGACGGCAGCTAAGCTTTTCATCGAATCTACCACTGGCAGACACCTAGTCAGGCTAGCTTGAGCATCCGCATCTACTAGTAACACTCTGTGTCCGGCTTGGGCAAGTAATTGACCAACCGCCCACACGCTACTGGTCTTGGAGACTCCCCCTTTTCTGTTTGCGAAACTATATACTTCCATATGTTCTTGATTATCTTCCCTATAAAGAAAGTATATATCAACCAGAAAAGCAAGTTAATCTTGCTTTTCAACACGATAAAGGCTGTCAAGATCATCTTTATTATATTGAACGGCAAGATTAACTTGCTGTAAATCAGAGTGAATGTCTGGACATACGTTATGCCGGTTTTGTCTCATTCCCCACCATCACTACCAGCCATTATCAGCACCTGTTAGCGTTCCATTAGACGCCGCTGATGTTCAGCCATTTATTAATGTGCTTGGCTCTCACATTCATGAGTTTCTCGACCTGCTCGACACTCCAGCCCTCGGAGAGATGCAGAGGACCGAAGCGACCGGATTGAGGGAGTTAGCATTTCTCCATAGCGTACCAGCACCCCTTACCGGCTTAATCGGCTCGATGCTGCGGCCACCGCTCCGAATTGTGCGGGATTGGTTGCTACGTCCGCGTATGTCAGCAGCTCAACCACCGGAAAGTATTGTGCCTGTTGGCGGATGCGCTGGTTAATGGAGTTTGACGTGGGAAGAGAGACTCCTATTAGAGTAGAAGCAGGAAGTCATGTCAAGTTTTTACGTGCAAAAACTTGACATGACTTCCTCTGATAGTTCTCGTCAAATAGTAACTTCAGGAATACCATGCTTCGACCGTGCTCAACAATACAGGTTCTTTGCACTAACTGAGTTTTCACCGTTCCATCACCCGGGTGATGAATGCGCTTGGTTTACTGCTTTCATAAGTCTAGTATAAAAAGCAGCCGGCGAATAGTAAAAAAATCACTTTATAACGTTTTCTAAACGGACGTTTGTAAAACGTTATAAAGCGTACTTTGCACAAGCTTTCTTAAATCAGCTCGCTTTATAAGTGAAATACTATATTCCTTACTACCGCGTCTCTACTTTGAAGCAGGGGCAGTCCGGGCTCGGCCTCGATGCCCAACGCGCTGCCGTGATGTCCTTTGCCGGGGCAGTGGGGGAGGGGAGGCTGGGGCCGGAGTTTGTGGAGGTAGAGAGCGGCAAGCGCAATCAGCGGCCTCAGCTCGCGGCTGCCATGGCGGAGGCCCGTCGGGTCGGGGCCACGCTGCTCATTGCCAAGCTCGATCGACTCTCCCGTAACGCGGGCTTCATCTTCGCGCTGCGCGACTCGGGCGTCGACTTCGTCTGCTGCGACATGCCCGACGCCAATACGCTCACCGTGGGCTTGTTTGCCGTCATCGCTCAGCACGAGCGCGAAACCATCAGCAAGCGCACCCGCGAGGCGCTGACGGCCAAGAAGGCGCGGGGCTTTCAACTGGGTACACCCGCTAACCTTACTTCCGAAGCCGTGGATAAGGGCAAGCAAGTGCGACAGGCCAATGCCCGCACCCACCAGGGCAACCGGCAGGCCGCCCGCCTAGCCGCTTTGCTGCAGGGGCAGGGGCACACACTCCAGCAGATTGCATATGAGCTAAACGAGTCGGGTTACCGCACCAGAAGGGGAGGGAAGTTCTTTCCGATGACTGTCCAGCGGCTTCTTAAGCGGATGGATGCATAGCAGCAAGCACTAACTTTGGGTTATGGGACACTATACCGACGCGCCGGAAGACAACCTACTCGGACTGACCAGCAAAGACGAACTCAACGAGCAGGAGGCGCTGGGCGTCGCGCAGGTGGAGCGCTATCTGCTGGAGGAAATAGAGTACCCCGTGGAGTTGTCGGTCAGCTTATTGCAGGACTTACACCGACGGGCTTTCCAACACCTCTACGACTGGGCCGGCCAGTGGCGAAAGCAAATACCCAATGTGGGTGCCTACCTACCACCGCCTGCCCATCAAGTCCCGTTGCTACTCTATGAATTCATCGACGAACTACGGCACCGGCAAGTCTTACTGCCGACAGAACCAACCGCGGAGCAGGTGGCAGCCGTGTTAGCCTACGCCCATCACCGACTGGTAGCGATTCACCCGTTTGTTAACGGCAATGGCCGTACGGCACGCCTCTTCACCAATCTGCTGGCCTACGGTTACGGCTTTCAGGAGGTCATTCTTTATCGGCGGGAACAAGGCGAAGGGCGCACCCGGTATCTGCAGGCAATCCGGCAGGCAGACGACTATAATCTCGCCCCGCTACAAGCCCTCATCCACGAACAGTTACAGCCGCTGTAGAAGTAGGAGAATTGGTTTGATCATAGAGCGCCTCTAATCGCTCGACGGACACCAGTTGATTCTCCAAGGCCATGGACGCATACACAGAACGCACTACCATCGCTTTCACCACGGCGGGATTTTGCAACTGAGGGTATCGATCACGCAGTTTCATAGATTGAAAGGCAGGGTGTTATAGTAGATTCTGTACTACAAAGATGGCCTAAAAGTTTCTCTGCATCCACTGGCGACCAATATACAGGTGTATTAGCCGGTAGTAGATGGACTTTAAGTCCTTGGGCTGTGAATTCTAGGTTCTGAAGAACAGCACTACCGAAATTACCTAGTTAGCTCAGCTATAAGTTCAGAAAAAGGACCCTTTTCGTGAACCGTGTATATTTTGACCCGTCCTGAAAAGCGTTGACCGTTTTTGTTGTTAGTCCGGATTTCTATTGACCAACCGAAGTTAGTCCGTTTTTTCGTTGACCACGCTATCGTCCACGACCTGCTGGCGGTAGTAGTTGCGCCATCGCCGTTTCAGCTTCCCCTCTTTCTGATGCGCCTGATCCGGCACCAGCATGTCACAGCTCAGGTGGGGACGCTGGTAGTTGTAGAGGTGCACGGCCTGTTGCAGTACCGTTTGTGCCTGCGCCAGCGAGTACACGCGCTGATGC
>NZ_KB907826.1 GCF_000382225.1 Hymenobacter aerophilus DSM 13606
TGGCGCATGGAAAGCGCGTGCTTTTGCATACGCAAGTCAGACAGTGATGCCATAAGTTAACCAAGTTTTTGGTCAACTTTTTCTAGGACGAGACAATCTTCAACATGGCCGCCGGCGAGTCGCCAAACTTGCACAGGGCCTCGCAGTGCTGGCGCAGTTCCGAGAACCGAACGTAACGAATGGTGGCTCCGGCGGCCCGGATAGCGGGACGCGTGAGCTGCGCTTGCACTTCCTTTTCACGGGCATCGGGTACTACCAAATACAAATCGGTTTCGTGCTCGGGCATGGAAAAGGCTAAATCCGTCAGGCGCAGGATGCCGCTGTAGATGCTAGTGCTTTTCTCTACTTCGAAGGCCGCTACTACGCGGCTGGTGCCGGGCGCGAACCACACAATGTCAATCAGGCGAATGGTGCTGGCCACGTCGGCCGGCACGGGTAGTTCGGGGTGCTGGTCGAGGCACAGAAACGAAAGTTTCTGGCCCCCGCAAAGACGGTTGCGGTCGTTGATAGCCGTGGTTACGTCGCAGCCCAGGGCTTTGCCAATCCGCAGTAAGTGGTGCTGCATCTCGGTGTGCTGGTTTTCCTCCTGAACTTCGTTCTGGACTTCTTTGTGGCGCTTCTGGGCCTGCTGCTGGTACTTGTCACGGTCTTCATCGGTGGCAAATTGCTGGTCGCCCACAATCAGCTTCTTAACACCCACGTCGAAGAGCAGGCCGCTCAGAGCGCCATAATCCAGACTCAGATGCTGGCGGTGTTCTTGATTGAGGTCGCGCAGCCGAGCACGCATTCGCAGGTATTCGGACCAGGAGCCAAGCTTGATTTTCTCCCCGAACAAGGCATTGAACCCGTTGACGATGGCCGTGTTGCAGGGCGGCATCAGGGTAGGATGCAGGAAATAGAGGATGCTGGCCACGGCTGGTCCCAGCCCCTTTATTTTGCGACGGTCGAGAATATCGATTTCGCGCAGCAGCTGCTGTTCGGTAGTGGCCGCCAGGCAGCTTTCCAGAAACTGGCCGAAGGCCCGCTTGTTGTCCTCGTGCTCGTAGATGTCGGGGATGCGCAGCTTGGGCTTCCAGTAGAACGGGTGGGCTGCGCCCTGAAACACCTGCTTTTGCTCGCTGATGACGCTGAGCACGAATTCGAGCGAAGTACCCTTGAAATCGTTACCGAAACTGCCGACCTTGATGTCCTTCACCACCTGCTGCACCCCGCGCCGGATGGAGCGGAAGGCCTTCAGCCGGTCCTCGTTGTTGATGAACCACGTATTATAGACGGACTCGGAATCAGCTTTGTAGGACTGGATGAGGGGTGGGAGCGCGGCAGACATAAGAAGACGTAAGACCAATAAAGCAGCTAAGTTGCCTAGAACTCGCGCCCCAACCACTATGCTGCTGGCGTAAGTAGATGCCGACCCCGGTCGGGCCGGCTACATCCGGTGGCCGGGCATCGGCATGCCGGGCATTTCGTCCATGGCTTCCCCCGGCCGCATGGACAAGTCGCCGTAGCGGGCAGCCAGGTAGTAGCCTGCTGCCAGCATCAATACCGTAAGCAGGGTAACGAAGGCCTTGCGCCACCCCGAAACCTGCGCTTCCTCGTTCAGGTTCATGCCCGGAAGCACGGTGCTGTTGTGGCCGGAGTGGGTGGCAGTTGATGCGGTGGGTAGGCTGTTGGAACTTATGCGCATTGTATCCTTATTGTGGTCCATATGCGCTGGAGCGGCTTCTTCTTGTAGCGGGGAGCCACCGTGGCCCAGGGCCCGCTCGGTGCCCATGCCGTGTTTGAGCTTATTTTTGACCAGCCAGTAATTAACCGGATAGGCCACCACCACGCCAACCAGCGTGGCCGCCGACATGGAGGCCCAGAACCAGGGCGAGGTGGCTTCCATGGCCCGCATATCGCTCGTCATCAGAATAACCATGGTAAGTAGCATGCCAGCCATCATGGCGTTCATCGACATCCACTCCGGCAGCAAGGAGGTACGCAATGCTTCGCCATAGCTCACGCCCATCATATCCTTCATAAACAGCGCCTGGAAGATGAGCAGGCCAAAAGCGAATCCAGCCACGTATTCCACCCAGATGTCTACGCCCATCCGCAGGCTGAAAAAGCTGGTGATGACCGCCGCCACGATAATGCCCGTGGCGTCGCCTGCCGCGCAGTGGATGGTGGAGCCCACTGCCTGCTTCCACAGCGGGGCGATGAACTGCTCGTGGGTGCCCGGGGAGGGCTCGCGACAGGAAAACCAGTAAATCAGCAGCCCTACTGGCCCGGTATAAAGCAGGACGAGCACCCAGCCCCATTTCATTACTTTCATCTCCGGAGTGCGCGTAAACAGGTCCCAGGCCACATAGGCAACAGATAACAGCGTGAGCCCAAACCAAATCCAGAGCGCCCAAGCCGGAGCCCAGGGGGTGTCGTGCATGTTCATAGGAGTAGGGATAAGGATGAAAAAAAAAGGCAGCGGCCTGAATTGGTCCGCTGCCTTTTTAAAAGTTAAGCCGGGGCCTAGTAGCCCTTATTCTTGAGCAGCCATTCCTGCATCTCCTTGATTTCCATCATCTGCGAATCAATAATTTCCTGGCCCAAGACTTTGGTTTCCGGGTGGCGGCCCAGGTCCAGGATTGCTTGCGAGGTTTCGATGGCACTCTGGTGATGGTCCTGCATCAGCTGGGCAAAGTCGCGGTCGGTGTTGCCGGTAATGACGCGCAGGTCGTTGGCGCGCATCATTTTCTCCATAGCCATCTTCTGGCGCGCATTGAACGCCGGCACAAGGGGCGTTTCAACCTTATGCCCGGCCAGGAACGTATTGAAGCGGGCAATTTCCGCTTTCTGGGCAGCAATGATGCGTGTCGCCAGGTCGCGCATCTGTGTGTCCTTTCCGTTTTTGAGCTCCTCCTGCGACATGTCAATGGCACCCTGGTGGTGCATGACCATCATCATGGAGTAGTCCTGGTCGGGGTCCTGGGTTCTGGGCATCGCATCCATCATTTTCATCATGTCGTGCATGATGGTCATCATGGTGTTCTGGTCGTGGGCCTGCACTGCCAGGCTATCAGAATCGTCCTTGTTGCACGAAGAGACAGTCAGCGAAACGGAGGCCAGGGCCAGGGCTAACAGAGGAAGGCGGAGTAGCTTTTTCATAAATCAGGTTGGAATGACGATTTTTTGATGGCTAAAACGCAGTGCCTGCAGCCAGGATTTATGTGAACGAACCTGCCGCTTACATAATTTGCGGCTCAAATCAACGAATCCAGCCCGCGGCGGGCGGCGGGGCCGGGGCCAAGCTGCTGGAAGTCGGTCGGCGTTAGGCCGGTTACCTGCCGGAACTGCCGCGAGAGGTGCGCCGGGCTGCTGTAGCCCAGTTGCTGCGCTACTTCGGCCATGCTCATCTCAGCGTAGCTGATGAGCTCCTTGGCCCGCTCCACTTTCTGGCGGATAGTGAACTTCTCAATCGTCAGGCCTTCGGAGGCGGAGAATAAGTGGGACAGGTAGTGGTAGTCCTTCCCCAGGTGCTCGACCAGGTAATCGGAGTAGTTGAGCAGCCGCGGGCTCGGCGGAGGGTAGTGAATCAGGGCGACCAGCAGGGTTTTAATGCGGTCTACCAGCTGGTCCTGGGGGTCTTCCAGCAGCTCGAAGCCTGCCTCGTGTAAGCGGCTCCGGATGGCCGCCCAGTCAGGGGCCGCGCCGTCGGGCGTTGATACGTCGGCTTCGCCCAGCGCCACGCGGTGGACCTGTAGTCCCAGGGCCGCCAGGTCTTCGTCTACCACCCGGATGCACTGGGGGCAGACCATGTTCTTAATCAGCAGCCGGTACGCGCCCGGCGGCGGCAGCACGTGGGCGATACTGACGTCGACTTTCATAGGATGCCGCATTATTTCACCACCAGGCTGCCCCGCAGCATGCCCATTCCGCAGGTGAACGTAAACGTGCCCGCCTTTTCGGGCAGCAGCTCCACCAGCGTGGTTTTGAAGGCCGGCAGGTCGCGGCGGATGCTGAAGTCGGGCATCAGCAGCTCCTCCGAGCAGCTATTCTCCTCGTCGCGGTAGAAGCTGAGCTGCACGGGCTTGCCTTTTTCGACCTCAATAATGTCGGGTGAATAGCCGCCCTTAACGGTGATATCCACCTCCTGCACGCCGCTCGATGAAGAAACGGCGCTGGTCGTCTGGCGGGCCGAGAAGAAGAAGTACCACACGACAAACGCCGCCAGGCCCAAGCCGACGATGGTAACGATGATTTGAGAAGTATCCATGATAGGCGAGAGTTAGTGGTTGTCGAAGGAGCGCAGGCGCAGCGAGTTAGTGAGCACCGAAACCGAGCTGAGGGCCATGGCGGCCGCTGCCAGCATGGGCGAGAGCAGGATGCCAAAGAAGGGGTAGAGCAGCCCGGCCGCCACGGGAATGCCCAGCGTGTTGTAGATAAAGGCGAAAAACAGGTTCTGCTTGATGGTGCGGATGGTCTGACGGCTCAACTCGATGGCCGTGACCACGCCGTTCAAATCGGAGCGCATGAGCGTAATGCCGGCCGCTTCCATGGCCACGTCGGTACCTGAGCCCACGGCCAGGCCAATGTCGGCCTGGGCCAGGGCGGGTGCGTCGTTGATACCGTCGCCGACCATAGCCACGATGCGGCCTTCACCCTGCAGCTCCTTGACCTTGCCGGCCTTGTCGGCCGGAAGTACCTCGGCGAAGTAGCGCGTAATGCCCACCTGGCCCGCCACCTGGGCGGCCGTCTGGGGGTTGTCGCCCGTCATCATCACCACCTCGATGCCCAGGGCCTGGAGCTTTTTGATGGCGGCCACCGACGTGTCGCGCACCGTATCGGCGACGCCCAGCAGGCCCACGGCCTGCCCGGCGACAGCCACATAAAGCACGGTTCGGGCCTGGCTCAGCAGCTGCTCAGCCTGGGCAGTCAGCTCGGGCGATAGGTCAATGCCCTCTTCAGCTAGCAGGCGGCGGTTGCCGATGAGCACGGCCTGGCCATCCACGGTGGCGGCGGCGCCTTTACCTTCCACGGCCCGGAAGTCGGTGGCCGTCATTTTATCCCCGCTCTGGTCGTCGGCGTGGCGCACCACGGCCTCGGCCAGCGGGTGCTCGCTCTGCCGCTCCACGGCGGCCACCACCTGCAACAGGCGCGGAGCGTCCTGGCCAGGCGCCACGAAGTCGGTTACCGCCGGCTCGCCCTTGGTAATAGTACCGGTTTTATCCAGCAGCACGGTGTTTACTTGGTAGGCCTTTTCGAGGGCCTCGGCGTTGCGGATGAGCACGCCATGCTCGGCCCCCTTGCCAGTACTGACCATAATGGCCGTGGGCGTGGCCAGGCCCAGCGCGCAGGGGCAGGCAATAATGAGCACGGCCACGAAGTTGACCAGCGCCAGCGGCAGGCGCGTGTCCGCCGGGGCCAGGTCAAACCACAGCACGAACGTGAGAATGGAAATGACCACCACCGTGGGCACGAAGATGGCGCTGACCTTGTCGGCCAGCCGCTGAATGGGGGCGCGGCTTCCCTGGGCATCTTCCACCAGCTTCACAATCTGCGAAAGCATGGTATCGGCCCCAACTTTGGTTACCTCGAAGCGGAAGGAGCCGGTTTTGTTGAGCGTGGCCCCAAATACGGGGTCGCCGGTTTTCTTTTCTACGGGCAGGCTTTCGCCGGTGAGCATGGCCTCATCCACGGCCGACTGCCCCTCGGTAATGCGGCCATCGGTGGCCACTTTTTCGCCGGGGCGCACCACCACGATGTCGCCGAGCTGCACCTGCTCAATGGGTACATCCGCTTCCTGGCCACCGGAGCGCACCACGCGGGCGGTTTTGGCCTGCAGGCCAATGAGGCTGCGCATGGCGGCCGAGGTCTGCGTTTTGGCCCGCAGCTCCATTACCTTGCCCAGCAGAATAAGGGCAATGATAGTGGCCGTGGTATCGTAGTACACTTCGGGCATCAGGCCCCGGCTGGTGAAGAAATCCGGCACCACGGTAGCAGCCAGACTGTAGAGAAATGCCGCGCCGGTACCCACGGCAATGAGCGTATCCATGTTGGCCGACCGGTGCTTGAAGCCGTTCCAGGCCGACACGTAGAACTCGCGCCCGCTGTAGAGCAGCACGGGCAGCGTGAGTAGGAGCAGGGCGTAATTCAGCAAGGGCATGTTTACCCGCGCCATCATGGCCGGCCAGAGCATCAGCATACTCAGTGGCATGATGATTATGGCCAGGACCGTGGCCACCCAGAAGCGGCGCTTGAGCTTCTGGTAGGCCAGGGCCTTCTGGCGGTCGATTTCGTCGCTACGCTCGGCCGCGCTGGTATCGGGCGCGCGCTCCAGCACGCCATAGCCGGCATTGACCACGGCTTCCTTGAGAGTAGCTGGGCTGGCCTGGCCGGGAACGTATTGGATGGTAGCCTTCTCGGTGGCGAAATTAACCAGCGCGCTCTGCACGCCGGGGGCCCGGCTCAGCGACTTTTCGATGGCCGAGGCGCAGGAGGCGCAGGTCATGCCTTCGATGTCGAGGGTTTCAGTTTTGGTGGCGGGTTCCATGAGTAGTTATGTATAAAACAGGGTAGCAACCTTTTAGCCGGTTGGCCAAGCGTTACCATCCCTCTACAAAGAAACGGCTTACCGCGGCCGGGGTTGGTACTGAATCCGGCCACAGAATAGCATAATTTGACGGATACCCTGAAGAAAACCGTCCTACAGACCAAGGAGGCATTTCTTACCGCTACTCCAGATAAGGCATGCAAAATTGCGGCGGCCACTTGTATAATTTTGTGCTCGGCGGGCAGCCCGCACGCGAGGCCTAACCTGCTAATTGCCAGGCGTAGCCTCAGAATGAACCCTTTGGCGCAATAAATCAGTTAGAATAAGACAAGTAGCATCACCTTCTACTGGCATTACCAGTGGGCAGCCCGTCAGCTTTTTCGGGATATAAGCCTATTTTTGCAGTTGCTTCGTGCTCATTTATGTTCCGTAACCTGTTCCCCTTCCGCCGTTTGCTGGCGACGAGCTTTCTGCTCGTCTTCATCAACGTGTTCGTGGGGCAGTGTGTATGCGCGATAGTGAATCCGGAGCCAGCGATGCAGATGGCAGTGGCGGACCACCCCGTTGCGGCTAAACCAGCGCACCCGGGCTGCCCGGGCCACGGGGCCGTAGCCGAACACTCTACCAAGCCGGACCAGCACCCTGCCAAGTCGGCCGGCAGTCAGGATGACTGCTGCAAGGATAATTCGGCGGCGCTGCTTTCGGCGCTGACGACCCCGGCTCAAAAGGCCCTGTTTACCCCCGCGCCGGCCGTGCTGCCGACAGCCATAGAATTTCATTACCGCCCCTTGGCGGGCAAGTGGGACCAGACGGCTACCGTTGCGCTGGTTCCGCCGCGGCAGCTAAAACCCAAAATTCCGGACATCCGGATTTACATTCAGTCGCTGACTGTCTGATTCTTTCGACGCGCTGAGGCTCGCGCCGGCATAGCTACGCTATGTCCGGGGCGGGCCTTTTCGTTTGCTCGTCCGCGCGGCCTGGCCGCGCCCCTCCTCCCTTATTTCCTGGTTTTACCGCCCCTGCAATGAAGAGTTGTTGTGAGGCGGCCAGTGGCTCGGCCCCGTCGGGGCCAGGTCGCCGCTGGCCCTCCTACCTGCTCTACGCCGTAGTGGCTGCCGCCCTGGGCTTCGTGCTCTGGCAGCAGTGGCAGGCGTAGCCTTCCGGGCCCTGGCCGGGCCCTATTTCCCACCGTTTTCCGCCATTTCCCTCTTTCTATATGAAGCGCCTATTTGTTCCGCTGCTGGCCGTGGTCAGCCTGTTTACCGTTGCCGGCTGCTCATCCGATACAGCTTCGAGCAGTGACACCGTTACCACGCCCACCGAAGGCCCCGCGGCGGGTACCGACGAGCACGCCGGTGGCCACATCTATTCCTGCCCCATGCACCCGGAGGTGACCAGCACCAAGGCGGGCGAAACGTGCCCCAAGTGCGGCATGAACCTGGAGCACACCGACCTGCCCGCCAGCAACGGCAAGACCTACCAGATGAAGTTTACCCCCCAGCCCATGCAGCTGGTAGCCGGGCAACCCGCTAAACTTTCTTTCACCCCCCAGGAAACCGGCAACGAAGCCGCGCCGGTGCCGCTGGCCGTGGTGCACGAGAAGAAGATTCACCTGATTATCGTCAGCAAAGACCTCTCGCAGTTCTACCACGAACACCCCGAGTACACGGCTCAGGGCGACTACCAAGTGGATTACACCTTCCCTAAAGGTGGTGAGTTCGTGCTGTTCCAGGACTACTCGCCCACCGGGGGCGGCCACCAGCTGGGCCGCCAGCCCGTGACGGTGCAGGGGCCGAAATACGCGCCCGTCAAGTTCAAAAACGACGATATGGCCTGGGAGCAGGATGGCTATACGGCCACGCTGGCCTTCGATAAACCACTGAATACCGGCCAGCTGCTGGGCATGAAAATCGTCATCAGCAAAAACGGCCAGCCCGTAACCGACCTCGACAACTACCTGGGCGCGCTGGGCCACGTGGTGGTCATCAGCGAAGACACCGAGCGCTACCTGCACGTGCATCCGAACGACCAGGCCGACAAAGGCCCCGCTATCGGCTTCAACACCAACTTCGAGGCGCCCGGCCTCTACCGCGTGTTCCTGCAGTTCAACCACGCCGGCAAAATCCACACCGGCGACTTTACCATCAATGTAAAAGGCCCGGCCGCCAGCTAGGCGGTTCTTTCGGTCGCGCTTTTTCCCTTCACTAATCCCCTGAACTCATGAAAACCCAAGCATTTCTTTTTGCCCTGCTGTGCTCCGGCACGTTGCTGCTGAGCAGCTGCGACACTAAAACCGCCACGGAAACCGGCGCCGCCACGGAAACCGGCGCGGCCGACGACATGGCCCCGATGGACCACTCGACGATGGACCACTCCACGATGGGCGGCGACTCGCCCCTGAAGGCCTCAATGGATGAGATGATGGCCAAGATGGACGCCATGAAAATGAAGGGTAACACCGACCATGACTTTGCCCACATGATGCTGGAGCACCACAAAGGCGCGGTGGCCATGGCCGAAATCGAGCTGCGCGACGGCAAGGACGCCACTATGCGGCAGATGGCCGAGAGAATTAAGGCCGACCAGCAGCAGGAAATCGGGGAGCTGGAAGCCGTGGCCACCCGCCTCGACAATGCCCCGACCAACTACAAGCCCCAAGACCCGAATGACCCGTTCACGGCCCAGATGAAGACGTCGATGACAACCATGATGCAGAACACGTCGGCTACCGTGGCTAACCCGGACATGAACTTCAATATGATGATGACGACTCACCACCAGAGCGCCATGGATATGGCCAAAGCTGAAGTGACCCACGGCAAAGACAGCAAGCTCAAGGCAATGGCTGAGAAGATGATTGATACTCAGCAGAAGGAAATAGACGCCTTCAAGACCTGGCATGCCCAGAATGCCGACAAAATGTAGCCTTCCGCGCTTCCTGCTTTTTTCTCTCAACCCACTTTTCGTTTTCCCATGAAGATTTCCCAAATCCTGCTCGCCGCCGCCCTCGTGGCCACCGCTTCTTTCTCGGCCCAGGCCCAGCACAGCCACCAGCCCGGCGCAGCCGCGCATGGCAATAAAGCGGCCGGCGAAACCCACGCCCATCAGTCGCCCCACGGGGGTGTAGTCCGGACAGCCGGCGCCTACCATTTGGAGCTGGTGCAGCAGACCGGCGAAGTACACGTGTACCTGCTCGATGGCAAGGAGGCCCCCATGGCCCTCACAGGCACCACCGGCACGGTAATGCTGCTGACCACGGCCGGCAAAACCAGCACGGTAGCCCTGACAACCGCCGGCGACCACCTCGTAGCGCAGGTTCCGGCTGGCATCACCGTACGCACGGCTATTGTCAGCCTGAAAGCCCAGGGCAAGTCGCTTTCGGCCCGCTTTGAGAAGCTGGACGGGGCGGCTAAAACCAGCAAGGCCGCGGGGCCTGCTTACGAGTGCCCCATGCAGTGCGAAGGCAGCGCCAGCGACAAGCCCGGCTCGTGCCCGAAGTGCGGCATGGCCCTCGTGAAAAAGGCGTAGGCGGAGCCTGTTTTTCGGACGCCCGGCGTCCGGAACCTCTCCGTCCCGGGCCGTCTGCTGCTGCAACAGCGGGCGGCCCATCGGCGGATCCTAACCTGACATTATGAAGTATCTAAAAACCCCAAGCGGGGCCAGGGGCATGCTCCTGCTGGCTTTATTGATGGCCCTGTTGCTAGGGCCAGGCCGGGAAGCAGCCCATGCCCAAACCACTATCCGCCTCGATAGCGCCGAAGCCCGGAGCCTGCGCCGCCATCCGCGACTGCGGCAGTCGGACCGCGAGATTGAGGAGCAGCGGGCCCTGAAGCGGGGCTCGTTTGCGCCGGCCAATCCGGATGTGCTGTTTTCGGCGCCCACGGGCGAGCGGTGGGCGCCGGGCGTGGTGCAAACCATTGACCTGCCCAACGTGTACCGGCGGCAGCGCCAGGTAGCGGAGGCGGGCATCGGCCTGGCCGAGCGTAACCGCGAGGTAAGCCGCGCCACGGTGCTGCGCGACACCCGGCTGGCCTACCTGAGCCTGCAGTTTGCAGAGGCCCAGGTCCGGCAGCTCACCTACCAGGACAGCCTGTATCAGGCACTGCGGGTGGCCACCGAGCGACTGTTTACGGCTGGGGAAATCACGTCGCTGCAACGCATCAGTACCGAAGCCGAAGCCCGGCAGGTAGCCGTGCAGCTGCTGCAGGCCTCCGCCGATTTGCGCGCCGCCCGGCGCCGCCTGGGCTTGCTGCTGGGCGAGCCCACAGCCGACTTTATTTCCAGTACCGACCTACGCCGTAGCGGACCCGAGCTGGTGCAAACCGGCGGGGCATTGCTCAGCGTCCTGCCCGCCGAAGACAGCGCGGCCCTGGTGCGCAGCCCCACGCTGGCGGCCGCTACCCAGAACGTGGCCCTGAGCCAGTCGGGTATCAGTCTGGTGCGGGCCCGGCGCACGCCGGCCCTCACGGTGGGGTACCAGAATCAGGCCTTTGAGAACTCGGCGCTCCGCTACCGCTTCCAGTTTGGCGTGTCGGTGCCTGTCTGGTTCTGGACCTACCGCTCGCAGCTGCAGGCGGCCACGGCCCGCAGCGAGGCGGCCGGCTACCAGCTGCAGGCCCAGCGCCTGGAGCTGAGCAGCCTCTACCAGCAGGCGCTGGCCGATACGCGCAAGTTCTCGGCCGCACTGAGCTACTACGAGCAGACCGGCGTGCCGCAGTCGGGCGCCATCATCAGCCAGTCGCAGCGCCTGTTTAGGGCCGGCGAAATCAGCTACCTGGTCCTAATTCAGAGCCTCAACCAGGCCTTTACCATCCAAAATACTTACCTGACCACCATCCGCGACTACCGTCAGGCCCTCATCGAACTTAACTACCTGCGGGGTGAATAACATGAAACAACTCCTGATTTTGCTGCTGGGCCTGTTGCTGCTGAGCGGGACAGCCCGCGCCCACGGGGGCGAGGACCACGGCGACGGCGCCAAAGCGGGCACGGCGGCCGGCGCGACATCGTTTTCCGTGGCGGCGCTCTCGGAACAGTTCGAGGTGCTGCTGCGCTACGAGCCGCTGGAAGGCGGCCAGCCCGCCGACCTGCGCCTGTTCCTCTCCGACTACGCCACCAACGTGCCCATCAAGGGGGCCAAGCTCACGCTCACCACGCCGGAAGACGCCAGCCTGCAGTGGGCCGTAACGGAGCAGGAGCCGGGCATCTACCTGGTCGAAGGCCAGTTTCCGGCCGACAAGACCTACAGTTTCACGGCCAACATCGTGGCCGGCGACAAGGCCGATTTGCTGCTGCTCGAAGGTATTAAGGTGGGGGAGAAACTGCCCGTGGCTACCACGGCTCCGGCGGCCGCCGTCTCGCTTTTTTCCTCCTGGAAAACCATTATGGCCCTGATCGGGGCCTTCGTACTCGGCATCGGCCTGACGGCCCTGCTGCTGCGCCGCCGCCGCCCTGCCGCGCCGGTTTCCACCCCTAATTCTGCCGTTTATGAAAACCAAGCATAAGTTTCTGGCCCTTACGGCTGCCACCGGTCTGGTGCTGAGCGTGCTGCTGCCGCCCCCGGGCCTGGTGCAGGCCCACGGCGGCGAAGACCACGGCGGCGAGGCCAAGGCCAGCACCGGTGTGGCCCTCACCGACGAGGTACTGCTGCCCAAGGAAAGCCAGTTCCTGTTTCAGGTGCAGACCAACCTGGCCGCCTACTCCACTACATACAGCCGGGCCACGCTCTACGGCACGGTGTCGGCGGCGGCGGGCGGCGAGGGCCGCGTGGTGGTGCCCCAGGGCGGCCGTATCGTAAGCCTGGCCGCGCGGGTGGGCCAGCAGGTGCGCGCCGGCCAGACGCTGGCCGTTATCGAGCAGACGCTCGATGCCACCCAGCAAATTGGGCTCAGCACCGAGCGGGCCAACGCCCAGGCCGAGCTGCGCGCGGCCCAGCAGGACTATGCCCGCCTGCAGAGCATTGCCGACATCGCCGCCCGCAAAGACGTGGTGGCGGCCGAGCTGCGCCTGCGCCAGGCCCGCCAGAACGCTGGTATTCAGAACGGCCAGGCGGGCCAGCGCCGCGTCAGCATCAGCGCGCCGGTAAGCGGCACCGTGGACGTGTTCAGCCTCGCCGTGGGCCAGCAGGTCAGCCAGGGCGACGAGCTGTTCCGGGTCATCAACCCCGGCAAGCTGCGGGTAGAAGCCCAGGTATTTGCCCAGGATTTGGCCAAGGTGACGCCGGGGGCCGCTTTCCGGGTGGAGGGTCTGCAGGGCCAGGCGGGCGTGCCGGCCCGGCTCGTGGTGTTCAGCAACGTGGTGAACCCCGTCAATCAGGCCCGCCAGCTGGTGCTGGAGCTGGATGCCAC
Source organism: Hymenobacter aerophilus DSM 13606 (assembly GCF_000382225.1). Taxonomy (GTDB): domain Bacteria; phylum Bacteroidota; class Bacteroidia; order Cytophagales; family Hymenobacteraceae; genus Hymenobacter; species Hymenobacter aerophilus. Next base: position 12,874 of record NZ_KB907826.1, read on the forward strand.
CGAAGGCAGCGCCTACCGGGCCGGCCAGGCCGTGAACGTGCAGGTAGTGGGCCAGACCGGCGGCGGCAAGCCCCAACTGGTGGTGCCCACCTCGGCCATCACCGACCTCAACGGCAAGCCCGTGGTGTTTGTGCACACCGAACCCGAGCGGTTCAAGATTCGCTACGTGCAGCCCGGCGCCGTCAGCGGCGAGCAAACCGTGCTGGTGCAGGGCGAAGTGAATGAAAACGACCGGGTGGTGACGGCCGGTACCTATCAGCTCAAGTCCATCTACCTCAACCAGTAATTTGAAGCTATTAGCTGATGGCTATTGGCTGTCAGCTTTTTTCTGAACGAGAGCTATCAGCGAAGGGCCAAAATGAGACCCCTGCTGTGAGCTAACAGCTAAAAAAGATGCTTGACAAGATAATTCGCTTTGCCCTGCAAAACCGCCTGCTCATGCTGGCCTTTGCCCTGGGCCTCATCATTGCCGGCACCTACACGGCGCAGCAGCTGCCGGTGGATGTGCTGCCCGACCTGGACCGCCCCCGGGTAACCGTGTTCCTGGAAGCGCCCGGCATGGCCCCCGAGGAAGTGGAGGCCCTGATAACGCTGCCCGTGGAAACGGCCCTAAACGGGGCCACCGGCGTGTCGGCAGTGCGCTCCAACTCGGCCATCGGCCTGGGCATGGTGTTCGTGGAGTTCGACTACGGCACCGATATTTTTACGGCCCGCCAGATTGTGAGCGAGAAGCTGCAGACCACCGCCGGGCAACTGCCGATGGGCATCACGCCGGTACTGGGACCCATTTCGTCGGTGATGGGCCAGATAATGCTCGTGGGCCTGTCGGGCGGTAAGGAAACCAACGCCGCCGATTTGCGCACGCTGGCCAACTACACCGTGCGCCAGCGCCTGCTCAGCATCCCCGGCATTGCCCAGGTAATCCCCATCGGCGGCGACAATTTGCAGTATCAGGTATTGCTGGATATGCCGCGCCTGAATGCCACCGGCCTCACGGCCAACCAAGTGGAAGAGGCCCTGCGCAAGTCGAACCTGAACACCACCGGCAACTTCTTCGACCGCAACGGCTCGGAGGTGCTCATTCGTAACCTGGGCCGGTTGCGCTCGGTCGAAGACATTGAAAACATCGTGGTGGGCTACCGCGAGCAGTCGCCCATCCGGGTGGCCGATGTCGCCAACGTGGAGTTTGGGGCCCGCTTCAAGCGCGGCGACGGCAGCGTGAACGGCCAGCCAGCCGTGATTCTGAGCATCGAGAAGCAGCCCGGCGCCGCCACCGTGGGTTTGACGGAAGCCGTGGAAAAGGCCCTGGTGGAGCTGCAGCCCTCTTTGCCCCCCGACGTAAAAGTGAACACGCGCCTGTTCAAGCAGTCGGAGTTTATCGAGTCCTCGATTACCAACGTGGAGGAAGCTTTGCGCGACGGGGCCATTCTGGTGGTTATCGTGCTGTTTGCCTTCCTGCTGAACGTGCGGACCACCTTTATTTCGCTGGTCGCCATTCCGCTCTCGCTGCTGGTTACGGCGCTGGTGTTCAAGGCGGCCGGCATCAGCATCAACACCATGACGCTGGGCGGGCTGGCCATTGCCATTGGCGAGCTGGTGGATGACGCCATCGTGGACGTGGAAAACGTGTACCGGCGCCTGCGCGAAAACAAGCAGCGGCCCGACCCGCAACCGGTGCTGCGCGTCGTGTATTCGGCCTCGTCGGAGGTGCGCAACTCCATCGTGTACGCCACCATTATCGTGGTGCTGGTGTTTTTGCCGCTGTTCGCCCTGGAAGGCATGGAGGGCCGGATTTTCGCGCCGCTGGGCGTGGCCTACATCACCAGCATCGTGGCCTCGCTGTTCGTTTCGCTCACCGTGACGCCGGTGCTCTGCTACTACCTGCTGCCCAAGATGAAGCAGATGGACCACGCCGAAACCGACGGCGGGCTGGTGCGCTGGCTCAAGAAAAAGGATACCCGGCTGCTGGGCTGGGGCCTGGCTCATCCTAAAACGGTGCTGGGAGTTACCGGCGCGCTGTTGGTTGGGGCCCTCGCCTTTATTCCCTTCTTCGGCACCGAGTTTCTGCCGCCCTTCAACGAAGGCTCCCTGACGGTGAATTTCTCGGCCCCGGCCGGCACCTCGCTCACCGAGAGCAACCGCCTGGGCACGCTGGGCGAGCAGCAGATGCTCAAGATTCCGGAAGTGGCCTTTACGGCCCGCCGCACCGGCCGCGCCGAGCTTGATGAGCACGCCGAAGCGGTGAACAACTCGGAAATCGAGGTGGCCTTCAAGACCGAAGCCGAGCTGGAAAAAGAGGGCAAAACCATGCGTAGCCGCGACGAGATTCTGGCCGACATGCGCGAAAAGCTCAGCCTGATAACGGGCGTGAACGTGAACATCGGTCAGCCCATTTCCCACCGCCTCGACCACCTGTTGAGCGGGGTACGGGCCCAGGTGGCCATTAAGGTATTCGGCAACGACTTGCTGGAGCTGCGCCGCTACGCCAACGAGGTGCGGGCCGCCGCCAGCACCGTGCCCGGCGTGGTAGACCTGCAGGTGGAAAAGCAGGTGCAGATTCCGCAGCTGCTGATTCGGCCCAAGGACGACGCCCTGCGCGCCTACGGCATGGGCCGCGGCGAGCTGGTGCGCGACCTGGAAACGCTGTTTCAGGGCACCGTGGTCTCGCAGATGGTCGACGGCCAGAAGCGCTTTGATTTGGTGGTGAAGCTGCCCGAAGCCCAGCGCAACGACCTGGCCGCCATCAGCCAGACCCGCATTGAAACTCCCAGCGGCGCGTTGATACCCGTGAGCCAGGTGGCCGATATAGTGTACGAGCCGGGGCCCAACACCATCAACCACGAAAACACCCAGCGCCGCATCACTATCTCGCTCAACGTGGCCGAGCGCGACCTGGGCTCCACGGTGAAGGAGATTCAGGCCAAAATTGACCAGCAGGTGAAGCTACCGCCGGGTTACTACCTCACCTACGGCGGGCAGTTCGAGAGCCAGCAGTCGGCCTCGCAGAAGATTCTGTGGCTGAGCCTGTTTTCGCTGGCCGGTATCTTCCTGGTGCTGTTCTCGCACTTCAAGTCCTCGCTGATGGTGGGGCAAATTATGCTCAACATCCCGCTGGCCCTCATCGGCTCGGTGGTGGCGGTGCTGCTCACGGGCGGCACGTTCAGCATTGCCTCGCTGGTGGGCTTCATCACGCTCACCGGCATTGCCTCGCGCAACGGCATCATGATGATTTCGCACTACATCCACCTCGTCGAGCACGAAGGCGAGAAGTTCGGCATGCCCATGATTATCCGCGGCTCGCTCGAACGCCTCGTGCCGGTGCTGATGACGGCCCTGGTGGCCGCGCTGGCGCTGGTGCCGCTCACGCTGGCCAAGGACGCGCCGGGTAAGGAAATCCTCTACCCGGTCGCCACCGTGATTCTGGGCGGCCTGCTGTCCTCCACCTTCCTCGACATCATCGTGACGCCGGTGGTTTTCTGGCTGGTAGGCGAAAAAGCGTTGGCCCAGTACTTCGCCTCCCATCAGGAAGTGAGCCTCGACGCGCACCCGCAGGAGCTGGACGCGCCGCCCTTCACGCCCCCGGCCGACCAGAATATCATTCAGCCAGTTGCCTAACGTCCCTATCCGTGTCCTTTCCCTTTAGATATTTACCCAATAAGGCCGGCTGCATATTGTATGTCAAGCATATGGTGTGCGCGCGCGGTATTCGAGTGGTATGGCGGGAATTGGAAAAGATAGGCCTGACGGTACATGATGTGCGCCTGGGAGCCGTCACGGTAGCCCACGCGGCCGACGAGTTGGATTGGCAACGTATTCGGGAAGCGCTGGCCGAAGCGGGCTTCGATTTGCTGGCTGACCCTGAGTACGCAATGGTGGCGCAGGTAAAACGAACGGTCAATGAACTGCTGCGCCGCCCCAATGCCATCCGACACCGGGACTTTGTTCCGACTCTGACGCAGGCGGTAGGCCTGAGTATGCGCCAACTGCACCGCCTGTTTATCCAGCTGCCTGACCAGGAAAGCCTGCTCGGCTACATTACCCACCAACGGTTAGCCTACGCGCAGCAGCTGTTGGCCGCTTCCCAATGGGATGTCGGCCGGATTGCCCGGCAGCTGGGCTATAATAGTCTGGCGCACTTCTCGGGGCAGTTTCGACGATTCATGCACTGCGCACCGTCTGTTTATCGCCAGCAGCTCCACGCCGTGGAAGAGGCGGCGAACAGTAAAGCAGCAACGCCAAATGATGCAAGCTGAAGGGTAGCCAGCGCAAAACCGGCCGCGCAGCACAGAGTATACCAAGGAAGATTCCACTAACCCTTTTAAGCTGTTTCCCATGCATAACAAGAACCAATCCCTGCTCGACGCCCTCAACGCCTGCGTCGCCTCGTGCGAGCACTGCGCCACCGCCTGCCTGCAGGAAGATGATATCAAGATGATGGTGCGCTGCATTCAGCTCGACCGTGACTGCGCTGACATTTGCGCCCTGACGGCCCGCTACGTGGCCCGCGGCTCGGACCATGCCAAGCATCTGCTGAGCCTGTGCGCCGACATCTGCAAAGCCTGCGGCGACGAGTGCGCCAAGCACACGCACATGCAGCACTGCCAGGAGTGCGCCGACGCCTGCCGCCGCTGCGAAGAAGCCTGCCGGGCAGGTATGGCTGCTTAACCGCGGGCCCTCCTTCGTTCTCAGCAAAGCCCGGTCGTTTAGCGACCGGGCTTTGTCGTTTCTACGCTGCACAATCCTTTGCCGGCCATGAATGACGAAAATCGTGCGTCTGCCTGCTGCTTATCATGGTAGCGCCCCCGGAAACGCCGGAAATTAGGATAGTGAAAACCAACGGCGTTTCTGGCCCATCATTTCCACTGCCGGCGTTAACCCTTTTACTGGACGACATATGGCTGCTACTGAGAACACCCTGCTGCACTTTACGCTCCGCATCTGGCGGCAGAAAAACCGGCAGGCCCAGGGGGCGATGATGGAGTATGTAGTTGAGGGTATTTCTGCCGAAATGTCGTTTCTGGAAATGCTCGATGTACTCAATGAAGACCTGCTGCACGCCGGCCACGACCCGGTGGCTTTTGACTACGACTGCCGGGAAGGCATCTGCGGCTCGTGCTCCCTGTTTATTAACGGACGCGCCCATGGCCCGCAATTTAACACGGCCAGCTGCCAGCTGTACATGCGCACGTTCACCGACGGCTCCACCATCACCATTGAGCCCTGGCGGGCCCGGGCCTTCCCCCTCAACAAAGACCTGAGCTGCGACCGGTCGGCGTTCGACCGCATCATGCAGGCCGGCGGCTACGTGAGCGTGAATACGGGCGGCGCGCCCGACGGCAACGAAATCCTGATTTCGAAGGCCATTGCTGAGCGGGCGTTTGAGTCGGCGACGTGCATTGGGTGCGGGGCCTGCGTGGCGGCTTGCAAGAATTCGTCGGCCGTACTTTTTGTGGGGGCTAAAGTGAGTGAGCTGGCGCTGTTGCCCCAGGGCCAGCCCGAACGCCAGAGCCGCGTGGAGAACATGGTGGCTCAAATGAACCGGGAGGGGTTCGGCTCCTGCTCCAATATTGGCTCGTGCGCGGCCGAATGCCCGGCGGGCATCACGCTGGCCGACATTGCCACCCTCAACCACGAGTACCTAATGGCCAAGGCCACGTCCGAAATGCTGGCTTAACGGTGGTGGCCAGCCGGCTACTGCCCGATTTTACCCTTACCACCCAATGCAAATGATACCCATGACCACTGTTTCCGAGGTGCTGAACCATCTGAATCGAGAAGGCTATACCGTCGACTTCAACCTCCACGCCAACTGCCTGGTCTGCCACGGCAATGCCCTGCAGATTTCTCCGAACGATTTCCTGGTCGATAAGCACTACCGCTTCGAAGGCATGTCGGACCCCGGCGACGAGGCGGTGGTGTACGCCATTTCCTCGGTCCGGCACGGCGTGAAAGGCACGCTGGTGGACGGTTACGGCATTTCAAGCGAGGCCCTGAGTTCGGAGATGGTTCAGGCCCTGCGAGAAAACCCCGCCTTCTCCGCCTCGCACGATGAAACGGTGGCCCCAGCCTAAAAATCAAGGGCAATCCTTTCCAGCCGAAGCCCACTCGGTTGGTAGTTGGGCTTTGCCGTTTTGGCCTCCTCCTTTCCTGCTGCTTCCTTGATACTGCCGAAACTGGACGATTCGGCCAGTGATAACACTTTGTTTATCAACGATTTTCTCACCAACACTACTTCCCCCTTCCCCATGAAAAACGCACTGAAACCATTGCCCGCGCTGCTACTGCTGCTCAGTGGCGCTTGCCTGCAAGCCCAGGCCCAGACCACCCCCGCCACCAAGCCGATGAGCGGCCAGATGTCCAAAGACCAGATGGCCAAGGACGGTTGCACGATGAAAGACGGCAAAATGATGACGATGATGGATGGCAAAATGATGCCCATGACCAAAGACATGACCATGAGCGACGGTAGCGTCTGCAAAACCGATGGTACCTGCACCATGAAAGACGGCACCACCATGACGATGAAGGACGGCCAGTGCATGATGATGGACGGCAAGATGACCACGATGGAAGAGATGCACAAAAATGGTAAAATGAAGCGGGGCGCCAAGATGGGCAACATGAAAATGTAGCTGCCGCATCTACCCTGAAAAGGGGCGCGCTGGTGGCGGCGCGGCCCTTTTGCATTTAGCTGTCTTGCCAGCCTCCTGGTCGCAGAATCATGCAAGCTCTAAGCTTAATCCTGCACCCTTACCACGGCACTGGCCGCGTACCTTGTTTGTTATAAACCCGTAGCCTGACGTGCTCAGCTACCCTAGCTTTTACTTACCATGCAAACCCTGAAATTCAAAACTAATATCAATTGTGGCGGCTGCATTAAGTCGGTAACGCCCACGCTGAACCAGGAAGCCGGAGCCGGCAATTGGCAAGTGGATACGGCCAACCCCGACAAGCTACTCACGGTCAGTTCCGACAAACTAACGGCCGAGCAGGTAGTGCGGGCCGTGGAGGATGCCGGATTCAAGATTCAGACGGTATAAGCGGTGAACTCGCAGAACGAAAAAGGCCCGGCAAGACCGGGCTTTTTTGTTTTCAGACGCTGGCATTCAGGCGACCTAGCTGGGTTAAAAGGCGCTCGAAATTATGCAACAGTCCGTGGAAACAGCAACCAAACGGCCCCCACGCTACGGTCGTAAACCAAGCGCTTTCCAACTAGCCGCCCTCTTGAATTCAATTCTGGCAGGCCAATTACCCAACGGGTATCTTAACAACATCGACATGAAATTTAATCTGCTACTCCTTCTTCCACTGCTGACGCTGCTGCTGGCTGGCCCGCCGGCCCGGGCCCAGACGGACACGACCGTGTACACCCTGACCATGCGCCAGGAGGCGGTGAACAAGGCCGGTAAGCTGGTGCCAGCCATGACGGTGAACGGCGGTATTCCCAGCCCTACCATTCGGTTCAAGGAGGGTGGCTACGCCGTTATCTACGTCAAGAACGAGATGGACGTGGAAACGTCGGTGCACTGGCACGGGCTGTTGGTGCCCAATTTCTACGACGGCGTGCCTTACCTCAACACGCCCCCCATCCAGCCGGGCCAGACGCTGAAATACGAGTTTCCGCTCAAGCAAGCCGGCACCTACTGGTACCACTCGCACACTATGCTGCAGGAGCAGAGTGGCGTGTACGGCTCCATTGTGATTGAGCCCAAGCAGGAGCGCCTGACCTACGATAAGGACCTGGTGCTGGTGCTCTCGGACTGGACCAATCAGAAGCCTAAAAACGTGTTGCGCTTCCTGAAGCGGGGCACCGAGTGGTACAACATCCGCAAGGGCACGGCCACGCCGCTCAACCGCGTAATTGCCTGCGGGGCCCTGGGGGCCCAGCTCAACTTCTGGAAGCAGCGCATGGAAGGCTTCGATATTGCCGACGTGTACTACGATGCGTTCCTGGTGAACGGCCAGCCGGTGCAGCACTACCCCGAGTTCAAGCCCGGCGAGCGGGTGCGGCTGCGCATTATCAACGGTTCGGCCTCGACTCAGTTCTGGATGACATTTGGGGGCGAGGACCCGCTGCTGGTGGCCGCCGACGGCCAGGACGTGGTGCCAGTGAAGCACAACAAAACCTTTATCGCGGTGGCCGAAACCTACGATTTCCTGGTTACCGTGCCGGCCAATGGTCAGCTGGAGCTCCGGGCCATGGCTCAGGACGGCTCCGGCACTACCTCGGCTTACATTGGTGCGGGCCCGGTGCTGGCCTCCCCGGTGCTGGCCAAACCCGACAAAATCGGGCTCATGCAGCAGATGGCTAAAATGAAGATGCGCATGGGCGCGCCGGCCCTTAAGTTCCGGCCTAACCACGTCGACCCCCAGCAGATGAAGGAGAACTGGGGGATGCAGATGGATATGAAGGGGAAAAGCGGAAAGATGGGTGGTATGGATATGGGCAGCAACAAGATGGGCGCTGACAAGCCGATGGCTGGCATGGACATGGGCAGCGGCGACAAGATGGACGGCATGAAGATGAACGACCAGCCCGCGCAACCCAAGCCCGCTATGGCCGGCATGCCAATGAAGGATACCCAGAAGATGGAGGGCATGAACATGCCCGCCGACACGGCCCACGCCGGGCACCAGATGCCGATGAGCGGCATGAAAAAGGGTGCCGACAAGCCGATGGCTGGCATGGACATGGGCGGCGGTCAGAAAAAGGGAGGCATGAGCGGCATGGCTATGGGCGGTATGGACATGTTCTCGGAGTACGGCTACGACTACCTGCGCGCCCCGCAGAAAACGGCCTACGCCGACAGTCTGCCCGTGCGTGAAATCCTGCTCAACCTCACCGGCAACATGCAGCGCTACATCTGGAGCATGAACGGCGTGCCGTTGTCGTCGGCCGATAAAATCCCGATTCGGGACCACCAGGTTACGCGCATCACCTACAACAACCTGACGATGATGCACCACCCCATGCACCTGCACGGGCACTTTTTTCGGGTCATCAACGAAAACGGCGAGTACTCACCCCTCAAGCACACGGTGAATGTGCCGCCCATGAAGCAGGTCACGATTGAGGTGCTCGGCGATACGTATGGAGACTGGTTTCTGCACTGCCACATCCTCTACCACCTCACTGGCGGCATGGCCCGCATCGTGAGCTACGACACGCCCCGCGACCCGCGCCTGAAGGGCTCCCCGGTGAGCAAGCTGCTACGCGAAACCAACCGCTACTACACCTGGGGCCGGCTTGATGTGGCCTCGCACATGAGCAGCCTGAACCTGATGTCGTCGGATATCCGCAACCAGTTCAACCTGAGCGTGGAGTACGGCTGGAACCGCAATATGGAAACGGAGGCCACCTACGAGCGTTACCTCTACGATTACCTGCGCGTGTTCGGGGGCGTGAACGTGGAAAACACCCGTCGCCGGGCCGCCCCGGCCCCCACCGAGCAGGGGCCGGGCCGGATGATGACCGAGACTTCCACCACGGCCGTGGCCGGCCTGCGTTTTCTCACGCCCTACCTGTTCAGCCTCGACGCCCGCATCGATAATAAGTTGCGCCCCCGCCTGAGCCTGGGCCGCGAAATCATGGTTTTCCCCCGCCTGCTGGCGTTCGGCTACTATGAGTTTCAGGCCGACTTCGGCTGGGTGAACAAGCTGGAAAACAACCGGAGCTTCACGAAGGAAGTGGTTTGGAACACCGGGTTGGAGTACATGCTTTCCCGCAATTTCTCGCTCATGGGCAGCTACGACAACCGCTTCGGCGGCGGCGGCGGCCTGAGCGTCCGGTTTTAATTCTGGCCCGGCGGTTTTGCCGCCTGCTTGATAAATGACTCATAATTAGCGTCTTTCATTGTTTGTTTGCTCACATGACTATTACCCGTCAAACTTTGCTGCTGTGGTGGGGCCTCACTGTTACGGTGTCCTACCTGATAACCGAGTACATCGGCCGCACGATGGAAGAAGGTCACAGTGCCGTACTCTGGACCTGGATACTGGCTATGCTGATTCCGGTAGGCATGACGCTACTGCTCGACAAGCGCAATGCCTTGGTGTGGGTGTGGGCCGGGGCCACGGTGCTGGCCACGGCCGAGAACTACTGGGCGCACGCGGCCGAGGCCAAATCCATTATGCCTTTCAGCTTCCATACGCTCTGGTTTCTGTTCGGGGCCCTGGGCTTCGCCTACACTGCCACGGCTGCAGAGGGCACCCGCCGCAAACAGCTCTACGGCCTGGCCGCCCTGCTCAATTTGGTGGGGGCCGTGGCCCTGTTCTTCAACCACGAGCTGCTCGAAGGCTACCAGTATATCATCCTGGCCGTAATCCAGGGTTTGCCCATGCTGCTCGATGTGCCCCTGCGTCGGCAGCAACATCAGGCGAAGCCGGCTTAGCACGGCCCTTCACTGCTTCGCCTCCGGGCGGAGCAATACCTGCTCCGAGGCAAACCGTCGGTGCATTCATACATTCAGCACAACCGCCTGTTTTCGAGCAGTAACTCCAACAGCTGGCGGTTAAGCACTCACTTCTTTTTTTCTTCCTAATCCCGCCCTCTATATGGAGCACAAAACCCCCTATTCCCGCTTTTTTCTGATGCTGGGCGCCTCGCTGGTAGCCATGTATGTGGTGATGTACCTGAACGTGTACGAGTGGGACCACGTGTATTTCAGCCTCACCCGCCTGTACATGGCCCTGCTGATGCTGGTGCCGATGACCCTGGTTATGATGGGCTTCATGTGGAAAATGTACCCCAACAAGCAGCGCAATGCCCTGATTATGGGCGGCAGCCTGGTGGCGTTCGTTATCGTCACGTTTATGGTGCGCTCCCAGACCTTCGTGGGCGACACGCTGTGGATGAAGGCCATGATTCCGCATCACTCCATTGCCATCATGGTCAGCAAGCGGGCCGATATCCGGGACCCGGAGGTACGGAAGCTGGCCGATGAGATTATCGAGGCCCAGGAGCGCGAAATCAAGCAGATGAAGGAGATGATCGGCCGGTTGGAGCGCGAGCGGGCGGCCCGATAGCTGGCCCGCCTGTGCCAGTCAGGGAACGTTGGACAACAGGGCGGTACGCTGCTATTTTCTGTAGTGGGGGTAGCACAATAGTAGGAACAGAAATTCCCGGTAAGCATGGAATTGCTTTGAGGTATGCGGACCCTGATGCCCTGGACGGGCTTCCGGCTCGCCTTAGGCTCAACAGAACCCACTAGAGTTGCGTACCTTTATCCCAATGCGCCTGCTCACGTTGCTGTTCTCATTTTATATCACCTGCCTGTCCTGCCTGCCGTGCATGGACGAGGCTGTGGGGTGCGTGGAACAGGTGGGGCAGACAACCGTAGCGGCGCATTCCGACCTGGACGGGGCCAGCCGCGCCGACTGGTGCTCCCCATTATGCCAGTGTCACTGCTGCGCTGGCGTTGTAGCCCCGGCTGCCCCCGCCCCGTTGTGGACCGCCGCCCCGGCCCCGGCCTGGAACGTAGGCCCGCATCGGGCCCGGCTGGTGAAACAAGCGCCGACCCGGATGCCGGGCGGCGTGTGGCAGCCACCCTGGGTTTAACCCTTTCTTTTTTTCCTGCTGACCCCACTGGGCCGCCGGACGCTTTATGCTGTCCGGCTGGTCAGGCTTAGCGCGTATTCGTGCTGGGTCGGGTCATGTCGCCGCCGCTCCCGCCCGTTGGGCCGGGGCCGCCGCGCCGCAGGGTTTCACTGAAAGCGTTAGACCTAACCCCCCAGCAACGGATGTTCGACCGGCTGATTCATTTTTCCATTCACAACAAACTTATTATCGGGATTTTGACCCTGGCCCTGATGGCCTGGGGCAGCTACTCGCTCTACCGTCTGCCCATCGACGCGGTGCCCGATATCACCAACAACCAGATTGTCGTGTACACGGTGGCCCCTTCGCTGGCGGCCGGCGACATCGAGCGGCTGGTTTCTTTTCCCATCGAGCAGAGCGTGGCTACGATTCCAGGCGAGCTGGAAGTGCGCTCGTTTTCCCGCTTCGGACTCTCGGTCGTTACTATCATCTTCGAGGATGGTATTGATATCTACTGGGCCCGCCAGCAGATTTCGGAGCGCCTACGCGAGGCCGAGAGCCAGATTCCGGCCGGCGTGGGCCGGCCCGAAATGGCCCCGGTTTCGACCGGGCTGGGCGAAGTCTACCAGTACCTGGTGCGGGCCAAGCCCGGCTACGAGAGCCAGTACGATGCCCGCCAGCTGCGCACGATTCAGGACTGGATTGTGCGCCGGCAGCTGCTGGGTACGCCCGGCGTGGCCGACGTGAGCTCCTTCGGGGGGCTGCTCAAGCAGTACGAAGTATCACTTACCCCGGAACGGCTGCGCTCGTTGAACATCACCATTGAGGAGGTGTATCAGGCCGTTTCGCGCAACAACCAGAACACGGGCGGGGCCTACCTCGACCGCAACCCCACGGCCTACTTTATTCGCACCGAGGGGCTGGTGACTAGCCCGGAGGACATCGGCAATATCGTGGTGAAGAACACGGCGGCCGGGCTGCCCATCCTGGTGCGCGACGTGGCCAGCATCCGCCTGGGTTCGGCCGTGCGCTACGGGGCCATGACCCGCAACGGCGAGGGCGAGGTGACGGGTGGTATCGTGCTCATGCTCACGGGCGCCAATGCCAACGAGGTTATCAAGGCCGTGAAACAGCGCATGGAAACCGTGCGCAAAAGCCTGCCCGAGGGCGTAACCGTGGACGTGTACCTGGACCGCTCCGATTTGGTGGGCCGGGCCATGAGTACCGTCACTAAAAACCTGATTGAGGGGGCGTTAATTGTAATTTTCGTGCTCATCCTGTTTCTAGGTAACTGGCGGGCGGGCCTGGTGGTGGCCTCGGTGATTCCGCTGGCCATGCTGTTTGCCATTGCCATGATGCGACTGTTTGGCGTATCGGGCAACCTGATGAGCCTGGGCGCCATTGACTTCGGGCTGATTGTGGACGGGGCCGTCATTATCGTGGAGGCCATCGTGCACCGGCTGCACGGCGGCGGGCTCCGGGTGCCCGGCAACCGCCTGAGCGCCGGCCAGATGAACGCCGAAACCTACCAGGCAGCCAGCAAAATCCGGAATTCGGCCGCCTTTGGCGAAATCATCATCCTCATTGTGTACCTGCCGCTGCTGGCGCTGGGGGGCATTGAGGGCAAGATGTTCCGGCCAATGGCCGAGACCGTCATGTTCGCCATCCTGGGCGCTTTTATTCTGAGCCTGACCTACGTGCCCATGATGTCGGCGCTGGCCCTGAGTCGCAATACGCAACACAAGCCGAACTTCTCCGACAAAATGATGCGCTGGCTGGAGGCCCGCTACCAGCCCGTAATCAGCTGGGCCCTGCGGAGCAAAACGGTGGTCCTGAGCACGGCCGGAGCCCTGCTGGTTGGCACTATTCTATTGTTTCGCACGCTGGGCGGCGAGTTTATTCCCCAGTTGTCAGAGGGCGACTTCGCCATCGAAATGCGGGTGCTCACGGGCTCGTCGCTGAGCTATACCATTGAAAAGGCCACTCAGGTCGGGGGTATTTTGAAGGAGCAGTTTCCGGAGGTGAAGGAAGTGGTGGCCAAGATTGGGGCCGCCGAGATTCCCACCGACCCCATGCCGGTGGAAGCGGCCGACGTCATCGTGACGCTGAAGGACCGCCAGGAGTGGACTTCGGCCAAAACCCAACCGGAGCTGGCCGAAAAGATGGCCCAGGCCCTGAGCGTGATTCCGGGCGTAACCTTTGGCTTTCAACAACCTATCCAGATGCGCTTCAACGAGCTGATTTCCGGGGCTAAGCAGGATGTGGTGCTGAAGATTTACGGCGAGGACCTCACCCAGCTCGGCGACTACGCCGCCCGCACGGCCGCGCTCGTGCGGCAGGTGCCGGGGGCCGAGGACGTGTACGTGGAGCAGGTAACGGGCCTGCCCCAGATTGTGGTGCAGTTCGACCGCGGCAAGCTGGCCCAGTTCGGCCTGAACGTGGAGGACGTGAACCGCACGGTGCAGACGGCTTTTGCCGGGCAGGTGGCCGGGCAGGTCTTCGAGCAGGAGCGCCGCTTCGACCTGGTGCTGCGCCTGCCCCCCGACCTGCGCCAGGACATCAACAGCGTCCGTCAGCTGTTCGTGGCCACCCCAAGGGGCGAGCAGATTCCGCTGGAGCAGGTGGCCGACGTGGCCCTGCGCGAAGGGCCCAACCAGATTCAGCGCGACGACGCCAAGCGCCGCATTACCGTGGCCTTTAACGTGCGGGGCCGCGACGTGGAAAGCGTGGTAGAAGAGTTGCAGGCCAAGGTTGACCAGCAGCTGAAGCTGGCCCCCGGCTACTACGTGGCCTACGGCGGGCAGTTTGAGAACCTGCGCCAGGCCTCGCAACGGCTGGGCATTGCCGTGCCGGTGGCTTTGCTGCTGATTTTTGCTTTGCTGTATTTCACCTTCCGCTCCGTGCTCCAGGCCACCATCATTTTCACGGCTATTCCGTTGTCGGCCATTGGCGGGGTGCTCTCGCTGTGGCTGCGCGACATGCCTTTCAGCATCTCGGCCGGGGTGGGCTTTATTGCCCTGTTCGGCGTCGCGGTGCTCAATGGAGTAGTCTTGATTGGCTACTTCAACCAGTTGAAGCAGGAAGGCGTGGCCGACCTCACCGAGCGCATTATGCAAGGCACTGCTACCCGTCTGCGCCCGGTGCTGATGACGGCCGCCGTGGCCTCGCTGGGCTTTTTGCCGATGGCGCTGGCCACCTCGGCCGGGGCCGAAGTGCAGCGTCCGCTGGCGACGGTGGTGATTGGCGGGCTGGTAACGGCCACGCTGCTCACGCTGCTGGTGCTGCCCGTGCTGTACGCGCTGGTGGAAAGCCGCCGACGGGCCGCCACCCCGGCTACCCCGGCGGATGAGCCCGGCCAAGGGCTGTCGGGAACTGCTCCGGCGGCTCCGCTGCTGGCGGGAGTCGTGTTGCTGCTACTGTTGGCCGTCCCGCTTACCGGTCGGGCGCAACAAGCCCAGCTGTCAGTGGGCGGCGCGCCGTTTACGGCCCAGCAAGCCGTGGCCCAGGCGCTGCAAACCAACGGCACCGTGCAAGGAGCCCAGCGGGCGCTGGAAGCCCAGCAGGCCCTACGGCGCACGGCTACCGACCTGGGGCGCACGACCATCGGCGTTACCTACGGGCAGTATAATACCTACCGCAAGGACAACCAGTTTAACCTTAGTCAGACCTTCGCGCTGCCGGGCGTGTACCGCCGCCAGGCCCAGCTGCTCGATGCCCAGACCGGCGGCCAGCAGCTCCAGCTGGCCCAAGCGCAGGCGGAATTGCGCCGGCAGGTGCGCCTCAACTACGAGCAGGCCGTGTATGCCCGCCACCGCCTGCGCATCCTTCAGGGCCAGGACAGCCTCTACACGGAGTTTTTGCGCTACGCCCAGCTCCGGTTTAAAACCGGCGAAACGGCCCGGCTCGAACCGGCCACGGCCCT
Source organism: Hymenobacter aerophilus DSM 13606 (assembly GCF_000382225.1). Lineage (GTDB taxonomy): Bacteria > Bacteroidota > Bacteroidia > Cytophagales > Hymenobacteraceae > Hymenobacter > Hymenobacter aerophilus. Next base: position 28,332 of record NZ_KB907826.1, read on the forward strand.
GGTGCGGCAGGGCGAAACCCAGGCGCTGATTCGGCAGGCGCGGACGGGCTACCAAGTGGCCCAGCGCCAGTTGCAGGCCCTGCTCCAGCAAGCCCAGGCCGTAGCCGTGGCCGACAGCCTGCTGCGCCCCCTTGAACCGGTGGTGCTACCGGCCTTGGGTGACACCACTCGCCTGGCGCAAAACCCGGAGGCGCAGGTGCTGCGCCAGCTAATTGCCCAGCGGCAGGCGGCCATCCGCGCCGAGCAGGCCCAGGGCCTGCCCAACATTACGCTGGGTTATTTCAACCAGTCGCTCATCGGCCCGCAGACCATTGGCGGCATTGGCGGGGCCGAACGCTACTACGCGGCCGGCCAGCGGTTCCAGGGGGTGCAGGGCTCGGTGGGCATTCCCCTTTTGCGGGGTCCGCAAAAGGGCCGGGTGCAGGCCGCCCGGCTCCAGGCGCAGGTGGCGACGGTGGCCTACCGCCGCCAGCTGGCCGAGCTGGCCGGCCGGCAGGACGAGCTGATTGCCCGGCACGCCGAGCAGCAGCAGCGCCTGAGCTTCTACCAGCAAACGGCCTTGCCGCAGGCCACCATCATCGTCCGGCTTAGCACGCTCGCTTTCAAAGCCGGCGAAACCGGCTACAGCGAGTACCTGCTCAACCTGGATAGGGCCCTGAGCCTGCGCACGGCCTATCTGGAGGTGCTGCTGGAACACAACCAAACCGTTATCGAATTGGACTACCTGCTCGGCGGACCGGCCCAATAAATTTCTCTTTCTCTTTGACTTCTTCTCATGCATAAGATAGCAATGCTGCTGCTGCTGGCCCTGGCCGGGTGCGGCAACGATACGCCCGAAAACACCTCTGACGCCACTACGCCACCCGGAACTCCGGCGGGCACCCAGGCGGCCACGCCCGCGGCGGACGAGGATAAAGCACCGACCGACGTGACGCTTTCCCCCGCCGAGCAGCGCGCGGGCGGTATCCGGCTGGGCCAAGTGCAGGACCAGGTGCTGAGCGGCGGGCTGAAAGTGAACGGCACGCTCGACGCGCCGCCCGAAAACCAGGTGGCCGTCAGTGCCCTGCTCGGGGGCATCGTGGAGCGAACCACCCTGCTACAGGGCTCGCGCGTGCGGGCCGGCCAGGTGCTGGCCACCATCCGCAACCCCGAATTCCTGACCCTGCAGCAGAACTATATGGAAACCCGGAGTCAGCTTGAATTTGCCCGGGCCGAGTATGAGCGCCAAGCCGAGCTGTACCGGCAAGAAGTGGCTCCGCAGAAAAACTTCCAGCGGGCCCGCGCCGAGTACCGGGCCCTGCAGGCCCAGGCGGCGGGCCAGGTGGCGTACCTACGCCTGGCCGGACTGCCCGTGGGGGGTAAGCTTACGGCCTCGGCCCCGGTTACGGCCCCGCGCGCGGGCTACCTGAAAGCCGTTCGGGTAAGTGCCGGACAAAATGTAACCCCCACCGACGTGCTGTTTGAAATCGTGGACCCCGGCCACCTCGACGTGGTGCTGAACGTGTTTGAGAAAGACGTGCCGCTCCTGCGCCAGGGCCAGACCGTGCGCTACAGCCTCGCCAACGACTCGGCCGGGCAAAGCCACCAGGCCAGCATCTACCTCATTGGCCGGACGGTGGACCAGGACCGCACCGTGCGCGTGTATGCGCACCTGCGCCGGGAAGATGCCAGCCGCCTGCCCGGCACCTACGTGCGGGCCGTCATCGAAACCAACACGGCCACTGTACCCGCCCTGCCCGATAAAGCCCTGGTGCAGTTCGAAGGTCGCTCCTACATCTTTCTGGCCACCGGCCAGCCCGCCGGCCCGGACGGCAGCACCTACCGCATGACCCCGGTGGAAGCGGGGGTGAGCGAAAACGGCTATACCCAGGTCACCATGCCCGAGGGCCTGAACTCCGCCACGACCCGCGTGGTGGTGGAAGGGGCTTACTCGCTGCTGGCCAAGCTCAAAAACGCCGAAGAGGAAGAATAAGGCGCCACTTCAGCGGCTCATATCATCAGTTGTCTCCCTTTCTCCTACTCAACTTACTATGCCCGATTCATCTTCTGACAACCTCAACGAGGAGTTGAACACTGCCAAACAGGTAAACCCCGAAAACGTGGGGGCCCTTACCCGCGAGCAACTCACGCCCGAAGCCGCCACCGCCCCCCGCGGCCAGGACCACGCGCCTACCAATACGGCCGACCACGACGACCATGACGGGCACGACCACGGCCCGGCCGGTGCCCACCCCTACCTAGTGCCCAGCATCAGTCTGGCGCTGCTGCTAGCCGGCATTGCGCTGGATTACTTTGATGTTCCCTTTTTCGTAGGTGCCGTGCGACTCGTCTGGTACGGGGTAGCGTTCCTACTGGTGGGCTGGAAGGTGCTGAAAGCGGCCGTGCTCAGTATTCCCAGCGGCAACGTGTTCAACGAGTTTCTGCTCATGAGCATCGCCACGCTCGGCGCGTTTGCTATTGGCGAGTACCCCGAGGGCGTGGCCGTGATGCTGTTTTATACCGTGGGTGAGCTGTTTCAGGATGCGGCCGTGAACCGGGCCAAGCGTAGCATCCGGGCCCTGCTCGAAATTCAGGCCACCGAGGTGACAGTGGTGCGCGACGGCCGGCCGTTGGTACTGGACCCCAAACAGGTGCAGGTGGGCGACGTGATGGAGGTGCGCCCCGGCGAGAAAGTGGCCCTCGACGGCACACTCAACTGCGTGGCGGCCAGCTTCAATACGGCCGCCCTCACCGGCGAGTCGGCCCCCCAGACCAAGCAGCCCGGTGAGGCCGTGCTGGCCGGCATGCTAAACGAGGGGAGCCTCGTGCAAATCACTGTCACGGCGGCTTTTGCCGACACCAAGCTGAGTAAGATTCTGGCTATGGTGCAGGACGCGGTGGGGCGCAAGGCCAAAACCCAGCAGTTCATTACCAAGTTTGCCCGCATTTACACGCCCATCGTGGTGGCGCTGGCCGTGCTGCTGGTGCTGGTGCCGTTCTTTGTCGTAGATGATTACGTGTTCCGCGAGTGGCTGTACCGGGCGCTGGTATTCCTGGTGATTTCCTGCCCCTGTGCGCTGGTTATCAGTATTCCGCTGGGCTACTTCGGCGGCATTGGGGCGGCCTCCAAAAACGGCATCCTGTTCAAGGGCTCCAACTTTTTGGATGTGCTGCGCGACATTGATACCGTGGTGATGGACAAAACCGGCACGCTCACCGAGGGCGTGTTTGCCGTGCGCCAGGTGCAGCCCGCCGCCGGCACCGATGCGCCCGACTTGCTGCGGCTGGTAGGGGCGCTGGAAACCAAATCGACCCACCCCATTGCCAAAGCCGTGGTAAAATACGCGGCCGAAGCGGTGCACGGCGTACCGGTGGAAAGTGTATCGGAAATTGCCGGCCACGGCCTGCGCGGTCGGGTGGATGGGCGCGACGTGCTGGCCGGCAACACCAAGCTGCTGCGCAAGTTCGACGTGACGTATCCGCCGGAAGTGGATGAAGTCGTGGACAGCATCGTGGTGGTAGCCGTGGATGGAAAATACGCCGGCTACCTCACCGTGGCCGATGCCCCTAAAGCCGACGCCGCCCAGGCCGTGCGCGAGTTGCGGGCCGACGGTATCACCAAGCTGGTCATGCTCTCGGGCGACAAGGACAGCATCGTGCAGCGCGTAGCCGCTGAGCTGGGCATTACCGAAGCCCACGGCGGCCTGCTGCCCGAAGATAAGGCCCGCTACGTGCAGCAGTACCTGGATGCCGGCCGCAAGCTGGCCTTTGTGGGCGACGGCGTGAACGACGCCCCCGTGGTGGCCCTGGCCGACGTGGGCATTGCGATGGGCGGGCTGGGCTCCGACGCGACCATCGAAACCGCCGACGTGGTTATCCAGACCGACCACCCGAGCAAAATTGCCACCGCCCGCCGTATCGCCCGCGCTACCCACACGGTGGTGTGGCAGAATATCTGGCTGGCGTTCATCGTGAAAGGCGTGGTGCTGGCGCTGGGCGCGGGGGGGCTGGCCACCATGTGGGAGGCCGTGTTTGCCGACGTAGGCGTGGCCCTGCTTGCCATCCTGAACGCCGTGCGGATTCAGCGGATGAATTTCCGCTCATCCGCTGACTCACTGGTGGCAAAGCCAGCTAGCGAACTGAGCGACAAGCCTAACCATCCTAACAACCAAGCGACATGAGTGGCAACCACGGACTAAGCGGTAGCGCCGCCGGCCGCAACAAGCGGCAGCTCACCGTCGTCTTCTTCCTGACCCTGACTTACCTAGTGGCCGAGGTCGTGGGCGGATTCTGGACCGGCAGCCTGGCTTTGCTGGCCGACGCTGGCCACATGCTCACCGACGTGGCGGGCGTGGGGCTGGCGCTGCTGGCCATCCGCTTCGCCGAGAAGCCGGCTACGCCCCAGCGGACCTACGGCTACTACCGTTTCGAAATTCTGGCCGCTCTGACCAACGCGGTAGTACTGATTCTGATTTCGATTTACATTCTTTATGAAGCCTACTTCCGCTTCCGCAATCCGGTTCAGGTAGAAAGCACGGGCATGTTATGGATAGCGGGCATTGGTCTGGTCATTAATCTATATAGCATGTACCTGCTACGCGAGGGCAAGGAGGAGAGCCTGAACATGAAGGGCGCCTATTTTGAGGTGCTCAGCGATATGCTCACCTCCATCGGGGTCATTGCCGCCGGCATCATCATGCTCACTACGGGCTGGTATTACGCCGACCCGCTGCTCTCGGCCGGCATTGGGCTGTTCATTCTACCCCGCACCTGGACGCTGCTCAAGGAGGCTGTGAACATCTTATTGGAAGGGACCCCGGCCGATGTGAACCTGGAGGAACTGCGGCAGGGCCTACTGCAGGTGCCGGGCGTGGCAGCCGTCCACGACCTGCACGCCTGGGTGCTCACCTCCGGTGTTAACGCCCTCAGCGGCCACGTGGTGCTTGCCGACGGAGCCACCCACGACGACGTGCTCACCCGCGCCCACGCCTACGTCACCACCAAGCACGCCGTGCAGCACGCCACCATTCAGGTGGAGCGCGGCGACTTCACGAAGCACGAAACCCACCTATAAATTCTACAAGCCTTTTCCCAACTAAAATCTACCCCATGACTACCTACGACGTTATTATCATCGGCTCTGGCCCCGGCGGCTACATCGCGGCCGTACGCTGCGGCCAGTTGGGCCTGAAAACGGCCATCATCGAGAAGTACGACACGCTGGGCGGCACCTGCCTCAACGTGGGCTGCATCCCGAGCAAAGCCGTGCTCGAATCCACTGAGTACTACCACAAGGCGGCCCACCAGTTTGCCGAGCACGGCATCGACCTCGACAACCTGCGCGCCGATTTGCCCCGCCTGATGGACCGTAAGGACCGGGTGGTGCAAAAGGTGTGCGACGGGGTGGTACATCTGATGAAGAAAAACAAGGCCGATGTCATCCACGGCGTAGCAGCCTTCGTGGATGCTCACACGCTTACCGTCACGGCCGCTGACGGCAGCACCCAGCAGCTCACGGCCAAGAACATCATCATCGCCACCGGCTCCAAGCCCAGCACTTTGCCTTTCGTGACGCTCGACAAGGAGCGCATCATTACCAGCACCGAGGCGCTGACCCTGCGCACACTGCCCAAGCACCTGATTATCATCGGCGGGGGCGTCATCGGCTTGGAGCTGGGCTCGGTGTACGCCCGGCTGGGCAGCAAAGTGTCGGTGGTGGAATACACCGACGGCATCATCCCCACAATGGACCGCGCCCTGGGCAAAGAGCTGCTCAAGTCGCTGAAGAAAACCGGCCTGGAATTTTACCTGAGCCACAAAGTAACCGCCGTCACTCGCGTGGGCGATAAGGTGAGCCTGGTGGCCCAGGGCGGGCCATCGGCCGAGCTGCAGCTGGAGGGCGACTACTGCTTGGTATCGGTGGGCCGCCGTCCCTACACTGACGGGCTGAACCTGGCCGCGGCGGGCGTAGCCGTGGATGAGAAGGGCCGGGTGCAGGTTAATGAGGATTTGCAGACCACCGTGCCCGGCATCTGGGCCATCGGCGACGTGGTGCGCGGGGCCATGCTGGCCCATAAGGCTTCTGATGAGGGCGTGTACGTGGCCGAGCTGATTGCCGGCAAGTTTCCCGAAATCAATTATTTACTCATTCCTAACGTGGTGTACACCTGGCCCGAAGTGGCTGGCGTGGGTTATACCGAGGAGCAGCTAAAAGAACAAGGGCTGGCGTATAAAGTAGGGTCCTTCTCGTACTCGGCCTCGGGCCGGGCGGTGGCCGGCGGCGAAACGGAAGGCTTAGTAAAGGTGCTGACCCAGGCCGGGACCGATGAGATTTTAGGGGTGCATATGATTGGTCCCCGTATTGCCGATATTATCGCTGAGGCCGTGAGCATCATGCACTTCCGCGGGGCGGCTGAAGACGTGGGCCTGATGTCGCACGCCCACCCCACGTACGCCGAAGCCTTCAAGGAAGCCTGCCTCAATGCCGCTGGCATCGGGGCGCTGAACATGTAATTCCGACATCATGCCTTTTCTGCTCTCCGCTGCGCCCGCCGTTACGCCTTCCTGGTCCCAAGTACTACTCTACGCGCTGGTGCCCGCCGCCGTCATGGTCGTGGGAGCCGTAATTGCTGTTCTCCGCACGCCGGGCGCAGCCATCCGTAGCGCCATTCTGCATTTTGCCGCCGGGGTAGTTTTCTCCGTGGTCGCCGTCGAGTTGCTGCCCGATATTGTGGCCCGGCACCGGCCGCTGGAAGTAGGCCTGGGCTTCGCCATTGGGGTCGTGGTAATGCTGGCGTTGCGCTATTTCACCCGCAAGGCAGCTAAGCAGGAAGAAGCCGCTCCCACCCCGACCCGGCCTTCGGAAGGGCTGCCGTCCTCCGAAAATGAAGTCGATAAGGCGGTAGCGGTCAGTCCCGCAACGCTGCCGATGGGCTTACTTACTGGGGTAGGTATCGATATCCTTATCGATGGTCTGCTACTGGGCATTGGCTTTGCGGCTGGAGCCGAAGAAGGGCTGTTACTGGCCGTTGCGCTAACCATCGAAGTGCTGTCGTTAGGCTTGGCCACGGCCGTAGAACTGCGGCAGCAGGGCCAGGGTAAGGCCCGTTCCGTAGGCATTGTGGCAGCGTTGTCGGCGCTGCTGGTGGTTGGGGCCGGCGTTGGCATTGCCGTGCTGAAAGGAGCCTCTGATAACGTTATGGAGCTGGTGCTCTCCTTCGGGCTGGCGGCGCTGCTGTTCCTGGTAACGGAGGAGCTGCTGACCGAGGCCCACGAGGAGCCCGAGTCGCCCTGGCTGACGGCCATGTTCTTCGTGGGATTTCTCGTGTTTCTACTGCTGGGCATGGTTGCCTAGTAGCTATTTAGCAGTTCCTTATGCTCTTACGAAGGCTGCGCTCTGGTTCAACGCTGCCCTTCGCTTTTTTTCGAACCATTTATTTTTCACCTTTTCCCTTTACGACGATGGCCGACCATCACGAAGAACACCAGAAAATCATTGAGGCCCACCAGAAGGCCGCCCACTACTTCGAGCACGCGGTGCAAAACCACCGCGCCGCCGTGGAGCACCTGAAAAAAGGGGACCACGAGAAGGCCGCTCACCACGGCTACACCGCCTACGGCTTCGCCTCGCACGCCCAGAAGCACGCCGAGGAAGCCGCCCTGCAACACTCGCACGAGCACGGCGACCACGAGCCCCTGCACGCTCACGAGCAGGGTGGGGTCCAATAGCTTTCACTGAAGAAAGGCCCTTTTCCGGCTGGAAACGGGCCTTTTTATGGCAATTTGTTCCCCTTTTTAGTATGCCGGTCGAATTTCTCAGCGACGAGCAGGCGGCCCGCTACGGGCGCTTCCACACCGACCCGAGCCCGGAACAGTTGGCCCGCTTCTTTTATCTGAGCCCCGATGACTTGGTGTTCGTGGCCCGACGGCGGCGGCGGCCTTCATCAACGGACAAGCAGGAGTGCAAAGGGCATTCGCAAAACTACTGTTTCTCGGATGAGTTTGCCACCCGCCTTCTCCGCCCCGAGAAGGGCGTTTTGGCGGGTTATTTTCGGGAGGGTTTTTCGAACGCTTTTTTCAGTACCTACGCCGGGTGCTTTTCCGTACCAGTCCTCAGATTATTAGAGATGTCATAACTCTTAGCGGGAATTTCTGTTCCTACTATTGTGCTACCCCTAGTGTTGCGTAAAGCGCCCACTTGGAGCTTGACCCGAGTGGGCGCGTTTGTAGCGGCTGCCAAAGCTTCTGGTGTTGTTGCGAATTCTGTACGCCGGCCGCCGAATTGTATAAGCCCGGGACCGAGGTATTTACGTACCTTTATGATAATACCCATCCACTTCCTGCCCTTTTGAAACGCCTCGCCGGCCTCCTAATGCTTTTGCTGTATCTGTGTTCCAGCCCTGGGCTGGTGTACAGCCTGCACCTGTGCGGCGAGCTAGTGACGGATGTGCGGCTGAGTGGCGTTGGGGAGCCCGCCGGCTGCTGCGCTAAATCAGCCAGGCCGGTGAAGGGGATGAAGAAGGACTGCTGCCACGACCAGAAAGTGAGCAGCCCGCTCAAGGACGTGAAGCTGACCACTGCCCAGCTGAAACTGGTGGCCCCCGTGGCCCTGCCGACGCCACCCGCCGTGCGCTTCGTGCGCCACCTGGCCCTTACTTACCCGGCCGACGAGCCGGCCCCGCGCCCGCGCATCACTTCCGGGCCGCCCCCGCCCGCCTGCCCTGCCTACGTGCGCGGCCACGCCTTCCTGATTTAGCTTCCTGGCTTTCCCCACTGCCCCCGGCCCCAAGCCGTGGGCTTTAGCGCGTGTGTTTTTAAGCTGTTAGCTGACAGCCATTAGCTGTTAGCTCTCCGTTCAGAAAACGCCGCCAGCCAGGATTTCGACCCGTCCTGAATCCGGTCGAAAAAAAGCTAACAGCTAATAGCTAAAAGCTCAGGTAAAATGATTGAACGGCTTATTTCCCTTTCCCTGCGCAACCGCGGGCTGGTACTGCTGCTAGCCACCGGCCTGTTCATCTGGGGCGTGTTTTCGGTGCGGGCCAGCAAGATTGACGCCATCCCCGACCTGTCGGAAAACCAGGTAATCGTGTTTACCGAGTGGGCCGGGCGCGGGCCCCAGATTATCGAGGACCAGGTAACCTACCCGCTCGTAACCAACCTGCAGGGCCTGGCCCAGGTGCGGGCCGTGCGGGCCGCCTCCATGTTCGGCATGAGCTTCGTGTACGTCATTTTTGAGGACGATACCGACGTGTATTGGGCCCGCGAGCGGGTGCTGGAGCGCCTCAATTACGCCCAGCGCCTGCTGCCGGCCGGCCTCACGCCCACCCTCGGCCCCGACGGTACCGGCGTGGGCCACGTGCTCTGGTACGTGCTTAAGGCCCCCAAGCTCGACCTGGGCGAGCAGCGTGCGTTGCAGGACTGGTACGTGAAGTTCGGCCTGCAAACCGTGCCCGGCGTGAGCGAGGTGGCCAGCTTCGGCGGCTTCCAGCCCGAATACCAGGTGACGGTCGACCCCACCAAGCTTACCTACTACAACGTGAGCCTGCCCGAGGTGCTGGCGGCCGTGCGCAGCAACAACAACGAGGCCGGGGGCCGCAAGTTCGAGCAGGCGGGGGTAGGCTACATCATCAAAACCAGCGGCTACATCCAGGATGTGGCCACGCTCGAAAACGTGCCCGTGCGCACCCGCGCCGGCGGCGTGCCGCTCCGCCTGGCCGACCTAGGCACAGTGCAGATGACGGGCGAAAGCCGTTTGGGCATCTTCGACCATAACGGCCAGGGCGAGGCCGTGGGCGGCATCGTGGTGATGCGCTACGGCGAAAACGCCGACGAGGTCATCAAGCGGGTGAAAACCAAGATGCAGGACGTAGCCAAGGGCCTGCCCGCCGGCGTGTCGTTCGATATCGTCTACGACCGCAGCGGGCTGATTGAAGAGTCGGTGACCAACATTCAGCACACGCTGCTGGAGGAAATGGCCGTCGTGTCGGTGGTCGTGCTGCTGTTTTTGTTCCACTGGCGCAGCGCCCTGAGCATCCTGCTCCAGATTCCGATTACCATCGCCACGAGCTTCATCCTGCTCAACGCCTTCGACATCTCGTCCAACATCATGTCGCTCACCGGCATCGCGCTGGCCATCGGCGTCATCGTCGACAACGGCATCGTGATGACCGAAAACGCCTACCGCAGTCTGGCCCTGCACCAGGCCGCCGAAGAAGCGGGTACCCTACCTGACGACGGCCCGCCAGCCCCCAAAACCCCCACCACATGACCAACGAAGAGCGCCTCGCCATTATCGAGAAGTCCAGTAAGCAGGTGTCGCGGGGGATATTTTTCTCCACCATCATCATCGTTACCTCGTTTCTGCCGGTGTTTCTGCTCACCGGGCAGGAGGGCAAGCTGTTTCATCCGCTGGCCTACACCAAAACGTTTATTTTGATGATTGACGCCATTTTGGCCGTCACGCTGGGGCCGGTGCTGCTGTCCTTTTTCATGAAGGGCAAGTTCAAAACCGAGGAGCAGAACCCCATCAACCGGGGACTGGAGCGGGTGTACGCGCCCATGATTAACTGGTGCCTGACCTGGCGCAAAACCACCATCGGCATCAACCTGGCGCTGCTGCTCATCAGCATTCCGCTGTTGCGTAGCCTGGGCACCGAGTTCATGCCCCCGCTCGATGAGGGCTCGATTCTGTTCATGCCCATCACCCAGCCCGACGTGTCGAACACGGAGGTAAAGCGCATTCTGCAGGTCCAGGACCGCATTATTATGCAGGTGCCGGAGGTGAAAAGCGTGCTCGGTAAGGCCGGCCGGGCCAGCACGGCCACCGACAACTCCCCGCTGAGCATGATTGAAACCATCATCCAGCTCAAGCCCCGCAGCGAGTGGCGGGCGGGTATGACCAAAGCCAAGCTCATTGCCGAGCTCAACCAGAAACTGCAGATTCCGGGCGTGGTCAACGGCTGGACCCAGCCCATTATCAACCGCATCAACATGCTCGCCACCGGCATCCGCACCGACGTGGGCGTGAAGGTGTACGGCCAGCAGCTCGACACGATTTTCCAGGTGTCGCAGCGGGTGCGGGCGGCCCTAACCGGCGTGGCGGGCGTTGAGGATTTGTACGTGGACCCGATTACCGGCGGCAAGTACCTGCAGATTGACCTGAAGCGCGACCAGCTGGCCCGCTACGGCCTGAGCGTGGACCAAGTGAACGAGCTGGTGGAAACGGCCATCGGGGGCGCCCCGGTGGCCACCACCGTGGAGGGCCGCCGCCGCTTCGCCATTGCCGTGCGCCTGGCCGAGGACTACCGCAACAGCCTGGCCGCGCTGGGCCGCATTCCCATCCAGACCACCGACTATGGCCCGGTGCCGCTCTCGGCGGTGGCCGAGCTGCGCTTCGAGAACGGGCCGCCCATGATTAACTCCGAAAACGCCCAGCTCCGGGGGGCGGTGCTGTTTAACGTGCGGGGGCGCGATTTGGGCAGCACCGTGGAGGAGGCCATGCAGCGGGTGCAGGAGCGGGGCGGCCAGCTGCCGGCCGGCTACTACCTGGAGTGGAGCGGGCAGTACGAGAACCTCATCAGCTCGCAACGGACGCTGCTCTTCATTCTGCCCATCGTGCTGGTCGTGATTTTCGGCTGCCTGTACTTCGCCTTCCACTCGGTGCGCGAGGCGCTGCTGAGCCTAGTCACGATTCCGTTCGCGCTTATTGGCGGGGCCTACCTGGTATACTTCTACGGGGTGCATTTGTCGGTGGCGGTGGCCGTGGGCTTCATTGCTTTGTTTGGGCTGGCCGTCGAAACGGGCGTCATCATGGTAATTTACCTCAACGACGCCATGCAGCAGCTGGTGGCCCGCAAGGGCAACTCCCGCGAAACCATCACGAAGCAGGATTTGCGCGACGCCGTGTTCCACGGGGCCGCCAAGCGCCTGCGGCCCAAGCTGATGACCGTCTCGGTGGCTTTGTTCGGCCTCGTGCCGGTGCTCTGGGCCACGGGCACGGGCTCCGACGTGATGCTGCCCATCGTGCTGCCCATGATTGGCGGCGTGTTCACGTCCTCGACCCATATTCTGCTCGTCACGCCGCTTATCTTCCTGATGACCAAGGAGTACGAGTTGCGCAAATTCGGCAAGATTGACGTGCTGGAGGTGACGCATTAGTTCACCCCACCCCCGGCCCCTCCCCTCCGGGAGAGGGGGAACCAGCCGCCCATACTACTGATTATAACTACTGACCACAACTTGATTAGCCGAACCACAGCCCGAAAAACCACGTCGCCGTGGCTCCCCCTCTCCCCCTAGAGAGGGGGCCGGGGGGTGAGGCCACCATCAGCACGAAAATTATGAACCGCTACCTTCTCCTGCTACTTCTCCTCACCAGCGCCCCGCTGCACGCCCAGCAGCAGCTGCCGCTGGATTCGGTGCTGAGCGCCGTGCAGCGGGCCAACCCGGCTTTGCGCCAGTACGACTACCGGGCCCGCGCCAAAGCGGCGGCCGTGGCGGGGGCCACCAGTTGGGAAGCGCCCCGCATCAGCGCCGGCTACTTCATGAAGCCCTACAGCTCGCCCCGGACTGCCGAAATGGCCGGCGAGCGGGGCATGCGCATGGTGGGCGTGGAGCAGATGATTCCGAACCCGGCCCGGCAGCGGGCCAAGCGGGCCTACCTGAGCGGGCAGGCCGCCGTGGAGCAGGCCGACCAGGGGGCCTTGTTCAACACGTTGCGTAGCCAGGCCCGCGGGCTGTACTTCAACCAGGTGATTCTGGAAAAGAAACAGCGGGTGCTCAGCCGGAGCCAGCAGTTGCTGGAGTTCCTGCTCAAGATTGCCCAGGCCCGCTACCCGTATAACCAGAGTAGCCTGGCCGATATCTACCAGGTGCAGTCGCGGGTGGCCCTGCTGGGCAACGACCACGCCGAGCTGGCCGGCCAGCTGCGCCAGAACCGCATCGCCCTCAACACCCTGATGGCCCGCGACCCGGCCGCCGAATTCGCCGTCGATACGCTGCTACCCACCACTGCTGCCGCGTTGCTGCCCGCCGACACGGCCGCGCTGGCCGCCGCCCGTAGCGACGTACGCGGCCTGAATGAGCAGCTCAACGTGCTGCGCCTGGGCCGCGACGTGGAGGTCAACCGCCGCCGCCCCGAGTTTGCTATTCGCTACGACCACATGAACGGCATCGGCCCCCGGCCCAACCAGTTCACGCTAATGGGCATGGTTACGCTGCCCTTCGCGCCGTGGTCGGCCCGCGAGTACAAGGCCAGCACCGCCGCGCTGGGCCTGGAGGCCCAGGCCGTGCAGCAGCAGCGGGCCAGCCTGCTCAACGACGCCACCGGCCGGCTGCGCACGCTGCAGTCCAACCTGCAAACCCGGCAGCAGCAGGTGGCCAACTTCGAGAAGAGCATCCTGCCCGCCCTGCACAAAAGCTACCAGGTAACGCTGCTGGCCTACGAGCAGAACACGGCCCAGCTGCCGGCCGTGGTGGAGGCCCTCGACAGCTGGCTGCGCATGCGCCTCACTTACCTCGACACCCAGAATGAACTCCTCACCCTGCGCGTGCAATACGACCAGGAACTTGAGCAATAAGGGCATGGACAGACAACATCGACATCAGAAAACGAGGAACGCCCTGCTTCATCCGGCATCCGCTTTGCCTAAGCAGGCCCACGGCTTCGCCGGACTGCTGAAAAGCATTTGTGGGGGTTGGGGGGTGAGGGGCGCTGTGCTGCTCCTGCTGCTGGCCGGCTGCCAGGGCAAGGCCCACGGCCCCGAATCGACGGCCCCGGCCCAGCCGCTGGCTACCTCGGCGGCCCAGCAGTACACCTGCCCGATGCACCCGCAAATCATCCGCGCGGAGCCCGGCAGCTGCCCCATCTGCAACATGGATTTGGTGCCTAAGGTGATGAGCAACGTCGCCGCGGCAGCCGCCCCTGAAGTGGGCCTCGACAACGTACTGGCCGAGCCCAACGCGGCCGTGCTCAGCAGCATAGCCACCGTACGGCCGGCGCCCGTGGGGGCCGCTGCCGCCGCGGATGCTACCGGAGCCGGGATAATTGTCTCGGATACGTTGAGCCTGCCCGGCGTGGTGGCCTACGACCCGCGCCGGAGCCGGGTGGTGGCCGCCCGTTTCGGCGGGCGCATCGAGCGGCTGCTGGTGCGCTCCAACTACCAGCCTGTGCGCCGGGGCGAGAAGCTGCTCGACCTCTACAGCCCCGAACTGGTAACGGCCCAGCAGGAGTATATTTTCGTGCTGGAAAATGACGCCGACAACGCCGCGCTGGTCGGTGGCGCCCGCCACAAGCTGGCCCTGCTGGGCCTTACCGAAACCCAGCTGCAGGGCCTGGCCCGCACCCGCCACCCCACCTACCGGGTGGCCGTGTTCAGCCCCTACGATGGCTACGTGGTTGAAACGCCCGCTGGTGCAGGTAGTAGCGCCAGCCCAGCGGCCGCCTCGCCCGCCAGCCAGCTAAGCCTTACCGAAGGAGCCTACGTAACGACCGGCCAGGCCCTGTTTCAGGTAATAAACACCAGTCAGGTCTGGGGCCTGTTTCAGCCCACGCCGGCCGAGCTGGCCCGGTTGCGGCCCGGCCAGCAGCTGCAAATAGCGGTGGAAGGCCAGGCCAAGCGGCTAACTGCCCGCCTCGATTTCGTGGAGCCCGAGTTCCGGACCGGCGAAAGCACGGCCGCCGTGCGGGTGTACCTACCCAACCCTCAGGGCGAATTGCGCCGGGGCCAGCGCCTCACTGCCCGAATCGTAGCCGGGGCCGCTGCTGCTACCAACGCTACCGCCTCATCCGGCGCAACGGCCCCGGCGAATCCCGGCGCGTTCTGGCTGCCCCGGGCGGCCGTCGTGGACCTGGGCACCCGCCAGATTGCCTTCGTGCAGCGTGGGGCCACCTTCGTGCCGGTGCTGGTGCAGGTAGGCCCGCGCACCGCCACCCAGGTGCAGGTGCTGAGCGGCTTGCGGGGCGATGAAAACGTGGCGGCCAACGGCCAGTATCTGATTGACAGTGAAGGTTTCATTCAAGCAACTACCCATGATGTACCCGCCGCTAACCGCCGCTAAGGCCCCGCTGCCCCGCCTCCCGGCCCGGCACGGGGGACAACCCGGCCGGCTGTGGCTGCTGGCCCTGCTGTTGATGCTGCTGGGCGCGGCCGCCTGCCAGAAAAGCCCGCCCGACACCACGGCCGTAGCCTACTACACCTGCCCGATGCACCCGCAAATCCACGATGACGAGCCCGGCAGCTGCCCCATCTGCAAAATGGATTTGGTGGCCGTTGCTCCCACTGAAAAGGGTGGTACGGCCACGTCCGAAACTACCGCGGCAGGCAAGGATACCGAAACAGCAACCCACGCGTCTCACGTCGGTGGCTATACCTGCCCCATGCACCCGCAGGTGCAGTCCGACAAGCCCGGCAGCTGCCCCATCTGTAAAATGGACCTCGTGCCCCGGCCCGCCACGCCGGCCACCGATGCCACCGGTGCGACTACCTCCGCCGACCTCATCCTGACTGCTCAACAAGTAGAGCTGGCGAACATTCAGACCCTGGTAGTGGGGAGCGAGGCCGGAGCAGGTGCGCCCGGAGCCGAAGCTTCCGGCAGCGCCCCAACGGCACCGGGTTTCGCGCAAAACCCACCCCCAGCCGTGCTGACGGGCACCGTGACGATTGATGTCCGGCGCACCACCAGCGTCAGCAGCCGGGTAGCCGGACGCCTCGACCGCCTCTACGTGCGCCAGACTGGCCAGGTGCTGCGCCGGGGGGCGCCGCTGTTTTCGGTGTACAGCGAAGAGCTGCAGGCCTTGCAGAAAGAATACCTGCTGGCCCGGGCCCAAAGCCGCGAGGCGGGTGGCGCGGGCTCCTATGCCCGCTTCGCCGAGGCCACGGCCCAGAAGCTGCGGCTGTTGGGCGTTACGGCCGGCCAGTTGCGGGCGCTGGAAAAGCGCGGCCGGCCCGAGGCCCTGCTCACCTATTTCAGCCCCCAAACCGGTACCGTGCAGGCCCTGGATGTGGTGCAGGGCCAGTACGTAGCCGAGGGCAGCCCGCTACTCACGCTCACAGACCTGGGCCGGGTGTGGGTGGAGGCCCAGGCCTATCCGGCCGAGCTGGCCCGCCTTTCGGTGGGCACCGCCGTGCGGGTGCAGCTGCCCGGCACGGCCGACACCCGCTCCGGCCGGGTAGTATTCCTCAGCCCCGAGCGCACCGGCAGCAGCCCCGTTACGCTGGCCCGCATCGAAGTAGCCAACCCCGACGGCCGCCTGCAGCCCGGCTCCCCGGCCAACGTGCTGCTGCCCTCAAGTGCCGCGCCGGCCCAATCGGCGGCCGTGGCTCCGAAACCAGTTTCCGACCAGGCCGCCACCCCAACTTCGCAACCCACTATCCTCGTGCCCCAGCAGTCCATCATCCACGACGGCGCCCTTAGCTACGTCTGGCTCCAGACTGGGGCCCGGCAGTTTAGGCGGGCGCGCATAACCACCCGAGCCGCCACGGCCAACGCCGTGCCCGTTACGGCGGGCGTCAGCCCCGGCGACCGGGTCGTCACGTCGGGGGCCTACCTGCTGCAGAGTGAATTTATCCTCCGTCAGGGGGCCGACACCGAAATGAGCGGCATGGCTATGTAATCTTGGCCAGCCGCTAATCCGCTGGGTGCTGCGGTTCAACGCCCGTTTTTCCAATCACTTACCCCCTTTTCTCATGTTGAAAATCACCACTTGGGCCCTGGCCCTCACTTGCCTCGGCGCGGCCACCGGCTGCTCCGAAAACAAACCCGCCACCACGGACATGACGCCCGAAACGTCGATGAGCGGTGCCCCGGCCATGACCACCGACACGGCGGCAATGCCGGCCACCGATATGGCCGCCGTCACCTACACCTGTCCCATGCACCCGGAAATCCGCGAAAGCGGCCCCGGCCAGTGTCCCAAGTGCAAAATGGATTTGGTGAAGCTGGAAGCGCCGGCCGCCCAATAGCGGCGGCCGCAGCCCACAGCTACGCAAGGGCACTTGGCTGGACTAGTAGCAGGCTAATTGTCCGAAAAGTAGCAGCAGAATAGTTGGGGCGCCAATTATGCCTCGCTGCTTGGATACTTAAAACGTCTAAACACAGAGAAGCGGCGTTGTGTACCTGCCATAGGTCCACAACGCCGCTTCTATTACTGGCTAATGGCTAACTCGATTCAACAGCAGCAGCCCCCTTTGCTCCGGACCGCATCTGGGGCCGCACCGTGCTCTTTGAGGTAGTATAAGAGTAGAAACAGAAAGTATGGGTAGGAGAAATTTGCGCGGGCGAGTGTCTAAAAATACGGTCGGAACCGCAAAAGTGGATAGGGGTGAACTTAGTTGCCGCATTTATACTTACAGATTATAGGAGAAAATTATCAATTATAGAATTTCGCGCGGTATCTTTGGGGCATGGTCGTCATTTCCCAGAAGCCGCTGCGGGAGTTTTGGGAGCAGCACCCCGACGCGAAAGAAGCGCTGAGTGCCTGGTACGCCTTCGTGCAGGAAAGCGACTGGGCCCGGCACGCAGACGTGGTGCAGGACTACAACACGGCCGACTACACCCGCGACGGGCGCTACGTGTTCAACATCCGGGGCAACCGTTACCGCCTGGTGGCCCGGATGCACTTCGCCACCCGCACCGTGTTCATCCGCTTTGTGGGCACACACCAGCAGTACGACCGCATCAACGCCGACACCATTTAACCAGCCGTACACTCGCTCACGTTTTACCAGCCGATTCCCATGGACATTCGCACCCCCGCCGATTACCAGCAGGCCCTGGACCAGTTCACGGCCTGGATGGACCACGAACCCGCCGACCTGACGCCCATGCTGGCGCTGCGCGACGCCATCAGCGCCTACGAGAAGGGCCAGGGCTACGAACTGCCCGCCCCCCAGACGCTGGTGGGGCGCTTGGAACTGGAGATGTACCGGCGCAAGCTCAACAAGAAAAACCTGGCCGCGCTGCTCGACATTCCGGCCTCGCGCCTGAGCGATGTGTTGCAGGGCCGGCGCATCAATCTAGACCTGGCCAAGCGCCTCTACAAGCGCCTGGGTATTCCCGCCGACTTCATTTTAGAAGCCGCGTAGCAGTCCTGGCTAAGCACCTGTTCACCCAAACGAGCCATTGATTATTATTTACCTTGAAGCTGCTTAGGAAGTAGGTTCGCCGATGTAGCGACGCATCGTTGTTTCTCGTCGTTGAACGAAAATTGCTGGTATCACTCAACGACGAGAAACAACGATGCGTCGCTACGCCGTTTTGGCGACTCTCTTCATAGCTTTTTAGTAATCGAATTCACGTAAATGGCCGTCGCCAACAACACACGCATGTCGTTAAAACAAGTTTTATGGTGCGGGTTATTTATCGTGGCGAGCTGCAAGAAGGCAGCCGTCGACCCCAAGCCGCTCACACCTGAGCAACTGCTGGTAGGAGCCTGGCAGACACAGCGATACGTGAGAACAGAAACTGCCTCAGACGGGCGCATTGTCCGCCAGGACAGCACCCTCTATTCCGCTCAGAATCCAGGGGCTTCCGTGTTTTTCAACGCCGACGGGACCCTTCCACCTCCCAGCCCCTCCGTTGTGGCGACCTATCGGTTTGACCCGCCATTCATTACCTACTTCTACAACAGCCAGCCGATTGGGGCCACCACCACCAACAAGGTGTTACAGCTTACCGCCCAAAAGCTGGTAATAGAAGCTACAACACCAACGACTACGTCGACCATCACGGAAACCCGCTCCTATAACCGATGAGTCTTGGCAATCAACACTTTCCGGTCACGCCGGTACCGCACAAAGAACGGCAGGGTTGCCGCTTCTCCTGAGCGCAAAAACTCAACCACCCAGGCTTCTTGCTCGAACACGCGGGGGGGGGTACCGAAGCACCGACTCGCGAAAGGTGCTCCGCATACATACCTTCAAACTAAAATGTCTCGTCCTAGAAAAAGTTGACCAAAAACTTGGTTAACTTATGGCATCACTGTCTGACTTGCGTATGCAAAAGCACGCGCTTTCCATGCGCCAAATGGTGGCTGAAATTCATCTGGGCAAGCTCAACATTGCCCAGGCCGCCGCCAAATTTGAGCTCACACGTAAAACCGTTCGGCACTGGATCGACCTGGTCGAAGCAGAAGCGGAGGCCAACGGCTTGCCCCCGGCTCCCCCACCATGCCCACCTGGAGCCAGGAAACGCACAACTCGTCCGGCGCCGCAGGATAGCGAAG
>NZ_KB907827.1 GCF_000382225.1 Hymenobacter aerophilus DSM 13606
TGCGCTGTTCCGGGGTCTGCTCCACGGCGGGGGCGGCGGCGGGGGAAGTGGGTCCGGCGGCCTGAAAAGTTACGAAATGAGTGGCATAGCGTCGGCACCAGGTCAGGACCGTGCTGCGGCCTTGGATGCCGTAGCGCCGCTGGGCTTGTTTGTAGCTCAACTCACCGCGGCCGACTTCTCCCACCACGGCCAATTTAAAAGGCAAACTGTAGTCGCGTTGACTACGCCGCTCGCGCGGCTCAGAGGAGTTTTTCATGACAACTTTTGGAAAAGTGTCAACATATTGCCGGACGGGACACAAACAGAAAAAAGGGCTACCCAATTGGGTAGCCCTTTTTTCTGTTGACTTGAACCGAAATCGGTTAGTCTACTACATCCCAGAAAATCTTCTGGTACTGATCTACACCCGTTGGCACGTTGGCCTGGTTGGTGTTGGATTCCGACAGCGGATACAGCAGACGGGTTGGGAGCTTGTCGGGACGGGGCGAAGTTGATGCCGTAGAGGCGTCAAACTTCGGCAGCGCCGTACGACGGTAGTCATCCCAGGCCTCAATGCTACCCACGGTGTTCATAGCCAAGTATTTCTGGTAAATAATTACCTCCTGCTTGCCCAGAACGCCCTTAGACGGAGACGACTTGAAATCTACCTTAGGGTTGGTCTTGTTATCAGCGATGTACTGCTCGTATTCCTTCACGCCAGGAGTGGTAGAGGTAGCAGACTCCAAAGTGATGTTAGCCCCACCAGCCGGACGATAGAAATACAGGAAGGAAGCTTTAATGCCATTCAGGTAGTCCTTCTCGGTATCCTCCTCGGTGGCCGTGAAGAGCCCGCGGGTCTCCGCTTCTGCCTTAGAAAAGAGATGCTCCGAGAGCAACATAAGGGGAGTTGGAGCGCTAGGACCTTTCAGCAGACCACCACCGGGCAGGAAACGCGAGGCCTGAGTAGTAGCGGAGAAGCCAGGAGGGCTACGCTCTCCGAACTTGGTACCGATGTATTTCACGCTGTCGTTCCGCAAGCCAATTTTGTAGAGCTGGGAAACCCGGGGGTCGTTGTTGTTAACGTACGAGGCAATGATATACCTAGTCGGAATCTGGTAGAGCAGTTCCGTCGCGTTAGTTCCGGCGGCCGTGTAGCCATAGCGGTTGTAGAAGGGGTTCTGCTGGCCGGATGCCTGTGCGTAAACCGGCTGTACTACTACATCCTGTTTAATAAAGCCGTCGGGAGCATTCTGCAACGCCGCCAATTCCGTCTTCACGTAGCTGCTGGCCGTTCCGCCCGCCTCAGTCTGCGACTGACGGAGCAGAATGCGCAGCTGCATGCTGTTAGCAAACTGCTTCCACTTCGTCATGTCACCCTTGAACACGACATCCTCGCTACCAACACCCTGCGCATTAGCGTCAACGGCGTTGATATCGGAAATAGCACCCTTCAGCTGAACGATGAGGTCTTTGTAGATTTCTTCAGCTTTATCGTAGCCAGGCGTGGTGTTGGTCGCGCCCTGCAACGCCTGCGAATAGGGAATATCGCCATACTCATCAACCAGAAGCAGGAACTGGTAGGCCTTCATAATCCGGGCAATAGCCGCATGATTAGGGTAGCCATTAGCCGTACCATTGGTCTGAATGATGTTGTAATCATTCAGGTTGTCATAGGTAGAGTTGAACAGGCCCTGCTGGAAGGTGTTGGTGTAGTTAATGGTCGTTTCTTCCTGGTAGCCATTCACTACTCCCGAGCGGCCCCAGTAACCGGCTACAAAGCTACCGTAGTGGTTATAGGTAATCGAGTAGAGCGAGGCTGTGCTGGTAAGCGCCTGTGCCAGAATATTGTCCGGCGTGATGCTAGTCGGGCTATTCGGGTTATCGTTAACGTCGAGGAACGACGAGCAGCCGGTAGCGGCAGTAGCCATAGCTACCGCTGCCAGCATCTTAAATGGTATTTTCATTGATGCAGAAATTAGAAAGTTGCGGAAATAGTAGCGCCGATGAGCCGGGTAGGTGGCGTCTGCAGGTTGGTGTTGATACCAATGGCGTTGCTATTCGAGAAGCTAAACTCGGGGTCGGTGTAGATATTCTCCTTGGGTACCCACGTGAACAGGTTACGACCAAACACGTTGAGCGAAGCCCCTTTCACGAAGCCCAGGTTTGACACCAGCGAAGCAGGCAGGTTGTAGCCCAGCGTCAGCTCACGAATCTTGAAGAAACGGCCGGAAGTCACGTAGTTTTCAGCAACACCGCGGTTGTAAGCGGTGCTCGACCAGAACTCGTTACCACCAGGAGTGAGACCGTCGGTGTTAGGGATGTAGGTTTTGCCGTCCGGACCCAGGATAGCCGAGTTTGGATATACGAAGTCCTTGCGGTCATACATCACTGTCCGCTCGCCACCACCGGTGAAGTCGAGGTCCGAACCAATCGAGTGATACACTACGTAGCCCGTACGCAATTCAGCCTGGCCGGCCAGCGTGAAGCCCTTAAACGTAAGGCTGGTGTTGAAGCCGTATTTGAACTTGGGCTGGGTATTGCCAAACTCCTGGTTGTCGGCCGCCCGAACCGGAACGTAACGATCCTCTTTAGTGATAGGATCTACGATCTTGTTCATCTTCACCAGCCCGTCATCGGTGCGTGCATAGTGCGTACCGCTCAGGATGGGGTAAGGCTTGCCTACCAGCGCATACAGCTGGGAGATACCGCCCGTGGAGATGTTCAGCTGAGTCAGGCCGTCGGGCAGCGAAAGCACCCGGTTTTTGTTGTAGTTGAAGTTACCACCGATAGTGAACGTCAGGCCATTGTCGAGGCGTACCGGAATAATGTTCAGGTCAGCTTCAACGCCCTTGTTCTCCACCTCACCGGCGTTCAGCAACAGGCTGGTGTAGCCGGTCGTGTTCGAGATGCTGGTTGGGATGGTCTGGTTGTTACTCTTCTGGGTGTAGTAGGTAACAGCACCCGAAACGCGGCGCTGCAGGAAGCTAAGTTCCAGACCGGCTTCGACCGATACCGTTTCCTCGGGCTTCAGGCCCGGCTGCACAAGGCCGTTGTTGGCCTGGAACGAAGCCAGCGAACCGAAGGGGAAACCTGCGCCCAGCGAATAGGTAGAAGCAAGCCGGTAGGCACCACCCGTATCGAATACACCAGGGCCCGTGCCAGCCAAGTTGATCTGGCTCACTTTGGAGATACCACCCCGAACTTTACCATAGTCGAGGAAGGCCAGGTCCTTCAGCGCCGGAACAACGTTGGTGAAGATGAACGAGGCATCGACGCCGGGGTAGAAGAAGCTGCGGTTATCGGAGTCAAGCACCGATGTGTTGTCGTTGCGGATCGAGCCGTGAACATACAGGTAATCCTTGTAGCCCAGCGTCAGGTCGCCGTAGAAAGCGTACAGTCGGCTCTTGGCCTTGCCGTTGCTACCCGCCAGGTTACCAATACGGTTGCCCAGGTTGAACAGGTCGGGAACGGCCAGGGCAGTAGAGCCTACCGAGTTGAAGCTGCTGGTCAGCTGCTGGACGTTGTTACCAACGATTGCCTGCACCGAGATGTCGCCGAAGGTTTTATCCATGCTGGCGAACAGGTCAGAGTTGATGCGCGACAGGCGGCTGCTCACATCACTTACATAACCCGTCAGGCCGGCACCGCTCTTGTTGGTGTTTAGGTCCTGGATGTAAGTGTTGAAGGTAAACTTGTTCTGGGTAAATATCTGCGACTGATCGGACGTAGTGGTACCAATCCGGTAGTTCAGCTTCAGCCAGTCCGTCACCTTATACGTCAGGTCCAAGTTGCCAAGAATCGTATTCTTATCAGTGTTGGTCCGGTACGTATCGATGATGAAGTACGGGTTGTAGTAGTAGGCGTTATAATATCCGTTCGGGTTAGCGTACGGGTTGTTCTGCCAGTCCTTGTACGACGAAATGGGAGCCATTACCGTCGTGTTGAAGATGTTCCAGTACACGGAGTTTGCCTGCTCGTCGTTGGTCGTAATGTCCGTGCGCTGCTGCACGTAGTTGACATTGAAACCAGCTGTCAGGCGACCTAGTTCCCGCGAAGCATTGAAGCGGAAGCTATTCCGGTCGTACTTGTCCTTGGGGACAATACCGTTGTTATGAACGTTCTGGTAAGAGGCGTAGAACTTCGTACGGTCATCGCCACCCGAGAACGAAATATTATTCTGGGCCTGGTAAGCGCTGTTGAAGAACTTACGCTTCTCATCGGGGCGGGCCTCGTAGCTGAGCATCTGTATGCTGCCGTCAGCCAGCTTCTCACCAAACGGACGGATAGAGCCGTCGAAGCGGGGGCCGTACTGCTGGTTTTCGAAACCCTGGTACTTGGTTTCGTACCCTGTATCAACCGAGTTATCGGCCGTGAAGTCGGGCAGCGTGTTGGTGTACGAGTTAGCACCAGGGCCGAATTTCTCCTGGAACTTCGGCAGGAACGAAATGGATTCGAACTGCGAAGTCTGCGAAATGGTAACGCGGTTGGTATCCGAGCCCTTCTTAGTGGTGATGATCAGTGCACCGTTGGAAGCCTGCGAACCGTAGAGCGCGGCAGCGTTAGCACCTTTCAGAACCGAAATCGAGGCTACGTCGTCCGGATTCAACGTTCCGAGTACGTCGTTGGTCGAAATTACGCCGTCAACTACGATCAGCGCCTCGTTGTTACCGAGCAGCGAGCGAGTGCCACGCAACGTTACCCGGGGAGTGGCGTTGACGCCGTTGTTCGTATTCTGAATCTGCAGACCCGATACTTTACCTGTCAGACCGTTAACAACGTTCGTTGGACGGGCCTGGGTAATTTCTTTCGTATCGAGCGTAGCAGTGGCATAACCTACCTGCTGCTCCTGGCGCTGAATACCAAGAGCACCGGTAACAACAACCTCGCCCAGCACTTTAGCATCGGTAGAAAGACCGATGTCGATGGTGGAAGCCGTGCCGATTGGCCGCTCAACGCCTACGAAACCAATAGAGGAGAAAGTGAGAGCAGTTGCAGAAGCAGGGGCGCTGATGGTGTAGGTACCGTCGGCGTTGGTTGATACGCCAACAGTAGTACCCTTAACCAACACCGTAACCCCGGGCAGACCCTGGCCGGTAGCGCGGTCGGTGACCCGCCCGGAGATTTGCCGGTTCTGAGCGGCCGCCTGCTGCAACAGGACGGGCGCGAGCAGAGCCGCAGTTAATAAAACTTTCCGCATGTGAGTGAAAAAGAGTTTGGTGGAATTGAACTGGATGCCAAGATAAGACTTACTTCGAACTTCAGGAAGTAGCTAATGGCTCATCTTTCGGCTAAAAGTAAAGAACTGTCGCAACATTCTTTACAATTAATCCCAAATATGAGGCGAATCATCGACTTTACAAGACCTTTTTCTGCTAAAACACCCTAAAACTTGGCAACGCACCTCTATACCCATGCTTTTACAGTAAAGCTGTTTGGCAAGTGGGATGCTAGTTGTGGCCCATTGCATCATCGATTCTCGGAATATCAGCGGCCTTAAGAACTCGTTACGCCCTGCGCCAGCGTCCGGTCGTTGCTCAGGCGCGGTACCTTGTTCTGGCCGCCTAGCTTGCCCAAGCGCTTCATGTAGCGCTGGAAAGCGCCGGCCGGCAGTGTGGTGAGGCGCGGCGCGGCCAGGATGTTACCCGTGCGCAGATCATTATAATAGGTGTTGCGTTGTTGCAAAGCTTCGTCGAGCGTCGCGCCGAAGGCGGCCGGGTGGTGGGGCGGGCGGGCAAACTCGATCAGCCACTCGTGGCGGGAAGGCGTGGCGGGGTCGTCGCTTACCAAGGGGGCCACGGTGAATTCGGTTACTTCAGCTTCGGGGTGGGCCCGCAACGCCTCGCGTAAGCTCTGCTCCACTTCCTCGCCGATGACATGCTCGCCGAAGGCCGAGAGGAAATGCTTAATGCGGCCGGTTACCACCACCCGGAACGGGTAGCGGCTGACGAAACGCACGGTGTCGCCGAGGCTGTAGGCCCAGAGGCCGGCATTGCTGGTGAGCACCACGGCGTATTGCCGGTCGAGTTCCACTTCGGCCAGCGTGAGGCGGGGCGGGTTGGGCTCGAAAAACCGCTCGGCCGGGATGAACTCGTAGAAGATGCCCGCATCGAGCAGCAGCAGCAGGCCGGGGTTGCCGGGCTCGTCCTGAAAGGCCAGAAAGCCCTCGGAGGCCGGAAACAGTTCTACACTATCCACGGGCCAGCCAATGGTGTCGAAGAGCTTGCGGCGGTAGGGCTCGAAGTTGACGCCGCCGTACACGAACAGGTCGAAATCGGGGAACACCTCCCCTACCGGCCGGCCGGTGCGGGCTACCACGCGGTCGAAATACATCTGCACCCAGGGCGGAATACCCGAAATGAGCGTCATCGGGGCCGGCAGGGTTTCATCCACGATGCGCTCCAGCTTCTGCTCCCAGTCCTCGATGCAGTTGGTAGCGTAGCTGGGCAGCTGGTTACGGCGCAGGTAGGCCGGCACGTGGTGGTTGACGATGCCCGAGAGCCGGCCGACGGGAATACCGTTGAGCGTTTCCAGCTCCGGCGAGCCCGATAAAAACATCAGCTTGCCATCGAGAAAAGTGCTTTTGCCCGTGCGCTGCACGTAGTGCAGGAGCGCGTCGCGGGCGCCGTTGAGGTGGTTGGGAATACTGGCCCGGGTGAGCGGAATGTACTTGGCGCCGCTGGTAGTACCGCTGGT
Organism: Hymenobacter aerophilus DSM 13606; assembly: GCF_000382225.1. Classification (GTDB taxonomy): domain Bacteria; phylum Bacteroidota; class Bacteroidia; order Cytophagales; family Hymenobacteraceae; genus Hymenobacter; species Hymenobacter aerophilus. Next base: position 6,673 of record NZ_KB907827.1, read on the forward strand.
TTTGGCCAGATAAAGCGGCCGGCCGGGCCAGAGCACGTCGGCCTCGCCGGTTTTCATGCGCTCGAACCACGGAAGTAGCCCCTCGTAGTCGCGCACGGGCACGCGGGCGGCCAGGTCGGCGGCGGTGCGGGCACCGGCCAGGTCGTGGGCCGCGCCGAAACTGGTGCGGGCGCCCTGGGCCAGCAGCTCGCGCAACACCCGCTGCTGGGTGCCGATGGGGTCGTGCTGCCAGCGGGCGTACTGGCGGACGATGTAGCGGGCCAGCGGCCGGCTCAGAGTGGATTTCAGACCCATGCGAAAAGAATAGGCGGGAGAAACGGCGGCAGCGCGCCCGGTGGTCAGCCAAAGATACCTGCCACACCTATATATAGCAGGCGTTGCGACAGGCCATCCTTTCGCGCCCGGCCCGCGTATGGGGAGCTATCAACTTCTGTTCAGCTTTCAACCCCACCACTCATGAGCAATCAACGCGGAACGGCCGTCTGGCACGGCGACATTAAAGGCAGCGGCCAGCTAACTACGCAGAGCGGTCAGCTCGACGCCCCCTACTCTACCGGCGCCCGCTTCGAGGGCAAGCCCGGCACCAACCCCGAGGAGCTTATCGGGGCCGCCCACGCCGGTTGCTTTACCATGTTTCTGACCGGTAACCTCACCAAAGCCGGCAAGCAGGTGAAGCAGATCAAAACCGAATCGAAGGTGACGCTTGATACCTCGGGCGACGTGCCGAAGGTGGTTAAAATCACGCTCAGCACCGAGGGCGAAGTAGAAGGCCTTTCGCCGGAGGAATTTCAGCAACAGGCTGAATACGCCAAGGAAAACTGCCCGATGTCGCAGCTGCTGAAAGCGGTGCCCGAGATGGAGCTGGCTTTAGCCAAGCTTATGTAACGGCCGGTAGCCGATTACTTGCGGTGTGCCGGCCACCGCAGCGCTGTTGCTTCGGTGGCCGGCACACGTACGCCGGACCCAGCTGCACCGGGCAACTGAAAACAACTCCTTACTTTTACGGCTTCTTTCGGCTCTCTCCCGCCCCTATGAATCCTAATTCTACCCGTGTCCGCCTCCGGCCCGCCAATACGCAACGCATTCCTTTCTGGGGCCAGATTTTTCTGGGGCTGATGTGGGTGGCCTACACGGTGGCGCTGATTGTAACCGATGCGGGGGCTACCGACATGTATTTCCTGCACTACGTGTTTCTGGTGTTCAGCCTTGTGTATCTGGGCTACGTGCTGGTGCACAACGCGCCCATATTTGGCACGCAGAGCTATCTGGAGTTCACGCCGGGCTACATTGTGCACAAGGAAGGGCTCTTCAAGGCCAAGCAGGCCTTCGCCGCCGAAAGCATTCAGTCGCTCGATTTGGGTGCTCAGCAGCTGCGCCTGCGCCTGAACGACGGCAACTCGCACGCTCTGAGTTTGCGCCAGGTGCGCGGCCTCAAACGCCGCCGCCTCATGCGCGACCAGGTGCAGGCCTTCGCCGCCAAGCACAACATCCCGCTTAAGGATTAAGCTGCATTTAAGCCGCCAGCTACAAGCTGCAAGTCTGAAGGCCTGTTATCCTTGGTAAAACAAAGACAAACAGGCCGTCAGACTTGTAGCTTGTAGCTTGAGGCTGGCAGCTTATTCACCTATCTGCCGGCGAATTTCTTGCGCAGTTCCACGATGGTGCCGCGGAACGATTTGTCGGAATCGATGAGGTCGGAAACGGTTTGCACCGAGTGGATGACGGTGCTATGGTCGCGGCCACCGAAGTGGTGGCCGATGCTTTTAAGCGAGTGGCTGGTGTGCTCCTTGGCGAAGTACATGGCTACCTGCCGGGCCGTTACCACTTCCTTTTTGCGCGTTTTGGCCTTCAGCAGCTCCAGCGGCACGCTGAAATACTCGGCGCAGGTTTTCTGAATGAAGTCGAGGTTGACTTCGGCCTCCACTTCCTCGATGATGTGGCGCAGGGCCTGCTTGGCCATTTCGAGGTCGATTTCGCGGCGGTTGAGGCTGCTTTGGGCCACCAGCGAAATCAGCACGCCTTCCAGCTCGCGCACGTTGGTGTTCACCGAGTGGGCCAGGTACTCCACTACCTGGGGCGGAATGTCGATGCCATCCTGCTGCATCTTGTTCTGGATGATGGCCATCCGCGTCTCGAAGTCGGGACTCTGCAAATCAGCCGTCAGGCCCCACTTGAAGCGCGAGAGCAGCCGGTCTTCGAGGCCCACCAAATCGCGCGGGGGGCGGTCGGAGGTCATCACAATCTGCTTGCCGGCCTGGTGCAGGTGGTTGAAGATGTGGAAGAACATCTCCTGCGTCTTGTCCTTGCCCGACAGAAACTGCACGTCGTCGAGAATCAGGATATCGACCAGCAGATAGAAGTTGGCGAAGTCCTGCACCTGGTTAGAGCGCAGGCTTTCAATGAACTGGTTGGTGAACTTCTCGGCCGACACGTAGAGCACGAACTTGTCGGTGTTCGTGGCCTTGATGTGGTTGCCAATGGCCTGCACCAAATGGGTTTTGCCCAGGCCCACGCCGCCGTAAATCATCAGCGGGTTGAAGCTGGTGGTGCCGGGCTTGTTGGCCACGGCCAGCCCGGCCGAGCGCGAGAGGCGGTTACAGTCGCCCTCGATGTAGTTTTCGAAGGTGTAGGTAGCGTTGAGCTGCGACTTTAGATAGTCGCGGTCGATGCTTTTGCTGGCCTCGAACGGGTTGCGCAGGATGTTGGGGGCCGGGGCGGGCCGCACCGAAGCCGCGGCTGTGTTACGGGCCGAAGACGTTTGGGCGCTCTGGGCCAGCGAGGCGGCGGCGGGCGTAGTGGAGGCCACGGGGCCGGCGGCGCGGTGGGCAGTGGGCAGGTTGAGCGTGCGCGGCTTCTGCTGGGCGTTGCCCTGGTCGACCACAATGCTGTACTCCAGCCGCCCTTCCACGCCCAGCTCCTGATGGATGGCCCGCTTGAGCTCCTCGACGTAGTGCTCCTCCAGAAACTCGTAGAAATACGTGCTCGGCACCTGAATCAGGAGCACGTTATTGTGGAGCTGTACCGGCACAATGGGCTGAAACCATGTGCGGTAGCTCTGCTCACCAATCGTTGATTTGATGACGCGAAGACAATTAGCCCAAACCGTATGGCAATCCTTCGACATCAACTAAACAGGGCAAAAGCAACGGGCGTGCGGGTGAGGACAGAATGGGGCAAAGCGGGCAGCGCCGGGCCGCCTTTTTTTCAGGGGGAGACAAAAATGTGGAAAACTCAGGAGACAAAAAACCCCGGGCAGGCTTGTATTTCATCCCATTTTAACACATCCGTAATCCGGCCTTCAATCTACGCTACCGAAACCGGAAGCACGGCCGTAGCAGCCACCGTGGGCCGGCGGTTTTTGCGGTTGAAGGCGAAGTCGATGCGGCCCAGGTTGATGCCCGACCAGCCCACCTGGTTGATGAGCGTGGTGTGGCCGCCGGGGCCGGCAATGGGCTCGGGCTTGTCTAGAAACGTGTGCGTGTGGCCGCCCAGTATCAGGTCGATGCCGGCTACTTGCGCGGCCAGCTTGCGGTCGTCAATTTTGTCGCTGGCGTACTTGTAGCCCAGGTGCGAAAGGCAAATAACCAGGTCGCAACGCTCGGGGCCGCGCAGGCGCGTCACCATGTCGCGGGCCACGGCCCCGGGGTCGAGGTACTTGGTGGCGCCGAAGTTCTTGTCTTCCACCAGCCCGGCCATTTCGATGCCCATGCCGAACACGCCGATGCGCACACCCTGCTTTTCGAACACCTTGTAGGGCTGGAAGCGGCCGGCCAAGATTGTGTCCGAAAAGTCGTAGTTGGCGCTCAGGAAGGGGAACGTGGCGTTGGGCAGCTGCTTGTGCAGGCCCTCCAGGCCGTTGTCGAAGTCGTGGTTGCCGAGCGTGCTGGCGTCGTAGGCCATCTGGCTCATGAGCTTGAACTCCAGCTCGCCCTGGAAAAAGTTGAAGTAGGGCGTGCCCTGCCAGATGTCGCCTGAGTCGAGCAGCAGCACGTTGGGCTCCTGCTGGCGCACCTGGGCCACCAGCGCCGCGCGCCGGGCCATGCCGCCCATACCGGCCCACTGCGCGGCATTGTCGGGGAACGGCTCGATGCGCGAGTGCATGTCGTTGGTGTGCAGAATGGTCAGGCGCACCGCCTTGTCGTCGGCGCCGGCCAGCGCCGGTACCGAGGCCGCGCCCATCACGCCCAGCGAGGCAACGCCCAGGCCGGTGTACTTCAGAAATTCGCGCCGGTTAATCACTGATTTTCGCTGATTTAGGGAGGATGACGCTGATTCAAAAGTCAGCATTCATCTTAAATGAGTAAAAAGATCTAGGAAAGGCAGACTGAGCACCTGAAAGTGAAAGTGCAGGAAGTTTACAATCGACCAAAGCAGGCTCGTCCGATTGACTTTTCGCTGCTGCACAGCCAGCAGGCTACTGCCTAATTAGCAGAATCAGCTTTAGAATCAGCGCGAATCTGTGATTCTTCCTTCGATGGTGGCCTGCACGGGTTTGCCCTGGGCCGTTTGCTCCTTGATGTAGGTCATGATGGCATCGCGCAGCAGCACGCCGGTACCCTCGGGCTTGAGCGGCTTGAAGAACGCCATGGCGTCGCCGCCGCCGGCCAGGTAGTCGGAAATGGCAATGGCGTAGTTGCGGCTGACATCGAAGGGCTGGCCGCCGATGAGGATGGCGCCGGGCTTGCCCTCCGGGGTAACTGTGAACGTGGCCCCCGAAACGGCCATTTTGGTGCGGGCTGCATAGTCGAAGAGCTGCTGCACTACGGCGCCGGGCGCATCGAGCACGACCAGCTGGTTTTCAAACGGCATCAGCTCGAACACCGTGCCCACCGTAACGGGCCCGGCCGGAATGGGCGCCCGCAGGCCGCCGTTGGTCATCACGCCCAGCGGAATGGGCCGCCCCAGCGCCTTGCTGGCCTCGGTGCGCTGCAAATCGGCCACGAAGTTCGACAGCAGCGACTCGCCCGATTTCTTGGTCAGGGCCACCGGAGCGTTGCCCAACACGGTCGTCATCTGCGACACCACTTTCTCGCGGTAGGGCGCAATGGTGGCCGTGGCGCGGGCGTCGTCGGGAATAGCTTTGCCGAGCGGCTGCGCCGTGATGGGGGCCAGCCGGGCCTGGGGCTGGTAGGCGGCCCGCTGGCAGGCCGGCGTGAGGGCCACGGTGGCCAGCAGGCCCAGGGCGGCAATGGAGGAACGAAGAGTACGCATTGGCAAGTTGGCCGCAGACAGGAAAGCGGGCTGCAAAGGTAAGCCACCGCGGGCGTAGTTGGGCGCGTTCGGCAGTTCCTTGCTATTCGTCAAACGATTTTATGTTCCGATTGAAGCTACCGTTATATAGCGGTGGCCATTTGTCAGACCGCCGAGCCACAGGCTGGCAATTTCCCGCGCCAAACCCGATTTCCGGCCCTTACCCCCTATCTTTAACCCGCGCCTTCGGGTGCGCTATTTCCCACCCCACCCCGCTGCCCCATGGCCGATTCGCCGCAACCCGCGCCGGTTTCCTTTCCCGAATTTCAACCCCTGACCACCGCCCAGTGGCAGGCACGCCTGGCCCGCGACCTGAAGGGCCAGGACCCGGCCACCCTGCGCTGGCCCACGCCCGACGGCTTTACGGTGGAACCCTTCTATCACCAGGAAGCCCTGGCGCAGCTGGGCGGCGCGCCCGCGCCGCTGGTGCGGCCAGCCGGCCGCGGCTGGCGCAACGTGCCTACCTACGCGGTGCCGGCCACCAGCCGCGGCCACGAAGCCATTGATAGGGCCGCCGCGGCACTAAAGCTCGGAGCCCAAGGCGCCCACTTCGTGCTGGCCCAGGCCGATGAGTTCGACGCCGAGTACCTGGCGCAGCAGCTGCCGCTGGCCGATACCTACGTGGGCTACTCGCTGCGGCGTGGCGCGGCCGGGCTGCTGGCGCGGCTGGCCGTAGCTGCCGCAGGGCCGTTGCGCGGCTTTCTGGTGCTCGACCCCATCACCCACCACGTGCCCGACCTGGTTTCGCAGCAGGATGAGCTGCGGGCCGCGCTGCTTGCCAGCCGCGCCTGGCCCGAGTTCCGGGCCTTAGGGCTGGACGTGGCCTACTACGGCAACCGCGGGGCCACGGCCACCCAGCAGCTTGCCTTCGCCCTGAGCACGGCCGCCCACTACCTCAGCCAGCTGCCCACCGACGAGCTGACCGTGGCCGAAGTGGCCGCCGCGCTGCACCTGCACGTGGCCGTGGCGCCCAACTACTTCTTCGAAATTGCCAAGCTGCGGGCCCTGCGCCGGCTGTGGGCCACGCTGCTGCACGCCTACGGGCTGTCAGCCGAGGCGGCCCAACAGCTCACGATTTTCGCCAGCACCGCCACCTGGAGCCAGACCACCCTCGACCCGCACACCAACCTGCTGCGCCACGCCACCGAGGCTATGAGCGCGGTGCTGGGCGGGGCCGATGCCGTGAGCGTGGGCACCTTCGACAGCCTGTTTCACGAGCCCAACGAGTTTGCCGAGCGGCTGGCCCGCAACCTACCCGTTTTGCTGCGCGAGGAGGCCCACCTGGGCCAGGTGCAGGACCCGGCCGCCGGCTCCTACTACCTCGAAACCCTCACCGACACGCTGGCCCGCGAGGCCTGGGCCCTGTTCCAGCAGCTCGAAGAAGCCGGCGGACTGCCCGCCGCTACCGGCCGGGTACTGGCGCTGCTGCACGAGGCGGCCCAGACGCAGTTCCGGCGCATTGCCACCGGCGAGCAGGTGGTAGTAGGCACCAACCGTTACCAGAACGCCCAGGAGCAGTTCGATTTCAACCCCAAGCGCCTGTTGCGCAGCCCTACCTTCGATACCACCCGCGCCACCTACCCCACCGAGGTGCTGCGGCTGGCCACGGCCCTGCACTTCGAGCGGCGCGAGCTGAAAAAGAAGCGGGCGGCGCTGGTGCTGCTGGGCACCCACACGAACGAAATCATCCTCGAATCTTTCCTGCGCACGTTGCCCGCCACCGAGCGGCCCGAGCTACAGCACGCGCATCCCGAGGGCACGCTGTCGGTGCTGTTTTCCTCGGCCGAGCAGGCCACGCTCATGTACGCCACGCCCCTGCAGTTCGGCCGGCTGGCCCGCACCATCAACGGCGTTCCGCTCGATGAGGCTGGCTTTATTCCGCCCGCGCTGCTCACGGCCGATCTGGCCACCATGCAGGAAGCCGTGCAGGTATTCGGGCTGAAGGAGTTTACGGTGGAAGGCTACAGCACCGAAGACGTATTGGCCCGCTTGCAGGGGAGACCTATTAAGAGTTAGAAGTGAATAATCATTAGCTAAATTTTAGTTCACAAAATCATCTGTAGACTAAAAGCCTATGAGAGTTACCAGCAAGTTATTAGTCGGATTACTCTCATTGCCAATAATAGCAGCGGCAGCAGTTCTTTATCTCCGTCAAGAACCCGCATCATCGCGCTTTTATATAGATAATGATTTACCAGATGATGTCTGGTAAATTCCAATTATTGCACCGTATAAGTTAGTTACAGCTGATTGCTGCCGCGAATGGAATTTTCAGTATAACGTGAATTTTAGTGCCGACTCTATCAACTACGAGCAAGAATTCATTGTTTTCCATGACAGTTTCAAGCATCAATATGGCTTTTATAGCACTGTGGAAAAGAAACTTTATCAATCAAATGGCTTTTCACAGTTTGCAAATTTTGCTGATTCTGTTGGCATAAGCCGAACCCTGTATTGCGCCGAAGCTGTGCATAAGTGCTGGCGAGAAACCAGACAGCTTCCTTGGGCGAAGGAAATCTTCTTCCAGGATTACAGTCCAAGTATTAGTGAGTAGCTCGCTACTAAATACCCTTCCCACATGCACCCCGACTTCTCCCAGATACCCTACGACGCTGCCCAGCTGCCCGCGCCGGCTCCCGCTTCCGACGCTACGGTTGCCACGCCCGAAGGCATCAACCTAAAGCCCTTCTACACCGCCGCCGATGTGCAGCACCTCGACCACCTGGGGTTTGGGGCGGGCGTGGCGCCCTACCTGCGGGGGCCCTACAGCTCGATGTACGTGCAGAAACCCTGGACCGTGCGCCAGTACGCCGGTTTTAGCACGGCCGAGGAAAGCAACGCCTTCTACCGCCGCAACCTGGCCGGCGGGCAGAAGGGCCTGAGCGTGGCCTTCGACCTGGCCACCCACCGGGGCTACGACTCCGACCACCCGCGCGTGGTGGGCGACGTGGGCAAGGCCGGCGTGGCCATCGACTCGGTGGAGGATATGAAGCTGCTGTTCGACCAGATTCCGCTCGACCAGATGTCGGTGAGCATGACCATGAACGGGGCCGTGCTACCCATTATGGCCTTTTATATTGTGGCGGCCGAGGAACAGGGCGTGGGGCCGGAGAAGCTGGCGGGCACCATTCAGAACGATATTCTGAAGGAGTTCATGGTGCGCAACACCTACATCTACCCGCCGCTGCCGAGCATGCGCATCATTGCCGACATCTTCGCCTACACGGCCGAGCGCATGCCCAAGTTCAACTCCATCAGCATCTCGGGCTACCACATGCAGGAGGCCGGCGCCACGGCCGATATCGAGCTGGCCTACACCCTCGCCGACGGCCTGGAGTACGTGCGGGCCGGCTTGGCCGCCGGGCTCAAGATTGATGATTTCGCGCCCCGGCTGTCGTTTTTCTGGGCCATTGGCATGAACCACTTCATGGAAATTGCCAAGCTCCGGGCAGGGCGGCTGCTGTGGGCCAAGCTCATCCAGCAGTTCAACCCCCAGAACCAGAAAAGCCTGGCGTTGCGCACGCACTGCCAGACCTCGGGCTACTCGCTCACCGAGCAGGACCCGTTCAATAACGTGGCCCGCACGGCCGTAGAGGCGCTGGCCGCCGTGCTCGGCGGCACCCAGAGCCTGCACACCAACGCCCTCGACGAGGCCATTGCCCTGCCCACCGATTTCTCGGCCCGCATTGCCCGCAATACCCAGTTGTATTTGCAGCACGAAACCGACGTTACCCGCGTGGTAGACCCCTGGGGCGGCTCCTACTACGTGGAGACCCTCACCCACGAGCTGGCCGACAAAGCCTGGGCCCTGATGAATGAGGTGGAGGAACTGGGCGGCATGGCCAAGGCCATCGAAACCGGCCTGCCCAAGATGCGCATCGAGGAGGCCGCCGCCCGCAAACAGGCCCGCATCGACTCGAACAAGGAAATTGTGGTGGGCGTGAACCGCTACCGCCCCAGCGAGGAGCAGCAAATCGACGTGCTCGACATCGACAACGCCGCCGTGCGCGAGTCGCAGATTGCCCGCCTGCAGCATACCAAAGCCAACCGCGACGAAGCCGCCGTGCTAGCGGCGCTGGCGGCCCTCACGGAGGCGGCTGGCGCACCCCACCCCCCATCCCCCTCCCCTCCGGGAGAGGGGGAGCCTGACGGACTCATCAGAACTGAATCGACTGGCTCCCCCTCTCCTGAGGAGAGGGGGCCGGGGGGTGAGGTCAACTTGTTGGCCCTGGCCGTGGAGGCCGCCCGCGCCCGCGCCACGCTGGGCGAGATTTCGGATGCGCTGGAGAAGGTGTACGGCCGCCACCAGGCCACTATCCGGGCTATTTCGGGGGTTTATTCGCAGGAGATGAGCTACGACGAGCAGTTTGCCAAGGCCCGCGAGATGGCCGACGAATTTGCCGGGCGCGAGGGCCGCCGCCCCCGCATGCTGGTGGCCAAAATGGGCCAGGACGGCCACGACCGGGGCTCCAAAATCATTGCCACCTCCTTCGCCGACGTGGGCTTCGACGTGGACATTGCGCCCCTGTTCCAGACCCCCGACGAGGTAGCCCGTCAGGCCGCCGAAAACGACGTGCACGTAGTAGGCGTGAGCAGTCTGGCCGCCGGCCACAAAACCCTGATTCCGCAGCTGCTCGCGGAGCTCAAGCAGCTCGACCGCGAAGATATCCTCGTCATTGCCGGCGGCGTCATCCCAGCCCAGGACTACCAGTTTCTCTTCGATGCCGGAGTGGCCGGCGTCTACGGCCCCGGCACCGTCATTGCCGTAGCTGCCCAGGAGATTCTGGGGAAGCTGGGGGAGTAAATCGGTGAAGTGAATTTGATCAGGCAGCAGACTAAAGTGGAGCGATATGGCGTTTTACAGTTGTGCTCAGAATTCCCTCATAGCAACGTAGCAAGCCAGTCTCGCTATTAGTAAACAAGTAGCACATCACTTTATTTTATTTTAGACCACCGTCTTTAATTCAGCACACATGGTAAAATATATATTTTTGTCTAAAATACTTTTAGCGTTAATATGTTTTTCCGGCAGCATTATTAATGTAGCTCAGGCGCAACAGTTACCTGCTTACTTATGGGCTAAGTCCAATGGCGGCACAGGGGATGACCGAGGTTATCACATAGCACTAGATGCCTCCGAAAACATATTTATAGCAGGGATATTTTCTGGCACTTCAACTTTTGGAAATAATACACTAACTAGTCGGGGTAGTTATGATATCTATTTGGCAAAGTATAATAGTCAAGGCCATCTTCTGTGGATTCAGCAAGCAGGAGGAGCACTCCATGAATCAGTACATGGTTTATGTGTTGATGAAACAGGTGCAGCTTATATAACTGGAGTGTTAAATACCGGTGTAGATGTAGTTATTGGATCAAGTACGATTGCCAGAAATCCCGGACAAGGCGGACTTTTTTTAGCTAAATTCAACTCACAAGGAAATACCGTATGGGTAAGATTTGCTTATGGACTTGATGGATACGTAGCTACAAGTAATAGCGTGGCTACTGATGGCAGCGGCAATGTCTACTTATCAGGTATTATAAGTAGTTCAACCCGTTTTGACCATCTTATATCAAATTCAAATTTCAATGGAAATATGTTTATAGCTAAATATAATACACAGGGCGTTATACAATGGGTTAAAAGCGACATAGGAACAACTAAATATAATTCTGGTTTAAACGACAAGAATATTGCCGTTACTTCTACCGGGCAAATTTATCTGGTGGGGAGATATCGTAGAGGATTCATATTAGGCAGTACGGCTTTGCCTGATCCCGCGCCAGCACTAAATGAGGAGGACATATACATAGCTAAATTCGATTCTCAAGGTAATCCGATCTGGGTTAAGCCTTTTATTGGCTTAGGGGTTGAGACATGCAACGGATTGACTCTTGATAGAATTGGAAATATTATACTTGCTATTTCCTTTCACAAAACCATTTCCCACGCTAACCATAAATTCACTGTTAACGGTCCGCAGACGAGCTCTAATTCTGATGTACTGATTCTTAAATTTACCTCCGATGGCAACTTACAATGGAGTCAACAATTAGGAGGAAATTTTACTTTTTCGCCGAATGTTACGTGTGAATCTGATATTATTTCTGGTTTGAGCACGGATTATGAAGGCAACATTTATACCTATGCGCAACTAATAGGAATGCCCACATTAAACACTAATGATGGGACAAGTACATTTAATAATCATATAATATCTTATTGCCCTAGCGGATCGATGCTATGGTCGCGTTCTGCAGGTAACCTTATTTCAGACTTGGCGGCTACTCCAAAGGGCGAGTTATTGTCCACAGGCTATTTTGAATATACCCGTTATTTCGATCAGTTTACACTAACAAGCCTTGGCAGCCTTGACATGTATATAGCTAAGCTAGATGCAAATAAACGGCCATACTCCAATCCTTCTTGTTTACCCTTGCCTACTAGCCCTATTGGTAAAGATATATTTTTTATTCCTAATATCATCACTCCTAATGGAGACGGGAAGAATGATGTATTCCGCATAGTAGGCCTACCTGTTGGCCCTTGGCAATTGCGTATTTATTCTCGCTGGGGCAAACAAGTGTACATTAATGAAAATTACCAACAGGACTGGAATGCGAAAGAATTACCTGCAGGAAATTATTTTTATCACCTGCAGCATCATACTCAGCCTTCCATACGCGGATGGCTACAGGTAACCCGCTAAAATCTTATCATGCCCATCCCCGACCACGACCAAATCGACGCTGACATTGACTGGTTCGCCACCGACCCCGAGGGCCATATCCTGCACATAGCGTCGGGCGGCGGGGTATTGCCGGAGTCGGTGGCGGCTTCGCAGGCCGATTTGCTGGCGCTGCACCAGCATTTCCTGACGCGGCCGGAAACCGGGGCGGCGCAACTGGCGCAGGGGACCAACGCCGCCGAAGCCTCGGGCGCGGCTCGCTACGCCCGGCGCGGGCTATTCTCGTTCGCCAAAACCGACCTGCACACCCCCACCGATGCGCATTACCGGCTGGTGGCCCGGCCGGCGGTGCCGCTCACGGTGGCTGCACTGCCCCCGGCGCTGGTGCAACTGCTGCGCCGCACCCGGCTGCCCGCGCCCGTGGCGGGCCGGGCGGCGCTGGATGCCGCCACGATTGCCTGAATCAGCTGCCGGCCCGCCTTTTGGTGGGCCGGTTTCGTTTGTGCCCATCGGATGGCTGCTCCCGCCTCCCGGAAGGTCGTTCACGCCTCCCGGAAGATGGTTCACGCCCGTCGGCAGGTCATTCACGCTCGCCGGGAAGTCGATCCCGGCTTCCGGAAGGTTGTTCCCGGTGTTCGGCCAAGCATTCCCGGCTTCCGGCGAGCCGGGCACGCCTTCCGGAAGGTCGTTCACGGCGTCCGGCAAGGTATTCACGCCTTCCGGAAGGTCGCTTGCGGCAGCGATACTGGCCGGCGTATTGCTTCTTAGTCAGCTTTTTAGTACTGTTGAGCCAGTAGTTCTTCCCACTTTCTATTTCCTCCTTCTATGAAGAAGCCCACCGAACGGCAGTACGACCAACCCGACAGCGAGATGCGGCAGCGCATGCGCACGATGCACGGCCATTACCTCAACGATTTGGCCGCCTTCACCGCCTTCAACCCCGCCCTTACCGCTGCCTTCGGCACGCAGTGGGCCGCGGCGCTCGATGCGGCCGACCAGGCCACCTCGGGCACCACGCTGCGCGGCGACCTCAGGGAGGACACCCAGACGGTGGAAACGCTCATGGACCACGCCCGCACCCAGGTGCAGCAGCTATTTTACTACGTCGAGCAGGCTTTCCCCAACAATGCCGGCCGCCTCGACCAGTATGGCAAGGCCCAGTACCCCGGCGCCCGCCAGAAGCACGACAAGATGCGGGCGCTGCTGAGCGCCGCCCTCGCCAGCGCCACCCGCGACCAGGCCGAGCTGGCTCCCCACGGCTTCGGGCCCGATAAGCTGGCCGCCCTGGCCCAGGTAACCCAGGACCTCGAACGGGCCGATACCGACCAGGAAATCCGCAAAGGCACCAACACCGAGGGCTCCGACGAGTACGTGCGCCGCCAGAATGCGGCCTACGCCTTCGGCCAGCAGGTAAGCCGGGCCGCCAAAATCGTGTTTGCCTCCGATGCCGTGAAGCAGCGTCTCTACCGCCTCGCCGATTCGGCCAGCAGCTGAGCGGTTGCCCCCTGCCCTGTCATCCTGAGCAAAGCGAAGGAGCTACACAAAAGCCGATAGCGCGTATGCCCAGGCCGCTTTTTAGCCCCAGCGGGGCGACATATCGGTAGCGGATACCGGGTGATAAAGTGCCAGAGCCCCAGCGGGGCGACATATCGGTAGCCTGATTAGCAATCTGTTGCTGAAAGCCCCAGCGGGGCGACACCAATCGTTGAGCCGATTGTGTCGCCCCGCTGGGGCTCTGGCACTTTATCACCCGGTGTCTGCTACCGATATGTCGCCCCGCTGGGGCTGAAAAACGGCTTGGGCGTCTGATCTGCTGGCCTTACTCGGGCAGCACGGTCAGGGCGTGGTCGTTGCCTTGCTGCAGGGCCAGGTCGCGGGCCGAGAGGCCGCGCACGTCGCGCAGGGTGGCATCGGCGCCGGCCTGCAGCAGGATGGGCAGCATGTTGTGGCGACCGAAGAGGGTGGCGAACATGAGGGCCGTGCCCTCATTGCCGTTGCGGGCGTTGAGGTCGGCGCCGTGCTCGATGAGCAGCTGGGCCACATTGGGGTAGCCCTTGAAGGCCACGCCCATCAGGGCGGTGTTGCCGCTGGCATCGTGCACGTTGGGGTCGGCGCCGGCTTCGAGCAGGGTGCGGGTGGCTTCCAGGTGGTTGTCGTAGGCGGCCAGGATGAGGGCCGTGAAGCCGCGCCCGTCGCGGGCGTTTACATCAACGCCGTCAGTCAGCAGCTGGCTAATGGTGGCCGTGTCGCCCTGGCGGGCGGCCTGAAACAGCAGGTCTTCGGGGCGGGAGGAAGTGAAATCCATTTTTGGGTGATGGGGTGAGGAGGGTGATGAAGTAAGGGGGTGATGGGGGTGAGTAGTTAAAGATACTGTCATCCTGAGCGGAGCGAAGGACCTTATCCTGCAAGTACGGCTGTAGCAACAACTCGTTTTGACTGGATAAGGTCCTTCGCTCCGCTCAGGATGACAGCGCCTCCCAAACATCACACCCCATTGCCCTCTATCCTCCTCCCCTCACTTACCCAAAATTACCCCATCGCCCGCACCAGCAACCGGCGCAGCGGGGGCCACTGGGCGGCGCGGAAGGCGCCCTCGACCAGCCAGGGTGCGCGGGCCAGCAGGCGCATGAGGCGGTAGCGGCGGGCCAGCTCGCGGCCCAGGCGGCGCTGCACGGCGGCGGCGTAGGGCGCCAAATCAGCGGGGCCGAAGGTGTCGGCGGCGCAGCAGCGGGCGGCGTGTTCGGCGGCCAGCAACCCGCTGATAACGGCCGTGTCGATGCCGTGGCCCTGCAGCGGGTCGATAAGGGCGGCCGCGTCGCCGCAGAGCAGGGCGCGGGGGCCGGTGAGGGGCCGCCCCGAGCCGCCCAGCGGCAGCCCGAAACCCTGAATGGGCGTCAGCTGGCGGGCCTGGGCGAAGCGGGGCACCAGGTGCGGGTGGGTTTCGAGCAGCTCCTGGAGCACTTGTTTCAGGTCGAGTTTCTGGCGGGCCACATCCGACGACAGCATCCCAAAGCCCACATTGAAGCGGCCCGCGCCCACCGGAAACACCCAGCAGTAGCCGGCCCGGTAGCGGCCCAGAAACAGAAAGTCGCTGGTAGTGGCGGGCACGTCCTGCACGTCCTCAAAGTAGGCCCGCACGGCGGCGCAGTGCCGGGTGCGGTCGAGCGGAAACGGGGCCAGGGCGCGGGCCACGGCCGAGTGCGCCCCGTCGCAGCCGACGAGCAGCCGGGCCGTGAGCCGGGTGCCGTCGGCGAGTTGTACGCTGGCGCCGTGCGCATCGGCCGCGGCGGACTTCACGGAGCTGTTCTCGCGGATGGCGGTGGCCGTATGGCGGCGCACGAGCGTGAGCAGGGCGTCATCAAACTGCAGCCGCGGCGAGTTGAAGGCCGGCGCCTGCCAGTGCACGCTCACGCCGGTGCCGGCCGGCGACACGAGGCGGCTGGTGCGCATATCGGTGCGGTGGCCGGCCGTGAGGTCGCGCAGCTCGGCGGCCCAGGCCGGGTTGAGGCGCGTGAGGGCCTTGAGGGCGGGACTCGGAATGGCGTCGCCGCACACCTTGTCGCGCGGGAACTGGGCCTTATCGAGCAGCCCCACCCGCAGCCCGCTGCCGGCCAGCCCCAGCGCGCAGGCCGCGCCCGCCGGCCCCGCCCCCACTATCAGCACATCGTAATCGTAGGGCATTTTTGGGGTGAGGAGGTGATGGAGGTGAGGAGGAATGGGGTAAATATACTGTCATCCTGAGCGCAGCGAAGGACCTTCTTACGGAAGCACGAATCGTTGCTGTATTCGTTCTGGCGTGGTAAGGTCCTTCGCTCCGCTCAGGATGACAGATGTTCTTACTCCACCCCAAACTTACCCCTCCACCGCTTCCCGCAAAAACTCAGTGAACGGGCGCATGGTGCAAAAGGCGGCGGGTACGTACTCGGCCAGATTGAGGCGGCGGGCCTCCGCATCGGGCACGGGGTGCGACACGACGAAGCTTTTGTGGCGGAGCAGGGCCAGGTCGGGATGGTCGGCGGGGTAGCCGGCGGGCGGGCGCTTGAGCTGCTCGCCGTCGAGGCCGGCGTAGAGCTTTTGGAAGGCGGGGGCCGCCAGGATGCGGTGCAGGGCCGGGCCGTTGTAGTCGATTTCCTGGCGGATGCGGGCCAGCTGCTCCTTCTCGGGCTGGTAGATGCCGCCCGCTATCAGCGTCTGGCCGTTGGGGCCGAGCTGGAAGTAGTAACCGGGCCCGGCGCTCTGCTTGCCCCCGGCCGCAAAGTAGGCGCTAAAATGGGTTTTGTATGGGTCTTTGCGCTTGGAGAACCGCACGTCGCGGTAAATGCGGAAGATGCACTTCTTGGCCTCCAGCGTGGCCAGCGCCGGCTCCTCGGCAGCCAGCGCTGCCAGAATCTGCCCCACCAGCGCCTCAAACTCACTCCGCAGCTGGTCGTAGGTGGGCTTGCGGGCCTGAAACCACTCCCGGTCGTTGTGCAGGGCGAGGTCAGTGAGGAAGTCAAAGAGCGCAGCTTGGTTCATTTAGGGTAGTGAGTAGTGAGTAGTGAGTAGTGAGTAGTGAGTAGTGAGTAGTGGCAAACGGAACCGGCTGTCATCCTGACGAAAGAAGGGTCCTGTTATGCTCAGATAATCGTGGTAAGTATAATGACAGCTTGTGCAAGCGTACTAAGTACTAAGGTCCCTCCCTAAACAGGATGACAGAGCCGCTCTCTTCTCACCTCTCACATCTTATTTCTCCCCCTTCATCTCCTGCCGGCGCATGGGCATCTGGTCGATGGTGCCGAACAGGGTTTCGGGCTTTACGGGCGCAGTGTCGCGCCGCTTTACGCCGCCATCTTTGCCGATGAGCAGCACCTGAAATGCAGCGGAACCTGCCCCCAGCCGCTGCAGGTACTGGCGGTCGGCAGCCGATAAGTCGGGCAGTAGTAGCTCCCGTACCAGCAGGTCGCGCTCGGTGAGGCCGGAGCGGGCGGCGGTTAGCAGCGCGCGTTGCCGCCGCAGTTGCGCATCGGCGGCGGTGGGGGCGCACACCAGCAGCACCCGCTGCCGCCAGCGGGCGGCTTTCAACGTGGCTTCGAGGCTGGGGGCGGACTGGGCGGATGCGGGGAGGGCCGGCGGCAACATGAGCAGGTTTAGCAACAGTAGAAATCGGAACAGCATACGTCGCTAACGCAAACCCGGCCGCCGGGGTGCCCAGGCCCGCTGCGGCCGGCGGCGCGAACTGCTTCCGGGCCCCGGCCGTACCTTGCGCCATGCCCGAGCTGCTGTCCATCCACGACTTTCCCATTCCATCCAACCTGCGCGCTGCGGCCGTACTCGTGCCGGTCTTCCGCGACGCGGCCGGCGAGCTGCAGGTGGTGATGGTGCGGCGCACGGCCTTTGGCGTGCACGGCGGGCAGCTGGCTTTCCCCGGTGGCAAGCCCGAACCCCAAGACGGCGCCGATTTGTGGGCCACGGCCCGGCGCGAGGCCTTCGAGGAAATTGGTTTGCCGCCCGCCAGCGTGCAGTTGCTGGCGACGCTGCCCACCGTGCCGGTGCCCTCGGGCTTCCGCATCAGCCCGTTTCTGGGCCGCATCGTGCGGCCGGCGGCCTGGCAGCGGCAGGTTTCGGAGGTGGACGAGGTGCTGGAAATTCCGTTGCGCCACCTCGCCGATCCGGCCACGCACACGGAGGAAATCTGGGAGCAATCTGGCTGGCCGGGGCCGCGGCGGGTGCCCTTCTACCGGGTTGGTCCGGCGGGCCGCTACCCGCTGTGGGGCGCCAGCTACCGCATTCTGCAGCCGCTGCTGCCGCGCCTGCTGGCCGGCGAGTGGGGGCTGTGAGGAGGTGATGGGGTGAGGAAGTGAGGAGGTGATAGAGTAACAGGCGTGTCATTCTGAGCGGAGCGAAGAATCTCGCGTGCCAAAGTAATTTCCGACGACAGGATTTACCATTGCACGCGAGATTCTTCGCTTCGCTCTGAATGACACGCCTGTTACTCCATCACCTCCTCACCCCAATTTGGCATGATATTCCGTTTAACCTGCGTATGAAAACTTCTGCTTCTTTCCGATTCGCGCTGCTGCCGCTGCTTCTGTCCCTGCTGCTGCCCGGCGCGGCCCTGGCCCAACGCGAGCAGTCCATCTGGCTGTTCGGGCAGCAGGCGGGCCTGCAGTTTCCGGCCGATGGTGGGACGCCCACGCCGCTGCTGACCAGCAAAATGGCCACTTACGAAGGCTCGGCGGTGGCCACCAATAAGCAGGGCCAGCTGCTATTCTACACCAACGGCGAGAACGTGTTCAACCGCCAGCACCAAATCATGCCCAACGGCCGCAAGCTGATGGGCTCGGGCTCCAGCACCCAAAGCGCCCTGATTGTGCCCGACCCCGGCAGCGGCAACATCTTTTACATCTTCACCACCAGCGCCCAGGGTGGCCCCAACGGCCTGCGCTATTCCACCCTCGACATGACCCGTGACAACGGCCTCGGCGACCTGGTGCGCCTCAACGCCCTGCTCGTGGCGCCGGTGGCCGAGAAGCTGGCCGCCGTGCGCCACCAAAACGGCCGCGACGTGTGGGTGGTGGCCCACCGCTGGAACTCCAACGCCTTCGTGAGCTACCTCGTAACGCCCGACGGCGTGGCGGGCCGGCCCGTGATGAGCAACGTGGGCAGCATGCACGCCGGCCCCGGCCGCAACGCCATCGGGGCCATGAAATTCTCGCCCAACGGCACCAAGCTGGCCCTGGCTCTGTGGCACGAGGCCAATAAGTACGAGGTGTTCGACTTCGACCGCAGCACCGGCCAGGTGCGCAATCCGCGCTCCTACGGCCCCTACCCCGAGGCCTACGGCGTCGAGTTTTCGCCAGATGGCTCCAAGCTCTACGGCTCGAGCAACGGCGAAGGCGGCGGCCAGGCCCAAATTTACCAGATTGACCTAAAAACCGGCCAGGCCGCGGTTATCGGCAAGTCGGCCAACCGCAAAGTGGGCTCCCTGCAGCGCGCCCCCGACGGCAACATTTACGTCTCGCGCGAAGACAACCCCTTCCTGGGCGTCATCAAAAATCCCAACGCCGCCGAGGCTACTTACGTGGACGATGGCCTCAAACTCGGTGGCCGCCGCGGCAAATTGGGCCTGCCGAACTTCATCACGGAGCCGAAATAAGGCGGTTCGGTGTTGAACTCCAGAACGTCATTCAGAGCGCAGCGAAGAATCTCGCGTGCAATGATAAATCCTGACGTCAGGGTTAGCATTGCACGCGAGATTCTTCGCTGCGCTCTGAATGACGTTGTTATTTCACCAGCTCACTCGCTCTTACCACCCAGTCGAAACCGCAGGAACCCGGCGGCGGCCGAGAGGTAAGGGTTTTCGGAAGCCACCAGCCCCACCACGTCGCGGGTGCTGACGCCGGCTTCGTAGAACGAGGTGCTGATGGTGAGGCCCAGCGGCACACTCAGGCGACCGTAGCCGGCGCCGCCACTCAGGCCGCTGCTCAGGCGCAGCCAGCGGGTGGGCTTGAAGTCGAGGCCCGCCCCCACGAAAGGCGCGGTGAGGTTGCCGGCCACGTCGTTGAGAGGCAGCGTAACGTCGAGGCCGGCTTCGAAGTACTCGCTCAGGCGCACGCCGGCGCCGGCCCGCAGCTTGGTGGGCAGGTTGGCGCGGCGCTCCTGACCGGCCTGGTACTCGAACAGGCTGTCGGTGCCGGTGGCGAAGATTTCGGCGGCTTCCTTGATGAAGTTGTAGCTCCCGATGCCCTCCGATTTCAGCTTCTTGAGTTTCTGGTCGGTGGCCGTGAGCAGGTTGCCGGTCCAGGTCATCTGGCCCAAATCAGTAACGGCCAAACCCAGCCGGACCGCCTTGCCTACTTCGGCGGCCAGCCCTACATCGAAGCCGTGGCCCTGGCCCACGGGCCTGAGGCCGGCGCCGGTTTTCAGGTTGAAGCTGGGGTTGGTGGTTACGCTGCCGTAGTTGACGTCGAACAGCGGCGAGAGGGAGCTGTAGGCCCGCAAATCGCCCGGCTCAACCCGGATATCGATAATGCCCACGCCCTGGATGTAGCGGTAGCCAGCGCCGGCCGAAAGTTGCAGCAACGGCAAATCGAGCACCCGCGTGCCCCAGGCCACATTGAACTCGCTCAGGGCCGTCAGCTGCAGGTTGGTGCCGGCCAGCACCTCCGACACCAGCGGCACGTTGCCGGCCGCCGTGGCCTGGTAAATAGGCGCCTCACGACCCAGAAACGCAATTTCGGCCGCGTTCTGATTCAGGCCCACGTGTCCGGCGGTGCGCAGCCGGTGGCTCACGGCCACGCCCCCAATCACCGGCAGCTGCACCGACAGCCCCAGCGTAGTGGCGTCGGCGCTGAAGTTAGCGACGTTATCAGAAGTAAAAGCGCGGGCAAACTCCTGCTTTTGCGCCGGCGTGAGGGCCTCGTTGGTGTCGAACACGAACTTGCGCAGCTGCTGGCGCGTGAGCGCCTGCGAGCTGACCCCGGCCCCCGCCTCGCCCACGGTAAACGCCACCAGCGCCCCACCCCGCCGGCCCAGGTTGGCCGGGTTGATGCCGATGGCCTGAAAATCGGAGGCGAATGTGGTGGCCACGCCGCCCCGGCCGGTGGCTGTAAAGTTGCTTAGCTCGTTCTGGGCCCACCCGGCCGCGGGCAGCGCCAGCAGGCCGGCGGCAGTCAGGAGTGAAAAGCGGTTCATGGGCGATAATTGAAGCGGGAGAAGTAGCTTGCGGGGAGATGGGAAGGCCCTGTCATCCTGAGCGGAGCGGACGCCAGATGAAGGATGACAGCTGTTTTCTGGTTTGACTATTCTCCCACCCGCTCCAAAGATAACGCTCTACCCTGCTTTCCCCGTGCCCAAACGCTTTTCTGCTTCCGAATACAGTGAGGGAATTCTGGCCGGCAACCGCGTGCGGCTCAGCCAGGCTATTACCCTGGTGGAAAGCACCTTGCCTTCCGACCAGGCGCTGGCTCAGCAGGTGCTCGATGCGGTGCTGCCCCACGCCGGCCGCTCGGTGCGGGTGGGCATTACGGGCGTGCCGGGCGTGGGCAAAAGCACGTTTATCGAAGCGCTGGGCCTGCACCTGGTGCGCGAGCAGGGCCATCGGCTGGCGATACTCGCCGTCGACCCCACCAGCCAGCGCAGCGGCGGCAGCATTCTGGGCGACAAAACCCGCATGAACGAGCTGGCGGCCCATCCGCAGGCCTTCATCCGCCCCTCGCCGGCCGGCCGCAGCCTGGGCGGCGTTACGCGCAGCACCCGCGAGGCGCTGCTGCTGTGCGAAGCGGCCGGCCACGACGTGATTTTTGTGGAAACCGTAGGCGTGGGCCAGAGCGAAACCGCCGTGCACGGCATGGTCGATTTCTTTTTGCTGCTGATGCTGGCCGGGGCCGGCGACGAGCTGCAGGGCATCAAGAAGGGCATCATGGAAATGGCCGACGCCATCTCCATCACCAAGGCCGACCAGGGCAACGAGCTGGCCGCCCGCCGGGCCCGCCGCGAGTACCAGAACGCGCTGCACCTGTACCCGCTCTCGCCCAGCGGCTGGGTTCCCGAGGTAACCGTCAGCTCGGCGCTTACCGGCCAGGGCGTGCCCACGGTGTGGGAAATTATCATGCGCTACGTGCAGCAAACGCAGGAAAGCGGCTATTTCCAGCAGCGCCGCCAGGAGCAGAACCTGCATTGGCTGCACGAAACCATCCGCCAAAGCCTGGAAACCCAGTTCTACCAACGCCCCGCCGTGCGCGAGCAACTGGCCGCCATCGAGCAGGCCGTGCGCGAGGGCCGTAAATCAGCCTTTGGGGCGGCCGGGGAGCTGCTGGGGCTGTAAGGCTGGTTCTCCCCTTATCCCCGCTTTTACGGGCGTAGCGTCAGGTAGTCGAGGTAGTAGAGCACCTTGACGGACACCGAGTTGTTGTGGGGCGTGTTGAGCGTGTTGTTGAAGTTGGTGAAGTACTGCGGCAGCGTTTCGTCGCCGGCCAGGTAGCTGGAATTAGCGTTTTTCCAGACCACCGTTATCTGCGAGCCGGGCGCGAACCACCACGAAAACACGGCATCCACATTGAAGGCATTGAAGCTGTTGTCGCGGTTACGCTGGTAGGCCACGGCCTGCTCCTCGCCGCCCGGGTTCAGGCGCGAAAAGTCGCGGTAGCGGGCCACGCTCACGTAGTGCCGGGTGCGGATGGTAAACGACATGCGGTTGGTGAACGTGTAGTTCGCCGACAGCGTGTTGGTGGTGGTGATGCGGCGGCGGCGACCCAGAATAACGTCGGCCACGTCGTTGTGGAAGAACGGCTGGTCTTGGGGCTCTCCCTTATTGAGGCCGCCAGCGTAGCCGATTTCGTTGCGGCGCAGCGACCAGTCGAAGCTGTAGCGGAAGGTGAGCTGGTTGTTGGCCCGGTAGCGCGGGCTGATGTTGACGTCGTACCCGTCGCGCCCGGTGCGAAGCCCGTCGGCGGCGAACCACCGACCGGCCAGACTTACGTCGTAGGCCAGCTTTTTACGGTAATCGGAACTGCCGTAGCCATTCACCCCAATGTTGGCCGGAACGCGCACGTAGTACTCCCCCAACGGCTCGCGGCGGGGCTCAAAGTAGTCGTGCTGAACCAGGCTACCATCCAGGTTGCCTCCCAGCGAGAAGAAATTTTTGGTGAAGGTGGTGTTGAAGCCCGAGTAGAAGCCCACATCCTGGCGGCGCGTCGGCTTATAGAGCAGGGTCTGATAGAGGCCAATGTTGGTGCGCAGGTTGTTTACCTTCCAGAACGGCTCGTATTTGTTGTAGCTGACCGATGCCTCCTGACTGATGGAATTGTTGGAGAACAGAATGCCCAAATCATTCGGGTCGTAGGTGTCCGACTCGATGCCGTGCTCCAGGCTCCAGTTCCAGTTGCCGCTGATTTTGGCCAGCCTCAGGTCGTATTTGTACCCGTCGCGGTTGTTGATCTGCTCCGTCGAGCCAAACACCTGGCCCCGGCGGCGCGAGTAGTTGGCCTGGCCCTTGAGGGCGTAGGTGTTGGCCTTATTGGCGAAGCGGAACAGGCCGCCGGTGACGTTGGCGTCGTAGGTGCTGCCCTTGCGCGTGACGTTGGTGTTGATGAGCGAGACGTAGGAGTTGTTCTTCAGGCTCTGGTCGAGCACGAAAATGTTGTAGTTGGAAAACGGCTGCGTGAGCACCTCGCGCCGCTGGCCGGTGGTGCTGTCCTGCACGGTGGCGTACACGTCGTTGCTCAGGGCATTGAACAGGCCCAGGCCCAGCCCGCTTTTGGTGCGGCCCGATATTTTGGTGGCGTTCAGCAGCCGCGTAATGCCGGGGTTGCTCACCACGTATTCGCCCTCCCGGATTTGCCCATCGGGGCCGGTGGTGCGGCCGCGCAGCTGCCCGTCTACCTCATAAAACCCCAGCGGCTGGCCGCCCACCCGGCGCGAGTAAAACAGCCCGCCCTTATTAAACAGCTCGGTGCCCTCGGTGAAAAACGCCCGATTTTCGTTGTATTGCACCTCGAAGGGCGAGAGGTTGAGCACCTGGTTGTCGCTCTGCACCTGCCCGAAATCGGGCACCAGCGTGGCATCAAGCGTGAAGCTTTCGTTGATGCCCCACTTCACGTCGGCCCCGCCGTTGAGGCTGGTGCTGGCGTTGCGCGTGCCCTGCTCGTTGTAGGGGTAGTGGTTGAAATAGGCCGACACGTAGGGCGTGAGCGACAGGCGCAGCGGCGGCTTGATGTCGCGCAGGCCGCGCAGCTCGCCGAACTGGTTCACGAGGCCATCCACCTGGGGCTTCACCTCGTTCCAGAAAAACTGCTGGCGGGTGCTCTGGCGCTGCCGCGCGAAGTTGAGGCCCCACACCTGCTCGGCCGCGTCGCTGAAGCGGATGGCCGAGTACGGAATCCGGATTTCGGCCACCCAGTCGTTGCCCTGCAGCTTGGTCTGGCTCATCCACACGGCATTCCAGTTGAAATCCTCGCCGCCGGCCGGCGAGTAGCGGGCATCAAGCTGCACGCCGCCGGGCGTGATGAAAAAGCCGTAGCCGTTGAGCTTGTCGTGGTAGGTGTCGAGGAACACGCCGAAGTAGTCGGTGTTGCCCAAATCGTCGCGCTGGGTTAGCTCGCGCAGGATGGAATCGGGGCTCACGTCGTGCATCACGGCCCCGATATACAGGGCGGCATCATCGTAGAGCAGGCGCACTTCGGTGGCGTGCTTTTCGCGCCGGCCGGGCGTAGGGCGGTTTTCGGTGAAGTTGGATGCCACCGGCGCGGTCCGCCAGGCGGCTTCGTCCAGGTCGCCGTCTATTTTAATGCTTTCGGTGATGCGCGTGGCCTGAAACTGCCGCTTCGGGGCGGGCAGGGCGGCACTGTCGGCCGCGGTAGTTCTGGCGCCGGCCGCCGCCGACTTCTGGGCATGTGCCGGTCCGGCCAGCCATAGCAATAACAACAGCCCCAGCAGGGCGCTATAAGGTTTCACGCAGAACTATTGAGAAAGTAAGAAATCAGACCATCCAGCCAACAAGCGCCACGCCGCGGCCGGCCCAAAGGGCCGCGGCTTGCCGCCATAGATGCCGGCGCCACCTCAACCGTTGCCTGTTGGCGCCGAAAATTTCCGAATAAAAACCGGCCGCCGTTGCAGCGGCGGCCGGCGCGGATTTACGCTCTTATTCACTCACGGAAATCTGAATGTTGCGGCTGCTTTTGCCGGCCATGGCGGGCTCTACGCCCAGCAGGCGGCGGTACTTTTCGGCCACCGCGGCGGGCTGCCGCTGGCCATTCACCGTCATGGTTTGGTTGTTGAGCTGAAACTGAAACCCCTTGTCGGAGGCGCCAATCAGCCCATCGCGGCGCAGTTCGGCCCGGATTTCATCGGTCGTGAGCATGGGCGGCGGTGGTGGGGCCGGCAGGGCCTGAGGCGCGGCCGGAGCGCGGGGTGCCGGCGGGGCGGGCGGGGCGGGCGGCGCTGGCAGGCCGCGTACCGAGCCGGCGCCGGTCGTGCTGGTCGTCGTTATGGGCCCCGAGGTTTGGTAGTTGAGGTTGTAATTGCCCCGCAGCGGGCGGCCCTGCAGCTGCTCTACCAGCCGCAGATATTTCTGGTGCACGGCGGCGGGCTGCTTTTTGCCATTCACCGTCAGCCCGCTGGCCGAAAGGCTGAATTGCAGGTTGTTGGTGTTCTGGATGATGTTGTCTTTGCGCAGCTCCCGCAGCAGGGCGTTGGTCGCCTCATCCCGCTTAGCCTGCTCAGCATCGCGTTTTGCCTGCTCCGTGTCGCGTTTCGCCTGATCAGCGTCGCGGCGGGCCTGGTCGGCGTCGCGGAAGGCTTGCTGCCGGTCGCGCATCTGCTGCTCCATGTCGCGGCGGTGTTGTTCTAGGTCGCGGCGCTGTTGGGCGGCGTTCTGGCGGGTTTGCTGCTGTCGGTCGCGCAGCTCCTCCAGTTGGTCCTGCCGCCGTTCGCGCAACGCTTCCAGCTGCTCCTGTAGCGCTTCCCGCTCCTCGTCGGTGCGGGCTCTTTTAGCAGCGGCCTGCAGTTCCTTTTCGGCTTGGCTGAAAGCGTCGCGGGTAATTCCCTCGAAATCAACCTGGCTGAGCGCGTCGCGGGTTATACCGTCGAAATCAGTTTCACTCAGCGCCTTATTGGCCTCGGCCAGCGCCAGCGCCGAGAGTTCCTGCGCATCGGCGGCGCTTTGCGCGGTGCCGCTCAGGGCTGCCCGGTTCATGCGCAGCGCCAACGCTTCCATGCGCTGCTGCGCATCGGTTGCGGCCACCCGGGCGGGGCGGCGGTCGAGCAGCACGATGTCTACCTGGTCGCCTTTTTTGCGGGCCGGGGCAATGTCAATCGGCTGGCCATCCACCAGCAGCTCCGTGAGGCGCCCTTTCTTGTCGCGCTTGATGATGACGGTGCCAGCCTCGCCACCACGGCGGCCGGCCCGCGACCAGCGCATCAACTGCGGGTTGCGCGTCGTGTCGAAGCTAACGCTGGTGCTGCCGAGGCGGGCCTGCGCCTGCCCATCAGCCGACACGCTCAGGATGCGCAACGGCTCCCGGGCAGCGGTTTCGGCACTGGCCACCGTTGCAGTGGCCGTAGCGGGAACAGCGGCCGCGGACGGCGCCGCAACCGGAGCAGCGGCGCGGGGCAGCCGGGCGGCGGCCGGGCGGGCCAGCGCGTCGGCCAGCGAGGTAGCCGCGGGCCGGGCCAGCGCCACGGCCGTGCTCAGCACCACCACGCCCACCAGCACCACGCAGGCGGCCATAAATCCTTCGGCAAACGTGGGCCGCTGCCGGCCCTGCACCAGCCGCCGGATGCGGCCCAGCACCGAGCCATCGGGCCCCAGCGCCGACAGCGCCAATTGGGCCCCGGCCGGCGCAGGAGCGGCTGTCAGCTCAGCCAGCGCGGCCAGGGCGCGGGCCACCGTGAGCGGGTTGCCGCCCACCAGCGTCGTCGCCACGTCGTCGCAGCAGTTTTCGCGCTCGGTGCGCAGGCAGGCCGACATAAACCACACGCCCGGATGGTAAAACAGCACGGTTTCGGCCACCGCCTGCAGCAGGTTGATGAGGTAGTCGCGGCGCTGCACGTGGGCCAGCTCGTGGGCCAGGATGGCTTCGAGATAGGCCGTGCCCAGGCCCGTAACGGCGCCCAGCGGCAGCAGCACCACCGGCCGCAGGTGCCCCACCACCACCGGCACCTTCACCAGCGCCGATTCGAGCAGTTCCACGCGCTGCTTCAGGCCGGCGCGGTCGGCCAGCGCGGCCAGCCGCTGCTGCCACTCGGCGGCCAGCGGCTGCACCCGGTAGCGGCGCAGGCGCTGCACGTAGGCCAGGCTGCCCAGCAGACGCAGCACCATCACCAGCAGGCCCATCAGCCACACGGTTACCAGCAGCGGCAGATTGGCATCGAAATACTGCTGCCACGAAGTCTGCCAGCCGGTCGGTGCCACCTTATCAACGGAAGCCGGACTGGCCGCCGGCGCTGACACCACCGCAACAGTTGCCGCAGCCGCGCCGGCTGCAGTTTGCTGAATCGAAGCAGCGGCCGCAGTAGCAGCAGCAGGCGCCTGATAGTAGTAGCGGCCGAATGTGAGGCCGCCCAGCAGCAGCAGCAGGAGCAGCGCGGCGGCGGCCGTGCGGTAGCGCACCTGGGCCGAATGGCGGCGCAGCAGCAGCAGCAGGCCGGCCAGCGCCAGCGCTACTACCGCCCCCTGCCACAGCGAATGCAGCAGCGTCCAGCCCAGGGCCCGCACCAGGGCCGGGGGCAGCAGTTGTTCGAGTTGGGCAGACCAGTTCATTGCGCAGGGTCGTTAGCGGGTGAGTTGGTATCGTTCTGAATTTCGATGTCGTTGAGCAGGCGCCGAATCTGGGCCAGCTCCTCGCGCGAGGTGCGGCGGTTGCCCAGCGCCTGCATCACCAGCTTCATGGCCGAGCCCCCAAAGGCCGAATCCACGAATTTGTCGAGCAGCAGGCCCTGGGTTTCTTCCTCGCGCACCGCTGCCCGGTACACATGGGTACGGGCGTCGTCGTCGCGCAGTACCAGCACTTTCTCCAGCATCAGCTGCAGCAGTTTGAGGGTGGTAGTGTAGCCCACCTCGCGGCGCTGGCTCAGCTCGTCGTTCACGAAGCGCACCGTGCTGGGGCCGTGCTGCCAGAGCACCTGCAAAATCTCCAGCTCCGATTCGGTGGGCTTGGGTATCATCTTTTTAGCCATTGGAAATCAACTAATAAAAGGTACGACATTATTCGTACTTCAAACATATACGAAACTCATCGTATATCCAAATATATAGTACGAATTAATTCGTAATAACCCGAAAAAGCCGCTGGCCGGCCGGTTCCGCAGCAGCGAAAGCACGGCCGGCCAGCGGCTTTTTGGGCGAATGAGTTTAGAAGGGAGGCCTTATTACCGCCGCCGCTCCAGCGTAATGCGGGCGCGGTGGCAAATGCCGCCCAGCGGGGGGTTGAACTTCGAGACGCTGACGCGCACGCCGTTCACGTAGGGAAATTCGGCCAACACCCGATCGAGTACGCGGTGGCCGAGGTGTTCGAGCAGGCGGGCGGGCGCCTGCATTTCCTCGGCCACCACCCGGTAGAGCACCTCGTAGTTCACGGTTTCGCGCAGTTGGTCGGAGGCGCCGGCCGCGTGCAGGTCGGTGTCGATGAACAGGTCGATGCCGTACTTATTGCCGATTTTCTGCTCCTCATCATAGTATCCGTGGAAGGCAAAAAACTCCATGCCTTCAAGTGCAATCTGGCCCATAAGGTGAGGTGGTGAAATAGTGAGATGGTGAGTTTGACGTTCGGGCGCACTATTCAGCAATTGAGGCAAAGCAAGGCGCCCCAGTTTGTCATCTGACCCTAAAAACGCTGAAGCCCGCCCCGAAAGGCAGGCTTCACTGTTCACAAGCAGCCTAAATCAACAGCATAAATCAGTGCAATCAATTTAATCTGCAACATCTGTGATTAAATGTCGTCGAAGAACGACCGTTCGCCGAGTGCCGCCGGGGCAGCTACCGGGGCGGCAGCAGCCATGCCTGGCTGGCCGGGGTGGATGGAGGGTGCCGGCTGCTGGATTTCGGGGTGGCTGGGGCCAACGGGCCGAATATCGGGCGCCGGGGGCTCAACGCGCGGCGGGGCCGGGTCGGGCACGCGCATGGGGCCGGGCGGGTCGATGTGGGGCGCGGGCGAGATGCCGGGGTTTTCGGCCGGCGCACCGGGGCGGTCAATTTCGGGGCCGGGCTGCTGGTCGGGGTTGGCCGGAAGGCTGGGCCGCTCGGGCTCCTGGCTGGGGTCGGGCTGCTGGCCGGGCTTGGGGTTGTAGCCGGTAGTGGCGGGCTGGGCGGCGCGGCTTTCGGCCGGCGCAGCAGCAGCGCCCGACTCGAAGCGGGCTGCGGCCGGGGCGGCAATGGCGGCCGCCGAAGCGGTAGCGGCAGTGGAAACGTGCATGGCAGTGGGGGCGTCAGAAGTGGAAGGTTCATCGGCCGCGGGCGGCCGGTTCACCTTTACGCTGGCAGCCCGCGAAAGGATGGCCGCCGCGCCGGATTTGGGCCGGGCGCGGGCTTTTTCCACTTTGTCCAGCGCATCGGAGGCTAGGTGGTGCAGGTCGCGCGTGAGGCCGTCGAGCAGGTTTTCGAGGCGCTGGCACTCCTGGCCCAGGGCGTTGGCTTCCTTTTTCATATCGGCCACGGTGCGCTCGGCCTGCTGGTAGGCGTCTTCCACCACAGCGCGCGACTTTTGGCGGGCAGCGGCCAGCAGTTCTTCGGCCTGCAGCTGGGCTTCGCGGATGCGCAGCTCGGCGTCGCGCTGGGCCTGCTCGGTGATGCTCTTGCCGGTGTCTTCGGCCGTTTTGAGGGTGCGGTAGAGGCTGGTTTCCACCTCGCGCATCTTGCTCACGTCCTGGGTGGCGTGTTCCAGCTTGAGGCGCAACTCCCGGTTTTCGTCGCCCATCCGCTCCCACTGCTGCGAAACGGTCTGTAAAAAGGCCTGCACTTCGTCCTTATCAAGGCCGCGCAGGGCTTTTCCAAAGGTTTGCTGCCGGATATCGAGGGCGGTGATTTTCATTCTGAGGAGCTAGGAGTTTGAAGCTAGGAGATAGAAGCGGGCGAGCACATGAGTTGGGTAGGTAAAGAGTCAGGAAGCAAATCGGAAGCCTCTTGACTGACGCCGATTTCAAGCGGTTGGGCTACTGATTCTAGCTCCTAGCTTCTAACTCCTGACTTCCCCCTAAAAACCCACCTGCCAGACCGCCAGACTACGGTCGTCGCTACACGAAACTAGCCTATTCTGGGTGCCCGGCCAAAATAACTTGTTCACGGAGGTACCGTGGCCGGCGTGGCGGGCCTTATCGACGACGCGCAGCAGCTGCCCGGTGACGGCGTCCCAGAGCTTGATGCTTTTGTCCATGCTGCAGGTGGCCAGCAGGCGGGCATCGGGCGAAAAGAGGAGGTGGTTGATGGTGAACATGTGGGCCACTACGGTGCGCAGCGGCGCGTAGCCGGCGGCCACGTCGTAGGTGCGCAGGTGGGCGTCGCGGCCCGCAGCCAGCAACTGGGTGCCGTCGGGCGAGTAGGCACAGGTGAACACGGAGTTGGTGGCCTCGGCAATTGTGTACTTAGTGGCCAGCGAATCAGCGTCGAGAATGCGCAGCTGCCAGTCGGAGCCGCCCACGGCCAGCTCGTTGCGGCTTTCGTGCAGGCTAAGGCAGCGCAGGCTTTTGTCGGAGAGGCGGTGCAGGGTTTCGAGCCGGAAATCGGTGGTGCGCAGCACGGCCAGCGTGCCGTCGGCCAGAGCCACGTACAGCCGCTGCCGGGCCTCGGAGTAGCAGATATCGAAGATGGCCACGGGCGGTAGCGCGGTGGCGAAAGCCAGTTCTTTGCTGGCCAGATCAATTACCTGTATTCCCTGGAAATTGTGGCCCAGCACCAGCAAATCGCGCTCGGGCAGCCGGCACAGCGCATACACCGAATTCTCCACCTTGGCCACCAGCTCGCCATCCTGCTCGGGCGCGGCCGCGTTCCAGGCCACTACCAGCCCATCAGCCCCCGAAGAGTGGATTACGTCCTCCCCTACCGTGCCGGTGAGGGCGTACACGCAGTCGCGGTGGCCGGTGAGGGCGGCGAGTTTCTGAACGGTGGGGCGCATTTGCGGTGGTTTGGTGACGTGGTGATTTGGTGACGGGACAAAGATACTGTCATCCTGAGCGGAGCGAAGGGCCTTCTTACCGTAGCACTAACCGTTGTTACATCGTGCTCCCGTCATAAGGTCCTTCGCTCCGCTCAGGATGACAGTATCTTTGTCCCGTCGCCAAATCACCACGTCACCAAACCACCGCAAATGCCACTGCACTCGCTCTCTCCGGTTTCCGCCACAGCGCTGCTCGGGCTGTGGCAGCTTACGGAGCCGGCCGATACGCTCTGGGCGCAGCTACCGGCTTCGGCGCACTACCTGGCCCGCTTTCCTGATGGCCGCGACGAGCTGCGGGCCCGGCAGTGGCTGGCCGCCCGGGTGCTGGCCCAGCAGCTGCTTCGCGAGCTGACCGACATGCCCACCCCGCTCGAAAACGACGCCAACGGCCGGCCCTACTTTGCCGGGCTGCCGGCTTTCGGCGTATCGTTATCCCACTCGGGCGAGTGGGTGGCGGCGGTGGTAGCGCGGGGCGCCGGGGCCGTTGGCACAGATATTGAACTCATCCGACCAAAAGCCCAACGGCTGGCCCGGCGGTTTCTAGCGGAAACCGAGCAGGCCGACGCCGGCAACGATGCTACCAAGCACTGCCTTTATTGGAGTGCCAAGGAAACGCTTTACAAGCTGCATAGTCGCCGGGGGCTGGTGTTCAAAGAGCAGTTGCTGCTCAATCCGTTTGAGCGACGGGAGGCCGGTGTATTGACGGGACACCTGCTGCTCGAAAACTCCCGCCGCCAACACCAGATTCATTATTTTCAGCCCGCTCCCGATTACGTTCTCACGTATTGCGTAGATGAAAGCTGAATGAGCGCATTGCTTATTCAGCGAGTCACCAACTCACCCCTCCCCTATGTCTTTCCGCCGTATTTCCCTGTTTGCCGCCGCCGCTCTGCTGTTCGGCATCTTTGCCGTTGGCTCGGCCCGCGCCCAGGGCAGCCGTTCGGTAGCCGACTTCAGCCTCAAGCAGAACAATACGGAAGTCAGCCTGAAAAACTATGCGGGCAGCAAGGCTGTGGTCGTGGTGTTTGTCAACCAGAGCTGCCCTTTCTCCACGCTTTACCAGAACCGCCTAGCTGCCCTCAACGCCGATTACACCGGTAAGGGCGTGCAGTTCCTGTTCATCGACACGCCCATCAACGTGGAGGCGGCCGTTGAAGCCAACGAAAAGGTGAAAGTGAAGGCCAGCGGCAGCGCCCTCACGCTGCTCACCGACGAAGGCCAGGCCGTCAGCACGCTGCTCGGCGCCACCAAAACGCCCGAAGTAATCGTGCTCCAGCCCGCCGGGGGCGGTTTTGCCGTGCGCTACAAAGGCGCCATCGACGACAATCCGCAGGTAGAAAACTACGTGAAGGAGAAGTATGTGGCCCAGGTGCTCGACAACCTGCTGGCCGGCCGCCCCGCCGGCGTAACCGACAAGCGCGCCGCCGGCTGCCTTATCAAGCGGTTTTAATTTTTTATTAAGCTACAAGGAAGAGAACGTCATTCAGAGCGAAGCGAAGAATCTCGCGTGCCATGCTAACTCCTGACAACAGGATTACTGTGGCACGTGAGATTCTTCGCTTCGCTCTGAATGACGTGCTTTTTTATTCCTCTCCGTCACCCTGCATCTCATCCGTTAAAATAGCCAGTAGCTGGCCGACTTCGGCAGCTTTGGCGGGTTCCTGCAGCTTTTCGAAGCTGAGCTCCAGGTTGCGCAGGGCCCGGCGCACGATGTCGAGGTGGGTGCAGGGCTCGAAGAAGATGTCGTTGGGCGTGAGGTTGAGCTGCTGCACGTAGTGCTCGATATCGGTGCGCGAGAGCACCAGGCCGCGGTTGTAGCAGTTGATGTAGAAGGGCTCCAGGGGCGGGTCGAGCTGGTAGGTGAGCACGAACAGGTTGGGCAGGTTCACGCCGAAAACCGGCATTTTGAGGCGCTGGGCCACCAGCAGGTAAATCACGCAGAGCGAGAGCGGGTTGCCGCGCTTGGTTTCCAGCACCCGGTGCAGCATGGAGTTGGCCGGCGAGTGGAAGTTCTGGGTGTTGGCGGCAAACTTATGGGTGCGAAACAGCACGTGGTTGAGCGTCTGCACCTGGTCGGCGGGGTGCATGTCGGGCTGCAACAGCGTCCAGACTTCGAACCGCAGCTGCTCGATGGCCCGGTTCAGGCTCTGGAAATCGGCGTCGGGATACTGATAGGAATTAAGCAGCCACATGCCCTCCAACAGGTTCTCGGCCCCCGTTTCGCGCCAGACGCGGAAGCGTTGCTGCAGGCCCTCGAACTGCAAGTGGTGAATCAGGTCTTCGAGGCGCTGCTGCTGGCGCGGGTCGAGGCTTTCCTCCCAGCTTTCCTCCAGAAACGGAATAATGGTTTCGCCCAGCGTCTGGATTTTGCCTTCCACCTGGGGGGCAACTTCCGGGTCGTCGAGCAGAGAAATAAGGGCTTTAATTTCGCGGTTGGTCATGGATAAGCGGCGGGCGGTAGCGAAAGGAGGGCGAATAAACTAAACTGACGCGGTTTTGCGGCGCAGGTTGCCGGTAGATAACACCTTCGCCGGGGCAGTTTGTTCGGGTGGAAAAGGATTACCGCAACAGGTTCGTCTTGGCCAGTTCCAGGATTTCGTCGCCCCGGCCGCTCATGATGGCTTTGAGGGCGTAAAGGCTGAAGCCCTTGACCTGAGCAGCCTCGATGGTGGGCGGCATCGACAGTTCCGAGCGTTTCACCACGGCATCGAGAATGACTGGTCCGGGATGGGCAAGCATTTCGGCCAGTGCGCCGGGCAGCTCGGCCGGGGCGGTTACGCGGATGCCCCGAATACCGGCGGCTTCGGCCAGGCTACCGAAATTGGGGTTTTCCAGTTCGGTGCCGAATTCGAGCAGGCCAGCGGCTTTCATTTCCAGCTCCACGAAACCGAGGCTGTGGTTGTTGAAAATGACCACTTTCACCGGCACGTTGAGCTGCTTGAGCGTCAGTAATTCGCCCAGCAGCATGGCAAAGCCCCCGTCGCCGGCCATTGCTACTACCTGCCGGCCGGGGTAGGTGAGCTGGGCCCCGATGGCCTGGGGCACGGCGTTGGCCATGCTGCCGTGGTTGAAGGAGCCCAGTAGCCGGCGCTGCCCGTTCATGCGCAGGTAGCGGGCGGCCCAGATAGTGGGCGTACCCACGTCGCAGGTGAAAATGGCGTCGTCGGCGGCCTGCTCATTTAGCAGGCGGGCCACGTACTGGGGGTGCATGCTGGTGTCGCCGGCCGCGCCGGTGGCCAGCTCGTCGAGGTCCTGGCGGGCCTCGCGGTAGTTTTCCTGGGCCTGGGTGAGGTGCTTCCGGTCGCGCTTGTGGTTGAGCAGCGGCAGCAGCTCGCGCAGCGTGGCGGCCACATCGCCCACCAGGCCCACTTCCACGCGGGTGCGGCGGCCGATGTTCTCGCCCCGCACATCGACCTGCACCGTGCGGGCCTCCTGGGGCAGAAACTGCTGGTAGGGAAAGTCGGTGCCGAGCATGAGCAGCGCGTCGGTGTCCATGAGGGCCTTGTAGCCCGAGGTGAAGCCCAGCAGCCCGCTCATACCCACGTCGTAGGGGTTGTTGGGCTCCACGAACTCCTTGCCGCGCAGCGCGTGCACGACCGGCGCGCCCAGGGCCTCGGCGGCCTGCAGCAGCTCGGCGTGGGCTTCGGCGCAGCCCGCGCCGGCCATAATCGTTACCCGGTCGGCGGTGTTGAGCAGGTCGGCGGCGGCCCGGATGTCGGCCATGTCGGGCACCAGGGCGCTGCGGCGGTGCAACACCGGCAGCCGGGGCGCGGGGGCCTCAATTTCCTCGTAGCTCACGTCGCCGGGCAGCACAATCACGGCCACGCCGCGCCTGGTAAGGGCCGTCTGGATGGCAATTTCGATGGTGCGCACGGCCTGGTTGGCGCTGCCGATGAGCTGGCAGTAGTGGCTGCACTCCTGAAACAGCCGCTCGGGGTGGGTTTCCTGGAAATACTGGGTGCCGAGCTCGAAGCTCGGAATCTGGGAGGCAATGGCCAGCACCGGCACGCGGCTGCGGTGGCAGTCGTAGAGGCCGTTGATGAGGTGGGTGTTGCCCGGCCCGCAGGAGCCGGCGCACACCACCAGATTGCCCGTCAGGTGGGCCTCGGCGCCGGCCGCGAAGGCGCCCACTTCCTCGTGGCGCATGTGCACCCACTCAATCCCCTCGCGCTGCCGGATAACGTCGGTGATGCCGTTGAGCGAGTCGCCCACCACGCCGTACACGCGCTGCACGCCGGCCGCCTGCAACGTATCCACCAAAATTTCTGCCACTGATTTCTTGCCCATCGTCGTGCTGCCTAAAGGTTCATCTACCACTACGGGCCGGCGGCGGGGCAGGATATGGGGCAGGTCAGAATCGGGGACTGAAGCAGAACGGGCAGCTGAGCATTTCGCCCCGGCCTGTTCCTAGAACTGAATGAACCGGGGACCCGGGCCGGCTTTGGGAATCTTGTAGTCTTTCAGAAAGGCTTTGAGGGCCTGAGGGTCGTGGCCGAAGGCGGTTACCTCGGCTTCGAGCTGCCGGATTTTCTTTTCCAGATTAGCCTTCATCTGCAGAAAATCCAACTCCATGGCGGCCGGGCTGCTGGTGTAGTAGTAGGGCTTGCCGGTGAAATTCTGCAGCTGCATCTGCTCCTCAAACAGCTGCTGGTCCAGCTCGCGGGCCTGCTCGCGCAGCAGCTTGTTGAAGTAGCGCAGCTGGTCTTCGGCCAGGTTTTCGAGGTGCTGCTGGTCGATGCGGTTGAGTTCCAGCTGCAGGCGCAGCAGCGTGAGCAGCTCGTTGGCCTTGTAGGCAGTCGTGACGCGCTTGAGCAGCTCGGTTTTGCGAACCTTCTCGGCTTCGTCGGGCTCCCGGTCGGGGTGCAGGTGCTTCACCAGGTCCATATACAGGGTGCGCACGGCCTGGGTGATGTTCTGCTCCTCGGCCTTCTTCTTGTCGGCGGCGGCCTGCTGCTTGGGGCTCTTCTTGCGCCGGGCCCGGCGCTCCTGGGCTTCCGCCTCGGCCTGCTCGTCTTCCTGCTGCCGGGCGGCCATTATGCGGTCGACGTAAGCCTGCATTTTTTCGGGCGTGCTCACGTCGGCGTCCTCCTCGAACTCGATGCCGAGCTGCTGGCTGAGGATCTGCTTCATCATCTCGGCTGTTTGGGCGTCGAGGTCGGCTTCTTCGGCGGCCAGCGCGGCGGCCTCTTCGGCCGTGGGCGCCGGGTCGAGCATCTCGAAGATGGGTTCCAGGTCGGCGTAGCCGCGCCGGAGCAGGTCGGCGCACTTATCCACTACCAGGTCTACAATCTTCTTGCGCTCAGTTTTGGTGAGCTTCTGGTGCTCGTAGGCGTGGCCCAGGGTCCGCACCAGGGCGGCCCGCTGGTCGTGGTGCTGGGTTTGCAGGGGCCGGTACTCGTTCTGCACCCGCTGGCGCAGCGCATCGGCCGCGGTGCGGAACTCGCTCACCTCCGCTTCGAGTTTACCGATGCGCTTGGTGAGCCGGTTAAAGGCCTTCTGCTCCTTGGAAAGGGCATCGGTGCCCTTGCCCGCGGTAGGAATATGGACGAGGGCGGGCGCAGCGGCAGGTTTTTTCTTGGCCATGAGCGGGGAAGGGGTTGGAATGTACTGGCCAAATTACGGCGAATCCTTGTTTCCGAGTTGCTACCCGGTAGCGGCTTCTCGCCCAGTCAGGATTTTCAGCCCCAAACGCCCGCGGCCCACCGCGCCGGGTGGCGCTGGCGGGCCGCGGGTGTACTGTTATTTTCTCATCGCTCTGGCGGCAGCGAAATGCTGGAACACCTTGCCGTCTTTGCTAAAGGACCAGACATTGCTAACATCCCGCAACGTTAGATACAGTTTGCCTTGCTTCACTTTACGGCGCAGCAGCCTGTTTGCCTGCTGCTTGTCTTGCTTTTCTGATTCTGCGCTTGTTACCGCCAGAATTGGGGTATGCCGATAAGAGCGCGCCATAGTGAATACTGCTTTTATAATTTCATACAAACACCCGGCAACCCAGCAGGTTCGGCAGCAGCGCATAAGCGGCCGTGGTTTTGCCCGCCCCTTTGCAGCCCGCCAAGAAGCCTTACATTTTCTGCAATTCTCTGTAAGCATTCATCTGCTCATCTCTAGAATGAACTTGCATTATATAGTCATCAGGCCATTCATGAGAAGCTTTTCTGATTATACCCTTAAATATTAGTTCAGGGATATCATCTGGCTTCATTTCTTTTAATTTGGCATTTGCTTCTTTCTGCTCTCTCATGCAATGAACCCGCATTGTATATAGCGGATTCGTGAACGGTTAGGCCTTTCTGGGTATCTAGCCGTATGCCCTATTATGCAACCTTACTCGCTTGATTTACGCACCCGGGTGGCCGCCGCCTGCCGCGAACCGAAAGCTCGCCAGACGCAGGTCGCCCAACGCTTCGGCGTGAGCCGCTCGTTCGTGCGCGACCTGTTACGACGTGAGCGGGAAACCGGCTCGCTGGCTCCTAAACCCGCTAGCGGGGGGCCTGCGCGCCTACTCTCGGCCGACGACCAGGCCTGGCTCGTGGCCTACGTGGGCCAGCAC
>NZ_KB907828.1 GCF_000382225.1 Hymenobacter aerophilus DSM 13606
CAGTTTACGGCAGGCCTGCGCGGGCCGCGGTATCGAGGCCAACATCCCGCGCAAGCGGCGCTCGGCCGACTGGCAGACCGACGATGACACGCCGCTCGACCCCGAACTCTACCGCCGACGCCTGGTCATTGAGCGCCTCAACGCCTGGCTTGACGGCTTCAAGACCCTGCTCGTGCGCTACGAAACCAGCTTGCAAAACTGGCTGGCCATGCACTGGTTGGCCTTCACCGTATTGTTGCTGCGCAAAATTGCCCCATCTTCTACTTCCTAAACAGCTTCAATAGGGAGTTCCAAACCCAATTTTCGAGCGTCAGCCCAGGAAATACGATGCTAGGTATTATGGAAGGCATCAATTCGTACCCGTAATTAGAATTTTTCCATGCCTGGTATTCTGTACCCTGCATCATACATAAAGTCAACAACAAGCTGAAAGAGACTGCCCATACTTTTATGGCCAACCAGTACCGGGTCCTGTTGAGATTGAATAACATTCCAAGACCCAGCAAAACTATCAACTGAATGATTGGTGCAAGAAACAGCACGGAGTATACAATTAGATTCGCAACTGTGCTTACAACTACTTTAAGTTGCTTTTCTTGGCCATCTTCTTGATCTTCTCCTTCACGGCGTCTAAGACAAAGTCGTGAATGGAAATACGGTCCCGCTTCGGCAAGCTGTCCTGAATGGCCCGTATCTGGGCCAGTTCGCTTTCGTAGATTTTGAACGTAAAGGACTTGAGTTTATCCTCCTCGGGTGTATGCTTAGCAGTAGTCACTACCGATGGCTCCAGAACGGAACCGCCTTTGCTGATCATTTCCTGCATCGCCGCATTCGATAGCGAAGCAGGTGGCGTAGGAGGGAGGCCGAGCTTCGGTTTTTTGGTGGCCATAAGTTGCGTGTAGTGTTGTGATGCAACATCTGTTTATACAAGCTTATTTAGTTGTAAAACAGGTTGTGTTTTCAGATTATTATTTGGTTGCTGAAAGTACGGACTGGATGCTCGCACACAGTTCATTAACCTCAGTAATGGCTTTATCATCGATCGGCTTGACTTCCAATACGCCCAGCCCAGCGGCTGCGGCATTGGCGAAGCAGATGCGGTTGCCTACCGATGTCTCTAAGAATTGCAGGTACTCAGAGCCCCGCAGTAGTTCGGCTGCTTCTTCCTTATAGGTGCCGCGCGCATCAGCCTTGTTGATGAAAGTGAGCGAGCGCAGGCCTGGATTAAAAGGTACCACTTCAGCTATCAGGTTTTCTACTTTGCGCAGAGTCCAGATATCGAGGGAGCGGGGAGCGAAGGGAACCAGGTACACGTTCG
This sequence comes from Hymenobacter aerophilus DSM 13606, assembly GCF_000382225.1. Lineage (GTDB taxonomy): Bacteria > Bacteroidota > Bacteroidia > Cytophagales > Hymenobacteraceae > Hymenobacter > Hymenobacter aerophilus. Next base: position 1,319 of record NZ_KB907828.1, read on the forward strand.
AGATAGTGAGGGCCGAGCGCTGGCTGACGGTATCCCGACCACCGGTGTCGATCACGATGTCGTCGCACTTGGTGGCAAGGCGCTGCACCTGAGCATTGAGTTCCCGGCCGGTAACCTTGACAGCTGTGTAGCCCAGGTCTCCATCGAGCGACTGATGACGGAAGGATGTAAAGTCCGTGGCCGACTCCTGGTCGTCGGCATCAATGAGAATAACGTCTCGTCCCTGTTGTAGCAGGTAGATCGTCAGATTCGTTGCTATCGTGGTTTTACCACTTCCGCCCTTAATGCCACCTACCGTGTAGATCATGTTGTCGTATTTGAACTGGTGCAGGTTGTGATTCTAGTTGTAAAACTAGTTGTTTTGACTGAACAAGCAATATAATATTGGCCTTGGTTAAAAGTTCGGTCTAAAAGTCGCATTTGGAGCATAATGGAACGTGGAAAATGGATAGTGTAGCACTAAAACGGCCCTTTTCGGGTTCAATTGCAGCAACGCCTTGTTTGCCCCCTCAGCAATGGGGAAATGGTATCCGAAACAGGTTTACGCAATCAAAATACCACTAATGCCTTAAACACGGCTTTTCAGTACTAACGCCAGCGTGGCCATCTGGCAAATGCGACTTTTGGACTAAACTTTTAACCAAGGCCAAACTCCGGGTTCTGATGCAAAGTCATTGGATGTTCCACGAGACGCGGTTGGGTAGGGCCCCGGCACTCAGGCCTAGGCGGTAGGTAGTCAAGGGATTGAGGGTGGCACGTAATGTGGCCGCACCTTTGCAGTCGGTTAGCCGCTCCAGCAATGCGCCCAGTACGGCGCGGGCCCGGGGCGGCCCCTGGGCCGCGGCCAGCTCCGTGAGGCGGCGCCGGGCGGCCGGGGAAAGGCGGGTGATTTCGCGCTGCACCCGGGCCAGTACCTCATCGGAGCTGGTGTCGGGAATGCGGCGCATGTCCCGCAGCACTTCCAGCCATTGTAGCAGGGGCACGTCGCTGGCCCGTTCCGGGGCCGGACGCACCACGAACCCCACGCGCCGGGGTGGGGTGCGCCGCGGTCGGGGAGTGGTCACAGTCATTTCGGCTGGTACCTGGGTGGTCAGGCCCAACTGGTTGTAGAGGCTCACGCCCGCCCGGTAGGCCAGCGGTGCGCCGCCGGCAGCCGTGAGCGTACGCAATACGGCTCCCTCAGAAGGCTGGCCTTGGTTAAAAGTTTGGTACAAAGGTTAAACAGGCTAGTGAGAATTGTCTGACTCTCGGCGGGAGGCCCGCGCCTGCTACGGCTAACCTTTTTCACAAACTTCCCGTGCGCTTAGCCCCGGCGGGGTAATCGAGCTCGCCCAACACCGGCCCGAAGGCCCATTGGCCCGCCAAAAAGGCCAGCCTGGAGGCCGGGCCAGCGCGGCAGCGGCGGGTTTCGCTACCTTTAAAGCCTATGAGCACGACCGCCCGGCCCCCAGAACCGCAGAAGACCCCGCCTCTGGTGAGCGGCTCCACCATTGCCCTGGCGTGGCTGCTGTTCAGCGGGTTCATGGTGCTGCTGATTTTCGTGCAGAACCTCTCGGCCGGCACGCCCACCGACTGGCGCGAGGCCTTGGGCGGGCGCCTGCTGCACGGCCTGATTTGGGGGCTGCTCACGCCGGTGGTGTTTGCCCTGGCGGCCCGCTTCAACCTCCTCGAGAGCCGCCACCGGCTGCGGCACCTGCTGGCCCACGCGGCGGCCAGCTACGTCCTCACGCTTGCTTACCGCCTCGTGTACGCCGCCGTGATGCACGGCAGCGGGGCCGTGCCGGGCCGGGTTTCCCTTGCCGAGGTCGTGGCCAACGCCAACAACTGGGTGCCCATTTACTGGATGCTGCTCTGCATCGCCTACGCCGTGCAGTACCGCGAGCGGTACCGCGAAGGCCGGGTGCGGGCCGCCCAGCTCGAAACCCAGCTGGTGCAGGCCCAGCTGCAGGCCCTGAAAATGCAGCTCCAGCCGCACTTTCTCTTCAATTCCATGAACGCCGTGTCGGCCCTGATGAGCCAGGACGTGAAAGCTGCCCGGCGCATGCTGGCCCAGCTCAGCCAGTTTCTGCGGCTGGTGCTGGAAGGCACCGACGAGCAGGAAGTGACCCTGGAACAGGAGCTGCGCCTCACCCGACTCTACCTCGAAATTGAGCAAACCCGCTTCCCCGACCGGCTGGCCGTGCGCTACGACATTGCCCCCGATACCGAAGGGGCGCTGCTGCCCGCCCTGCTACTGCAGCCAGTGGTGGAAAACGCCGTGCGCCACGGCCTGGCGCCCCGCGCCGGGGCCGGTGAGCTGGCCGTGCGGGCCGAAAAACAGGGCGACCGGCTGCTGCTGCAAGTGCAGGACAACGGCCGGGGCGCGGCCGACACCGCCGCGCGGGGCATCGGTCTGCGCAACCTGGAAAGCCGGCTGGCCACGCTCTACGGCCCGGACTATGCCCTGGCGGTGGAGTCGGCCCCGGCGTGCGGCTACTGCCTGCGCCTGTCCATCCCGTTCCGGCGGGCGGCGGCCGGCGTTACCCCAGAGCCCGCATGAGGCCCATCCGCACGCTGCTGGTCGACGACGAGCCCCTGGCACGCAGCCTGCTGCGCGAGCTGTTGGCCGATTTTCCGGCGCTGGCCGTAACGGGCGAAGCCGCCAACGGCACCGAGGCCCTCGCCGCCCTGCACACCGGCGCATACGACGTCGTTTTCCTTGATGTGCAGATGCCCGACCTTGATGGCGTGCAGGTGCTGCGGCGGCTGCAGGCGGCCGGCCAGCCGCTCCCGCTGGTGGTGTTCGTGACGGCCTACGACCAGTACGCGGTGCAGGCCTTCGCCCTGCACGCCGTCGATTACCTGCTCAAACCGCTGGACCCCGACCGGTTTGCCGACTGCGTGGGCCGGGTGCAGCAGCAGCTGGCGCTGCGCCAGGACCAGGCCCGCGTCCCCGAGCTGGAGGCCCTGCTGCACAGCTGGACCGCCCCGGCGGCCGACTACCAGGACCAGTTTCTGGTGAAACTGCCGGCGCGCAGCTTCTTCGTGCCGGCCGCCGAGGTGTGCTACTTCGAAGCCACCGGCAACGGCGTGCTGCTGCACGCGGCCGGCGGGCACTACCCGCTGCGCACGGCCCTGGGCCAGCTGGCCGAGCGGCTCGACCCGGCCGTGTTCCTACGCATCCACCGCTCGTGCATCATCAACCCGGCCCACATCGTCGACTTCAAGCATTGGTCGCACGGCGAGTACCTGTTTCGCATGGCCAACGGGCAGCACGTCACCTCCTCGCGCAGCTACAGCGCCGGGGTGCAGCAGCTGCTCAAGCGCTTCGCCTGAGCCGGGCCGGGCAGCAAAAGGCCGGTTCACCCCGGGATAGGTCCAGTTGGCCCGTGTCGGGCGTTCATCTTCTGGAGTTGCCCGTTAGCGCACCAGCCCCCCGCTAACGGGGCGGCCCCGGTGCACGACATGACCAAATCCCTCCTCTTTTTGCTGGCGCTCACCTTCGGCGGAGCCGTTGCGGCCCGCGCCCAACACCACCCGGCCAGCGCCCCCCCGATGCCGGGCATGGCCGGCATGCACATGAACCACGGCATGGCCGCCCCGGGCACCCCGGTCGCCGCCTTCCAGCACGGCATGGATTCGGTGATGGTGGTGATGGACGAGGGCATGCGCCGCATGACCGGCGCCAACCCCAACGACATCGACGCCAGCTTCGCGGCCATGATGCTGCCCCACCACCAGGGTGCCGTGGACATGGCCCGCCTGCAGCTGCTCTACGGCAAAGACCCGGCCCTGCGCCGCCTCGCCCAAAGCATCATCGCCGAGCAGCAGGTCGAGATTCAGCAGATGGCCGCCTGGCTGAAGCAGCATCCGGTGGCGAGCCAGAGTTCTGGCAAATAGCGCCCAATCAATCAGAACCGTCATGCTTCGACTACGGCTGCGCTCCTGGCTTGATGCGCCACATGCTTAGCATGACGTTCTTTTCCCCAATCCCAAATGAAATTTTCCCTTCTCCCCGGTCTGTTGCTCATTACCAGCGCCGCCGCGGCCCAGGCCGTGAGCCACCGCGACCGGGTGTACACCGCCGACCAGATTTCCAACACCGTTTCGGTCATCGACCCCGTCGACAACAAGCTGCTGGGCCAGATTGTGCTGGGCAAGCCGCAGCCCGATTTGCTCTCGGCGCTCTACAAAGGGCAGGCGCTGGTGCACGGCCTGGGCGCTTCGCCCGACCACAAATTGCTGGCCGTGGTGTCGGTGGGCTCCAATAACGTCACGTTCATCGAAACGGCTACCAATGCCATCCGGGGCAGCGTGTACGTGGGCCGCGCCCCGCACGAGGCTACGTTCCGGCCCGACGGCAAGGAGGCCTGGATAACGGTGCGCGGCGAGGACTACCTCTCCGTCATCGACGTGGCCACGCTGCGCGAAACCCGCCGCGTGCCCGTGCCCAACGGCCCCGGCCAGATTGCCTTCAGCCCCGACGGCCAGCGCGCCTTCGTGTGCTCCAGCTTTTCGCCCGAGCTGGCGGTGGTGGACGTGGCCACCTACAAAGTCATCAAAAAAGTCCCCGTGGTGAGCCCCTTCTCGCCCAATATCTTCCCTACCCGGGACGGCCAGCAAATCTGGTTCACGCACAAGGACGTGGGCAAGGTGTCGGTGCTGGATACCAAGACGCTCACCATCAGCGGCGTGCTGACGACCGGCCCCATCTCCAACCACGTGGCCACGGTGGACGTGGCCGCCGGCAAGCTGGCCTACGTGACGGTGGGCGGCGAGGACGTGGTGAAGGTGTACAGCCGCGCCCCGGGTTTTAAGCAGCTGGCCACCATTCCGGTGGGGGCGCTGCCGCACGGCATCTGGCCCTCGGGCGATGGCAGCCGGGTGTACGTGGGTCTGGAAAACGGCGACTCGGCCGTGGCCATCAGCACCGCGAGCAATAAAGTGCTGGCCAAAATAAAAGTCGGGCAGGCCCCGATGGCCCTGATGTACGTGCCCAACGCCGTGCCGGCCGGCGCGGCCGGCGCCACCGGCCTGGGCCGGCAGCTGGTGGACCAGCCCGCCATCGTCCGCACCTTGAAGCCACCTACGCCCGGCCCCGCCACCGGCACCATGACCCTGCGCTCGGAAGGGCTGGTGGATTTGGCCACTTTCGCCCTGCGCGGCCTGACGCCCAACACCGACTACGACATCTTCCTGACCAGCGGCACCAAGGCACCCTACCCCCGTGACTACGCCCTGACCACCGTGCGCACCGACGCCAAAGGCGGGGCCATGGGCCAGGCGCTAGGGCCGGTGCAGCGCATCGCGGGCGGGGATTTGAATACATCCGGCAAAACGTTTTCGCGGGTAATCGTGGCGCCCAAAGCCGCTGACAGCGAACCCGTTTTGGTGGCCGAATAGTCCGCCTTTGGACGCCCACCCAAAGGCCATTAATGGCCGCCGGGACAACCATTCCTGCTGCAATGCCGAGCTAATCTAAACTGAATTCACTTGTAACCACAACCCTACAACATGCAATCCATTTTCAATCAACACACTGGCATCAGCTCGCGGGCGCAGTCGCTCAAACGGTTTCTGCTGCCGGTGGCGGCGTGTGCGCTGCTGCTCGGCGGCTGCAAGAAAGACAACGAGGCCATCGCCGACACCAGCGCGCCGCCGGTGCTCAACATCGTCTCGCCGGTGGAGGGCGCGACCATCATGCCCGGCGGGCGGCTGGGCAACGCCACCACGGCCGACTACAACGGCACGGGCTTCGCCATCAACCTGGAAATCGTGACCAAGGACACCGTCACCATCCCCACCAAGGAAAGCCTCAACATCCGCAACACCGCCGCCCTAGGCCAGCCCAACGTGAACCTGCCCGGCTTCACGGCCAGCCTCGACGTGGACCTGATTAAGCCCGACGGCGGCACCATCCCCAAGGGAACCAACCTGGCCTCGCTCTTCAACATTGCGGGCACCGACGACACGCCCGGCCCCGGCGTGACCACCTGGGTGAGCTGGCACGTGCTGGAGTCGGTGGCGGCCGGTACTACCAGCTGCACGCTGACTACTTCCGTAACGGACCGCGCCGGCCGCAAGGTCACGGCCACCCGCTTGCTGAAGGTAGGCCCCGGACCCAACGGGGCCCTCAGCGGTGAGGCCCTGACGCCCGCCCCCAAACCCATCACTTACGGCACGGTGGACAACCCCGACGGCCCCACGGTGACCATGATTGCCCCGCGCACCCCCTCCAGCATCAGCCCCGGCATCCAGACGGCGGGTGTGCTGCCGGCCCCGCCCACCAGCGGCGCGCTGTTTTTCATCCAGGTGTCGGCGCTCGATAAGTCGCGCAACGGCATCAACGTGGCCGAAAACGGGGACGGTGCCTTCGGCAAGCCCGCCGCTGACCGCGGCACGATTGAAGACAAGACGCAATCCAACGCCGGCGTGAACCGCTACGTGCCGGGCCTGAAAGTCACCTTCGACGTGCCCCTGCTCCAGCCCAACGGCAACGTGATTCCGGCCGGCGGCAACCTAGCCCCGGTGTTCAACACAGCCGGCAGCGAGCTGGACCCGAGCGGCTTCGTGCGCACCACCTTCGGCTGGAGCGTGGGCGGCACCCTGCAGCTGGGCGGCAAAACCAGCGTCACCATCAAAGCCGCCGTAACCGACGCGGCGGGCAAAACCGGCAGCGCCACCCAGGTGGTGCAAATCAGCCCCGTGGCCAACGGCCAGCTGCTGACCCCGGCCCCGCGCTAAGGCCCTGAATTTTAGGCCGTAGCCCCGTAACGGCCCGAAGGCTGGCCCGTTTCACGACGAGCCAGCCTTCATTTTTTAGCATCCCTTCCACTCCATTTTATTTTTCCATGCGCATTCCTAACTTCTCCACTTTCGCCCTCGCGGCCACCCTGCTGCTCGGGGCCTGCTCGAAAAATAACGATGAGGACGCCCAGCCCGACATGGTAGTGCCGGCCGACCCCGGCCCTCAAGCGCCCAGCGCCAGCGACCGGGTGTACACGTCCGACCAGTCGTCGAACACGGTGTCGGTGCATGACCCGAACACCAACCAGCTGCTGGGCGTGATTCGCCTGGGTAAAGGGCGGCCCCAGTTCCTGAGCCCGCTCTACGACCGGGAAACCAACGTGCACGGCATGGGCGTCTCGCCCGACGGCAAGACGCTGGGCGTCATTGCTACCCTTACCAACGCGGTGGTGTTCATCGACCTGGCCACCAACGCCATTAAGAACACCGTGTATGTGGACCGTAATCCCCACGAGGGCTTTTTCACGCCCGACGGCAAGCAGTTCTGGGTGACGGTACGCGGGGCCGACTACGTAACGGTGATTGACGTGGAGAAAATGCAGGCCGTGAAAAACATCAAGACTGCGCCGGGCCCCGGCATGGTGGTGTTCCGGCCTGACGGCAAGGTGGCCTTTGTGGACCACTCCTTCACGGCCGAGCTGGATGTGGTGGATGTGAAAACCCGCGAAGTAATAGCGCGCGTACCGGTGGTGAGCAAGTTTTCCCCTAACCTGGCCGTAACGGCCGACGGCCAGCAGGTATGGCTTACGCACAAGGACGTGGGCAAGGTGACGGTGGTGAATGCCCAGACCTACGCCGTGGAGGGCGTGATTGACACCGGCCCCGGCACCAACCACGTGAACCTGGCCGGCCCCGGCGGTGGCACCCGCTTCAGCGGCGCGGCGGCCGGCGACTTTGCCTACGTAACCGTGGGCGGCGAAAACGCGGTGAAGGTATACACCCGCCAACGCCAGTTGGTGGCCACCATTCCGGTGGGCCCCAATCCGCACGGCGTGTGGCCCAATGGCGACGGCAGCAAGGTGTACGTAGGCCTGGAATACGGCGACGCGCTGGTGAGCATCGATACCAAAACCAATACCAAGCTGAGCGAAACTCCCAGTGGCCAGGACCCGAACGCCATCATTTACGTGGTGAAGGCCGGCGGTGGCAGTCCCGGCACCGGCAACCTGGAAGCCTTTGTGCCAGTCGCGCCCGTTAACCTGCGCCTGGTACCCGTCGGTACGCAGCCGGTACCCGGGGTAGGCGGCGTGGCCGTTATCCGGCCGGTAGAAGACGTGGACGAGTTGATTCTGGCTCTCAAGCGGCTGGCCCCGAACACGAACTACACCTTATACTTATCGGACAATAAAACCACGCTGGTGGCCCCGGAGCCCGTCATTTCTTTCAAAACCGATGCCGAGGGCGCGGTCGAAGTCAACGCCTACTACCAGATTCGGCTGCGGCTGGCGGGGCGCTTTGCCGTGGTGGTGCTCGGCGACAAGAACCCGGCCGGCGCGGTCACGCTCACGCAGCCGTAAGCCGGCCGCCGACCAAAAAGGCCCCTGGTGCATGAGGCATCAGGGGCCTTTTTTTATGGGCGTAAACTCTTTCGCCTCGGGTAGCGCCGGGTGGGCCTTTGCCGCTCACCTACCGCCGCCAGCCGGGAGCTGGCAGGCCGCCAGCTCCCGGCGGTGCGCCCGAAAGCGCAGCAGCCCTACCGCCAGCACCAATCCCGCCACGGCCAGCGCGGAGTAGCCCAACCGGCCGCCCCGCTCGGGGTGAAATTGAAGGAGCGCCAACCCGAAGCCCACCAGTGCCAGGCTGGTGCGCACGTAGGTGAGCAAGGTCCGCTCATTGGCCAGCCGGGTCCGTTGCAGGGCCAGCCGGTCCGACAGGGTGAGGGGGTTGGTGGGGGTAAGCGGCATGGGGGTGGGCTACGTGAGGGTAATGGCCGCGCCCGGTTCGGCCAGCCGGTGAAACGTGATGCCGTGCTTCTCAAAGTACGGCCCGTAGTTCGCGTATCGCTGCTGCACGAAGAAGGGCTTGATGTAGCCGTCGTGCACTGGCAGAATCTGCTGCGGTCGCATTTTCAGGGCGAAATCGGCCACCACGAGCTCCGTGAGAAAAGGCGCGGTGATGGGCAGAATGAGCAGCTCCACGCCCGCGAAGGGGAGCAGATTATGGGCAAAAGAGTCGGCCGGGTTCAGCACCTTGCCATTCACCAGCCAGGCTGTCATCTGTGGCAAGGGGCTGTCGAGAATGGCCTCGTGCTGCACCGGCAGGGCGTGCAGCTGAAACGCGCCCAACTCCAGGGGGCCTTCCTCGTGGATTTGCACGGCCAGGCCGTGCTTTTTCAATTCGGCCGCCACTTCACGATTGGAAATGATGACGGCCTGGCGCAGGGCCACGATTTTCTTTAGCGCCACCACATCAAGGTGGTCGGGGTGGTCGTGGGTAATGAGGACGACCGAGACGTCCTTAAAAACCTCCGGCTGCACCAGGCCTTCGTTGAAGGAAAACTTGCCGGGGTCGAAGAGAATTTGTTGGCCATCCAGCTCAAACAGCAGGCAGGAATGGATGTACTTGGTGATTTTCATGACCAGACTTAAATAGTGGGGCAGGACGGAAATGCGCGCCGAGAAGAGCGGAAATTTAACTAGCAAACGCTTACGGAAACCAGCGCTGCTAGACCCCTGCCGCCTCCTGCTGCTGGCGCAGGTACGCATACAGCCCGCCCAGCACCAGCCCGAACACCGCGTTGGCAACAAAAAAGTACGCCATGCCGCCGGCCGTCAGCACGTGCCCGCCCGCCAAGCCCTGCCCCAGCAGCGGCAGCACCACGAAGCCGTTGAGGACCCAGGGCAGCAGCGAAAACAGGCCGCCTTTTACCCAGCCATTGCCCGGCAGCCGGGGTTCGAACACCAGCACGTACAGCCCCACCATGCCCAGCCCCGTGAGGTAATGAAACAGCAGCTTGAAGCCCTCGGCTTTGACCACGGGCAGCAGCCCGGCCGGCAACACCGGCGTGGTATGCAGCAGCACAAGCTTGAGCAGGCCACCGCTTTCGGCGTTGACGGCCATCAGCGGGGCCGCTTTCAGCACCAGCGTATTAGCGGTGATGGCGACCACGCCGGCCAGCAGGCCCAGGTACAGGCGGGGGTGTTTTTTCATGGGAGGGAGCAGAATGGAAATAGGACAGGCAATGGGGGAGTATACGGCCACCCACGCGGCACCATTTGGCCCCGATGGGTTCTTCAGTCGCCCAGCCAGCGGTCGGCCACCAGGCCCAACGCGTAGTTAAGCTGCACCAGCAGCAGCAGCCCCGCCCCGGCCGGCACGCTGAGCAAGCACAGGCCCGCCGCTGCCGCGTACTGCACCTGCATCAGGCCCAGGCGGCGCACCAGGGCCCGGCCCACGGCCGCGTGCTCGGGCCGCAGCAGTCCGTGGCGCTGGGCGTAGCGGTAGCTGCCCAGCAACGCCCCGCCCAGCAGCAGCAGGTTGGCCCAGTACACCAGCACGGCCCCGCGCAGGGGAAAATGGGTGGTGAGAAACGCCGTGGAAAAGGGCAGCAGCCCCACCACCAGCAGAAAGGCAATGTGCCACCAGGCCAGCCGGCGGTCGCTGCGCGCCAGGTAGGTGAACTGCGTGCTCTGGCACACCCAGAAAATGCCCAGCGAGAGAAACCCCAGCACGTAGCCCCCGATGCTGGGCAGCAGCGCCCGCAGGGCCGGTCCCACGTCGGCCTCGGTGCGCACGAGGGCGGCGGCCGGCACCCGCAGGTTGAGCACGAGCAGGGTCATGGCGATGGAAAACACGCCGTCGCTGAGTGACTCGATGCGGCGCAGGCTCTGGCCCGCTACTTCAGTGTAGGCCAGGGGCGGTGCGTGGGACGAAGACTGGGCCATCGGCTAGCGCGGCGAACCGCCCGCCCGCCGGGTTTTGCGCGGGGCGGGGGCCTGGCGATGGTCCAGCCGGTCTTCCTCCCGAACGAGCTTGGGCTCTTTGCTCAGGCTTTGGCCGTGGTTCACGCGGCCGTCGCGCATCATGCGGCGGTTTTCGCGCAGCAACTTGTCGTCGGTTTTGCCTTCTTTTTTGAGCATTTTGCCGCCTTCCTGGCCGTGACCCGGTGGGTTGATGGCGGTGAGCAGCAGGCCGGTCAGGGCGAGCAGGCCGGGGAGTTGAGCGAGACGGGTCATGGGGTTTGGATGATGGAGAAGCGGTTGCCGCAGGTACGGCGGCCCGTATTTTCAAACTTGCTTTGTTAGCCCAGCTGCAAGCGAAACAGCGTGGAAAGCGTGCCCGCCACCAGAGCCCAGGCCATGCCCGTAAGCAGGTACTGTTTGGCAATGGTCTTGGGGTCCTGGCTGAATACGTAGCGAAACAGCCAGTGCGGCGTTTCGTGGTCGGCCGGGGGGGCGGCGGGCAACGGGGTGCTAGGCACCGGCATCGGAAGCGAAGGAATAGCCATGCGAATGCGGGAAAGCAAGGTGGAATAGTGAAAACCAAGAGCCATTTGCCCGTCCTGCTGAGCGCAGCCGAAGCAGGACGTTCTTCGTGTTTGCTTTCCGGCCGCCAACGCCCGGCCTATTCCCAGCCGTTGCGGCGGAAAATGGCGTGCCCGTCGGCCGACTGCAGAAAGGCCACGAACTGCCGGGCCGCGGCGGCCTGCGTGGTGCGCTGGGTGAGGGCAATGGGCGTGCCCCGACTCACGCGCTGGTCGCGGGGCAGGCGCACGAGGGCCGAGCCGGGCAGGCGCGGCTGCCAGGAGGCATAGGTTATCCAGGCGTCGTAGTCCTGGGGCTTTTGCTGCCAGAGGTCCACGGCCTCGGCGCTGGTTTTGACCGACGTTTTGGTGTTGTGCTGCAGGTTGCTGATGAGGGCGCTGCTGCGGGCCATGTCCTCGGTCATGCCCATCTGGCCGGCCCCGTTCACGTCGAGCAGGCGCACGCCGGGCCGGGCCAGGTCTTCGAGCCGCTTGATGTGCAGCGGGTTGCCGGGGCGCACCAGCACCGCCGACTCCCGGGCGTAGAGGCTGGTGCGGCTGGCTTCGTCGATAAAGCCGGGGTGGGCCAGCGCCGTTTGGGTGAGCATGTACTCGGCCCCGCCGTACACCAGGTCGGCGTCCTGCTGCGCCTGGGCCAGCCACTTGGGCTCGGGGCCGGCCGTGACGGCCACGTCCAGGCCGGTTTGTTTGGTGAAGGCGGCGGCGCATTCCTTCATGGCCGTGGCCGGGCCGCCGGGGCCGTACACGTGCAGGGTTTGGGCGGCGGCCGGCGCGGCCGCGAGCAGAGCAGGAGACATGAGCAATAGAGCGAAGCGGCGGAGCCGGGTAAGCGGGGATGTTTTCATGGGTATTAGCGCGTTACTTAACGGGCGGCAAAAAGCCGTATTTCTGGTACACGGCCTGCCCGTCTGGGCTGTTAAGGAAGGCCACAAAGTCTTCGGCGGCCTTGGCGTGGGGCGCGGCTTTCATCACCCCGGCCACGTAGTTGGCCATGATGTTTTCCTTGGCCGGGATGGCCACGCTTTCCACCGGGTGGCCCAGCATTTTCTGATAAAAGGCCTCCGTGTACCACACCGGGGCCGCGTCGGACTGGTCGTAGAGCACCCGCAGGGGCGACTGGCGGTGGTGAATCTGGGTCAGGTAAGTGCTGCCGGCTTTCACTTTGGTCGTCATCACGGCCGTTTTCAAGGCCGCGCCCCCGGCCTTCTCGTACGATTCCTCGATGCGCTTGCCGATGCCTTCCCATTCGGGGTTAGGCATGCTCACGCGCACCTCGGGCCGGCCCAAATCGCGCAGGCTGGTCACCTTCTTGGGGTTGCCCTGGCGCACGAGGATGGCCAGCCGGTTCTGGGCGTAGCTGGTGGTGCGGGCAAACCACTCCGGCGTCATATCCATGCGGTTTTTGCCGGCCGCGTACACGTCGGGCTTCAGCTCGATGCGCAGGTTGCCTACTACCAGGCTGCCCTGCGTAATCTGCTTAGCCAGGATGCCGGGCGGCAGCGTTTCCACGAAAATGCGCACGTACTCGGGGTGGGCCTTGCGGAACTCCTTCAGCAAATCATCGAGCACCATGAACTGGTTGCCCCCGAAAAACACCACCAACTGCGGGTCCACCACGTCGCCGTAGAGGTCGGGCGCGTTGTCGATGCCCGGCACCGTGAAGGGCACTCCAGCCTGAAACGGCGCGTTCCAGGGCGGGTCAAAGCGGTGGGCCGGCTCGGGCGGCGTGGGCTTTTGGATAGGCATGGTCTGGGCGAAAAGGGCGGCCGGGGCGGCCAGTGCCAGCGCCAGCAGCAGGTGCGGAAGGGGTTTCATGGGGTTGGGTAAGGAAAGCGGAGAAAAGCACGAAAGCAGCGGAGAGCCCGGCGCTACGGATGCACCAGCGACCAGCCCTGGGCCTGCCGGATAATAAGCTCGCCGTTGCCGCTGGGCACGTAGGAAATCAGCGGCAGCAGCTCGTCCTTGCTCATTTTCCTTTCCTTCAGCGTGTTCAGGCACTGGGCCAGAATCACGCCTTTCTGCTTGAGGGCCGTGAGCTGGGCCTCGTAGGGCTGGTCCTTGCGGTAGAGCGTGGTGCCCCCGCCGAAGGCAATCAGCTCCACGGTGAGCTTGCCTTTAAGCCGGCTGTCCTCCAGCGCGTTGCCGATGTTACGCAGCGTCTGCTGGATGAGCTTGGGGTCGTCGCTGTCGAGCTGGTAGATGACATGGTACTGGGCCTGGTCGGCCGTGGCCCCTTGGAAGGCACCTTTTTGAAAAGCTTCGCGGTCATGCATGGCGGTGGCGTTGCGGGTGGCGGGCGTCTGGGCGCGGGCCGAGAGGGTGAGGCCGGCGAGCAGCGCGGCGGTCAGCAGCAGGTGTTTCATGGCAACTGGGGAAAGGGCACCACCGAAGCAGCGCGGTGAAAACGAAAGGGGTGAAACTGGAAATCGGTGCGGGGCTACTCGCCGCCCTTTTTGCCCGCTTCCATCGCCGCGTAGGGACCAAACTGGTGCTGGTGCTGCGTAAACCGGTCGGCGTAAGGCGGGTAAGGGCAGTCGGCGGGCTTCTTTTTCAGGTTGGGGTAGTCCTTTTCCAGGTGGGCCATGCGCGGGCGGGGCAGCGAGTTGATGTAGGCCGCCACGTCGTAGGCGGCGTCATCGGTGAGGATGCTGTGCTCGGCCGTGGCGCCGAAAGGCATGTTGGCCTTGATAAAGCGGGCCGCCGTTTGCAGGCGGTGCATGCCGGCCCCGTCGTTGTAGCTGTCGGGCCCCCACAGCGGCGGGTACTGGTAGCCATCGGCGGCCAGCGTGCCGTTGAGGCGGCCCTGGCCATTGGCTCCGTGGCAGCTGGTGCACTGCTGGGCGAAGACGATTTTGCCCTGCCCGAGATTCGCCTCGCGGTTGGGCATGGTGAACTTAACAAAACCCTGGCCCTTCACCTTCTCCCCCACTGGCACCTGGCGGCCCAGCCATTTCATGTAGGTGATGATGGCCTTCATCTCCTTGCCGTCCACCGGCAGGGGCCGGCCGTTGAGGCTGCGCGTCATGCACCCATTGATGCGGTCCTCCAGGGTGCTGATGGCATCCTCGCGCCCTTTGTAGGTGGGGTAAATGCCCCAGATGCCCACGTAGGGGGCCGAAAACGCCTTCTGGCCGGCCTGCAGGTGGCAGTTCTGGCAGGCCAGGTTGCTGCCGGCCAGCCGCAGGGCCGGGTTGGCCACTTGCGGGCCGAGGTAGTGGGCGGTGTGGGCAATCAGCTCGTGGCCGTAGCGGATGAGCTGGCCCTCCGGGTCGGGCTTCACGCTGTCGAGCACGAAGCGGGCGGGCTGGAAGAAGTTGGTTTTGCTCCCCACAGCCCCCCCGGCAACGTCAGGCAAGCCCGCCGCAGGCCCACTCGCAGCGGCGGCCGTCGTGGCCGGGGCATCGGCCAGCAGGTCGGGCGTTTTGGGGTTGAAGACGACGATGTAGGCCGTCACGGCTACTACCAGCACCATCAGGGCAATCACCCAGGTCAGCAGGCCAGCGATTTTGATGAAGGCCTGCTTGTCTTCCGGCTGCAGCCGAGGCGAGGGGTCGGGAGTGGTTTCCATGAGGCCAGGGAGAGAGGTGAAACAGGCGGCAATGGCCAGCCAGCGCGCAAAACAACTTGTTTTGCGGAATGCAGACAGTCAATTAGTTAAATCGGGCAAAGCAAGCGCTACCATTCGGCCGCTCTGCCCCGTTCAGGCGGCTAGACCGTGTGCAGAATCACGTAGAGCGAGCCGGTCGAAATCACTACCCAGAGCAGAATGCCCAGCACGTAGGGCTTTATTCCCACCGAGCGCACCACCTTGGCCGAGAGGCCCGCGCCGATAAAGAACAGCGTCACCGTGAGGCCGATTTTGGCCAGATTCACCATCACCGGGCCCAGGGGCTTGGCGGCGGGAATAAAGGTGTTGACCAGCATGGCGGCGATGAAACCAAAGATGAAGTAGGGAATTTTCACCTTCACGCCCTTCTGCTTGAATAGCATGGCCGTGCCGATGGAAATTGGGATAATCCAGAGGGCGCGGGCCAGCTTCACGGTGGTGGCCACTTCCAGGGCCTGGTTGCCGTAGGCCGCCGCCGCCCCCACCACCGAAGAGGTGTCGTGGATGGCAATGGCGCACCACAGGCCGAACTGGTTCTGCGTCATGGCCAGGGCGTGGCCGATGGGCGGGAAGGCGAATAGGGCCACGGCATTGAGCACGAACACCGTGCCCAGCGCCACCGACATTTCCTCGTCCTTGGCCCGCAGCACCGGTCCGATGGCCGCGATGGCCGAGCCGCCGCAAATAGCGGTGCCGCACGAAATCAAATGCACCACGTGCTTGCCCAGCCCCAGCCACCGGCCCACCACCAGGCCCAGCAGCAGCGTGCCGAAGATGGACACCACCGTGAAAATGATGCCCTCCTTGCCGGCCTGCACCGCCGCGTGGGCATTCATGCCAAAGCCCAGCCCGATAACCGAGAACTGGAGCAGCTTGGCCGTGGCCTGCTTGGTTTGCGTGGTGAAGGGGTTGCCGATGGTTTGGGCCAGCAGCAGGCCCAGCGCCAGGGCAATGGGCGGCGAGGCCCAGGGCGTGAGGCAGAACACGAAGAACAGCACGAACACCACCTGCTTCAAGGTGAAGTCCTGCCCGAACACCACCCGGGGCGTGTGCAGGTGGCGGAAGAAGCCGGTGGTTTCGTTGAATTCGGGGGCGGCGGTTTCCCCGGCCGGGGCAGGGGCGGGCAGCGGGGTGGAAGCTTGAAGCGGCGTGGGCTGAACTGGGAGGGCCATGAGCGGGAGGGGTTTGTTTCTGAGGCAAATATACGGCGTTGCCCACCGATTGGATTATCCAATAGTATTATCCTGCATAACCAAAGGTTATTGATTGCCCGGGCCGAGCCAGGGTGGCGCGTCCGTTTTGCGTGGCCAAGCCGGCCGCCGCGAGGGCTGGAAACGCCAGCGGCCGGCTCGTACACCACGAGCCGGCCGCTGGACGGATGAACTACTGGCCTGAGGGCTTAGAAGCCGGTTTGCTCGTCCTTCAAATCGAATACGTCGCCGCCAGCGTAGCGCGGGTCGTCGAGGGCGTAGGCGGCGCGCTCTTCGGCGTCGCTGCCCCCCTCGGCTGCGGCAATGGCTTCGGGGTGCTGGTTTTGCTCGACGTGCCCGCGCTGCAAATTTGGGTCAGCAATAGCACCGGGTAGGCAGTATTGCTCGGTGGCTGAGGCATTTTTGCCGCGAAATTCGCTGAACTCGTCGGGGTTGTCGTTCGAGCCGTCGTTGGTCGGGGCCTGGTAGTGGCGGGGCGCGGTGGGGTCGGCGGGGTGGCCGAAGTCGCCGTAGTGCGGGGTGCCATCGTGGGCGGCCGGTTCGGCGGCGGGTTGCGCATCGGTTGGGGCGGGCTGCGGAGTGTTTTCCATGAGTATAAGCAAGTCGGGTGAAGATGGGCGAACCACCCGGTCCGCACTACGCTGCAATGGTACGTAAGCTGCTCATAAAGTGTTGCTTTCAGCGGATACAGAATAGTTATCCGGCATCACCATTTTTTATTTGCCCCCCTTCAGCTGCCCCTGCACGAAGCTCAGGAACCGCTGCGCCGGCCGGGCCAGTGGCTGCCCCTGCACCGATACCGCCTCAAACTGCCGGGCCAGGTGCAGCCCGGCAATGGGCATGATTTCGAGCAGCCCGGCCACCAGCTCGCGGTCCAGGGCCCGGCGCGACACGAAGCCCAGGGCGGTGGGCGCGGCTTCGAGGTAGCGCTTGATGGCCTCCGTATTGTCCAGGTAAATGGCCACGGGCAGGGCGCTGAGCTTGATGTGCTGCGCCCGCAGGGCAAATTCGAGGATTTCCAGCGTGCCCGAGCCCCGCTCGCGCAGCACCAGCGGGTGGGCCAGCGCCTCGGCCAGGGGCAGCGGCGCGGCGGGCGGGCCGCCGGGCGTGGTGCGGCGCACAGCCACCAGCTCGTCGGGCAGCAGCAGCTCGTAGTGCAGGTCGTGGCTCTTGGTGCGGCCCTCCACGAAGCCCAGGTCCAGCTCGCCGCGCAGCAGGGCCTCGGCAATGCGCTCGGAGTTGGCGTTCAGAAACGAGAGCTGCACCTGCGGGTAGCGGGCCTGGAAGGCGGGCAGCAGCCCCGGCAGCACGTACTGGGCCAGCGTGGTGCTGGCCCCCAGGCGCAGGCGGCCGGCGGCCTCGTCGGGGTCGCGCAGGCCCAGCAGCTGGTCTTCCAGCTGCTGCTGGGCGGCGGCGGCGGCCTCGGCGTGCGTGTGCAGCAGGCGGCCGGCTTCGGTGAGGGTCACGCGGTTGCCGCGCCGCTCCAGTAGGCGCTGGCCGTACTGCGCCTCCAGCTCCCGGATATGCTTGGTGACGGCCGGCTGGCTCACGAACAGCTCCTGCCCAGCTTTGGTGAAGCTCAGGTGCCGGGCCACGGCAGCAAATACGCGCAGACGGAAATCGGACATGGCGGCAAAGTACGCAGATGTGACATTTTGATATGGACAACTAAAGGTCGCGGGCGTAGACCGCCTGATTTGGGAAAAAATCAGCGGCACGCTCACAGCGCCCGGTGCTCACCGAGCGGCTGGCCACGTTGCGTGCCGGAGACACGGTGACTTTAGCCCGCCTGAACCGGCTGGGCCGCAACAGCGCCCACATCACGTAGGTGGTGGCCGCTCTGCACGCCCGGCAGGTCCGCTTCGTCGCTCTGGACCTAGTCATCGATACGGCCACCCCGGCCGGGCGGTCGGTCTTGTGCCTCTTCGCCGCGCTGGCTGGGTATGGCCGCGAGAGTATCCATGAGCGGGCGACGGCGGGCATGCGACCACCCACGCAAGCAGGCCCTTGCAAACGGCTGGTGCAGAACGTAATCGTCTGTTGGAATTGCCTTTGTCCCAACCAGTAGCTGCTTCATGCCCCGGCGGCCGAGCGCTAGTCCGTGGCAGATTGATGTGCTGCCAGCTCACGGGCGAGCTGGCAGCACATCAATCTGAACGGCGAGTTCGATTTCTCGGACGACGCCCTAAAAGATTCACTCCCCTTCGATTTGGAGGCCCTTTTTGCCTTCGACTGGGAGTTTCCTGCGGCCCCGCCCGTTTAACCTTTGTACCAAACTTTTAACCAAGGCCAAGGCTGCAGCGGACCAAACCGATTGGTCTGGGGCCGGTAGTACTGGCCCTTGGCAAAGCGAACCAGCAGGCCTTGCCGGCTCAACCGGCTCAGCGCCGCGGCCACCGCCCCGAACTCGGTGGGCTCCGTTACCAGATCGGCATAGGTCAGCAGCTCGCCCGGCGCAAAGGCCTCGACTTGCCGGCGGACTCGCTGCATGATGGATTGGGGCATAGCAAACAGAAATACGCAGAAGACAAATATACGAATTATGTCAAGTTTTTACATGTAAAAACTTGACATAATTTAAGCCTAGTCCGTTCCCGCCGGGGGGGTAGTTGCCGGCCTGCACCTCCGCCAAAACTACGGCCATGATGTCCTGCACGCGCTCGTTGAGCAAATCCGCGACCCGCAGCAGCTCACCAATCGTGCGGGTGGAGGGGTTAGCCTCACGCTGCTTGATGGTGCGATAGCTCATGCCCAGATGGTGCATCAGTTCGCGCTCGGTAAAACGGTAGTGGCTGTGGCGTAGCAGATCCGTAAAACGCCGAGGCGAAGCGGCAGGCGGGGCAGTGGGGGAAGGGAAGCTAGACACATAGGGGACTAATGCCCCTTGCTGCTAGTGGTGTACCAAGACAAGTCTGAACTGAGCAGCTAATACAACTTATTGTATGTCTACTTTTAAGTTATGATAAGCTTTACTTATCATAACTTATATTTACCCATGAAAAGAGTGGCCGTTTGACCCAGTTCCGACACCTATATATAAGGTGTACACCAACGGACGAATTGAACTCCCAAATTCAGTAGCCTACACGTACTCTATGCGCGAAGACCTTTCGATTGTTCCGGCGTCCACTGTTCCCCCCACGGTCAGTACCCAGTTGGCCCGGGCCTCGGCCAAAGTCGCCGGCTTCCTGGAGGTCGGCCTGCAGGGCGCGGCCAACACGGAGCGCGCGTATACCTCGGACTTGAAAAGCTACGTCGGCTTCTGCGAACGGCACGGGCTGCGGGCGCTGCCGGCCGACGTGGAAACGCTGACCGAGTACGTGGCCTACCTGGCGACGGAAAAACCAATCCCGGAACCCGGCACCGGGGGCCGTGGGGAAAAGAAGAAGCGCAAAGGCCAGCAGCCCCTCACCCGGCCCCATTCGCTGGCTACTATTAAGCGGCACTTGGCGGCCATCCGCAAAGCCCACCAGCTCGCCGGCCACCGGCTGCCGGCCACGCTCGATGCGCTCAACGTTGTGATGGAAGGCATTGCCCGCACCCTGGGCAAGCGCCAGGATCAGGCCCAGGCGTTTACCGTAGAGGAGCTAAAGCAGGCTATCCGCCGCATTGATCTGGAAACATCGGCCGGGCTACGGGACCGGGCGTTGCTGTTGTTGGGCTTTGCGGGAGCCTTTCGGCGCTCGGAACTGGTGGAACTAAACATTGAGCAACTGGAATTCACGGAGCGGGCCTTGCTGGTTCACCTAACCAAAAGCAAGACCAACCAGTACGGCGCGGTGGAGGATAAAGCCATTTTCTATGCCCCTACGATGGACTTCTGCCCGGTACGCTGCCTCCGGGCCTGGCTCAATCTGCTGGGCCGGACTACGGGGCCACTATTTGTCAAGATTCCGCGGGCCGCGGCGGGTCAGATGGCTGCTGCTTCGGAGAAACGGCTTTCCGACATCTCCATCAACAAACTGGTGCAAAAGCGGCTGGGGCTGGGTTACTCGGCCCACTCTCTACGTGTGTCCTTTGTAACGGTAGCTGTGCTCAACGGGCAGTCCCATAAGGCTATTAAGAACCAGACCAAGCAGAAGACAGATGCCATGATTGAGCGCTATACGCAGCTCAACAACGTGGTTTCTTATAATGCCGCGCAGGCGTTGGGACTGTAATTTGCAGAACACCACGTCGTAAATCAACCGCTTTTACGAGGCGAATTTTCCAGTGAAGCGCTCAACAGTTTCGTAAACAACCTATCTTAGCTCACTGCCCGCTTTCACTTGACTATCCCACTGGACCACCTTAGACCAGTGTGTTTCTTGGCTGTCAGAAGCGCTACCTATCGCTGTCGTATGATGCAATTAGTTAGTTGAGTCTATGTTCAGCCATAGCAACGACGGGCAAACTATTCATGGCACTTATATAAATTCAAGAAGTAGAGCACCGAAAATCAACTGTTAGCCAACTACTTAGTGAAGACAGTCGATTAAACCAGTTTTTGAAAGTGCAATTGTTAGTATGCGAATTTCTATCGACAAGCTGATAACTTCTATCCAAAATATCAAGGTGTTGCCCAATACCGCATTAGACGCGACTCTGGCAATCATGTCTACTTCCAGAATAAGTGCTCTGCCGGTAGTAGACGAAACGGAAACGCTGCAAGGGGTTATCACCGTCTACGGGATTATGCAAGTTTGGAAGGCTTCCCCTATGCCACTGAATAACTTAATTGCCAGCACGGCTATGGAGCAGACGCACAAGATGCGCCCCGAACCAGTAGCCATCGACGATGACCTGTATGACCACATTGACAATTTTATTTTATCAACGCATCACAGTTTATACATCATCAACAATAGAACAGAGCGTAAGGCGCTTGGTAAAGTGTCTAAGGTAGAGTTAATGGCCTATTTAGCAACGCTGGGAAAACCCTATATTCTTACTAAAGAAATAGAAGAAGGATTAAAAAAGGTTATTCGCCGCGCCTACCACGATGACAATGCTCTGAACGAGGCCATTGCCAACCTGAGCAACTCAACAAAAGATAATAATGGCAAAGCCTTAAAATTGATTAAAAAGCTCTGCGCAGATAAGGGTATTGTAATGCCAGACAATGAGTTAGAAAGCTATGCAAGAAAAGTCTTCCCAATCAAGCCTAATACTAGAACCCTGAAGGACTTAACTTTCTCCGAGCTGATGCAGCTAATTCAGAATCCAGCGGCCTGGGCGGAGATTGGACAAGCGTTTCAGCCTTACGATATGCCGGGCTGGACTAAGCGGGTACAACCCGTACTAGGTGCTCGCAACGATGCTTTCCATTTTAGAAAAGGCATCGACCAGCCCCTTATCGATGAATTGAACACCTACGCGGACTGGCAAGAAGTATGTAAAATTCCGGAGCGGGCCGAGCCCGCCGCGTTACTTGTCGAACTGCCTCATTCCGAGCAGGAAATTGCTGTTGGCCTGAGCAATTTTATTCAAGCACTCGAAGCCGGTAAGCCAACGAATGACAGTCCCATGTTTTCTATCGATACCATAAAGGGTACTATCAGTCTCAGCCTCCCCCCTGAAGCTGATACGGAAGTAGGGTGGTGGACGACGGATTCCAGCTACACTATGCAGTGGACTCAAAAAGGTTGGACCGTTGTAGATGTGGACCTGCCCGGCCAGCAAATAACTTTCGCGGTGGACGCACAACGATGAATATGATGAATACATTACTAAGCGCCTCGGCCTCGGAGATTGACTTTTGGTCTGACCAGCCAGCAGCTAAAGCGCAGCTACCTGAGGTAATTCGGCGACTCGTATTAGCCACTGCGCCCCGCCTGTCCCTGGTTGATTTCCCTGGTGGTAGCAGTGTTTATGAAGGTGGCTGGGACGGTATCACGCAAGATATCACAGGTACGGTATTCGTACCAGAGGGCACTGCAGGCTGGGAAATCGGCACCTCTCCCGTCACCTATGCGAAAGCAAAATCTGACTACGATAAGCGGACAGCCAAGTCGCTTGGGTTGGTGCCAGGCACCACCACATTCGTATTGGTGACTTCCCGGAACTGGCCGGCCCCGGCCAAGCGGCAGTTCGTATCGGACCGGCAGGCAGAGAAGATATGGAAGGAAGTCAGGGTATACGACGCCAAAGACCTTGAAGCTTGGCTGACTACTGCCCCAGCCGTCCACTATTGGTTTGCCCACCTGCTCGGCAAGCGCCCGGCCAACGTCACCGACTTAGAAACTTACTGGCTCGACTGGGCGGCTGAAACAACTCCCCCTACCCCGGCTGCCTTGCTTACGCTCGGCCGGCTGGGAATAGTACGAGAAATTCATACATGGCTTAAGGGACCCGAAAAATCCCTTGGCATACAGGCTGATTCGCGCTCCGAGGCTCTTGCCATGTTTGCGGCGGCCCTGCAGGAGCTACCCGAGAATGAGCGGCTAGGCTTCTTCGCCCGCTGCATAGTCGTGCATACAGTTGAGGCATGGCGTGAGTTGGTAGCCAGTTATTCCACGCTACTGCTGGTACCACTCTTCAATGACCATAGCGTTATCAGCAGCGCTCTGCGCCAAGGCCACCGTGTGGTGGTGCCGCTCGACCGAGCGGATACCAACTGGAAAAATGAAGCTCTCGAATTACCACGCCTGCCGCGCTTAGAAACTAGTGAGCTACTGCGGACGCTGGCCATCTCTCCGGAACGCGCCGATGCCCTAGCCGGTATCGCTCGCCGAAGCTTTGCCGCTTTCCGCCGGGCCTTGACGGAGCATGCCCACGGGGCCAAGCCTAAGTGGGTACATACTGCGCATCAGGATATCTTGATAGCCGCGCTACTAGTTGGTACTTGGGACGAGCAAAAAGAAGAGGATAAGGCCGTCGTGGTGTATGTAGCCGCAGCAGCAGATTATGCTCAGGTAAAGAGTCAGTTAGTGCAGTGGCTAGCCGTGCCCGACCCACCCGTGCGCCTAGTAGGAAGTACTTGGTTTATCGTGGATAAGGGGGACGTGTGGAGCTTGCTGGCTGCTCAGATTACACCTGAACAACTCGGGCGTTTCACGCAGACCACCATACACGTACTGGGCAGTATTCCTCCGCGCTATAATTTGCCGCGGGAAGAATGGTATCGCGCCAGCCTGCTTGATAAGGAACCGCCGTACTCTAGCAAGCTGCAGGAGAGCTTGGCGACCACGCTAGCCTTTCTCGGTTCTTTGGAAGACTTCCTCCCAGTGGCTGGTGAACCGGCCAGCCATATAGCCGACCAGTTGGTAAGCCAACTGCTACTCGCCGCTAATGCGGACTGGCGCATCTGGTCGGCGCTCGCTAACAATCTACAATGGCTAGCCGAAGCGGCCCCCGGTGCATTCCTTCAGGCGGTGCAGGATGGCCTGCGTGGGGAGTCACCGCCGGTTATGCAGCTGTTCGAAACTAGTCAGAATTTTTTCGGTCCCTCTACAGACTATCCAGGCCTGCTCTGGGCGCTGGAAACGCTTGCCTGGTCGCCAGACTACTTATTGCCCGTTACGCTACTACTGGGTGAACTCTCACGCCGGGCACCAGAGCCCCCGTTGGTTAACCGGCCTATCAATAGCCTACGCGAAGTCTTTTTACTTTGGTACCCACACACGGCGGCTTCCCTTGAGCAGAGGCTGCAGGTGCTGGACGTGCTGCAACAGCGAGAACCAGAGGTGGGAGACCAGTTACTGCGCACCCTGAGCCCGAAAGCGCACAGCGTAAGCTCCGGCACGAATAAGCCTCGGTGGCGCGATTGGGTACCCTCACGCAATGTAACCCGCCGCGAGGTATATGAGGCAACACTTGCCATTCAGGAACGACTGCTCCGCAACGCGCATCAGGATATTGACCGTTGGGAATCCATAATCGAAGATTTGCCTGAGGTGCCTTATGAGCAACAAGCTGAGGTTATAGCACAACTACGAGCCTTGAGCCAGGAAGTGCCGGCTGATGCTGACCGCATTCGCCTACGCGATAAAACCCGCGAAGTAGTCTCCCGGCACCGCTCGTTTGCGGATGCCGATTGGGCCATGCTACCAGCTAGGGTTGATGAGTTGGCCGCGGTCATGGAGCTGTTCGAGCCGGCTGACATTACTGCGAAGTATCTGTGGCTTTTTAACGATTGGCCCCTCCTGCCCGAAGGACGGGAAGGTGATACCCAAGCTTATCAGATACTAATTGGCGAGCGCCAGCGCCAGGCCCTCTACATAATTTATGAACAAGGAGGACTCGACGCGCTAGTTTCACTTATTCCGCTTGTAATAAGCCCTCAAACGCTCGGCCGGATTTTAGGGCAAACGGATATAGTTTCCGAAACGCAGGCGCTTTACATGCTTAGCGAGTACCTAAAAAGTGATACGGAGTCCGAAGCAGTTTTTGCCTTGGGATTAGGCGGCGCATTGATTAGCCTACGCACAGAAGTTGAACGGCACACCTGGGCAGAATCTGTGCTGGCTGCTCACGAGCCCGACTGGCCGGCGATTAAGCAAGCTGAGTGGCTACGCTTACTGCCCGCCAACCCCCGCACTTGGCAAGCAGTAAGTAGACTGGCTTCAGAAGGCCAGCAATACTACTGGGATTTCCTGCCTTACTTCTTTGTGAGCGATGAGGATACCGAACAAGGAATCAAGCTCTTCTTAGCCCATAATCATATTACTAAAGCAATCGAACTGCTAGGGCAGCGCATGTACCAAGGGCAGGTTGTATCTACTGACTTGGCGACAGAAGCGTTAGAGATGCTATTACGCGAGCGTCCAGCGCAGCGTCCAGCCTCGCATAAAGTAGATACCATTTTAGGGAAGCTAGCCGAAGCGTCAGACGCGGACCGGGAGCGTGTAATTAAGCTGGAATTTGCATTACTATCTGACTCATTCAGCCTACGTCAGAGTAAACGAACACCGCTCATCTTTCAGGAATTGAATGCAAATCCTGGCTTATTCGTGGACTTAGTAGCCCGCGTTTACCGGCCCAAGAACACGGAGCCCCGAGTACTCACTGAGGAAGAATCCAGGTTAAATATCGCCAGTTGGCGTTTATTAAATGCTTGGCGCGGAATACCTGGTACAGATAAAACAGGTCGTGTCGACCAGCAGCATTTAACGGATTGGGTAGCGTTAGCCCGTAAACTCCTATTGGCTAATGGGCGGGAGAAAATTGGGGACGAGCAGATTGGACAAATACTCAGTGGTTCGCCCATAGGTGCTGACGGGGCGTGGCCGCACGAAGCTGTACGGGCCTTACTGGAAAAAGTGGCTTCGCCCGACATAGAGCGCGGCTTCATGATTGGCCACTATAACAGCAGAGGTACAACTTCCCGTAGTCCCTACGAAGGTGGAGAGCAGGAAAGGGAACTAGTCAAACAGTATCTCAGCTATGCCGAAGTAGTAAAGACAACTTCTTACCGTACCGCTGAAATACTGCGTAAAATGGCGCAGAAATACGAGCGAGAGGCTGTTCAAGAAGATAATGAGGCCAGTTTAAACCAAGACTTGTATCAATGAAATTGGCGAAATTATGCTTCTTTTTTAGTTACTCTGTTATCAAATAATCTGCTATCAGATTAGCAATCTTACAGTTAAAGGGAGAGCATTCATTGCAAAAGCAGACCATCATCATGAATTTGAGCCGGCGCTTGCACACCAAGCGACATAAGTTATTGGTGTCTAAAGTACTATTGAGTAAGATACTAACACTAAGCGTCGAGTTCATAAGGGCTGTTAGATGAGGAATGAATCTGTTTTTTTTAAAACAGCAACGGCACGATATCTAAGGCGAATGCCTCATCGTTCACACGCGTTTCGTAGAGTTGAACAGATGGCAAACCGGCTGCCGCTGCCAATACTTCACTACGGTGCTGCGGAGAGATTTTACATCCCAAAATAACTTCCTTAATAACCTCAGGCCGAAACGACAACGTTTTGTTTGCACCGGCAGCCTTGCAAAGCCGGATTTCGCGCTCGTAAGCCCATAGGCTCGACTTAGTATTAAACACTCTCATTAGGTCCATAACAGCCAGTTGTGGTTGCGGCTCAGGCAACAGTATGGGGTATTCATCTTGGTAAGAAACCTCAGCAATGGTACAAGGAACATCCTCGAAAAGCAGACTAGTATCCATCCCAACCACAAAGCCGCTATGCGATTGGGCGTAGTGGGACCACATCAGAATATTGTCGCGCTCTAATGAGGCTGAAAATACGCCCAGGAAGCCACAGTTGGCTTCGTACTCGCCCCGATGTATAATTTCTAGCGCTTCCTTATCCCGAATCTTTTGAAAGGCGCGGTTTGCTGCTGCTACGCCCTCTTCATGCCCCGCGGTAGGGTTACCACCCTGAAAGCGTTGGTACAATAGCTGCTCCAATTCTCCATCAGAAAGCTTGTCATAACGTACCCGCAACCGCGAATCGAATGGGTCATTGAAATCGGCTGGCGATGAAAAGTAAAGCTCACACTGAGTCAGTAAATTGCGGTTGAAGGAACGGTCCCAATCGCGGTACTTATAAATTCGGTGTGGTAATTTAGCTGACGGAGATTTTTGCATGATTAGAGAAATGGCCTGATTGGTAAAAGCAGAGAAATGAGATGATTTAGCTAAGCTGGACAGAACTAGGGCATGTTTTGCAGGTGAATCTCAAAATAATTGGGCGCTCAGTGGCTAAGGTCTAAATTGAAATAATTAGAGAATAGATGACATAATAAGGCATTCTCATGCCCCTTTAAATCCCTGAACCCGCTCATCCAGCTCCTTCCAGTTAGCCATGTGCTTGCTCAGCTCTGCCCAGAACTCCTTGGAGTGGTCTTTCACCTTCGTGTGGCAGAGTTCGTGTACGATGACGTAGTCGATGAGCGAAAAGGGAAGTTGAATCACGTTGGGGTTTAGCAAGATGGTGTTGCCCGCAGTGCAGCTGCCCCAGCGTTTTTCCATGGTGCGCAGCTTAAAGGCCTCGTAGACCAGCCCGGTTTGGGCCGACCACTTGCGGATGCGCGGGGTGATTTTTTCCAGGGCTTTCGCCCGGAAGAAGGCTTTTAGCGCCTGCTGGATGGCTTCTTGGGTGTTGGGGCCGGGGGCCACGTGGATACGAAAGCGGGAATGGTTGAACTCAATGCGGGCTTCGGCTACCCCTTCTTCCAGCACCACCTCCGTGTAGTACTTGCGGCCCAGGTAGCCGATGCGCGAGCCGGTTACGATGTCTCCTTCCTGCACGGAGCGCACCAGTTCCAGCTTCTCCAGCACCCAGCGGGCTTTTTTGAGCACCAGCTGGTCGGCCTCCGGTTGGGGTAGGCGGCGGCCTTTCAGCACGACGCCGTGCCCGCGCTCGACGCTGAGGTAGTGGGCCTTCAGGTCGGGACTTTCCAGCACCGTGTAGGGGATGACTTGGTCGCCGTATTGTACGCTAGGCATTCTTGTGTTTACTGAGTAGGTCCACCAGGTCCTTGGCCTTTTGGCTGGCTTCCGTGGTTGGCAGGTGGTCTTTGAGTAGGCGGCGAATCTTGTTGCGCATGTCGTTTTTGACCTCGCCCTTGTCGTGCCAGCCGACGATGCTCAGTTCGCCGTCGATGGCGACGAACAGTTGGGCGGTGACGGTGGCGGCCGCGCCATCGAGGACCGTCTTCAGGGAGTTGAACACGTCAATCTGCTGTTGGTTCAGGAACCCATGGGCGCTGCCTTCCTGGTTTTCGTTGATGATTTCGTCTTGGAGCTGGGTGAAGGCCAGCAGCAGCTGGGCCTGGTCGAGGCGCTGGGCTTCGTACTCCTTCAGCAACTCCTCCAGGCGCTGGGCCAGGGGCTTGTAGAAATCGGGGTTGCGGTCCATGCCCAGCTTGATGACGTGCTTGAGCTGGTTGCGCATCTTGAGCATCTTGGTGCCGGGCGAAGCATTCAGGATTTCCTGCTTGAATTTCTCCCGGTCGATGATACTGATGGGCTCGGCCAGCAGGTTGCGGACGCCTTCCGAGGTCAGGTGCTCGTCGATGAGCTGCTGGAGCATCTGGCTTTCCTCCTTACTCACTTTTAGCTCCTCGTCGTCGGGGTAGGCGTTGCGGGCCCGCACCTTGATTTCGTTGAATAGCTTGAAATCTCCCTGGTACTTCAGGGCTGCTACGTTGGGCAACACCACGTTCACCGACTTGTTGAAGGCCTTGAGCAGCTCCTTGAACTCGTCGCGCAGGTGGGTGGGCTCGATGTGCTGGATGCACTCGTTGATGAAACCATCCCGGTTGTAGTGGCGGTTGGCCTTGAGCGGCTTGCAGAAGGCCAGCAGCTTGCCGTGGTTGAGCTCGAGCTGAGGGATTTCGTCGTTCAGGTTCTTGAGGATATCATCCGGCCGGATGTCGCCGCTGAAGATTTCCAGGGCCTGAATCAGGTGCTTGGTGATGCCGTTGTAGTCGATGATGAAGCCAGCGGCTTTGCTCTTGTAGGTGCGGTTGACGCGGGCAATGGCCTGGAGCAGGTTGTGCTCCTTGAGGGGCTTATCCAGGTAGAGGCAGGCGGCAATGGGGGCATCGTAGCCGGTGAGCAGCATGTCGGACACCAGCAGGATGGCGGTGTTGTCGTGCTTCTTGCGGGTGCCCGACTGGTCGAGCAGGGTTTCGTCGCCGAAGGGCAGCTTAAAGTCCTCCGTTACGGCCTTGATGTCCTCGGACGGGGTGGCCAGTAGGGGCTTCAGGGCGTGGGGGTTGGCCTTGTTCCAGTTCACTCGCTCCTGCTGCTCCTCGGCCAGCGGGTCCGACTTCGGCGAGCCCAGGCTCACGACTACCTTGGTGGTGAAGTCGTGGAAGCCACTCTGCCGGAGCTGCTCGATTACCTGCTGATACTGGATGGCCGCGCGGCGGCCCGAGCAGACCAGAATGGCCTTGAACTTGTCGGCGTAAATCTTCTCGCGGTAGTGGGTGAGCAGGTGCTTGGCTATTTCGGTGACCCGCTCGGTGGAGAGCTGGTACTTGCGCAGGGCCTCGTCTTTGAGCTTGCTTTTCTTCTCCTCCGACTCTTGGGCGAACTGAGCCTCGAAGGCCGCGTCCAGCTCCTCCTTCTTCACATCGAGGCGGGCAATGCCGGCGTCGTAAAGCAGGGGTACGGTGGCCCCGTCGGCCACCGACTCCAGGATGGTGTACACGTCGAGGTACTGAGCGCCGTAGAACTCGGCCAGCGTCGACTTGTCTTCCTTGGAAATGGGCGTGCCGGTGAAGGCCACGAACTTGGCGTGGGGCAACACCGTGCGCATAAAGGCAGCCAGGAAGCCGTAGTGGCTGCGGTGGGCCTCATCGACTAGCACATACAGATTCTGCTTGTTGCTGAGGGGCACGAGTTCCAGTTCCGTACGGCGCACGACCACCCACTTGCCGTCGACCAGCTCCTTTTCTATCGTCACCAGGTTATTGCCCTCAATCACCTGGGAGGTAAGCACGGGGTTAAGTAGTGGCGGCTCGGCCAGCGCCTCAAACGTATCGTCGGGGTCGGTGGGGTTGCCAGCGCCATCTGTCGTGTCCGTATCGTCGGTGGCGTCCTTATCGGATTCCTGGAACTTCTGGAGGGTGGTGGTGATGATGCCGCCGTAGTCGTTGCGCAGCAGCATATCTAGGTGGCGCACGGAGGTGGCCTGCTGCACGCCCTTGAAGCCCACGTTCTGGAAGGTGGTGGTAATTTGCTGGTCCAGGTCCTTGCGGTCGGTGAGGATGAGGACGGTGGGGTTGTCGAAGCCGAACTCGGGGGCCTGGAGCTTGCGGGCCAGGTAGGCCATGGTGAGCGACTTGCCGCTGCCCTGGGTGTGCCACACCACGCCGCCCTGCTGGTGGTCGCGGAGCTTGGCCACGGTTTTGTTCACGGCCCGCACCTGCTGGTAGCGGGGCAGCTTTTTCACCACCTTGCCCTCGTCGAGCTCGAAGAGCACGAAGTGGCGCACCAAGTCCAGCAGGCGGTCGGGGCGGAACAGGTTAAAGAGCAGCTTGTCCTGGGCGGTAGGCTTGCTCCCCTCCAGGAGGGCCAGCAGCTCGGGCTCGTCGTCGGCCTTGAACTGGGAGTAGAAGGCGGGCGGGGTGAGGATGGCGCCGTACTTGCCGCCCACTCCCCAGATGCCCACGCAAAGCTGGTTGTAGTGAAACAGGCGCGCCGAGTTTTTTTGGTAGAACTCCAGGTCGCTGTGGGCGCTGCCCCAGGCGTTGTTGGCCCCGCTGGCCTTGCACTCCAGCACGGCTAGCGGCAGGCCGTTAGCATACACCACTAGGTCGGGGATGGAGTTGCCGGTTTTGCCGTGGTACTTCACCTGGCTGACCACCAGAAACTCGTTGTTGGCGGGGGTGTGGTAGTCAATATAGCTGATGGGCAGGGGCGTGGTCTGGCCGTCCACTTCCTGATTGAGGGAGAGGCCGGTGTTACCCTTGATGAGCTTCCAGACGCCCTCGTTTATCTCCATCAGCGACGCGCCCGGCACCGACGTTACCCGGTCGAAGGCCTTTTGCTGGTTGTGGGTATCCAGCAAAGGGTTCAGGCGCGCAATGGCAGCTTGCAGGCGCTGGGTTAGCACTACCTGGGTAATGTCGGGGCGCTCCAAGGCCAGGGCGCTGCCGGCGAGGTGAACGTAGCCCAGCTTTTCCAGCAGCGCCAGGGCGGGTTGTTCGGAGGTAAGATATTCGGGATTAGTCAGCATATAGATAATCAGCTAGTAAGAATTAGCCCACGAATTCCCGCTCCGCCTCCACAGCCCACAGGGCGTCTAGGTTGGAAGTGGGTATGCAGTCAGCGTACAAGAAGCGTACGAGCCGTTCGACTTCGGCGGCGGTGCGGGCCTGAGCTTTGGCGGGCGTCCAGGTACGGGTAGCGCCTTCCTCGGATTCGGCCGTTTCAGCCAGCAGCCGGGCGATGCCATTTACCTGGCTCACGGAATAGCCATTAGTGCATTTAAAATGAAAGTCGTAGTTCCTGACGGCGCCCGAGCGGTTCAGGCCGCGCTCCAGCAATATCAGATTACCCAGCTTGTGCTGGTCGGCTTCCCAGTCCTCGTCGGCGGCGTCGGGCTGGTCGGGGTTGCAGGGGTGGATGTGCTCGACATCGTAGTCGTTGTGGAAGTATTTGCCCAGCAGCCCGGGCTCGTCCCAATCGGGATGCTCCTGGAGGGCTCCCAGGCGCGCCATGAGTTGGCAGCGCGTGGCATTGTCGAAGATGTTTTCGCGCACGAGCTGGTCGCGCAGCCATTCGGGGTCTTCGGTGGCAATCTGCTCCCGGAGCACGGCGTTGGTATTGGCTTGCGTGGCGGCCCCGGACAGTATATGCCGGATATGGTCGAAGGTGAAATTGCGGCCGGCGGATACCTTTTTGAAGTAGCGGAGTGACTTGATGAGGTAGTAGCGCACCAGCAGCTCCTTCCACTCCTGGAATTGCGCAACGCTGTAGTCGGGCCGCTTACTAAACTGATACAGGTACACCACATCCACCAGCCAGAACTCCCCGTAGCGCGACCACCACTGCAAAGTGTACCAGATATGATAACTGCCTTTGAAATAGCTCTGCCAGGCTAAGCGGGCATCCAGAATAGCATTGAGCTGTTGGAGTGGGTCGGAACCCAGAGCATCTTTGAGCTTGACGTACTCGGGGCGCTTTTCGCCTAGCAGCAGGTAAGCAAACAGTTGCTCAAAGAAGGTATCGGTGCTAACCCCACCATGCAAAGCCCGGTTGGCTTGCGACTGCTCAATCAGGATGTACTTGTACACTGACAGCACTTCGCCGATGTTGGTTACGGGATGGCCTTCTTCGTCTTTGATGGCGTTGAGACGACCATAGAGGTCATCAATCGCGCCGAAGATGTGGTCGGAGGCTTCCGCATCGGTGGGGTCGGCGCGGCGGGCCAGGTATTCGTAGAGCTGAATCTTGAACACGTCGCCGCCGTTGAGGTCCATGCCGGCGGTGTTGATGGTGTTGAAGATATCGAGAGTTTTGGCCAGGCCGGCGCGGGTTTCGATAATGACCACGTGCAGCTGGTGCAGCACGTAATCAAGGAACTCTGGCGTGACGCGGAAGGGCGGGCGTCCTTCTTCCTCAGCTTCTTGAGCGGTGAGCAGCGTGGCCTGGATGTGGGCTGCGTTGGCGATGTAAGGATTGGGGTGCTGGGCGGCATCAATGGGCAACTCGGTTAGCGCCAGGGCCTCCGAGAACCAACATTGCTGCTCGCCCTTGTTCACGTTGGTGCGGAGCCACTGTCCGTCGCGCAGGTCAGCGCGCACCTTCACGGCCGGGAAGCCTAACTCCAGCACCTTGAAGAACAGGGCCAGGGTGGTGAGGCGCTGCTGACCATCGATAATATCAAAGTGCGTAGCGGGCTCGGGCTGACTGGGCCGGGGCATGAGCTGAGCAGTGCCCAGAAACGAAGGCTCACCCCCGCTCTGGTATGCCGCGATGATAGTTTTGAACAACCGACTCACTTCCGGCTGGCCCCAGGAATAGGGGCGCTGGTAGATGGGAATAACAAAGCTCCGGCCGTCCAGTAGTCCCGGCCTCCCGTTAGCTTGCAACAACGTGGCGGAATAGGCCTCAATAGCAAATTTCACTTCACTCATAGTGGGGTGTAAAAGGAACGGGGGAGTTATGTTCAGGCCATAACCGGCTCCGCCACCCGTACCCGCCGCTGGCCGGTGAGCAGCTGCTGCATTAGCCCGCGCTTGAGCTCCTGGTACTGGGCTTTCTTGTCGGTGAGGACTTGCAGCTTGTCGTCGACGGTTGTAAGGATTTCGGCTATTTGGCGCTGCTCGGGAAGAGGCGGCAATGCTATAGTCATCTTCGTGATGTCCGACTTTTTAACGTGGACAAAAGATGATTTGAAACCGTGTGCCTTCGTTTCAATTTCTGCTTGAGCCTGCTTTAAAATAATGTAAGCGAATGCGGAATCGAGTTTTTCGCTATCAGGCACTACCCTGAATATATGCTGATTTAGAACGGCTTTATCTCCTTTCCAAACTCTGGCTCCGAATGAGACTCCCTTCGTACCAGACCAAGCAAACAGCAGGTCATTCTTGCTGACTAAATACTTGCTTTCGATGATGCCACTGTAATAATTGAATGGTGCATCCAGCTTGTTGAGATTCTGTATTCGGATAATAGGTAAGCCTTCATTCTCCCATTCGGAAGGCTTGAAAGCCTTTCCATTTATGAGTTCCATAACCTTTCCAATCGATACAATTGACCAGCTTGATGGGGTTCTTCCAATGGGTGAATCATGGAACACACTATGACCGATGCCTTTTGTCATTAGGCGTTCCATCAGGCCCTTTTTCAGCTCCTGGGTTTGCGCCAACTGTTCGTCCATCACGGCCAGCTTCTCATCCACCGTGGACAGGATTTCGGCTATCTGCTGCTGCTCGGGAAGCGAGGGAAGCGGAATTTCAATTTTTGCAAAGACAGAATATGGAATTGACTTCCGCCTATTTATACTGCCTAAACCTACATTGTTATAGATATTCAAAAGCCGGTCAGACTTAAGAACGGTGAATAAAAATCCTGTATCAACTTTCGTTTTTTTAGCTTCAAAAACGGTGTACATCGGGCTAAGAACAGCTACATCATGCTCTGCCAAAAAACCTATGGAACCTTCATCAAGGTGTATTGTCGCATAAGCAAATTGCTCTCGCTTTATTACCTTATAAGTTGACAACTCTTTGCTGAAAACCTGTTTTTTAAAGAAGTCCAGAGAGTTGACAATACCACGATGCTTCGTAACCGAAACAACCTGTTCAACCTTCTTGTCCGTATTTTTGATACTGATGTTTTTCGTTATTTCCCCCAACGTGACGGAAGCCCATCCTTCGGGGAGCTGACTTGAGGCGGACATTTTATTAGACTTTATCATATCCCAATCTCATCCAGCAAGCGCTCCAGTTTGTCGTCAATCTCGGCTTCCTTGGCTTCCAGTTTGCGCAGGGCGGCGTGCACGGTGGGCAGGTCGATGGCGGCGGCGGCTTCGCTGCGGTCGATGTAGCGAGAGATGTTCAGGTTATAGTCGTTGGCCTTTAGCTCGGCCAGCGGCACCACGCGCATGAACTTATCTTCGTCCTGGCCCGCCTCGTAGGCCGTCAAAATGCGCTCGACATGATTCTCTGCTAACTCATTTTGGTTTTTGCCGGGGTTAAATTCCTGGCTGGCATCGATCAGCAGCACGTTGCCGCGGCGGGCGGCGGGCTTGGTTTTGGCCAGCACCCAGATGGCGGCCGGAATGCCGGTGTTGTAGAACAGGGCCGAGGGCAGGCCCACGATGCCTTCCACCAAGTCGGCTTCGAGCAGCTTCTCACGGATGCTACCTTCGGCCCCGCCCCGGAACAGAGTGCCGTGGGGCAGCACCACGCCCATGCGGCCGTCCTGCTTGAGCACGGCCAGCATGTGCTGCATGAAGGCCAGGTCGGCGTAGCCGCGCGGCGGAATACCGTAGTGCAGCCGCCCGAACTTATCGACCACCACCTTGGCGTAGTTGGGGGTTACGTCCTTTTCCTTGCCCTTTTTGTCGAGCTTCTTTTCTTGGTTTACCTCGGCCGGCGTCCACCAGCGGTCCTGGGAGAAGGGCGGGTTGGCAATTACCCGGTCGAAGAGCATGAGCTCGTTGTCGCCGTTCTTGTGCTGGGGCTCTACTAGGGTGTCGCCCTTGCGCAGGTCGGCGCTGTCGAAATTGTGGAGCAGCATGTTGAGCTTGGCAATGGCCCAGGTGCCCAGGTTCTTCTCCTGCCCGTAGAGCGAAACGTTGATGTTGTTGCCCACCTTGCCGCTCGGCTGCTGTGCAATGTAGCGCGCACTTTCGATGAGCATGCCGCCCGAGCCACAGGTAGGGTCGTAGACCTTATTGCGAGCCTCGGGCTTGATGAGGCCCACCACCAGCTGCACCACTCCGCGCGGGGTATAGAATTCGCCGCCCTTTTTGCCGGCATCGTCGGCGAATTGCTTGATGAGGTACTCGTAGGCGTCGCCCAGCAGGTCGGGGGTGTAGAGGTCGGTGTTGCGCAGCGAGTAGCGGTTGAAGTGGCGCAACAGCCGTTGCAGGGTGTCGTCGGAGAGCTTCTCCTTGTCGCCGAACTTGGTGGCCGTCATTACGCCCTCGAGCTGGGTGTTCTCGCGCTCGATGGCGGCGAAGGCCTTGTCGAGCACCACGCCCACGTTTTCGGTGGCCTTCTTCACCTCGGCCCAGCGGGCTTCAGCGGGCACCTTGAAGTAGGTTTCCTCCTCGGCATCGTCGCGGCTCACGCCGTCGCGGGCCATGATAGCCTCCACTTCCTCCTCAAACACGTCGTTGGCGCGTTTGAGGAAGAGCAGGCCGAAGATGTAGTTTTTGAAGTCGGAGCTGTCGATGCTACCGCGTAGGATGTTGGCCGAATCCCAGAGCCAGGATTCGAGGGTTTGGAGGTCGAGTTGGGGCACGGAGGGAGTGGGCTGGGTGGGCGGCGGTGTAGGAGCGCCGCCGAAAAGCGGTAATTGGGACATGCAGGTAGTCTAGCGGGGCGCCCACGGGGGCATGTTACCAAATGTAGGGCCTACCCAGCTGGAATGGAAGTCCAGCGGGTCGGACTGGGGCCCAAAAGGCGGTAAGCCACCGGATGGGATGCTACACAGTGAGCAGGGCCGAATGGGGTTGGAGTTGCTGGTAGCGGAAGCAGGAGCCGTACTCCTCGCTGAGTTCGGGCAGACCGGGGCGGTGCAGGGTGAAAGTGAGGCCCTGGGACGTATTATGTTGGTGGACAACGGCACAGATACCGAGCTTGCTGAGAAACAGCCAGCCGCCGATTTTTACCTCTTCTGGGAAATCGAAAATGCGCTTGGCAGGGGGGCGGCGCAGATTTTTCTGTAGGGCTTGAAGGCGCGGGGCAAGGGCAGGCAGGAGTTGCCGGAGCAGGGGCAAGGCCGCTGCGGTAGGAAACTGCACCTTGCCGGACAGTTCCGCGAAGTGGCCTTCCAGGCGCTGGGGGAGTTCGGCCAGGGGCCAAGCGCTAGGCCGGAGGTAGTGAATCAGGTTGGCCAGCAGCAGGTCGCGCAGCAGGGATTCACTCTTGCGCCACGGAACGGTCAGAACCAGGAGTATAGCGTTTTCAAAGCAGCTTTGCCGGAGCTCCGCTACCCGAGCTTCGAGCTGAGGCAGGGGATTGTCGTACTCCTGCAGGCCAGCGGTGTACTGCAGGAGGAAATTGCCAATATATTCGACGCAAAAGCCCTTGTGGTAATATCCTTGGTCGATTTCGCCGCCCTTATACAAGAACCACTGCATTTCCTTCTTTCCTTCCGTTTCCTCAGCATACCCGCGACCGATGTAATACAGCGCAGCATGTAGGCAAATATTGAAGATAGCCAAGTCGCGTACCGTAAGCTGCGGTAGGCTAATCATCTGGGGTATTGTGGCGGCGCCGATTGATTCCAGAGAACCAAGCTGATGATGCCACAGTCGGGTCAGAAACCGATACAAGCTTTTCCGTTCCTGGATAAATTGCTTGGTCTTCATTCGTTGGAGCTCCAACTCCACATCGATGTTCAACCCCGCGTCCTCACCGTCGGCAGAATCGTCGAAGCTTTCCTCGCCACTATCACGGTAGTTATCTACCGGGCCAGGAGTGTATAGCCGTTTGCTTACCTCGTTGAGGAAAGTGCCGATTTGTACGCCCGCGGAGCTGAGCAGGTCTTGCTGGCGGAGGTGGTCGTCGGCCTTTTGCTGGTTGAACTCTTCGGCGGTTAGGTGCTGGACGGTGGTGGCCGACTGGCTGGGCTTCTGTGCGGCGGCATTGCCTTTGCTCGTGGCGCCAGCGTCGGGGTCGTCGATGTCCACCAGGTCAAGCACTAGGTTGGCAAAGCCTTCGAAGCCGGATTGAAGCAGGGCGTCGAAACCGGCCTGAAGCTTCTGTCGGCTAGGGTCAGGGCAGTACTGCTGCTGGCTGGCCGGGTGCTGCACGAACTGGCGGCCGACCACCGTGCCATCGGCGGCTACCAGCTCCACGCGGTTTATTGACACGGGGAGCTGCTCGGGCAAATCAACGGCCAGCGGATTGGTTAGCACTCGGGGAGAGGACTCGTGAACTGGGCCTCGAGGACTGAATAAGTGGACGGTTACCGCCCCGATAGCTGGCGCGGGTAGGTGCGCCAGGTGGAGGGTGAGCAGTAGGGGCTCCATTTCGGCCAACACGATGCTGACGGGCAGGGTTGTAAACTGCTCGGATCCGCCTTCCTCCGTCAGGCCCGCCGGGCGCCGTTTGAGCTGGATGGTTCGGAGCTTATGGGCGTTGTTGGCGTTGGGCCTGATGCCGAGGCCGGTTAGGTAGTTGGCCTTATCTTGGTACAGCAGGATACTGGCTTCTTCATTGATAGCCGCCTGCTTGCCGGCGCCCATGCCCGCGGCGGTGACGTTGGCGCTACCCAAGAGCAAGAACTCGCCCTGGTCGGTAGCGAAGTGGATGAGCTTGGCATGCAGGCGGCTGGGCGTGCCGTCGTTTGATGGTCCACATTCACTCCAAAGGTGGAAACTGACGCGGTCAGTCTGGTCGGCCGGGAAGTCAGTCGGGAGTAGGCCCAGGCGGTCTTCGACCACGCACTGCAAGTTGGCCTTCGGAAATTGCTTGAGCAAATGCGTTAAGACGCGGCCCTTCTGGTCGTAGTAGGGGGATACCGTGACAATACGTTTTGCGGTAGCTCCGGCCAGATGATCGAGCGTTTGGGAGAGGATGGACGAGCGAGTATTGGTGAGGAAGGCCACCGAGAGGCCATGGTCCAGGGAGTGGAGCGCGCCAGGGTCAGAAGCGGGGAGCTGCGCCAGCCACGGGGCGAACTGTTTTATCCAAGCCAGTTTGGTGGCGGCCATACCGTGGACGCCAGTGGTGAGCTGCTGGGCATACTGCCACGCATCGGCGAATAGGGCAGCATTAGCAGCGGAGGGGGTAGCTATGTGGAAACAGCCCCAGGCCTCATCGTTGCCGCCCAGGCCCGAGGCAGTCAGGTTGCCCGAGCCGATGGCCAGCATGCCTTCCTTGGCCCCAAAGAACAGGGAGAGTTTCGGATGAAAAACCCCGCGGGGGCTGTAGATGGGGTAGATGCTAAATCCCGAAGACTCCTGAAACTCGCGGCCGGAGGCACTGGCCGACAGGTACTCCAATAGCGGGCCGTCGGTCAGGACGAGGATATTCTGGATGCCGGCCGCGCGCAGCTGACGCATCACGCGCAACTCAAAAAACTGAAAGTCGAAGCTGTAGCAGGTAAGCAGACAGGAGTGGTAGTGTCCTTTGCCAAGGGCCTCCAGATAGTTTTGCCGAGCGAAAGCCATAGAAGGATAGGGTTATACAAGTAGAGCCTTACCACGCGCCGTTAGCGTGTTGTCTTTGTCGAGCAATTTCAGATCAAGGGCCATTTCTAGCAACACATTCAAGCGGGGGCCAGAGAACCTAACTTGAATGGATTCAAGGCAGCGAAACCATTCGCCTTCCACCTCGAATTTGAGCGTTGACTGCTGGCCACTACCCATTTTGCGCATGGCAACGTATTGGTGGCGCACGATTACATCTTGGTTGGTAAAATGCCGCACGAACTGATCAAGGGGCCAAGTGAGCTTTTCTGTTAGCCGCTCGGCATAACCCAGAAAGTTGCCCTCGCGCAGCAAGCCCAAGGGCTGGGCATACTCCCGCAATTCGGGTAGGTGAGAGTAGTTGCGCTGATAGATTTTACTAAGCAGGCAAAAAGCAGCTGCCGCCTGGCCCACCGGTTCTTTGTTGGATTGTTCAATTAGGCATTCCCTGACGAAATCCTCCTCGTCTAGCTTTGCTTCCTCAATGGCCACCAGGAGAGTGGCTAGCGTGGGCTGGTCGGGCAGGTTGGGCAGGTTGGGCACAAGCTGGTGCAGCTGGGCGATAATCTGTTCCGTGAAATCCGTGAGAAATGCAGGGATAAAAGCGTAGCTGCCAGGCTCTGCTTCCAGCATTCGGAGCACCGCTGCTAAAACAGATCCACTGGCCATCTGCCAGTACTCATTGAGCTGATAGAAATACCAACCCCGGCGCGTCGGTTCTTCGTTGCCACGGCCTTGCTTTAGGTAGTTATCGATCAAAAAGCTTTCCCATGTGTGCTGCTCAGCTTGTTGCAGATGCGTGAGAAGTAGTCTTAAGGTTGTTGCCCGATGGTAAGTAGGCATGTCCGATTCCAGGGAGGGATAGTCGGAGGATGTTAGCATTCTTAAATAAGCTGCCGGCTCAACACCTTCTTGAGCAAACCGGGATAGGTCGAAGTGGTCGAACAAGGCTTGGGCATTTTTCGGGCGGAGAAGGCCGTTTTCGACACAAGCAATAAAACACTCCTGAACTTCAAGCGGAATTTGCTCAGCAAAAGCTGCTGCCAGCTCTTGGCCAGTCAGCCATCCTGTCTGGTGATTTGTACGCACGTATAATTGTTCGTCGTGGACGCTTGTACTCATGAGCCCCACCGCCCGAAGAGAGCCTGCATAATACTGACCGAACGCACCCATCCGGGCTTTCCAGTAAGTTTTTGCATTTCCTTTTGAAGGCAGGTCTGCTCCTTCATCCAGCCTGTAACCATTTGCCTCTTTGTCTACCAACATCAGCTCAGCATAAGCGCTGCCAGGAATGTGCAAGGGGCTTTTTCCTCCTAACCGGATCAATAGAGCGACTAACAGATCTGCACGGCGGATGAAATTTTGCTGACGCTTGGGGTCAACTTCGCCCACTTGGCTAGCATATTGGTCGAGCAGCCAGCAGTAGAATCCATAGTACCGGATGCGGTGGGTTACGTTCGTAAGACCGGGCAGCAACAGTCCGTACGTTACTTCTGAAGTTGCCTGGAGTCCTAACATATCCAGGCCTCGAACATTGGATAGCTTGTCACCCAGGAACGGAACTTGGGCTTTGCTTTTGGTAAGGACAGGAGTAGGCATTCAGGATATAGATGGAAGATAATTAATGGCTTTGGTTAAAAGCTAGGGCCGGAAGTTAAGCAGATCATTGGGCAATATCCATTGGTTGATGCAACTGAGTACAATTCCCTGATAGGCAGCGGTGCTTGGGTCCATTAAGGTACACCTTTCTGGCCCCTGCCAATCAGTAGCGACTTATCCCGGAAAGGCGGGGCCAGAAAGTGGGGCCAGCTGCGTATCTTCATGGCCCCACTTTCCTGACCCATTTACCATGAATTTCGGTTACGCCCGCGTCTCGGCCAAAGACCAGCACCTCGATACCCAACTCGCCCAACTCCAGGCTGCCGGCGTTGACCGGGTGTTTCAGGAAAAGATCAGCGGCGCCACCATCCAACGGCCTATGCTCACCGAGCTGCTGGCCACCTTGCGGGCCAGTGATACGGTGACCGTGGCCCGCTTGAACCGGCTGGGCCGCAACAGCGCCCACATCATGCAGCTGGTGGCCGAGCTGCACGAGCGCCAAGTGCGCTTCGTCGCCCTGGATTTGGGCATCGACACGGCCACGCCCGCCGGCCGGCTGGTGCTGGGCATCTTCGCCGCGCTGGCCGAGTACGACCGCGAGAGCATCCGCGAGCGGGCCACGGCAGGTATTGCCCTGGCCAAAGCGCAGGGCAAGCACCTGGGCCGCCGTCCGGGTGTGGATGAGAGTAAGCTGGCCAAGGTGCAGGCCTGCCTGGCGGCGGGAATGTCCGTGCACCAGACCGTGGCTGCCTCGGGCGTGAGCGAGTCCAGCGTCAAACGTTACCGCCGTCAGGTAGAGCAGCGCAATCCGCCCGCGGAATGAGGCACGGCAATTCCGTGTGTCGCGTCACACACTAGATACCACCCAATTCTGTCCAGCCAAACTAGACCACTTCAAATCAACTCTTTTCCGCTATTGACTTACCAGCTAAAAAGTTGCTTATTTTTTGCGTATAAACATCACTCGTTAGCGCATCCATTGCCCCCAGGTGGTCGCACTTAACGGCTAATACGTCCCGCCGCTGCCGACGGCGAGTCGCTTGGGCAATGGCCAGAGCGTCCGCTACTGAAGACCGCGGGTCTTGCGTAGGAGTAATTAGCAGCCAAGGGCATTTCACCTTTGGCGGTATCGATTGATAAGTGGAGGCATCTAGGGGCAAAGTAACAGTCTTTTGTTTAGTGGCATAATAGACCACAAGCCCTTGTGGATTTGCTATATAGCTGTCTGTTATTAAAAAGTCACACTTAGTTGTCGCCGCAACTTTGGCTCCCAGAATCGCACCCATTGAGTAGCCTAAAATGCCGACTCGTTGGTGCGGGAGGCGCCGCCGAACCTCTGCGAAGGCGGTGCGTAAGTCCGTAGCGAACTCTGGGTAATACAAGCGGTTTGGATCAATGGCGAAGGCCTCGCTGTGTCCAAAGCCCCGGTAATCAAACAGCATGACCTGATAACCAGCGGCTGCCATTACTTGGGCCTGGCCGAGCTGATACGACATGTTGCCGTAATCAGACCCCGCAAGCACCATCGTCGTATGTTGGTCGGGAGCGCCCGCAATAGGCTCAACCAGCCACGCGGCGAGGTGCACGTGGTCGGGTGTCGTGAGTGTTAGTTGTTGGTATTTCATTCCCAGTGTGTCCGGCTTGGCCCACCAAGCGGCCAGCGGCTTGCTTGCCCAAGCAGTAATGGTCTGAAAAAGCAGAAAGGCGAGTAAGCAGAACCGAATCATAGAATGAGGTTGAAGTAAGAGCAGGGCAATACGCTCCAGCCTTTGATGGATACTCGTTGTTGAAGGTGGTTGCAGCAGACCCTGAACCGGAAAAGCACCAGGCCGGCCGCACACCGCGCAGCGCCCCAAAACCGTACTTACTCCGAGGTGATTCTGAGAAGGTGCATTACGTTAAGTAACGATTCCGCGATAGAAAACGAATATATACGTACTGCCCCTTTTTGAATAAGTGGAATTCATCGGACAGTAAAAGAGGTGACCATAAAGGGCTTGTTGAAGTGGCCGTAAGAAGGCCATCCGAAAGCCGTAGAAGAGCGTGCGTTGCTTACCCTTCACCTGCTTAAGTAGTCAAACCTACCTGTTTCGAAACAGACCAAGAAGATTATTAAACCAACGACGTGTTTGCCAACATCAACTCTTCTCTGGCAGCAACAGGCCGCCGTTCACCCGGCCTTTATGTCTCGTCCTAGAAAAAGTTGACCAAAAACTTGGTTAACTTATGGCATCACTGTCTGACTTGCGTATGCAAAAGCACGCGCTTTCCATGCGCCAAATGGTGGCTGAAATTCATCTGGGCAAGCTCAACATTGCCCAGGCCGCCGCCAAATTTGAGCTCACACGTAAAACCGTTCG
Source organism: Hymenobacter aerophilus DSM 13606 (assembly GCF_000382225.1). Taxonomy (GTDB): domain Bacteria; phylum Bacteroidota; class Bacteroidia; order Cytophagales; family Hymenobacteraceae; genus Hymenobacter; species Hymenobacter aerophilus. The sequence goes on from NZ_KB907828.1 coordinate 43,633, forward strand.
GCACTGGATCGACCTGGTCGAAGCAGAAGCGGAGGCCAACGGCTTGCCCCCGGCTCCCCCACCATGCCCACCTGGAGCCAGGAAACGCACAACTCGTCCGGCGCCGCAGGATAGCGAAG
>NZ_KB907829.1 GCF_000382225.1 Hymenobacter aerophilus DSM 13606
CTGGGCATTACGCTGACGGCGGGCGCAAGCCCGATCAACGCTGGGGCTACGGGTACGTTCACGGTTGCCATTAAGAACAATGGCCCTAGTGCCGCTCAGACCGTTAATGCACAAGTGCAACTGCCTGCTGGCCTGACCAACGTAACGGCCACCAATGGGGGAACCTACGATCCAACGACAGGCATCGTCTCCTACACCACCATTGCGAGTGTGCCAGCAAGTGCAAATGAGTTCGCCTCCTCAACTATTTCGTTTACCGCGCCGGCTACTGGCCCGGTGAATGCTATTGCAACCCTAACCACGGCCACCAGCCAGGGAGCCAACACGGCCCCAGACCAGGCAACGGCAACAATAGCCGTGACGCCCGTAGCTGACGTGGTCACGACACTGACGACCAACAAAACGACTGCGGCCCCTGGCGAGAGCCTTACCTACACCGCTACGGTGCAGAATAATGGCCCCTCGGGCGCAGTCGCCGTGGCTCCCAGCGTACAACTGCCTGCCGGCCTCTTACTGACTGGTTTGTCCACCGGCATTTCCTACAACAACAGCACGGGCGTAGTTACGCTGCCCACTACCAATCTATTGGCTAGCAATACTTCTGTAAACTACACCATAACCTTCAACGCGCCCAACTGCAGTACTACTATCACGGGCGTGGCCAAGAGCAGTTCAACTACCACCGATTCTGATGCCGCTAACAATAACGGTAGCAATACTGATGCCCAGGTAAGCACCGTAGTGAGCCTGCCATCTAACGGATGCTCGGGTCCCCAGTACGGCCCCGACCGTAGCAGCGGCCTGTACGCCGAGTACTTTGCCGGCTACTTCAACGACAATCTGAGCTTTTTCAACGGTAAAACGGCCGGCCTAGCCCGCTACGATGCCACACTGAACTTTCCTGCTGACAATAGCTGGGGTGACCTAACGGCAGCGTCCACCGGCACCGTTTCCAACCCGGAAACCTACTCTGCCCGCTATACAGGGAGCATCAACATCGGCACAGCGGGAACCTATACGTTCTACCTGAACTCTGACGACGCCTCTTACCTATGGCTGGATGCTAATGCCTTGGCACCTACTACTGCCAATGCTGATATCCAAAACGGCGGTGCCCACTCAAAGCGAGAGAGAACAGTTGTCCTTACCCTGTCAGCCGGAGTACACAATCTATTAGTTATCTATGGTGAAAACACTGGTGGCAATAACCTTACGCTGGAATATGCCAGCGCTGATGCTGGTGTCAGTCGCCAGATTGTCCCAAACTCAGTACTGTGTGCCAGCGCCTCGCAGGCCCCAACAGCTAGCAACGTAACCAACTCGCCAAACCTTCCGAACAGCTACGGCCCCACGGCTATTGCGCCTCTAAGCGCTACCGACCCCGACGGGCAGGTTGATTCCTACACCATTGTAACCCTGCCCGCCGCTGCTTCCGGCACCCTGTTTCTTTCAACGGGCGGTACCCTGACGGCCGTGACGGCTGGCCAGGTAATTACGGCCGCTCAGGCCGGCAACTTGCTTTTCGATCCTGCTGACGGCGCTTCGACCACTGCTGCCAATAGGCCTACTTTCACCTACCTGGCCACTGACAACAGTGGCACGGCTTCTAATGTAGCGACCTATTCCATTCCATTGCGGGGGCCAGATATGCTCAGTGGCCGCGTGTTCGAGGATGTAAACTACGGTGGCGGCAACGGCCGGAATTATAATACCGCCAGCACTGCTTACACGGCAGCCAGCATTCTGCGGCCCGGGGTTACGGTAGAACTCTACCGTATAACGGCTACTGATGCCGCCGGCCGGACGACGGATGGCACGTTCGTAACATCTACCACGACGGATGCCAGCGGAACTTACTCCTTCAACCTGCCTGCGGCCGGCGACTACGCCGTGCGCGTGGTGAGCAATACGATTACGTCGGTACGTCCGCTGGCAGCGGGCGCTTCGGCTAACGACTTGGTGCCGGTTCAAACCTTTGTAACCAACCGGGTACTCAACGCGGCTGGCAACCCAGCCAACGCGGGTGACAACCGGCGGGTAGGGGGCGAGGCTCCCGAAAAGCAGGATGCCGCCGCCAACCCCGGCGTCGCCAACTTCAACAACCGCCTGACGCTGGCCCAGCTTACAACTTCCACCACGGTGGCCCAATCAGTATCGACCCTTATTGGTTTGGGAGGAGCGAGCTATAACAACCTCGACTTTGGCTTCAATTTCGACGTGGTGACCAACACCAACGACGCAGGTCAGGGTTCGTTGCGCCAGTTCCTGCTTAATAGCAACGCGCTGGCCAACACCAACCTGTCGCAGGCGGGTCTCGCTCCCGGCGTAGAAACGAGTATTTTTATGATTCCCGATGGGACTCAGAAGAATGGCCTGCGGGCAGGCCTCAACAGCCAGCTCAGCGCCGATGGAGTGGCCGTAATCACGCCGCGCTCTGCGCTGCCGGCCATCACCGACAGCAACACCAAAATCGACGGTACCGAGCAAACCAACAATGTGGGTAATACCAATACGGGGCTGCTCGGCGTGGGCGGCATAGTAGGCACTAATGTTATTGCACTGGACCGAGTAAACCGCCCGGAGGTGCAAATTGTGGGGACGCCCGGCCAGGCCGGCAGCAACTTCGGCCTGACGGTAGCCGCTAGCAACACCACTATTCAAGGGCTGGCCATTTATGGTTTTGGCAACACGCCAAATGCGGGTAGTGGAGCTAATACTACCGGCGCCAACATCTACGTAACCACTGGCGCCACTTCCGGTACTCTGATTACCAACAACATCATCGGTACATGGGCTACCAGCTTCACCGACCCGGGCGCAGCGGCCCGCAGCATTGGCCACGGTATCTACCTGCAAGCCGGCAACGACAATACGACGCTGTTCAGCGGTACTATCTCCAACAACCTAATTGGCTACAACAGCGCCGGCGGGATTGAGATGATTGTAAATGCCGGAGCCAACGGCAACGGCACCACTACGGGCTACGTGGTGGAGAACAACGAAATCCGGGGCAATGCCATTGGCAACTCCTCGTCGGACGGCATCCGTCTGGGTGTAAATGGTGGCGTGGTGCGTAACAACCTCTTCGCGGAAAACCAAGGACCAGGTATTGATTTGGCTGGCAGCACGGGTAACGCCATGCTTACCAACAATACTGTAAGCAACAACGGCCTGAACGGCGCCGGCCAGACGCCAGGGGTACGCTTGCAGGGCACACTCAACATGGTGAGCCAGAACGTGATTAGCAACAATTACGGCGCGGGCATTATGGCCTTGGTCAACACCACCCGCTCTACGTTCAGCCAGAACTCAATTTCGGGCAACGGTACCATCCAAACCACTACGGGTGGTGCAGCCAGCGGGCAAATCGGCATCGACTTGCTCACGGCGACTGACAACGCTAACCAAGGTTCGGGTAGCTTCGTTTCGACCAACGCCAACGGCAAAACGGCCGCCAGCGGAGCCAACAGTGTGCTCAACTTCCCGGTTATCTACCGGGCCAGCACCCTCAACGGCAACCTCGAAATAACGGGCTACGCACCGCAGGGCAGCACGATTGAGTTCTTCCTCTCTGACAAGACTACCGCAGCCTTCGGCCAGGGCCAGACCTACCTGTTCACGGCAATGGAAGGTGGAACCGTGGGTGGTGTTACCGACCAGACCGCCCGCACCGGCAGCTACAACGGCACCGTTAACGGCCTTAATCAGGGCAGCGAAATCAGCGCGCCCATCTACGTTTTCAGCATTCCGATTAGCAGCCTGACCAACCTGACCGCCGCGCAGCGGACAGCCATTGCCAACGGTACCGTCCGGCTGACGGCCACGGCAACGCTGGCCCAGGCTACGTCGGAGTTCTCGGGCAACGCGGCCATCCTGCCGAACGCTCAGCCGCTGCCCGTAACGCTGGTAGCTTTCAGCGCCCAGGCATCCGGCATGAACGGCCAATTGAGCTGGAAAACGGCTCAGGAGCTTAACAACGACCACTTTGTGGTAGAGCGTAGCTTCGATGGCACCAGCTTTGTGGCTGTAGGTGAGGTAAAAGGCCAAGGCACGAGTCAGTCGGCTACCACCTACGCCTACACCGATCTGCGGGCCGGTGCCCAGGCGGCTAACGGCCTGATGTACTACCGCCTGCGTCAGGTAGACGCCGACGGCACCACGGCCCTGAGCGAAGTAAAAACGGTACGCTTCGCCCTGACGGCTCGTCCCGCACTGGACGTGTACCCCAACCCCGCTACGGCCGCCCAAGATGCTAAGCTCGATTTGAGTGGCGCCGCCGCGGGCAGCTACCAGATAACGCTGGTCGACATGACGGGCCGCACCTTGCGGAGCTTCACGCAGAACGGCGGTACGGTGCAGCCCCTGCAACTGACCAGCCTGCCGGCCGGTACCTACCTGGTGCGGGTGCAGGGCAACGGCCAGTCGTTCAGCCGCCGCGTCGTTAAAGAATAGTTGGCTATTGCTGACTGAAGGTATGCTTAGCAAAAACCTCCTGCCAACTGGCAGGAGGTTTTTGTTTTTTCAGTCCCGGCTTGGCCTGGCCGCAAAACCAGCGGGCCGCTTTGGTGGTATAGGGTTGCCGGCCGCACTGGCCCGCCCCTCATTCCTGTTCAGCTTCTTCTTTCCTGACAAACTGCTTATGCCTACTACTACGCGCCGCCCCCTGCCTGGCCGGGTGCCGACTGATGTTGAGGTGGCGATTGTGGGCGCCGGCAGCGCCGGGCTGAGCGCCGCGCTGGTGCTGGGCCGCTGCCTGCGCCGGGTATTGGTGCTCGACGGCGGCCCGCCCCGCAACGCCCCTTCACCGGCTGTGCAGGCCTTTTTCACGCGCGACGGTACGGCGCCCGCCCAGCTGCTTGATATGGGCCGCAAGGAGCTGGTCGGCTACGATTCCGTCGAAATTAAGCAGGCCAAAGTGGTGGGGCTGGCCCGGCGCGGCAAGCACTTCGAGCTGACGCTGGAGGGCGAAACCGGCCGCCGCAGTACCCGCACGGCCCGCAAGGTGCTGCTGGCGACCGGCGTCGAGGATGAGCTGCCGCCGCTGCCGGGCATGCGCGAGTTGTGGGGGCGCGGAGTGCTGCACTGCCCCTACTGCCACGGCTGGGAGCACCGCGACCAGGCCCTGGCCGTGTACGGCCGGGCCAAGCTGGTAACCGGCCTGGCACTGCTGGTGAGTCGCTGGAGCGCCGACACGGTGGTGTGCGTGGAGGACCCGGCCAACCTGACCGAAAACGCCCGGCGCCGCCTGCGCCGCCAGGGCATTGCCGTGCACGAGCAGCCACTGGCGGCCCTGGAGGGCACGGCCGGCGGCGAGCTGCGGCATCTGGTGTTTGAGTCGGGCGAGAAGCTGGCGCGCACGGCTTTGTTTATCCATGCCCACCAGCACCAGCGTAGCCCACTGGCCGAGGAAATGGGCTGCCGGCTCAGCAGCAAGGGGGCTATCTGGGTAAGCAAGCAGCACCAGACGTCGGTGCCGGGCCTGTACGCGGCCGGCGACAACACGCCCGGCACCCAGCAAGCGCTACTGGCCGCCGCCGAGGGTAGCGGCGCCGCCATCAGCATCAACGAAACCCTGACCCGGGAAGAGTGCCCGAAATAAGCCGGGCGCGGGGAACTTGCCGGGTCCGGTTGGGTTTTTCCGACCCAAGCGCCTATCTTACTGCGGCTAGTTTTATCCGCCGCCGGCTGCTTCGTTGCTTATTCCCTTTATGCGCCTCGTTATATCGCCCGTTCTGCTGCTGCTCCTGCTTCTGGCGGGGCCGGCCGTCTGGGCCCAGCGCATCACTTTCAGCGGCCGCGTAACTGAAACCAACGGCCAGCCCGTGCCTTTTGCCTCGGTGTTTGTGCGCGGTACCAGTCAGGGCGCCACTGCCGACGACAAAGGCCACTACGAGCTGACCCTCACCGGCCCTGCCCAGGATACACTCACGGCATCGGCCATCGGCTTTGCGCCGCTCAAGAAGGCTATTGCCAGCAAGGCCGGCCGGCAGACCGTCAATTTTGTGCTCAGCAGCGGCGGCGTGGCGCTGGGCGAGGTAGTGGTGCGGCCCTACGAAAACCCGGCCTACCGCATTCTGCGCCGCGTGGATGCCAACCGCCGCCGCAACCAGAAAACCAGCCTCACGGCCTACGACTACGACAGTTACGCCCGCAACGAGCTGCTCATCAACAACCTGCCCGACCAGCTGAGCCGCCGCAAGCTGCTGCGCCAGATTACGGCCGTGGCCGACACGCTGGGCCTGGAGCGCGACGCCAACGGCCGGCCGGTGGTGCCCATTTTCGCCTCCGAAGTCCTCTCCCATTACTACCAGAACAACGAGCCGCTGCGTCAGCGCGAAGAGGTGGCCAAAACCCAGATGCACGGCGCGGCTCCGCGCGAGGGTTCGGTGGTGTCGCAGATTATGGGCTCCTCGTTTCAGGACTGGGATTTTTACCGCAACTGGATTCGCATTGTGGGCAAGGATTTCATCTCGCCCATTGCCGAGGGCTGGAAGTTTTCCTACGAATACGAGCTGCAGGATTCGCTTATGGTCGGCGACGACTACTGCTATAAGCTGAAAGTGACGCCCCGCCGCCCCCAGGATCTGGCGTTCAAGGGCACCATCTGGATAACCACCGATACCTACGCGCTGCGCAAGCTCGATGTGGAAGTGAGCACCCAGGCCAACCTGAATTTCATCGAGCAGATTGCCGTGCGCCAGGAGCTGGCGCCCACCGAGGCCGGGCCCTGGCTGCCCACCGTCACGCGCTTTGCCATCGGCATCCGGCCCACCAAGGGCAGCACCGGCGTGCTGGCCCGCATCAGCACGGTGTACTCCAATTTCCGGGTGAACCAGCCCCGGCCGCTGGCCTTCTACGACAAGCCGCTGGAAATTGCCGCCGACGCCTACGACGTGCCCGCCGGCTACTTTGCCGCCAACCGGCCCGATACGCTCAGCCGCCAGGAGCAGCTCACGCTGGTGGTGCTCGACACAGTGCGGCAGCTGCCGGCCGTGCGCTCGGTGCTGGAGCTGGCCGATATTGTGGTGAACGGCTACTACCCGCTGGGCAAGATTGACGCGGGCCCGATTCTGGCCACGCTGGGCTACAACAACATCGAGGGCGTGCGCCTGCGCCTGGGCTTCCGTACCTCCACCGAGTGGAGCCGCGACTGGCAGCTGCGGCCCTACCTGGCCTACGGCACGCAGGACGGCCGCTTCAAATACGGCTTGCGGGTGCAGCGCGTCATCGAGCGGCGGCACTGGACGGTGGCCAACTTCGAGCACCGCCACGACATCGACCAAGTGGCGCTGCTCGACAACGATTACGCCCTCGAGAACCCGTTGTTTGAGGCGGCGGCCCGGCTGGGCAACATCAGCAACAGCCGCCCGCTGCTGCGCGACCTGACCAGCGTATCGGTGCAGTCGGATTTGTTCCGGGGCTTTACCCAGCGCGTGATGCTGCGCCGCCAGCAGTTCCAGCCGCTTTACCCCTTCGCCTACTACACCCGGGAGCCCCGCCCCGGCAACCCCACCGACACCGATTTTACACTTTCGGAGGTGGTGCTGGAGTCGCGCTACGCCCGCGACGAGGTGCTGGTGGCCAACAACCAGAACCGCCGTACGGCCGTGGGCCTCAAGCGCTGGCCGGTGTTTACGGTGCGCTACACGCTGGGCCTCAACAATTTACTGGGCTCCGATTTCCGCTACCAGAAGTTCAACCTGCTCATCGACCACAGCCTGCGCCTGGGCCAGCTGGGCCGCACCACCTACCGCATCGATGCCGGCTATATCCCAAGCACCGTGCCCTACCCGGTGCTCAAGAGCCACCTGGGCAACCAGTCGGTGTTCTACAACGCCGGGGCCTACAACCTGATGCGCTACTTCGAGTTCGTGAGCGACCGGTATGCGGGCCTGCAGCTGGAACACCAGTTCGGCGGTTTTCTCACCAACTCGCTACCGGGCATCAAGCAGCTCAACTGGCGGCTGGTAGCCACCACCAACCTGCTGTGGGGCAGCGTCAGCGACGCCAACCGGCGCATCATTCCCACCTTCGACCCGGTTACCGGCCAGCCGCTGCCCACTTTTCAGTCGCTGGGCCGCGTGCCCTACGCCGAGGTGGGCTACGGCATCGAGAACATTTTTAAAATTGTGCGGGTTGATTTCCTGCACCGCCTCACCTACCGCACCCGGCCCGAAGCCCGTAACTTTGGGGTGAAGCTGAGCCTGAAATTCAGCCTTTGATTCAATGTAAAAATGCGCGGAATGTGAAAAATGTGGTAGAATACATGTTTCACCGCATTTTCGGATTCCGCCCATTTTTCACATTTGAGCTCCCACATTTCGCACATTCAGAAAGATATGGCCAAGCACGAAGTTGACAACCTGACCCTGGCTGAAGCCACCCGCCACGCCCCGTTCATCGACTACGCCCGCTGCCTCGACGCCGGCCAGCGCCCCTACAACCACGTCGGCGACTGGCCCGAAGCCGGCCAGCTCTACCCCGTGCGCACAGTGGATTCGCGCACCGAGGGCATTGCCCTGGTCCACGTGCTCGGCTTCGAGGGCGAGGCCCCCTACTACAACGCCTTCGCCCCCCACCGCTTCGAGCTGCTGCTCACCGTGTGGCTGAATTAGGTGAGATGGTGAGGTGGTGAAATGGTGAGTTTGATGTTCGAGGGGCCCGGGCTGCGCGCCAGCCCCGGCAGGGCGAAATATCGGTAGCAAAGTATCCGCTAAAAAAACAGAGCCCCAGCGGGGCGGCACCAATCGTTGAGCCGATGGTGTCGCCCCGCTGGGGCTTTGCCGTTCGTAAATCCCTTGTTGTTACCGATATGTCGCCCCGCCGGGGCTGGCGCGCATGGGCGGGCGCGTTCTGCTACCAATGTGTCGCCAGGGCTGGCGCGCCAGCCCCGGCCCCCCGAACATAAAACTCACCATTTCACCACCTCACCATTTCACCTCCCCAGCGCATACAGCACCGGTTTGCTGGGGCTGGCGTCCAGCTCCAAGCTGGTTATCTGCAGGTTGAGCAGATACAGACCATCCTCTACGGCATCGGGCACGAAGATGAGCTCGGTGATAGTAGCCTGCTGGCGCGTGGCGTGCGGGTACTGCCAGAAGGCGTGGTGGGCCAGCAGCTCGCCGCCATCCTCTTCGCGGTCGACGCTGGGCAAATCCAGCAGCAGGTGCTCGATGTGCTGCTGGGCCAGGTAGTCGGCCAGCGCGGGTTCGAGGTAGGTGGGGTTGGTGCCCGAATATTGGCGGGTGCGCTTGGCGCGGTGGTTGGGCAGGGTGCGCAAAATCAGGGCTTCGGGTTGCACGGCCGCGTCGGGGCCGCCTTCCAGCTCGCGGCGCACGTCGGCCAGCATTACCACCTCGTCGCCGTTGGGCTGGGGCCGCGGCTGCACCGACACCAGCCGGGCCACGAACAAAAACCGGCGCAGGCAGCGGTTGAGCGTGGCCTCGGGCGCGGCCGAAATATGGCCGTAGCATTCGGTGTGCGTGCCGTTGCCGTGGGGCGTTACGTGCACGCGCTGGTAGTTGGTGCTGCCGCCCTGGGCCACGCTGCCCACAAAGTCGCCTACCCGAATCACGTCAAACTGCACCGGCTCGGCACAGAAGCAGTTCACCTGCCCCTCGCCCGGCGCCAGCGGCAGCGAAATGTCCAGCGGAGCGTTGGGGTCGAAGCTGAACGTGCGGCCGTGGTAAGGATAGGTGGCGAGCATGGGGTGGAGTGATGGGTGGGAAGAGTACACAAAGAAACGTCATTCAGAGCGCAGCGCAGAATCTTGCGGGCTGATGTTGCCAGAGTAACTCAACGAAGCCGAGCGAGATTCTTCGCTGCGTTCTGAATGACGTTTCTTTACCCCACTATCTCTCATTACAACCCCAGCCCGTTCAGAATCCGCGCAATTTCGGCGGCGTGGCTGAGCACCATGAAGTGGCCGCCGCCTTGGATGCGGTAGTCGATGGCGCGGTTGCCGGGCGGAAACACCCGGTCGCGGGTGCCGAGCAGCTGCACGGCGGGCGCCACGCCGGTGCTGTTCCAGTGCAGCAGGCTGCTGATGGCCCAGCGGGTATAGCGCGGCTCCATGTCATGCAGGATGGCTTTGAACAGCCGGTAATCGGCCCCGTTGCGCACGCCAAAGTACAGCTGCCCGGCCCGCGGAAACAGCTTCAGCCACTGCGGCGGCACCAGCCGGTACAGCCCCGAGGCCCGCACCAGCCGCAATAGCAGCGGCAGGCTCGGCGCATCGGGCAGACTGCTGATGAGTGCCACGCGCAGCCCCGGCCGCAACCGCTGCATTTCCAGCGCCACCATCCCGCCAAACGACACGCCCACCAGCCAGCCCGTAGCATCAGCCGGAATGGCCGCCGCCATCCGGGCCGCGTAGTGCGCCAGCGGCTCATCGATTGAATCAGGCGGCAGCCAGGGCAGCACTTCGCTGAGGCCGCGCAGCAACGGTTGCAGCCGCTGAAACACCCGCTCGTCGGCCCCCAAGCCCGGTATCAGGTAGAACATGGCACTCTGACAGTGTATATGAAGGACGGTTGCGGTTGCCGCCAGCCTCCCTGGTCCGGCAGCAATCGGATGTGATAAGCTGGCAGTAAATCTACCTTCGGAAACCCAAGTGCCCCAAGAAGCTCCCGCACTGCCGCCCAAAGCCGAGATCAGGGCAATGGCTACCTCATTCTGAACTCGGCACCCTGGCCGCGCAGGCGAAGGCCGTTAATGCTCATATTGCCTCGCTACCCCAAGACCTCAACAGGGCAGAACCAATTATTTCAGACATCAGAAAGCATAGTTTTGCGCGAATGTTCTCTGTACAATTGCCAACTCTTCTTTTCAACGCATTTATGGCATGTTCCTGGCTCTGCCGAATTGTCCTGTTACTGGTCCTTCCGCTGAACTGCGTGGCCCAAGCGCCCGGCTTTGCCGGCCTGCAACCCGGCCCATACCGCGTTGGCCTGCGGGTGGTACAACAACATGACTATGCGCGCTCCTACAAGGGCAAAACAGACCTAGTTACGGGTCAACCTTACCTAGGTGAGCGTGCCCGGCCCGTACAAACCCTGGTGTGGTACCCGGCCGCAAAAGCAGGCACGCCCCTGCGGTACGCCGATTACCTGCGCACCGAAGCCACCGATGAAGTGTTTGAGCGAACTGAGGCGCAAATAGCCGCTTTTATGGACGCACAGCGGCAGAAAGCCGTTGCCAATTTAGGCCTCAAGCAAGCACAGGCAATGCTCGACCAGCGCATGTGGGCCGCGGCAAATGCCTCGGCGGCGACAGGCAAATTCCCCGTGGTCATTTACGCGGCGGGCGGCGGGGGCGTGGCGCACGAAGCAGCCGACTTATGCGAGTACCTCGCCAGCCATGGCTACGTAGTGCTGGCCAGCCGCAGCCTGGGCACGCGCACGAGCCTGATGAACTTCGACCAGGAAGGACTCAACACTCAGGCGCGCGACATTGCGTTTCTGCTGGCCTACGCGCATACACTCCCCCAGGCCGATATGTCCCATGTGGCCGCTGCTGGCTGGAGTTGGGGCGGGCTGGCCAATGCATTAGCCGCTTCCCAGGATTCGCGCATTGATGCGCTGGTCAGCTTCGACGGGACCCAGCACCCCGACGATACCAAGCCGGTAGTCCGCACGCGGCTCACGCTGCCGTGGCTTTATATTCAGCGTCGCCCCGAATCAGTGCGCGAACTTAGCGTCAGGGGCATGGAAACCTCCTCTATTCTGCTGAACGAAGCTACGTATGCCGACCGGTACCACGTAGTTATGCACCCGATGGAACACGTGGATTTCTCCACGCAAGCCCTGCGCCTGGCCTCCCCGGCCCACTTCACCGAGTATTCGCGCGTCGAGGTAGAAGCGGCCTACCGCTGGGCCTGCCGCTACACCCTGGAGTTTCTGAATGCCACCCTTAAAGCCAGCGTAACCGGCCGCCAGTTCCTCGACCGCACGCCGGCCCAGAACGGCGTACCTGCCCATATGGCCCGGTTCGACCACCTGCCCGCGCTAACCGGCCCGGTGCCCACGCAGGCAGGCTTTGCGGCGGCGCTGGCCAAGGAGGGCTTTGCGCAGGCGCTACAAGTATACCGCCGGATGCAGCAGCAGGATGCCGCATTTGTCCTCCCGGAAGAGGCCCTCAACTCCTGGGGTTACCAGCTGTTGCGCGAGGCACACGACCTGCCGGCTGCGCGCGCCATCTTTCGCTTGGGCACGGAGCTTTATCCCGGTAGCGCCAATCTTTTCGATAGTCTGGGCGAAGCCGATGAGCTCAACCACAACCCGGCCGCGGCCATCATTCACTACCAGCGTTCCTTGGACCTGAATCCGCAGAACGATAACGCCCGGCAACGCCTGCAGGCGCTCGGGGCACCCGCGTCAAGTTCGCCCGCGAACTAGCGATGCACGCATAAGCTACCAGCTGCAGAAAGGGCCCGCCAGCGGCTAGGCTATAATGCGGAGGTATCAGCTATAAAAGAAGCGCGCCCCTTTCAAACTGAGAGGAGGCGCGCTTCTTTAATGCGGCTAAACCAGCGTAAGCTCAAGCAAAGCTTATGGCTCCCTTCAACCAAGAGAACCCGAGGGCCGATATGTACTGTCTCAGTTACCTGCCTTGGTCGTATCGGCGGGGGTTTTGGGTGTCGTGGGCGCCGGGGTGGCGGGGGCCGGCTTGGGCTTGCCGAACAGGCTATTGAGGCCCTTTTTGGCCTGTTCGCGCAGCTTGGCTTCGGCTTCGAGCTTGCGCTTCTCGATTTCCTGCTGGGCCCGGGCTTCCAGCTCGGCCCGCTTCAGGGCGGCTTCCTTCTTGAGGCTATCCTGCGAGAGCAGGATTTTGGCGGCGGCCCCGGCTTTCGAGTCGTCGAGCTTGCTTTGCACGATGCCGGTTACCAGCTCCTTGGCAATGTCCTTGGCCTGGCCCTTCACGCTGCCGCTGCTCAGCTTCACCTGCGGGTTGCTGATGGTGCCGCCGATGGTCAGGCCCAGCGTCACGCGCTCGGTACTTTTCAGGTTCGATACGCCCGTGAGCTTGGTGAGCTGACCGCTGAGGGCGTTGCCCACCTGGCCCGTGGGCACATCGAGGGCCGCCACGTACTCCAGCCCGCCGCTGTCGATGCTGTTCGAGCCGCCCACCGTCATCTTGATTTGGCCCACGTTCACATCAAACGGCTTCACCACGAAGTTGCCGTTAATGATTTCGGCGGCTACGTCCTTGTTGGTCACCACGAAATTCTTCAGGTCCTGCAACTGCGTGAGGTTGCTGATTTTAGTGAGCACCGGCGAGCTGGTCACGGCGGCCCGCACCACGTCGAACACGCCCTTGCCGGTGAGCGTGCTGTACTTGGGCATCATGTCGGGGCCCATTTCGCCGCTCACGTTGAAGTTGGTGGAGAAGATGCCCTCCAGGTTGGCCGCCAGCGGCACCAGCGTTTTAATCGAGTTGAAGGCCGCAAACGCCTGCTGGAAATTCAGGTTCTTCACGTTCAGCCCGAAGTCAAACCTGGGGCGCGCCAGGTTCTGGCTGCTGTACGAGCCGTTGGTGGCAAAGGAGCCGCCGAGCGTGTTGAAGGTGAGGTTTTTGAGCGTGGCCACCTGGTTGTGCACCGTTACGGTGCCCTTCACGTCGTTGAGTTTCAGGTTGTCGTAGAGCACCTGGCCCACGGCGGTGTTCATGGTCAGGTCGAACTCCTTCGGGATTTGCAGCACGCCGTCGGCCTGAGCGGTGGCGGGGGCTTTGGTGGCGGCCTTGGCGCCGGCCGTGGGCTTGGCACTTACCTCGTCCACCATCCACTCATTGAGGTTGAAGCGACGCGAATTCACCGTCAAATCGCCCCGCAGCGGCTGGCCGGGCACGAACAAATAGCCCAGGTAGTTGCTGATGGTACCCGAAGCCGCCACGTCCGACGAGCCCACGAAGCCCTGCATGTCGCGCAGCACAATCCGGTCGTTGTTGAAAGTAGCCGTGGCCTGGCTCACCTTCATGCCCTGCGGAAAATCGGGGCTCTTGTAGTCGATGTTGCGCGCGTTCACGGTGCCCGAGGCTACCACCGACTGGTAACGACCGGCCTCGATGTCGGCCATGTTGCCCTTGGCGGCCACGTTGCCGTTCAGGCGGCCAGCCACCGTCATGCCTTCGAGCGGGAAGATTTTGGTGAGCTTGGTGAGGTCTACCGTGCCTTTTACGTCGGTGTCGAAGGCCAGCTTGTCCACGCCCTGGGTGGCCACGCGGCCCTCCAGCGGCTCGCCGTCGAGCAGCATTTTAAACTGCGGGATGTTGACTTTGGTGTCGTTCAGTTGGCCGGTGGGGTTGGTGACGGTGCCGGTCAGGGTCAGGTTTTCGATGGGGGCCGGAAACTGCTTGCTCTTCACGTAGCCGTTGCTCAGGTTCATCTGGGCCTGAATTACCGGCATCCGGGTTTCCGAATACACGCCTTTGGCCGTGGCATCCACGAACAGCTTGCCGCGCAGCAGCAGGTCCTGCACCGGGTACACTTTCATCATTTCGGCCAGATCCACGTTGGCTTTTACGCGGCCGTCCACCTTCATCGGGGCCAGCCCGTCGATGGCCACCTGACCGTCAATCGGGTTTTTGCCCAGGTCAAGATGAAACTGCTTCACGTTCACTTTCACGTTGTTGGTGAAGCCCGAGGGGTTGTCCACCACCATATCCACGTTGATGTTGCGGGCCCGCTCGGGCAGGGCCGGGTACTGGAAGCTGCCGTCCTTGATCTGCAGGTTCACGCCGTAACCGGGCATCTTCAGCTCGTTCTGCACGCCCTTAAAGTAGCCGTCAAACGCCACCTTGCCGTCGGCCTTGATGTCCTTGAACTGCTCGTTGTAGGCGCCCGGCACCAGACTCAGAATGTTCTTGAAATCGGTTTCCAGCGCCTTGAAGGTGAGGTCGTACACGATATCGGTGGCGTTGGGCAGGCCGATAGTGCCCTGGAAGGTGGCCGGAAACTCGTTCAGCTTCACCTTGTTGTCTTTAAAGGTGAACAGCATCTGCTCCAGGTTCATGGCCATCGTCACGTCGGCGTCGAGCTGCTTGTTGCTCACGTACTGCACGCCGTCGTAGCTCAGCGAAGCCTGCCGGGCCGTGGTCTGGCTTACCATATCGAAGATGTTCTGCTCGAAGTCGCCCGAGCCCGTATGGTCGATGCCGCGCAGCTCCATGCCGAACGGGATGCTCCGGTCGTCGTAGCGCAGGTGGCCGTTGTTGATTTTCCAGCCTTTAATAGCCAGGCTTACCGCCGACGTATCCTGCCCCTTGGTAGCGGCGGCCGAGTCCGACACGAAAATATCCCAGTTGGCACGGCCGCTTTTCAGCACCTTGATGCTGATATCGGGCTCTTCGAGCGTGATATTCTTGATCTTGATCTGGTCGCCGCTGATCACGCTCATCAAATTCAGGCCCACCCGGGCTTCGGGCAGGTAAGCCAGCGTATCGCGCCGGAACGAGTCCTGCCCGATGATGCGCAGCTGGTTGATGCGTAGGGCCAGATCGGGGAAGGTGCTCAACAGCGTCACGTCCACGTTGTCGGGGTCGTACTGCACGTCGGCCCGCACGCGCTGGGCGAGCTGCTGGTCGAAGGCGGCTTTAATTTTATCTTTGAACAGCAGAGGTGCCAAAGCCAGGAAGGCCACAACTACCACCAGGAAAATCCCGAGGCCGACAAAAAACTTGCGCATAGAGGAATGCTTAAAAGAGGTAAATTCAGGCAGCCGAACTGACCAGCAGAACGATCAGGCCGGCAACCGATTCAGGCAAAAGTAAGGAGAAACTCAGCCGGACTGCGGTTGCAGTAAACGGTACAGCGGCGCATTATCTTGCGTTTCGCTGTTGAGTATCACTTCCAACCGGCCCTAAAAAGCAACACCGGCCCGGCAGCAGCGTCGGCTTCTGCGTTGCTGACGGGGGCCGGCCCTTCCACAGTTCTCCGGGCCCGGCAGGTACCAAAACCGCCGGCCCGTTCGTTAGCAGCCCATCTATGCGAAGCACCAGGATTTTGGGGAGGCCGGCGGCGCGGCGCAGACAGCGGGCCGCCACGGTAGCCGCGCCGCTGCTGGGCCTGCTGCTGGGCCTGCTGGCCGGCCCCGCCGCCGTGGCCCAGGATCTGTACTTCGCCCAGCCCTTTGCCAACCGCATGCAGCTCAACCCCGCCTACGCCGGCCTGCTCGACGATTATGGCGCGACGCTCAGCTACCGCAACCAGTTCCCTACCCTGGCCGGCACCTTCCAGACCACCCAGTTCGCCGCCGACTACCGCCTGCGCAACCAGCGCAGCGCCCTGGGCCTGCTGATCAACCAGGACCGCACCGGCAGCGTGGGCTACACGCGCCTGCAGGCCGGGGCCGTGTACGCCTACCACGTGCGGCTGAACCAGCAGCTCAGCCTCAGCGGCGGGGCCACGCTCAGCTACGGCCGCCAGCGCGTGGGCTACGGCAACCTCATCTTCGGCGACCAGCTTTCCGACGACGGCCAAATACGCGACCTGAGCCAGGAAGCGGCCGATTTTGCGCCCGTCAACTACCTCACGGCCGGCGTGGGCGGGCTGCTGTTCGGGCCGCAGTTCTGGCTGGGCGCGGCCGCCCACCACCTCAACCAGCCCGACCTGGGCTTCGCGGGCCAGGGCGTGCTGCCGATGCGCCTGAACGTGCAGGGCGGCTACAAATTCTACTTCGCCCAGGTGAACACCGTGCGCGAGCAGCGTGAAGTCAGCCTGAGCCCCACGGCCGGCTACACCCGCCAGGGCAACTCGCAACGCACCGACCTCGGATTGTACTTTACCACGACTCCGCTGACGCTCGGGGCCGTGTACCGGGGCCTGCCCCTGCCCGGTACGCCGCGGCCCCAGCAGGTACTCACGGCGGTGGCCGGCATCAGCGCGGGCACTTTTCGGCTTGGTTATAGCTACGATGTCAGCCTCAGTCAGTTCAGCGCCGATTTGGGCGGCGCGCACGAGCTTTCGCTCACGCTGCGCGAGTTTAATGCGCTCGAAGCCGCCTGGCGCCGACTGAAGCGACGCAATTACCCGAAAATTCCTTGCCCGGCTTTTTAAATTGTTGTATTATTGCACCCGACTTGCCTTGTCTAAATGCTTTCTTAACAGGTAGTTTCAACTTGATCATGAATATTTCCAAGTACCTGGGCTTAGCCCTCGTCGGAGCTTGTGCCCTATCGGCCTGCAACAAGGGGCCTCGCTCGGCCACCAACCCCGGCAAATACAGCTCCACTACGGGCATTGAGTACAACACCGACGAAGGCATGAAGGTGTCTGACTATCAGGGCATCCCTGAGGGTCCGGGTTTGGTGTTTATCGAAGGCGGCCGCACCGTACTCGGCTCGGCCGAGGAAGACGTGGCCATGACCCACGACAACCTCGAGCGCACCGTTACGCTGGCGTCGTTCTACATGGACGAGGTGGAAGTGGCCAACATTCACTGGCTGGAGTACCTGCACTACGTGCGCAAAGACTCGGCCGAGGAATTCTATATGTCGGCGCTGCCCGACACCACCGTGTGGGCCCGCGAGCTGTCGTTCAACGACCCGTACGTAGATTACTACCTGCGTTACCCCGGCTTCCGCTACTTCCCGGTGGTGGGTGTTAGCTGGCTGCAGGCCAACGACTACTGCACCTGGCGCACCGCCAAGGTAAACGAGCGGCTGGCTGGCGAAGCTTCCGACGGTGGGGGCGGCTCCCGCAAGGGTGGTTTGTTCGGCCGCAAGAAAAACAAGGGTGGCGATGCCGCTGAAGGTACCTCCGACGATGGTGGCGTGAAAATCGCCATCGAAAACGGCAACACGCTGCCCAACTACCGCCTGCCCACCGAGGCCGAGTGGGAGTACGCCGCGCAGGCCCTCATCGGCACGCAGGAAACCGGCAACGAAAACCAGGAGAACAAGCGCATTTACCCCTGGGATGGCCGGCAGGTACGGAACCCCTACGGTAAAAACCGTGGGCAGTTCCTGGCCAACTTCAAGCGTGGCCGCGGCGACTACGCCGGTATTGCCGGCTCGCTCAATGATGGCGCCATGATTACCGAGCAGGTGTTCTCGTACCCGCCCAACGATTACGGCCTCTACAACATGGCCGGCAACGTGAACGAGTGGGTGCAGGACATCTACCGTCCGCTGTCTTACGAGGACGTGGAGGACCTGAACCCCTTCCGTCGTAACGGCTACCTCGACCCCTCGGAGAAGTACGACAAGAAAGGCTACCAGTCGCTCATCGACGACCACGTGCGCGTGTACAAAGGTGGCTCGTGGCGCGACGTAGCCTACTGGCTCTCGCCCGGCACCCGCCGCTTCATGGCCGAAGACTCAGCCACGGCCACCATCGGCTTCCGCTGCGCCATGATCAACGCCGGCTCGAACAAATAAGGACCACGGATTAGCCCGAATTTTAGCGGATTTCACGGATTTTGTAGCCGATTGAAAAAGCCACCTCCAGCGAGGTGGCTTTTTTGCGCCTGATAATACAATGGCCAAGCTGGACAACGAGGCCCATCCACAAAATCCGTGAAATCCGCTGAAATCCGGGCTAATCCGTGGTCAGGCGACGGCAATGGTGGCTACGCTGACTTCGCGGGCGCCGGCGGCGAGCAGCACGGCGCAGCAGGCTTCGAGCGTGGCCCCGGTGGTCAGCACGTCATCCACCACCAGCACGTGCTGGCCGGCAATGAGGTCGGGGCGGGCTACTTCGAATACGGTGGCCACGTTCTGCCAGCGCTGGAGACGGTTTTTGCGGGTCTGCGATTCGGTGGCAGCGGTGCGGCGCAGGGCCTCGGGGTGCCAGGGGCAGTTGAGGGCGGTGGCCAGGCCCTCGGCAAAGCTGTCGGCCTGGTTGTAGCCGCGGCGGGCCAGCTTGCGCGGATGCAGCGGCACGGGCACCACCAGCGCAAACGTGTCGGCGTAGCCCGTTTCGGCCAGCTCCTGCCCGAAATGGCGGCCCAGCACGCGGCCTACCTGCTGCTGGTTGCGGTATTTGAGCTCGTGCAGCAGGTGCTGCACCCGGCCGTGCTTCTGGAACGTGAGGTAGCCCAGCACGTGTGTAACCGGCAGCTTACCCCAGAACCGGCGGGCCAGCGGGTTGTCGGCGGGGGGCAGGCGGTGGTAGTCGGTGTAGGGCAGCTGGGCGCGGCAGGCGGTGCAGAGGTCGTCCTCGCCGCGGGCCAGCGGCTCCTGGCAGGCCAAGCACACCCGCGGGAAAATCAGGCCCACGAAATCGGACAGCACGGCGGGCAACGGCATGGCGGCGGAGAACTTGACGGGTGGATTAGGGAAACTTCTCCTTAATTTTAAGCCATATTTTTTTAATGCATTGAGGAAGATGTCATTCTGAGCAGCGCGAAGAATCTGGTGGGCAATGAGTAACTCTGTCGTCAGAAATTACTTTGGCACGCGAGATTCTTCGCGCTGCTCAGAATGACAGTTTTTCTGCCACATTCCCGCACACTTCCCACATTTCGCACATTCTCCACTATGAGCCTCGTCACTGAATTCAACGATTACCGCCAGCGCATGAATGAGAAAATCATGGCGGCCGACAACAAGGTTATCAAGCGGTTTTTCAACCTCGACACCAACACTTACCAGGAGGGCGCGCTCGACGTGAAAACCAAGGAACTGCTGGGCTTGGCCTGCTCGATGGTGCTGCGCTGCGACGACTGCATCAAGTACCACCTGGGCAAATGCTACGAGGAGAAGGTGAGCGAGGAGGAGATGTACGAGCTGTTCGCCATTGCCAACCTCATCGGCGGCAGCATCGTGATTCCGCACTTCCGGCGGGCCGTGGAGTACTGGGAGGCGCTCAAGGAGGAAACCGTAACGCCGCCGCCCGTTCATCCCCACCACGCCTAGCCATGCTCGACCCCCAGGAAACCGAAGCCCAGTTCGAGCACCGCTGGTGGGAGCTGATGACCGAAATGCGCGCCCGTTTCGGCAAAAAGCCCGACCTCAACGCCCTGCTGCTGCTCATTGGCGTGCAGGAGCTGGGCCAGGGCGCGGGCCCGTTCACCAAGGAGCAAAAGCAGGATTTGATGCACATTGCCACCTGCCGGCTGTTCAGTATTTCGGGCTACTACGAGCTGGAAAATGTGGACCCCGAAGGCTGGCCCCACTACCGGCTGCTGCAGCCGCTGCCCTTCTCCAACCTGAAAGAGCAGGAGCGCATGCTGAAATGGCACGTGCTGGAGTACTTCGACGAGCAGAATCAGGAGGAGTAGCGGTAGCAGCTACAGAAACGAATTGCGTCATGCTGAGCTGGTCGAAGCATCGCTGCCGCAATGGTAAACCTGACGTCAGGAATTGCCACTGCAGCAGCGATGCTTCGACCAGCCCAGCATGACGTTCTATTGTTCCGGAAAAACCATTAGATGCACATCATCTCCTACAACCTCAACGGCCTGCGCTCGGCCCTGGGCAAGGGCCTGGCCGATTGGGTGGCCACGGCCCGGCCCGACGTGCTGTGCGTGCAGGAATTAAAGGCCGGCCGCGAGCCGCTCGACGTGACGCCCATCACCGACTTAGGCTACCACGCCTACCTGCATCCGGCCCAAAAGCCCGGCTACAGCGGCGTAGCAGTTTTCTCCCTGGAAAAGCCGCGGGCCGTGATTGAAGGCTGCGGCCAGGAGCTGTACGATACCGAAGGTCGGGTGCTGCGGCTCGATTTTGAGCACTTTTCGGTGCTGAACACCTACATGCCCTCGGGCACCAGCGGCCCCGAGCGGCAGGCGTTCAAGGTGGAGTGGCTGCACTTTTTCCGGCGCTACGTGGCGGAGTTGCGGGCTGCCGGCGGGCCGCCGCTGGTTATTGCCGGCGACTTCAACTGCTGCCAGCGCGAGCTGGATTTGCACAACCCCAAGGCCAACCAGAAAAGCCCCGGTTTCACGCCCGAGGAGCGCCAGTGGTTCCAGGATTTTCTGGCCGACGGCTTCACCGACTCGTTCCGCCACCACCACGGCGACGCGCCGGACCGTTACTCCTGGTGGAGCTACCGCGCCGGTTCGCGCGCCCGCAACGTGGGCTGGCGCCTCGACCATCTGCTGGTTGACAACCGCCTCGCGCCCCACATCCGCCACGCCGACCTGCTACCCGGCATCATCCACTCCGACCACTGCCCGGCCTCGCTGGAACTTGGTTTTGAGCAGTGAGCAGTAAACCGTTGTCATTCTGAGCAGAGCGAAGAATCTCGCGTGCAATGGTAACCCTGTCGTCAGGATTTACTTTGGCACGCGAGATTCTTCGCTTCGCTCTGAATGACAACGGTTTACTGCTCCACCAAAATCATGTCTGCCACTTCGCGGCCGGAGGCTATGGCGGCGTTGAGCGAGGGGTAGGCGGCGTAGTCGCCGCAGCGGAAGACGTTGGTGGCGAGGCGGAGCGACTGGCGGGCAGGCTGGCCGGCGGGGTATTCGGGCAGTGCGTAGGGCAGCGCGTAGGTGCGCAGGTGGGGCCAGCCGGCGGCTTCGGGGCCGAACCAGGCCGTCAGCTCGCGCCGCAGCTGGGCCGTAAGGCCGGCTTCCGAGAGGCCATGCTCGCCGTGGGTGCTCACCGATACCAGCCGCTGCCCGGCCGGGGCGTAGGCCGGGGCCACATCCGAGGGGAAAGCCACGTTGTGGGCCAGGCCGGTGGGCGAAGCGTTGAGGCGCAGCAGCTTATCGGGCTTGCCGCTGAGCGCGGGCGCGGCGAAGTATGTGCAGGTGGTACGGCGCCAGGCCAGGGGTTTGGGCGTGGTAACCAGGGCCTCATCGGTGGCTTTGGGCAGCAGCCGGGTGGCGGCCTCGCCATCTACGGCTACTACCACGGCGGCGGCATCGAGCGTTTCGCCACTGGCGAGCCGTACGGTGGTGCCCTCCACGGCGGCTACCGGGCAGTTGAGGCGCACGGTGCCGGCGGGCAGGCGGGCGGCCAGCTGCTCCGGAATCTGCTGCATGCCCAGGGCGGGCACCACGGCCTCGCCAATCACAAACTGCTGAAATACGAACTCGAAGAAGTTGGCCGCCGTGCTCAGGCTGCGGTCGAGGAACACGCCGCCGAAAAAGGGCCGGAAGAAGTTGTCGATGATTTGCTCGCTCCAGCCGTAGTGGCGCAGAAATTCGAGCGTACTCTGCGCGTTGGTGGAATTACGGCTCAGCAGCTGCCCGCTGGTATAGCCGCGCATGTGTTGCACGAGGCTCAGAATGCGCAGCTTGTCGGGCAGCGTGCCGATGCGGGAGGTGAGGGCGGAGAAGGCCGCCGTGGGCTGCTGCAGCGGGTTTTGCAGGGTCGTCTGCTTGCCATCGGGCAGCCGGATGACGGCCCCCGAGCGGAACGCCTTTAGGTCGAGCGCGCCGTAGTCAATCAGCCGCTCGACTTCGGGGTAGCGGGTGAGCAGCACCTGAAAGCCCCGATCGAGGCGGAAACCCTCGGCCGTGACGTCGGTGCGCACGCGGCCGCCTACGGCGTCGGCGGCTTCGAGCAGCAGCACCGGGCGGCCGGCGCGGTGCAGGTAGTTGGCGCAGGCCAGCCCGGCCATGCCAGCGCCGATAATGATAACGGGTAGTTGGGTAGCAGAAGCGGAAGTCGTGGTCATATCAAACCCAAACTGCAAACCGGGCGCGAAGGTTGTTTTGAAGGAGCCAGGAGTTAGAAGCTAGGAGCTAGGAGCTAGGAGCTAGAAGGGAGGAACGTCATTCAGAGCATGTGGCGCATCAAGCCAGGGACGAAGAATCTCGCTCGGGTTACATTGCATGGTTCGTTCAACGATGCACGCGAGATTCTTCGCTGCGCTCTGAATGACGTTCCCTTCTAGCTCCTAGCTCCTAGCTTCTAACTCCTGGCTCCTCTAAAACAACGGCTTGCGGGGCTTCATGATTTTGCGGGTTTTCTGGGTCCAGAACTCGGCCGCGCCGCTGCGGCTGAGGCTGACGCGCCACACGCCCATGGCCTGGCCCTGCTGGTATCCTGTTGCCTGGTCCTGCGGATACTGCTGCTTGATGAGGGCGTAATCGGCCGCCGAAATGTCCTTTCCCACTTCGCCGTGGCAGCGCAGGCAGAGCTGGTCGTTGAGCACCAGCGGACGCTGGTAGGTGAACACCTCCTGGCTCGGGCGGGCCACCTGGCGGGCGGTGTCGGCGGGGTTCAGCTCGGCGGCCGACAGCGTAGCCTGGTTGGCGGGGTTGCGCGGACGGTTGCTGGCGCGGCGGAGCGTGGCCTCCATCGTTTTGGCCAGCGAATCGGTGCGGGGCAGCTGCTCGGGGTGGCAGAAGGGCAGAGCCGCCGCTACGCCGCCCGCGGCCAGCTTATCAGCCAGCACCTGGCGCAGTTCCCGTTCGGCGGTGCGCGTGAGCGAGTCGCCGGCCCAGGCCGTGGCCCGCAGCAAATCGGCGGGCATAATGCGCTTGACCTCCCAGTTCACGGTTTCCTTGGCCAGCTCCTTGGTGTTGCTCAGGTGCTCAATCTGGTCGGGGCGGCAGGCGGAGAGCAGCAGCAGCAGGGCGGCAAAAGGCAGAATGGGACGCATTTTTATAGCTTTTAGCTGACAGCTGTTAGCTGATAGCTTTGATTGATGATGAAGAGGTACGCGAAATTGAGTGTTCCAAGCTGAGGCAAAATCAAAATGCTCCGCCACAATAAATCAGCCGGCACCTATAAAGCTAATAGCTGTCAGCTAAAAGCTAACAGCTCAAGTACACGGCTCAGAATGTAGCCGTATCTTTGCAATCCTACTACAAATTTCAGAAGGCAAGATGCTAGATAAACTGGAGGCCATTCAACGGCGCTACGAGGACGTGAGCGAGGAGCTGACCCAGCCCGAAGCCATGAGCGACATGAAGCGCTTTAAGGCCCTCAACAAGGAATACAAGGACCTGGGCAAGATTATGGTCGAGTACAAGGCCTACCAGAACGTGCTGGCCAACATCGACAGCAGCAAGCAGGTAATTGCCACCGAGCGCGACGAGGATTTCCGCCAGATGGCCAAGGACGAGCTCGAAGAGCTCTACCCCGAGCAGGAGCGCCTGGAAGCCGTTATCAAGGAGCTGCTCATCCCCAAAGACCCCAACGACAGCAAGGACGTCATCATGGAAATCCGGGCCGGGGCCGGGGGCGACGAGGCGGCTATTTTTGCCGGCGACCTGCAGCGCATGTATATGCGCTACGCCGAAAAGCACGGCCTCAAAATGGACCTGATTGACGCCACCGAAGGTACTTCGGGCGGCTACAAGGAAATTATCCTGGCCATGAAGGGCGAGGACGTGTACGGCAAGCTCAAGTTTGAAAGCGGCGTGCACCGCGTGCAGCGCGTGCCGGCCACCGAAACCCAGGGCCGCATCCACACCTCCGTAGCCTCGATTGTGGTGATGCCCGAGGCCGAGGAGCTCGACGTGCAGATTGATATGAACGACGTGCGCAAGGACCTGTTCATGTCGAGCGGCCCCGGCGGCCAGTCGGTGAACACGACGTACTCGGCCGTGCGCCTCACCCACCTGCCCACCGGCCTCGTGGCCCAGTGCCAGGACCAGAAGTCGCAGCTCAAGAACTTCGACAAGGCCCTGGGCGTGCTCCGTTCGCGCCTCTACGAAATCGAGCTGGCCAAGAAGAACGAGGCCGAAGGCGCGGCCCGCAAGAACATGATTGGCGGCGGCGACCGGTCGGACAAAATCCGCACCTACAACTACCCCCAGGGCCGCGTAACCGACCACCGCATCGGCTTCACGGTGTACAACCTGGCCAGCGTAATGGACGGCAACATCGACGACTTCGTAGAGCAGTTGCGCCTGGCCGAAAGCGCCGCCCGCCTGCAGGAAGGCGTGGGGTAAGGCTATTGGGGATTGAGGTGAGAATCTGTCATCCTGAGCTTGCGAAGGACCTTGCCACACCTGAACGAGTCAGTGTAACGTTACAAGGTCCTTCGCAAGCTCAGGATGACAGGAAATTACCCGAATATCATCTAAGTCCCCTACCTCATGCGCTTCCTGCTGCCGCTGCTGCTCCTGCTTTCCGCCCTGACGACGACGCTGCTGCTGCCGGGCTGCGAGCCGAAGGAGGATTTGCTGACGACGGACAGCAGCGCCAAGCTGGAATTTTCGCTCGACACAGTGAAGTTTGATACCGTGTTTGTGGCCACCGGCACCGTGAGCAAGCGTTTGTGGGTGTACAACCGCAACGCCCGCGCCGTGCGGATAAGCGAAATCAGCCTGCCCAGCCGCCCGGCCATCACCTACAACCTGCTGGTAAACGGCGACGCCGGCCCCAGCGCCCGCAACGTTGAAATTCGGGGCAAGGATAGTTTGCTGGTGCTGGTGCGGGCCACCATCGACCCCACGGCGGCCGACGGCAAGCCGTTTCTGGTGGAAGACGACCTGCGCTTCCTGACCAACGGCAACGAGCAGGCCGTGAAAGTGGTCAGCTACGGCCAGAACGCCTACTTCCACGACAACGAAACCATCAGCCGCAACACCACCTGGGCGGCCGATAAGCCCCACGTGCTCTACGGCTCGGTGGGCGTGGCGCCGGGCGTTACGCTCACTATTGCGGCCGGCGCACGCATCTACGCGCATGCCGGGGCATTTCTGGGGGTGAAGGGCCGGCTGCTGTGCAACCCCGATTTCCAGCCCACCGGCCCCATTAAGCCCGACGACCTCAACATTGTGCGCTTCCAGGGCGACCGGCGCGAGGCCGAGTACGCCGAGCGCCCCGGGCAGTGGGGCGGCATCGAGTTCGATTTGGGCAGCCAGGGCAACGTGGTGCGCTACACCGAAATCAAGAACAGCACGCTGGGCCTGTACCTCTACAACCCTTTCGATGAGCAGCCCCGCCCTCAGGTGCGGGTCGAGCACGCGCAGCTGCGCAACATCTCCAGCCTCAACAGCCCGTTGCCTTTTGATGGGGCCGCGCTGCTGAGCTTGTGCGGCGACTTTACGGTCAGCAACACGCTCATCAGCAACTGCGAGCAGTACGCGGTGTATGCCGTGCAAAGCAGCCAAATCCAGCTCGATTACTGCACCATTGCCAACTACAGTTCGGGCGCCCGCGAGCAGCCTTCGGTCCTGATTTCGCCCAAGGCGCCTTTCCCGGCTATCAACGACCGGCCGCTGCCCGCGGTGGCCCCGCGCGGCCTGCTGGTGCGCAACTCCATCGTTTGGGGCAACAGCCGCACCGGCGAGGAGTTGGAGTTTGTGGAGGGCGAGCAGTACGCGGGCAGCATCAGCATCCGCAACAGCCTGCTCAAAACCAAGCGCTACGACAACGCGGGGCCGCTGGGCCAGCAGCAAAACGGCAACCTGCTCAACCCCGACGAGTTTGCCGGCCGCATTTTCAAGAACACTTTCGCGACCCCCAAGCCCAACTTCGAGCTCGACACCCTCTCGCCGGCCAGCAACCGCGCCCTGCCCCTGCCGGGCCTGCCCACCGACCTGCTCAACCGCCCCCGCCACCCCACCACCCCCGACATGGGCGCCTACGAGCGGGTGAATCCGTGATTTAGAAGTGAGATATGAGAAGTTAGAGGTGAGACTACGTTCTAACCACACAAAGCCCGAAGAACGTAGTCTCACTTCTAACTTCTCATATCTCACTTCTCTACTATGTACTGCTTCCAGAAACGGCTGCGGCTGCCGGCGCTGAGCCGGGGCTTTCATCTGATAACTGATTTGCTGGTTGCCGAGCTGCCCGAGCTGGAGCAGCTGCAGGTGGGCACGGCGCACTTCTTCATTCAGCACACCTCCGCCAGCCTCAGCCTCAACGAAAACGCCGACCCCACCGTGCGGGCCGACTTCGAGCAGTTCTTCCGCCGGCTGGTGCCCGAAAACGCGCCCTACTTCCAGCACACCCAGGAGGGCCCCGACGATATGCCCGCTCACCTCAAGGCCAGCCTGCTGGGCCACGCCGTGAGCGTGCCCATCAGCCGGGGCGAGCTGCTGCTGGGCACCTGGCAGGGCATTTATTTGGGCGAGCACCGCACCCACGGCGGCCGCCGCTGGGTAGTGGCTACGCTGATGGGGGAGTAGCGCGAAGCTTCCGCTTCGCGTTTCGTTGCTGACCTCCCAACGATTCTGTTCAACAATACGCGAAGCGGAAGCTTCGCGCTACAACCCTACTCTCCTACCGTTCCGCGCACCGCGTAGCGCACCGAGTCGAACAGAATCAGCTTCTGGACGCCCTGCACGCGGTAGGTTTGCAGCTGGCCGTTGGGACTGTCGAGTTCCAGGGTTTTGGTTGAAAACACCAGCGGGTTGTCCTGGGCGACGGTGGCGCGCACCTGCTGCACCTGCCCGCCGCGGCTGACGACCAGCAGTTGGCGTACCGGCTGCTCGGCGCCGGGGCGGCGGCGGTAGGTGCGCCGCAACAGCCCGTCGGGCGTGGTCACCGAATCGACGAGGTAGAGGCCGCGCAGAGCGGGCTTGTCGATGTCGGCCTGCTGGAAAATCTGGAGCTCCTTGGCCCAGTCGGTGGGCCTGAGGCGCTCGGTTTCCAGGCCACCGTCGCGCAGCAGCACCTGCTTTTCCACGGTGGGCTTGCGGCGGTTGAGCGCGGTGCTTTGCTCGTGCAGGAAAGCCGGCACGTTGAAGTAGCTGGTGTGCTGGCGCAGCGCCTCGTTGGGCACCGGCGCATCGGCCGATGTTCCGCAGGCCGCCAGCAGCAGCGCCAGGGCCACCGCCGGCACGAGCCCGGCCTTACGCATGGGCATCGGGGGCCTGGGGCTGGAGCAGGCTCCGGCCGGTCATGATGGCGGGCTGCGGAATGCCCATCAGCTCCAGCACGGTGGGCGCAATGTCGCCAAGCTTGCCGTCGGCCAGGGGGCCCTGGTAGTCGTTGCTGGCTAGAATGCAGGGCACCAGGTTGGTGGTGTGGGCCGTGTTGGGCGTGCCGTCGGGGTTCACCATCATGTCGGCGTTGCCGTGGTCGGCAATGATGATGCAGGCATAATCGGCGGCCAGGGCAGCCTCTATCACGCCCTGGGCGCACTCATCCACGGCTTCGGCGGCCTTCACGGCCGCCTCAAAAATGCCGGTGTGACCCACCATATCGGTGTTGGCGAAGTTGAGCACCACAAAATCGGCCGACTTAGCCAGTAGCTCCGGCACCAGCGCGTCGCGCAGCTCGTAGGCACTCATTTCGGGCTGCAGGTCGTAGGTGGGCACTTTGGGCGAGTTGCGCAGGATGCGGGTTTCGCCGGCAAACTCCACCTCCTGCCCACCCGAGAAGAAAAACGTGACGTGGGGGTACTTCTCGGTTTCGGCAATGCGAATCTGGCGCTTGCCGTTCTCGGCCAGCACCTGCCCCAGCGTGTACTCCAGGTTGTCCTTCTCGAAGATGGGAATGACGCCGGTGAAGGTGGCGTCGTAGTTGGTCATGGTCAGGTAGTGCAGGTTCAGCCGGTGCATCTGGAAGGCGTGAAAATCCTGCTGGGTAAGCGCCTGCGTGATTTCGCGGCCCCGGTCGGTGCGGAAGTTGAAGCAGATAACCACGTCGCCCTCCTCGATGGTGGCCAGCGGCGTGCCGTCGGCATTCACCTTCACGATGGGCTTCATGAACTCGTCGGTAGCACCTTCGCGGTACGAGTCGAGCATGCTCTGAATCAGGTTCTGCGAGGGCGTGCCAATGCCGTTCACCAGCAGGTCGTAGGCCACCTTCACCCGCTCCCAGCGGTTGTCGCGGTCCATGGCGTAGTAGCGGCCCACCACCGAGGCAATTTTGCCGCTGGCCCCGCGCTGCAGGTGCTGCTCCAGGTCGTTTACGTAGCTCACGCCGCCCTTGGGGTCGGTGTCGCGGCCGTCGGTGAAGGCGTGGATGAACACGTTGTGCACGTCCTCATCGTGGGCGATGGAGCACAGGGCTTTCAGGTGGTCGATGTGCGAGTGCACGCCGCCGTCGGAGAGCAGGCCCATCAGGTGCACGGGCTTGCGCTGCTGGCGGGCGTACTCGAAGGCCTGTTGCAACGCGGGCACGGCGGCCAGCTTCCGCTCGCGCACGGCCTTGTTGATGCGCACCAGATCCTGGTACACCACCCGGCCGGCCCCGATGTTCATGTGGCCCACTTCCGAGTTGCCCATCTGCCCGTCGGGCAGGCCCACGGCCTCGCCCGAGGCCTGCAGCTTGCTGTGCGGAAACCGCGCGAACAGCGAATCGACGAAGGGCGTGCGGGCCTGATCAATAGCCGAAACTTCCTTGTTCTGGGCCAGGCCCCACCCGTCCAGAATCACCAGCAGTACCTGTTTGTTCATGGGGGCAAAGATACGGCAGCCCCGGCAAAAAGGCTTACTCTTGCGTAACTTACCGGCCCGCGGGCCTGGGCTAACGCAATCGGGCCGCGGGCGGCTTCAGCTTGGCACCATTTTCGCGCACTGCCAGCTAAACTCTTTCGGCTTTTACATGAAACGTCTTATTTCTTTTGCTTCGGTGCTCGTGCTGGGGCTGCTGCTGACGGTGGGCGTGCTGGCGCAGGCCGATGCCTTCGGGCCGGTGCGCAGCGCCATCCGCAACAGCAGTGCCCGCGAGCTGGCCCAGCTGTTCGCCCCCAGCGTCGAGCTGAGCTTCGACAGCGACAAGCAGAACTACAGTGCCACCCAGGCCGAGTTCGTGATGAAGGATTTCTTCGCCAAGCACGCCCCGGCCTCGTTCGAATTCATCCATTACGGCGGCAGCAACGAGGGCACGCGCTACGCGGTGGGCCGCTACACCGGCAAGGAAGCCGCCTACCGCATGTTCGTGAAAATGAAGTCGGCCGGCAGCACGCTTAAAATTGCCAGCATCGAATTCACCAAAGAATAGCCGCCGGCTCCGGCCTATCCACCTTATTTCTACCGCGCCCCCGGGCGCGGTATTTTTTTGCCTGATAGCGCCAGCGGGCCCTGCCCGGCGGCTT
The DNA here is from genome assembly GCF_000382225.1 of Hymenobacter aerophilus DSM 13606. Taxonomy (GTDB): domain Bacteria; phylum Bacteroidota; class Bacteroidia; order Cytophagales; family Hymenobacteraceae; genus Hymenobacter; species Hymenobacter aerophilus. The sequence goes on from NZ_KB907829.1 coordinate 29,843, forward strand.
ATGCGGCCCGCCAGTGCCGGCTAGGCGGGCCTTAATCGGGCCGGCTTGCGGCCGGGCGGCCGGAACCGGGCCGTTTTTGCTATTTTTGTCCCGTGCAAACGCCTTCCTACCTTACCCCTGAGGCCCTGACGGCCTTCATTCAAGCGGCCCTGGCCGAAGACGTCGGCGACGGCGACCATTCGGCCCTGTCGTCCATTCCGGCCGAGGCCCGCAACCGCGCCCAGCTCATCATCAAGGATGCCGGCGTACTGGCCGGCGTGGAGTTGGCCCGCCACATTTTCGCCTTCGTGGATGCCGACCTGCGCGTGGACGGGCGGTTGGAGGATGGCGCCCGGGTAAGCTACGGCGACGTGGCCTTCACCGTGGAGGGCCGGGCCCGCAGCATCCTCACGGCCGAGCGGCTGGTGCTCAACTGCATGCAGCGCATGAGCGGCATTGCCACCCACACGGCCCACCTGGTAAGTTTGCTGGCCGGCACCAAGGCGCGCCTGCTCGACACGCGCAAAACCACCCCAAACTTCCGGCTGCCCGAGAAATGGGCGGTGCTCATCGGCGGCGGCGTCAACCACCGCTACGGGCTGTTCGACATGATTATTCTCAAGGATAACCACGTAGACTACGCCGGCGGCGTGCGCCAAGCCATCGAGGCCTCGCAGGCTTACCTGGCCCAAACCGGGCGGCAGCTGCCCATCGAAATTGAAACCCGCTCGCTGGCCGAAGTGCAGCAGGCCCTCGACGCCGGCGGCATTGCCCGCATCATGCTCGACAACATGGCGCCGGCCCAGCTGCGCGAGGCCGTGGCCCTGGTGGCCGGCCGCTTCCCGCTCGAAGCCAGCGGCGGCATCACCGAGGAAACCATTGCCGAGGTAGCCGCCACCGGCGTCGACTACATTTCAGTCGGGGCCCTCACCCACTCCGTCCGCAGCTTGGATATGAGCCTCAAAGCATTTTGATTGAGGGCTTAGGCTTTAGGGGCTTAGGGCTTAGTAAACGTTCTTTCATCGTCTGCTTCCACCTACTAACGATGCCATTCATCAAGCTCTGAAACCTAAGCTCTAAACATCTAAGCCCTAATACCTAACGACCAATGCAACTACCCAACCAGCGCGGGAGCTACCGGCAGCAGCAGCAGGGCCCCTCGCCGATGGCCATCCGTACCAAAAAGCACCAGCTCGATACCAACACCTACACCAGCATTGCCATGGGCCGGGTGTGGCGGCGCGAGTGGTGGTACGCCCTCATTCCGTTTGCCGTGGGCTTGCTGCCGGCCATCATCTGGCACTCGTGGTGGTGGCTGGCGCTGTCGGTGGGCCTCACGCTGCTGTACGTGCTCTTCCGCTCGGCCCAGGTAACGGGCGTCACGCAGGTCGAACAAAGCAAGCCGCTGTTCGAGAAGATGTCGTATGAGTTTGACAACAAGCAAATTGTGCTGCGCCGCTCCGAAAAGGAAGGCATGCGCCTGACCTGGGACATGATTGGCGAGGTGAAGCGCGAGCCGGCCGGCTACCTGCTGCTGCTCAAGAGCCCCGAGCTGCCCGAGGAAGTGAAAGGTTTCAAGCGCTGGATGGCCCGCACCTTCGATGCGCCTATCTTTGTGGAAGTACCCGACCGCATTTTCAACTCGGGCAACGACCAGAAGCTGTTTGAAGCCATGCTGCGCCGCAAAAGCCTGTTGGCATAGTAGAGAGTAAGTGGGGCGGAGTAGTGAGTGGGGCCCATGGGCCGGCTCCTTGTTCTGCCACAACCATTTGCTCAATACCAGGTACTCCATACTAACTACTCATTACCACTCTTTTCTCATGAGCAAGCAACTCGTTTTTTCTGCTTTGGCCCTGGCCACGCTGGCCCTGGGCAGCTGCAGTTCCGAACCGTCGGACTGGCGGCCCGATAAGAAGGTTTCCGTTGATATGGTAGCCCCCGGCAGCCGTTCGAGCGAAGGCTACGGCCGCACCGACCTGCACGACAACCACATGGGCGGCGCCATTGCCGAGCCCGTCAGCTCGGGCGTTACGCTCGACGAGCCCAACCAGCGCAAGCGCACCACGGCCGAAGAAGTGCGCAGCGCCAACGACCCCTCGGCGCCGCTTACGCGCAGCAAAGAGGCCGTACGCAGCGTGAAAAAGGGCTCCGATACCACCGCTACCAAGGCCCTGAGCGGCCCCATGCAGTAAACCGTTAAGCCCGACGCGCTTATGAAGCACCTGAAAAAAGCCCTGCTGACGCTGTGCCTGCTGCCCGCCCTGGGTTTGCTGAGCAGCTGCGAGCAGCAGGCGGCCACCACCGAAACGCCGGCCGCCACGACCACCGAGGCCCCCGCGGCCACCAGCCCCGAGGCAGTGCCGGCCTCTACGGCCGCTTACATCTGCCCCATGAACTGCGAAGGCAGCGCCAGCGACAAGCCCGGCAAGTGCCCGGTATGCAAAATGGACCTGGAGCCCAACCCGGCCGCTGCGCCCGCCGCCACGCTGTAGCCGCCGGCCAGCCACCCGCCCCGATGGGCTGCGGCCGGCCTGTTTTCCCGAATGCGAAGAAGGGCGTAGCTACGCCCTTCTTCGTTTTTCAGCCCCTGCCTATGACTGCTGCTGCTCCCGAATGGTTTAGCACCTGGTTCGATTCGCCCTACTACCACCGCCTGTACCAGCACCGCGACTACGCCGAGGCGCAGCAGTTTCTGGGGCGGCTGCTGGCCCATCTGCACCCGAAGCCCGGTGCCCGCCTGCTCGATCTGGCCTGCGGCAAGGGGCGCCATTCGCGCTACCTCAGCGAGCAGGACTACGACGTAACGGGCGTCGATTTATCGGCCCAGAGCATTGCCTACGCCCGGCAGTTCGCCCACGAGCACCTGCGCTTTTTTGAGCACGACATGCGCGACGAGCTGCCTTACGGCCCCTTCGACCTGGTGCTGAACCTGTTCACGAGCTTCGGCTACTTTGCCGAGGAAGCCGAGAACGTGGTGGCCCTGCGCCACGCCGCCGACGCGCTGCGGCCAGGCGGCAAGCTGGTTATCGACTTTCTGAACACCGACCTGGCCATCCGGCAGCTGGTGGCCCACGAAACCCAGCAGCTCGATGGCACCACGTTTAAGCTGCACCGCCACATTCAGCACGACTTTATCGTGAAGGACATCCGGTTCGAGGATGAGCAGGGCCGACCGCAGCACTTCGTGGAGCGCGTGCGGGCCCTTTCGCCGGAGCGGTTCGAGGAGTATTTCCGGCTGGCGGGCCTGCGCCTAGCCGAAACGCTGGGCGACTACCAGCTTCGGCCCTTCGACCCCGCCACCAGCCCCCGCATGCTGTTCGTGCTCAAGAAATAAGCACAACCGCCTGTCATCCTGAGCTTGTGAAGGACCTATTCAGAAGCTAACATCAACTATTGCCCTCTGTATAGGCCCTTCGCAAGCTCAGGATGACAGGGGGCCTTTCTGACCAACTAACCAACTTTACTTTATGTGGTTTGCCGTTTTTGCGCTGTTCCTGACGGTGCTGGGGGCCGGGTGGCTGACGCGCTTCGTGCCCACGGCCGGCACCGTCTGGATGAAGCCGCTGCTGGCTTTCAGCGGGGCTTACCTGTTTACGCTGACGGTTACGCACCTGCTACCCGAGGCCCTGGAGCTGCGGCCCGGCCACCAGGTGGGCTACTTTGTGCTGGCGGGATTTTTCGGGCAGATGGTGCTGGAGGTGTTCTCGCAGGGCGTCGAGCACGGCCACGTCCACCATCACCCCGAGCACTCCGGACACGTGGGCCAGGTGCCGTTTATGCTGCTGTTTTCGCTGGCCATTCACTCGTTTCTGGAGGGCAGCATCCTGATTAAAGACCCGCTGGCCGGCGACGTCAACCATAACTTTTATGCCATTCTGACGGGCATTGCGCTGCACCATATACCGGCCGCCTTTGCCCTGATGGCGCTGTTGCGGCTGCGGCTGGGCTCGTTCCGGCGGGCGCTGCCCTACCTGCTGCTGTTTGCGCTGGCCGGTCCGGCGGGCATCGTGCTCAGCAACTACGTGGTGCTCGACCAGCTGCTGGGCAGCGGCCTCTACGCGGCCCTGCTGGGCCTGGTAGCCGGCAATTTCCTACACGTTTCCACCACCATCCTGTTCGAAACCAGCCCCGACCACCGCCTCAACGTGCGTAAGCTGCTGGCCACCCTGGCCGGCCTGCTGTTAGCTTTGGCAGTAGATGTAGTTTGATTTTTCAGCTGTTAGCTGAGAGCTATTAGCTGTTGGCTTTTCAGTTCAATAGCCGCTTTACATGGCTTCCAGGTTTAACAGTAAAGAAAAAGGCCGGTCCGGGAGGAATCCCAGACCGGCCTTTTTGCCCGGCGCTAACGGCTAAAAGCTCTCAGCTAACAGCTCAAACCAAGCTACCAAATTTTGGCGCGCTCCTGCTCGCGGCGGACCATTTTCGCGGGCTCTTTGCAGCCGAAGGCCTCGTAGAACTCGGGCATGTTCATCAGCGGGCCGTTGGTGCGGTACTGGGCGGGCGAGTGCGAGTCGGTGAGCACCTGCTGGCGCAGGTATTCGGGGCGGGCGTTGGTGCGCCACACCTGAGCCCAGGCCAGGAAAAAGCGCTGCTCGGGCGTGAAACCGTCGTAGCGGGGCGGCGGGGTGCTGCCGTACTTCTGCTGGAGCTGCTTTTCGAGGGCCGAGTAGGCCAGGGCCAACCCACCGAAGTCGGCCAGGTTCTCGCCCATCGTCAGCTTGCCGTTCACGAACACCGAATCCAGCGGCGAGAAGGCTGAATACTGGGCGCCCACCATGTCGGCGCGCTTGGTGAACTCCGTGGCGTCCTCCTTGGTCCACCAGTCGCGCAGGTTGCCCTGGGCGTCCGACTGCCGGCCCCGGTCGTCGAAGCCGTGGGTGATTTCGTGGCCGATGACTGCGCCCATGCCGCCGTAGTTCACCGCGTCGTCGGCGTTGGGGTCGAAGAAGGGAGGCTGCATGATGCCGGCCGGGAACACGATTTCGTTGAGCGACGAGTTGTAGTAGGCGTTTACCGTGGGCGGCGTCATGCTCCACACCGAGCGGTCGATGGGCTTGCCGTAGCGGCTCACGTTGTCCTTGCTCTCCCACTCGCGGGCGGCCAGCACGTTCTGCAGATACGACTCGCGCGAGATGTTGAGGGCCGAATAGTCCTTCCACTTATCGGGGTAGCCGATTTTCACGTTGAACGAGGCCAGCTTTTTCAGCGCCTCTTCCTTGGTGGCCGGGCTCATCCACTCCAGCCCCTTAATATGCTCACCCATGGCCTCCTTGATGTTGGCCACCATCTGCTGGGCCTTCACCTTGGTTTCGGGCTTGAACGCCTTATCCACGTACAGCTGCCCGAAGGCCTCGCCCAGCGCGCCGTCGGTGGCGCGCAGCATGCGCTTCCAGCGCGGCTGCTGCTGCTTGGCCCCGCTCAGCACCTGCTGAAAGCGGAACTGCTCATCCACGTACGCCTGGGGCAGCGCCGAAGCCACGGAGTTTACCAGGTGCCAGCGCAGGTAGGTTTTCCAGTCCTGAATCGGCTCCTGCGTCAGGGCCGCGTTGGCTTCCTTCAGGAAAGCCGGCTGGCCCACAATTACCTCCTGCGCGCCGGCCAGGTTGAGGGCGGGCAGCATGGCCGGCAGGTTCAGGTTAGGAAACTCGCGGCTGGCTTCGGCCACGCTCATCTTGTTGTAGTTGGCATAGGGGTCGCGCAGGGCCACGCGGTCCTTGCTGGCCTTGGCCAGGCGGGTCTCGATGCGTAGCACCGTGGCGGCGTGCTTGGCGGCCTCGGCGGGCGTGTTGCCCAGCATCTTGAAGGTGTTGTTCATGTACACCAGATAGGCCGCCCGAATAGTTTTGGAGCGCGAATCGTCCTTGAGGTAGTAGTCGCGGTCGGGCAGACTCAGGCCACCCTGGCTCAGGTAAAGGGCGTACTCGTCGCTCTTCTTGCGGTCCTGAGCCACGCCCAAGCCGAACACCGAGCGGGTTTGCAGCTGCTGGGCCCGCACGAGGCCCATCTGCAATTCCTTCAGGCCCTTAATGTTATCGATGCGGTTCAGCTCGGGGTTGAGGTACTTGAGGCCGGCCGCTTCAATAGTGGTCGAGTCCATGGCCGAGGCGTAGTAGTCGCCCACCTTCTGCAGGTTCGAGCCCCGCGCCGCCGTGGTGTTAGCCGCCGACTCCTCCAGAATCTGGCGCATCACGGCCTCGTTCTGATTTATCAGCCCGTTCCAGGAGCTCCAGCGCGATTCGGCCGCCGGCACCGGATTGTTCTTCAGCCAGGTGCCCGAAGCATACTGAAAAAAGTCGTCGCAGGGCGACACCGACGCGTCGATGTTGGCCGGGTCGAGGCCTACACCCGGCATAATGGGACCGAGCTGCTTGCCGGCAGAAGCGGTGGTAGTGGCCGGGGTGCTGGCCGCGCAGCCGCCCAAGGCCAGGCCGGCGGCGGTGCCCAGGGTGAGAAGCAGAGTACGTTGAGTGGTCATAGGTGGTGGGAGTTGGAGGGTTAGAGAAGTGATTTAGTTCTGTTGGCGCACCCCACCCCCGGCCCCTCCCCTCCGGGAGAGGGGTGCGTTCAACGAATCTTCCAACTCGCGTCTGGCACCCCTCTCCCGGAGGGGAGGGGCCGGGGGTGGGGTGAGGGCTACCAAATCTTCGCCCGCTCGTTCTCCGGCCGCACCATTTTCTGGCCGGGCTGGCAGCCGAAGGCCTGGTAGAATTCGGGCATGTTCATGAGCGGGCCGATGGTGCGGTACTGACCGGGCGAGTGCGGGTCGGTGAGGATTTGCTGGCGCAGGGCTTCGGGGCGAATGTTGGTGCGCCGCAGCTGGGCCCAGCTCAGGAAGAAGCGCTGTTCGGGCGTGAAGCCGTCGATGAGCGGACGGTTGCCCTTGCCGTATTTCTGGTCGAGCTGCTTCTGCAGGGCGGCGTACACGATGGTCAGGCCCGCGAAATCGGCCAGGTTCTCGCCCATGGTCAGCTTGCCATTCACGAACACCGAATCCAGCGGCGAGAAGGCCGAGTACTGGGTGCCCACGATGCCGGCGCGCTTCGTGAATTCGGCTGCGTCGGCCGGCGTCCACCAGTCACGCAGGTTGCCCTCCGAGTCGTATTTGCGGCCCGAGTCGTCGAAGCCGTGGGTCATTTCGTGGCCCATCACGCCGCCGATGGCGCCGTAGTTCACCGCGTCGTCGGCTTCGGGGTCGAAGAAGGGCGGCTGCAGGTAGCCGGCCGGAAACACAATTTCATTCAGCGGCGGACTGTAGTAGGCGTTGATGGTGGGCGGCGTCATGCCCCACTCGGTGCGGTCAATCGGCCCGCCGAACTTCCTGGTGTTCTGACGGAAAGCCCACTGCCGGGCCGCCAGCACGTTTTTCAGGTACGACTCGCGGCTGATATTCAGGGCCGAGTAGTCTTTCCACTGGTCGGGGTAGCCGATTTTCACCCGGAGCGCGGCCAGCTTCTTGAGGGCTTCCTGCTTGGTCGGCGCGCTCATCCAGGTGTTGGTCTGGATGTGCTCGGCCATCGACTCGCGGATGTTGGCCAGCATATCCAGCGCCTTCTGCTTGGCGGCGGGCGGGAAAGCCTCATCCACGTACAGCTGCCCGAAGGCCTCGCCCAGCGTGTTGTCGGTGGCGCTCAGCATGCGTTTCCAGCGCGTGGGCTGCTGGCGGGCGCCGCTCTGCACCTGGGCAAACCGGAAGGCCTCGTCGCCAAAGGCCTTGGGCAGCGCCGACGTCAGCGACGATACCAGCTGCCAGTCGAGGTAGGTTTTGAGCTCGCCCACCGGCGTCTGCTTCAGCACCTCGCTTAGCTCCTCGAAGAACTCCGGCTGGCCCACAATTACCTCTTGAGCCGCGCCCAGCCCGTTGGTTTTCAGCAGCGCGGGTAGCCCCAGCGCCGGGAAGCGCTTGTCGGCTTCGGTCACCGTCATCTTGTTGTAGCTGGCGTAGGGGTCGCGCAGGGCCACGCGGTCCTTGCTGGCTTTGGCCAGGCGCGTTTCCAGGCGCAGCACAGCCTTGGCTTTCGTGGCGGCGGCCGTTTCGCTCTCGCCCAGCAGCTTAAACGTGTTGGTCAGGTATTGCACGTAGGCGGTGCGCACGGCCAGCGAGCGGGCGTCGCTTTTCAGGTAATAGTCGCGGTCGGGCATGCTCAGGCCGCCCTGGCTCATGCTCACCACGTACTGGCTGCTGTTTTTGCGGTCGGGCGTGACGCCGGCCCGAAAGAATGCGCCGGTGCCCAGCGTCTGCTGGCGGGCCATTTCGGCGCGCACGCCGGCCAGGTCGCGGATGGCGGCAATGCGGGCCAGCTCGGGCTTGAGGTATTTCAGGCCGGCCTGCTCCAAGGCCACCGAATCCATGCCCGAGGCGTAAAAGTCGCCCACTTTCTGGCGGTTGCTGCCGGGCGCGGCGCTTTGGTCGGCGGCGGCATCTTCGAGCAGGTGGCGCAGGCGGGCCTGGGTCCGGTCGCCGAGCAGGTTGCGCGGGCCCCAACTGGAAGCGTAGCCCGGCACCGGGTTGTTGCGCAGCCAGTTGCCCCCCGAAAACTGAAAAAAGTCGTCGCAGGGCTCCACCGAGCGGTCAATGTCAGCCAGATTGATGCTCCGGCCGGGTCCCAACTCCTGGGCGGCGGGCGTGGGCACCGGTGTGGTGGGTGAAGCGGCTTGCGAAACGGCCGCGGGCCGGGAGGTGGCGCAGCCGGCCAGGGCCAGCAGCAGCGCCGCCGCCCCGGCCCGGTGAGGTGCGGAAAGGTTTTTCATGCAGGAAGATAAAGACAAGGGCTGAGATAAAGTCGCAGTTTTACCTGACCGGCTGCAATCCTTATGAAAACAACAGTCATTCAGAGCGTAGCGAAGAATCTCGCGTGCTGACATTTAAGTACTAATTCAACGTCAGCACGCGAGATTCTTCGCTACGCTCTGAATGACTGTTCTCCTATTCTAGCGCTACAGCTTGGGTTTGGCCCGCTCGTACTGCACCGGCCACTTCACATCAACTCCCAATTCGTGGGCGGCGTGCAGCGGGAAGTAGGGGTCGCGCAACGACTCGCGGCCCAGCAGCACCACATCGGCCTGGCCGGAAGCCACGATTTCCTCGGCCTGCTGGGCATCGGTGATGAGGCCCACGGCGCCGGTGGGCAGGCCGGTTTCGCGGCGCACCTGCTCGGCGAAGCGCACTTGGTAGCCAGGGCCCACCGGAATATCGGCCTGGAGCACGTTGGCGGCCGTCGAGCAGTCGAGCAAATCCACGCCGGCCGCTTGCAGCAGGCGAGCCAGGCGCACCGAGTCGTCGCCGGTCCAGCCGCCTTCAGTCCAGTCGGTGGCCGAGATGCGCACCCACAGCGGCAGCGAATCGGGCATTTCGGCGCGGGCGGCGGCCACCACTTCCAGCAACAGCCGCACACGGTTCTCAAACGAGCCGCCGTACGCATCGGTGCGCTGGTTGCTCAGGGGCGACAGGAACTCGTGCAGCAAATAGCCGTGGGCCGCGTGCAGCTCAATCACCTCGAAACCAGCCGCCACGGCCCGGCGGGCGGCCTGCCGGAAATCCTCGATAACCTGCTCGATTCCGGCCTGGTCCAGCGCCTCGGGCATGGGATAATCGGCGCTGAAGGGCAGGGCGCTGGGGGCCACGGTGGTCCAGCCGCCCTCGGCCGGCTCCAGGGTGTGGCCGCCTTTCCAGGTGCTGGCGTGGCTGGCTTTGCGGCCGGCGTGGGCCAGCTGAATGCCCGAAGCGCCGCCCTGAGTGCGGATAAAATCGGTGATGCGGCGCAGGCCGGGCACGTGCGCATCCTGCCAGATGCCGAGGTCGTCGGGCGTGATGCGGCCTTCGGGCGAAACGGCGGCGGCTTCGAGCAGCACCAGCGCGGCGCCGCCCACCGCCCGGGAGCCCAGGTGCACCAGGTGCCAGTCGGTGCTGAAGCCCTCCTGAGAGCTGTACTGGCACATGGGCGAGATGACAAGGCGGTTGCGCAGCGTGACGCCGCGCTGGGTAAAGGGCTGAAACAGATGAATCATGCGGGGAAAACAGGGTTAAATCGAAGTACAAAAAGGCAGGCCGGAGCCCGATCCATAACAAATCGGGCCGCAAACGTTTTATGCAGGGCTGCTCCCGCCCTTCTACGGGCTGCCGGGCCGGCCAACCAGTTTCGCCCCTAACCCCCGCTGACTATGCGCACCATCAAAGCCCAGCACCGCGCCCAGAGCGCCCCCATTGCCGACCTGACCACCTACCGGGCCCTGCCCACCAATTCGGTCGAGCACCTCGACCCGTTCCTGTTTCTCAACCACCACGGCCCCCAAACCTACCCGGCCCGCAACCGCGGCCTGCCCTTCGGACCGCACCCGCACCGGGGCTTCGAAACCGTGACGTTCATCCTGGAAGGCGACATTATGCACCAGGATTCGGGCGGGCACCGCAGCGTTATTGGGCCGGGCGGCATCCAGTGGATGACGGCCGGCCGGGGCCTGATTCACTCCGAAATTTCGTCCGACGAGTTCAAGCAAGCGGGCGGCCCGCTGGAAATCCTGCAGCTCTGGATCAACCTGCCGGCTCGCCTGAAAATGACCGAGCCGCACTACATCGGCCTGCAGGAGCCGCAGATTCCGGCCGTTTCGCTTGATGAAGGGCGCGTAACGCTGCACGCCGTGTCGGGCGAGTGGGCCGGCATGCCCGGGGCCGTACAGCCGCTCACCGATATGGCGCTGGCCACCGTCAACTTCCGGCAGGATGGCCACCTACAGATGAGCATTGCGGCCGAGCGCACCATTTTCTGCTACGTGATTCGGGGGCGGCTGCTGGTGAACGGCCAGGAGGCCGCGGCCCGGCAGCTGGTCGAATTCAACCACGACGGCGACGAGTTCGAGGCCCGCGCCCTGACCGACGACGCCGTGCTGCTGCTGGGCCACGCCGCGCCGCTTGGCGAGCCCATCGTGGCCGCCGGCCCCTTCGTGATGAACTCCGAAGCCGAAATCCGCCAGGCCTACCAGGATTACCAGGCCGGCCTGTTCGGCACCTGGGCCGAGTAAGCGCTGAATGAACGGTACCGCGAAAATCCGTTTCGCGGTACCCTTTAGGGGCATCAATTTTGCCGACCGGTTGCGCACAACCTTTTTGTGTCGTACATTTGTAACCGAATCTGTTACTTACTCGGTTATGAACACCCGTTTTGCCGTTGCCACCCACATTCTGGCTTATCTGGCGCACTCGCCGGGGCAGCCGGTATCGTCGGAAGTGCTGGCTGGTAGTGCCGGCACGCACCCGGTGGTGGTGCGCCGGCTGCTGGGTGCGTTGCGCACGGCGGGGCTGGTGCACAGCCAGCGCGGCACCGGCGGCGGCGCGCTGCTGGCCCGCCCGGCCGCCGCTATTTCGCTGCTCGACGTGTACCGGGCCATGCAGCAGGCCGAGCCCGATTTGTTTCAGGTAGCCAGCACCACGCCCAACCACGCCTGCGACCTGGGCCGGGTGATGCAGCAGACGCTCGAAGACATGTTCGGGCCGGCCATGGAGGCCATGTGCACCGCACTGGCGGCCGTTTCGGTGGCTCAGGTGCACCAGCAGCTGCATCAGCGGCTGGCCGGCCGTTGCCCTTCAAGCTCCGCCTGACGCGACTGGCGGCGGCTTCCATGCCGGTATCGTTCTGCTTTTTTTCCTTTCCCGGCTTCCGGCCAATCACCCGGAACCAACCTTTTTACCGGTGGCCACCCCTTATAGGTGGCCCGCCCCTATGGCCCGCCGGTTCCAGCCCATGAAGAAATCAATTGGCACAGGGCTCCTCCTGATTGCCTTCGCGGCCGGCGGCACGGTAGTGCCCCGCTGGCTCGCGCCCTCCCATAAAGCCCCGGCTGCCCAGCCGGTAGCGCCCGCAATAGTAGCCCCGGAACCCGCAGTCGGCGAGCCGCTGCTGGCCGGCCAGAGCGGCCGCGTACACGAGGTTTTCTACCACGCCGGCCAGCCGGTGCGCCGGGGGCAGTTGCTGCTGAAGCTGCTGCAAAAGCAGCCCAGCGTGCAGCAACTGCAGTTGCAGCGGCGCCTAAACCAGCAGCAGTTGGCCCTGGCGGCACTGCGGCAGCAGTTGGCGCCGGCCGGACAGCTGGCGGCCGCCGAGGCTGGGCTGGCGGCCACCCGCGAGCAGCTGGCGCGGGCCGTGCCCATGCTCAATTTCGTGTACGTAACGGCCCCCGCCGATGGCCTGCTGCTGGCGCCCACGGCCCAGGCCGGCGACCAACTCCGGCCCGATTCGCCGGTGGCGCGGCTGGCCCCGCTGCCCGCCCCGGATACTACGCCGCTGCTCAGCCACGTTGACTAAGCGGCGCTGGCTGCCTGTTTTTCGCATTTTCTTTCTCCCCATGGAAAATATCATTCGGTATCAGGTCGAGCGGATGCTGCGCCGCAAGCACCGCAACCCGGCGCTGGTTATGCGCCCCGGCACCCGCCTGCAGCAGGACATCGGCCTCGACTCCATCGACCTGGTGGAGCTGGCCATCAACCTGGAGCACCGCTTTCATATTGAAATAGCCGACGCCGAAATGGAGGCCCTGCGCACCGTGCAGGACGTGCTCGACTGCGTGGAGCAGCACCTGAGCGCGGTGCCCGTACCCGTGTCGGCTGGCCGGTAGGCTACGCCGCCCGCCGGGGCGCCGCATCAGCCCGCAACCCAAGCCCGGCCATACCCAAAACCGGCCCGGCCGCGTATCTTTTGGCATGATTCCTCTGATTACCTACACGCCCCGCCTGACGCTGATTGCCGCCAGCCGGGCCCTGCTGATTGCCGAAACCGCCAAGCCCCAGTATTTCCCGGTGCTGCTGGGCGCCCAACTGCCCGAGCACTGGCCCCCACCCGAGTACGACGCCGAAGTGCAGCAGCACTTCCTGGAGCAGCTCACGGCCGGCGGCCGCGAGGCGGCGGGCTGGTACGGCTGGTACGCGCTGCTGAAGGCCGGCTCCGAAACGGCCACCAACACGCTCATCGGCACCGGCGGCTTCCACGGCCCGCCCGTCGATGAAACGGCCGAAATCGGGTTTTCCGTGGCCACCGACTGGCAGCGCCAGGGCCTGGGCGCCGAGCTGGTAGCCGGCCTCGTGCGCCACGCCGCCGACACCGATATGGTGCGCTACCTCACGGCCCGCATCGCCCCCGCCAACGAGCCGGCCCGCCGCACGCTCGAAGCCAACGGTTTCCACCAAATCAGCGAAGCCCCCGACACCGAGGGCCGGCACCTGTTCGGCCGCAACGTGACGGAGGCGGATAAGAACGAAGTCAAAGAGAAGTAGGAGGATTGTCATTCTGAGCAGAGCGCAGAATCCCGCGTGCCAAAGTAGCCCTGACGACAGCGTTGCTTTAGGAGCTGTTCTCAATTAAGGTAGAGCGTGATAACTCGTAGACAGATAAAGGAGTCAAACGTGCGGTCCAGCTTATCGTAGCGGGTGGCTAAGCGTCTAAATTGCTTCATTTTGCTGAACGTCTGCTCAATGTGGTGTCGCTGCCGATAGGCCACTGGGTCGAAATGAGGCATGTTCTTGCGCCGTGGATTCGGCTTAATGACCGCCTTGGCTCCTGCCTGCGCTATCAGGGCCCGCAACGCATCACTGTCGTAGGCCGCATCGGCCACTACTTCTTGCCCC
>NZ_KB907830.1 GCF_000382225.1 Hymenobacter aerophilus DSM 13606
CCAATGCTGCTCCATGTAGTGCTTGGCCACCACCAGGTTGCCGCCAAAAAAGCGGGCCGCTACCAGGGCCGTGGTCAGCACCTGCGCATCGGTCAAACGGCGGCCCGAAGCCGGTAGCGGGCTGCCGGCGGGACGCGTAAAACGAATCAAATCATCGAGAACACAGTACATTGCAACGGTCTGTTCGCGCATGGTCGGCAGGGCTTGAAGGGGTCGAATACTTCAAACCTAGGCTGTTCAAGCCGAACAGACCTTTTTTTTGGCCCCGCTATACCCCGCAACTTGGGTTAGCTAGCTAATTCAGGCGCACTTTACCTTCCTTATTCAGTTATGGAAACAGTTGTTCCCATTCCTTTGCCAGCAGCCCGGCGGCAGCCAGTACAACCCTATCCAACCCTGAAAGAAAGCTGGGGATTCGTGGGCTGGTACCTGCTTATGCTGCTGGTCGTGATGGGTGGGTTGCTGGCGGTGGTGGCCTTTATCCTGCCCCACGAGCGGTACGAGCCCAGCACTAACCTGGTGTTGATTGTGGCGGGCAACCTGGTACTGCTGGGCTTTCTGTACTGGCGCTACGGTCGGCGCATGATGCCGTTGCAAGTGCGGGGGCAGGCGCCGGGGTGGCTGTACGCGGCCCTGCCACTGCTGACGGCGGCCGCTATCATGGTGCTCTCGCTGCAAGGGTTTCTGGAGCTGCCCAACTGGTTCCAGGCCTCGTTTGAGCGCATGGCCCGGCAGCCAGCCGCGGTGCTGCTGCTCGGCGGCCTTGTGATTCCGGTGCTGGAAGAAGTGATGTTCCGGGGCCTGCTGCTCCAGGGGCTGCTGCGGCAACGGCGGCCCTGGGTAGCTATCGGGCAGCAGGCGCTGCTTTTCGGACTCGTTCACTTTAACCCATCTCAAAGCCTGAACGCCTTTTTTCTTGGGCTGCTGCTGGGTTGGCTGTGCTACCGCACCGGCTCGCTGCTGGTGTGCATCGGCATTCATGCGCTCAACAATCTGTTGGCTTTCGGGATGATGATTTGGTTGCCCGAAGTTGTTAGGTCCCAAACTTCGTTGCCGGATTTGCTCGGCTCGAATTGGGCCTACGCCGGGCTAGTAGCGCTGGGTGCCGGAGTACTAGGCCTACTGCTGTGGCGCGTAAGCCGGCTGCCGCTGCCTGCTGCCTGGGACAGTGCGCCCAACTCGCCTGAACCTGACCTTGAAAATTAGCGCCGCCGTAGCTTTTGCAGCAGCGCCACGGCTTCGGGGGCCGCGCCGGTGGTTAGCGCAAGGCCGCCGTACACGGCCGTAATGACGGTGGAGCGTAGCAGCATCGTGAGTAGGGGCGAGGCCAAGGCAGGCACCAGCCAGCCGGCTACGCCGGCGGCGGCCGTGATGAGCAGGATGAGCGGAATCTGCCAGGTGAAGGGCTGCATGCCGAAACTGCGCCACACAAACCAGGTGCGGGCCAGGTTGATGCTGACCTGCGCCGCCACGGCCGCCACCGCCGCGCCCACCATGCCCAGCCGCGGAATCAGCAGCAGGTTCAGCCCCACAATCAGCAGCGAAAGCGAGACGTTGAACACCAGATCAAAGCGGTAGCGCGGCGAGGTAACCAGGATGAGGCCGTTGAGGCCCGTGATGCCGTCGAACAGCCGGCTCCCCAGCAGCAGCAGTACCACCAGGGTACCCTGGGCATATTCGGCCCGCATGAGCGAGTAGATGAACGGCAGGTTGAGGCCGATGCCCAGCGCCAGCAGGCAGCCGATGAGGGCGTTGAGGCGGGTGGTGCGGCGGTAAAAATCAGCCATGCCCGAAAGGTTCTGCTGCTTCCAGTAATCAGCCAGCAGCGGGAAGGCAATTTTGTTGAGCGAGCGGGCCGGAATAGCCAGCGCCGTACTGATGTTAAAGGCAATGGCGTAGATGCCGGCCGCCGCCAGGTTCACCTGCGAGCCCACCATCAGCGTATCAATGTACATGATGATGGAGCCGGCCAGCGAGCTAAGCAGCGTGAAGGCGCCCACGCTAAACAGCTCGCGCACCGGCCGTACCGCCAGCACCGCCCGCCGGGGCCGCCAGTGCAGCTCGCCGATGCGCAGCAGGTACCCCGTGAGTACCAGCACCAGCAGCCCGTTCGCGCCCACAAACCACAGCACGTAGCCGTGAAACGACAGCACCCCTAGCGCAAACAGCAGCGCCCCGCCCAGAATCAGCAGCCGCAACACAATGTCCTGCAGAAACGACGAGAAGGCCGTGTGGTACAGTGCCTTCAGGTAGGCATCGAGCAACGAATACAGCAGCGTGAACAGCGCAAACACGATTCCCCAGGCGTAGTACGGGCCCAGCGCGGCGGCGTCCTGCTCGTAGAAGCCCAGCACCACCGGCCGGCCCAGCCAGAACAGGGTCGCTACCACCCCGAAGCTCAGCAGCGGCACGCCCAGCAGAAAGGGCAGGAAGCCGTGGTGGCCATTTTCGGAGTTGCGGAAGTAAGGGAAAAACCGGATGCCCACGCTGGCAAACCCAAACGCGGCCACCTGCGCCAGCAGCGTGGCCACCGAAGCCAGGGTAGTCGTCAGGCCCAGCTGCCCCGGCTCGAAAAACCGCGGCAGCACCAGCGTGGTGCTCACAAAGCCCAGCGCCAGCCCGATATAGGAAATGATGGTGTTGCGCAGCCCCTGCCGCTGAACGATACCCAATTTTAGAAGTGAGAAGTGAGTATTTAGAAGTGAGTTGGTGAGAAGCGAGAAGTGAAACATTGAGCCGGGTATCCCGCATAGGATAGTAGCACGAAAGTCTCACTTCTTACCTCTCATCATCTCACTTCTCACCAGAACATCCTGGCCATTGACGAAGGCCACGTTGCGGCCGCGAAGGTACTCCATGAGGACGCGGAACTGTGCAGGGCCGTTGCGCTGGTTGGCCGGGTCGAAGTTCTCGTTGTGCCAGAGCACCGTACAGACGCCGCCGAACCGCTCGATTTCCTGGAGCATTGGCGTGAGGGCCGGCAGAATCTCGTCGGGGGCCAATTGCAGGTAGCGGGGGTGGTGGAGCGTGGCGTCCATGACGTTGAGCGGGATTTCCAGGAAGTCGTTGGCCTGCCCGGTTCGGAAGTTAAACAGCTGAAACGGCAGGCAATATGAGTTGCGGAAGCCGTAGTGCTCGGCAAAGCCCAAGGTCGAGTCGTATTCAAAAGCCAAACCATCCACTACTAATGGTGTCAGTCGCGGCTCCCATTGCAGGTAGTGGAAACGCAGGCCCGGTTCGGTTCCCGGTGTCCGGGCCAGAGCTGTTACTGCTTGGGCGAGTTGAGTCGAATCGATGCTGGTGCCGATGCTGGCGTGCAACTGAACCTCGGCGCCGGCCGCTTGCAGCGCCGCTATGTTCGGCTGGATGGCGCGGATGGAATAGTCCGCATTCGGCGTGCCGTTGGCGGCTTTGCGGTGTTCGGGCAGAAAGAAGAACGTGCTTTTTGCGCCGTATTCGGCCACGGTCTGCTGCACCAGTTCCAGGTTGTCCCAGGCATCTTTCTGGGTGAAGTGCCGCCACAGCTGCCGTCCGAAATCGAGTAGGTTGCCGCGCCGCAAAGCCGCTTTAGCCGGGGCTTTCCAGGCGCTGTTCAAGTTGTCAATATCATGAGTGATAAAGGCGGCCCAGTGTGCCCCGCCGGCCCAGCGGCGCGCCCGGAGCGGCTGGGCCGTTACGTGCTCGACGGCCGTTTTCAGCAGGTCGAAGTAGTGGTTGACCACCGGCACGGCCACGAACCCGTAGCGGGCCTGCACGCTGGACGCATACGGGAAGCGCCCGTGCTGGTCGCGCTCCGCCGAGAAGAACTCCTGCCAGCCGCTGAGCAGGTAGAAAGCGGCCGAAACCACATCGGCGTTGACGCGCGCCCGGCCGTCGGGCAGCAGCTCCAGCAGCGGCCGCGCGGGGCTGCCATCGAAGAAGAACGGCAGCCGCTGGCCGGCCCATTCACGCCAGTTGGGTTCGGGAGGGTAGGGGTGAGTGCCGGCAAAAAACTGGTGGTCAGTTGCCGATACTTCGATTTGCGGCTGCGTGTCGGCGTAGCCGATGCTCACCGTTGGCACACTACCATAGGCTTCCTCAAAATGCCCCAATACGTACGCCAACCGGATTTCGGCGGTAACGGGAACAATAGCGGGCAGCGGCGGCGGAACCATGGCGCAAAGTAAACCAGAACGGCTCAGCCTAGCTCTGCGAGAAACTACGCCTGCACTGCCGGGGCCACTTCCGCCAGCCACTCCTGCAGCAGGCGCGCCGCCCGCTGCTGGCTGTGGCCCTCGTCGGGGGTGCCCAGGGTGGCGTTGTAGTAGGCGGCGCGTTGGTATAAATCAGCCGGCTTGCTCAGCTGCATCCGTCGGAGCCAAGCACCCAGCTCGGGCAACGTATCGGCCCTTTCCACCAGCCCGCGGGCCACGTAGCCGTAGTAGTCGTCGGCAATGCCGCCCGGGCCGAAGCGGAAGTAGACGCTGGCCAGGTTCAGCAGGGTGGCCTCCAGGTGGGTGCTGGTATCGGCGGCAATCAGGGCATCCTGGCCCGTCAAGAACTCGAATATGTTTTGCTGACGGGCAGCGGAAAACTGCAGCGCCGGGTGCCGGGCGGCCAGAAACGCAAAGTCGCGGGCGTCGCCGGGGTGGGGACGGAAGGTGAAAGTGAGGTTAGGGAATTCGGTTAGCAGGTAGTCGAGGGTGGCGGTGATGGCGGCGGTATCGTCGAGGGTGTTGCAGGCCAGGGCTACGCGGCGCACGGCCGGCGCGAGGTTGCGGCGGGCCAGGAAGGCATCCGCCTTGGGCATGCCCACCAGCTCCACCCGGCCGGCCACGGGGCCGCACAGGCGGTATTTGTCCAGCGCGTCCTGGCCTTCTAGAAGGCTCAACCCAAAGCCCAGGGGCGGAAAACTGGTGCTCACGGTGGCGTGCTGCACGTAGGCGGTCGGCACGCCCTCGGCCTGGCAGGCCAGCAGCAGGGCCCGGGCGTCGTCGTTGTGGTCGTTGGCAAACACCACGGCCCGCGGCCGGTAGTGGCGCAGGGCCCGCCGGTACACCTCGTAGTAGCCGATGGCGTTGAAAATCAGGTCGAAAAACCGTGCGGCCCGCTGGCCCTCAGTGCGTCGCAACGCCCGGTACACGCCCGGCAACTGGCCGTAGTAGAGCAGCTTGCGCCGCAGCGAGAGGCGGTTGACGAACCGATTGTAGCGGCCCAGCTGCTTGCTCTGGCCGGCCACCAGCACGGCATCGGGCAGGGCCCCGCGCAGGAAATGCAGCGCGTCGTAGTTGTTCTGGCTCACCACGTACAGCCACACGTTGCCGCGTAGGGCCTCGGGGTTGCGCACTTTCCGCAGCATGTTGCCCACCAGCCGCAGCCCCGCGTAGCCGGCCACCTTCAGCAACCGTTTCCAGGGGCTGGCGGGCGAAATCGGCTCCAGCGTATGGGCCGGCAGCGAGGCAAACAGGTCGGTGAAGCGCAATTGCAGAATGTCGCGCAGGCGGGCTACCTCACCCCCCCGGCCCCCCTCTCCGCCGGAGAGGGGGGAGCCTGACGATGCTGATGTAGATTGAGGCATTTCCTTTAATGTGGATGAAATGTGCGGAATGTGAAAAATGCGGCCATTTCAAGTTGTCCTGAAGCTATGGGCGGAGCTAGAAGCCCCGCACGTTTTTCCACATTCTAGCACATTTCGCACATTAAACTCACATTCCCTACAGCGCTTCCCAGGTGAGCGGGGTGCCGGCTTGCAGATTTTGGCGGGCGGGCTTGCCGAGCAGCTGCTCGTAGTAGCGGGGGGGCAGGCCGTCGCCGGGGCGCACCACGCGCAGGTTCTCCTTGGTGAACACTTCGCCGGCGGCCACATTCTGGGCCACATACAACGAGCGTTTGTAGAGGCGGCTTTTTTCTTCGGCCCGCTGCACGCCGTACTGCACCTGGCCCAGCGCCTGCCAGGCCCGCTCGGTTTCGGTTACCAGCTGGGCCACTTCCTGGGGTTCCAGCGAAAAGGCCGAATCCACCCCGCCGTCGGCGCGGCGCAGGGTTACGTGCTTTTCGATAACGCAGGCACCCAGCGCCACGGCGGCTACCGAGGCCCCCACGCCCATGGTGTGGTCGGAGAGGCCCACCAGCGCGTCGGAGAAGAGCTGCTGGAAGTGGGGCAGGGTGCGCAGGTTGGTGTTGAGCGGCGTGGCCGGGTAGGTGCTGGTACACTTGAGCAGCACCAGCTCGCGGCAGCCGGCCTCGCGCAGCACCTGCACGGCTTCGGCCACTTCGGCCAGGGTGCTGGCCCCGGTACTCATAATTACGGGTTTGCCGGTGGCAGCCACCCGGCGCAGCAGCGGCCAGTCGGTGTTTTCAAAGGAGGCAATCTTATAGGCCGGCACATCAAGCGTTTCCAGAAAATCGACGGCCGTTTCATCAAACGGCGAGCTGAAGGCCAGCATTCCGTGCTGCCGGGCCCGCTCGAACAGCGGCTGGTGCCACTCCCAGGGCGTGTGCGCCTCCTGATACAGCTCGTGCAGCTCGCGGCCGTACCAGAGCGAGTTGGGGTCGTCGATGCGGTAGGCCCCGGGCAGGGTCATGGTATCGGCGGTGTAGGTCTGGAGCTTGATGGCGTGCGCGCCGGCCGCGGCCATGGCATCCACAATGGCCAGACCGCGCTGCAAGTCCTGGTTGTGGTTGCCACTGAGCTCGGCAATGATAAACGGCGGCTGGTCGGGGCCCACGAGGCGGGAGCCAAAGGAAATGGTCATGGGGCAAAAATACGCACAACTCCACGGTTGCCCAGCAGCTCGCTCACCCCGCCCCCAACCAGCCAAACGTCAGCGAATCGGCCCCACTTTCTGCAGGTTGCAGCTGGAACCCGGCCCGCTCGAAGGCGTGGACCGAAGCGGCGTTGGCGGCCTGCACGTGGCCCAGTACCCGGCCCACCCGCGGGAACTGCGCCAGCAGCTGCCGGGTGCCGGCCAGCAGCAGCGGCGGCGCCAGCCCCCGGCCCCGGAAATCGGCATCGAGCAGGTAGCTGAGCGTAGCCGTTGCGCCTTCCACGGCAAACCGGATAAGCCCCGCCGGGCGGCCTGTAGCAGCATCCTGGGCCAGCAACAGCAGCGCGTTTGCATCGGCCAGCCGGGCCGCCAGCCACCGTTCGTGGTCAGCTTCGGCCACGGGCTCGGGGTTGAAGGAGAAGCGTCGCACGGCCGGCTCGTTGGTCCAGGCCAGCAGCTTGTCCGAGTCGGCGGCCGTTACGGGGCGCAGGGCGAAGGGCGGCGGGGGCAGCCGCAGGGCCCGCAGCTCCTGGCGCAGGCGCACGGGGGCCTGCCCGTCGAATATCCGGCGCTGAGCGGCCTGCATTTCGGTGGCGATGCGGCCGGCTTCGGAGGAGGTGAGGATGTTGGCCGCCGCGGTGTAGGGGCGGGCCAGGCCGGCGGCGCGCAGGTAGTGGTCGAGGTCGTGCTGGTTGGCGGCAGTGGGCAGCAGCAGCAGCAGGCCGCCGCCGGCCGCGCAGTATTCGTAGCTGATGGTGCTGGCCGAGCACACGGCCGCGCCGCACTGGCGCATCAGGGCGGCCAGCTCGGGGGTTGCTAGGTGGCGGTGCAGCGTAAGGTGGGGCTGGCCGGCGGCCCAGGTTTGCAGGGTTTCCCAGCCCTGGTAGGCCCCGCCCACCACCGCATGCACATGGCGCATGCCCGGCAGGGCCAGCAGTTCAGCAGCCACCCGCCGGGTCTGGTGCGTGGGGTCGGCTCCGCCCAGGCACACGAACACGGTGGCCGGGTCGGGCGCCGCTGCCGTTGCGTCATTTTCGGCTGATTCGGTTTGAAACGCCGCCCGCAACGGGGCGTAGGCCGGGCCGCTGAGCAGCCGGGCGCCCGGCTGGCGCAATTCGTAATCGGCCATGGTGAGGCCCCCGGCGGGGTTGAGCACCAGATCGGCGGCCAGCGGGTAGGCGTGCAAATCGTCGAGGTACACCAGCCGGTGCACGGCCCCGCGCACAGTGTTCTGGTAATCGTAGCGGAAATCGTAGCCGTCGAGCACCAGCACATCGTCGGGCCGGAGCACCTGAGCGGCAAGGTAGGCGGCCTCCTCGGGCAGCGGCCGCACGGGCAGAGCCTGCACCGTCAGACCCGCTGCTGTAAGTTGTTCAGCCAGCGCCGCGTCGGGCTCCCGAATCAGGAACAGCTGCTCCGGAAAATCGGGCCGCAGGAGTTCGGCCAGCGCCAGCAGCCGCATCACGTGGCCCAGGCCAATTCGGGCGTTGCCATCGGCGCGGAGGAGGAGACGCATCTTTAATTAAGAATTAAAAATTAGGAATTAAAAATGCCGTACCTGTGTGCGATTGAGTGAGCACCTTACAAACGAGCGAGGTAGAGCAGTAAGCGAAGCGGATGCCTCGCTAGTTTTCGCTTCGTGCTACACCTTCTTCTGCTCAATATGCGCATTAATAGCCACCAGTTCCGGGTGCTTCTCAAGCAGCGCAATCAACTCCTCCGCCCCTAGCATATCGGCCCGATAATCCTCAATCAGCCGCCGAATCAGCTCGAAATCCTCGGCTGTGTCCACCGTGAGGCGGTAGGCGCTGCGGTCGGTAGGGCGGGTCACATGGGCGAATTCTACCCGGCCCGAGCGGTTCTGGTGGATGTAGGGCGTGACGTGCTCCCGGTCGGAAGTGGTAGTGGCGTGGCGGGCGGCTTCGTCGAGCAACTCCCGCGAGAAAATCTCGAAATCGAAGCCCCGCGGGTAGGTGCGCTTCAGCACATTGGAGAGGTACAGGCGCGCGTTGTCGGCCGCCAGATACTGCTGCACAGCCCGCGCAATTAACCCCCCATCCAGCAACGGGCAGTCGGACGTAACGCGCACGATAACGTCTAAATCGTGGGCGGCGGCGCATTGCTGGTAGCGGGCCAGCACGTCGTCCTCGGGGCCGCGCCAAATAGGCAGGGCGTGGGCTGCGCCGAAGTCGGCCAGCGGGTCGTCGGTGGTGTTGGTGGTGATGGCCAGATAAACCGTCAGCCCGCTGGCTTGCAGGCGCTCGACGTGGTAGGCCAGCAGTGACCGGCCCGCCACGGGCATCAGCACTTTGCCCGGCAGCCGGGTGCTGGTCATGCGCGCCTGAGAAATGATGCCGACCTTTTTCACGCTGGTTCTGCCGCCACAAATTCCCGGATGCAGTCAATCACGTACTGCTGCTCCTCGTCGGTGAGGCTGGGGAACAGCGGGATGCTGAGGCAGTGAGCGTAGTAGGCCTCGGCGAGCGGGAAGTCGCCTTCCAGCCAGCCCAGGCCCTGGTAGTAGGGCATCCGGTGCACCGGAATGTAGTGGACCTGCGCGAATATCTGCTTCTCCCGCAACGCATCGTACAGCCCGCGCCGGTCTTCTACCTGAATCACATACAAATGGTAGGCGTGGCCCGGCGCCCCGGCCAGGGGCCGCACGGCGGGCATTCCGGCGAAGGCGGCATCGTAGCGGGCGGCCAGCTCGCGGCGGCGGGTCAGGCCGGCATCGGCGCGCTGCAGCTGGCTAATGCCGAGGGCGCATAGCATATCGGGCAGGCGGTAATTGTAGCCGAGCTCCTGCATTTCCATGTACCAGCTGCCTTCGTCGGGCCGGCTGAGTTGGGCGGGGTCTTTGGTGATGCCGTGGGTGCGCAACGTCAGCAGCCGCTCGTACAGGTCGCGGCGGTTGGTGGTAATCATGCCGCCTTCGCCGGTGGCAATGTGCTTGACGGGGTGGAAGCTGAAGATGGCCAGGTCGGCAAACTGCCCGTTACCGCAGTTCTGGGGCTGGCCCCGGCTATCGACGAACGAGCCGCCGGGGGCGTGGCAGCTGTCTTCGAGCAGCCAGAGGCCGAACTCGTTGCAGAGCTGGCGCGCCTGCTCCAGGTTCACCGGCAAACCCGCAAAGTCCACCGGAATCAGGCCGTGAAAGTGGCCTTTTGGGTGGCTTTCGAGCAAGCGGCGCACGGCCTGCAGATCAATCAAAGCCGTAGCGGGGTCGATGTCGGCGAAATGCACCTCGCCGCCGCAGTAACGCACGCAGTTGGCCGAGGCGGCAAAGGTGATGGGCGTGGTGATGACGCGCTGACCGGGCTGCACATTGAGGGCCAGCGCGCACAGGTGCAGGGCGGCCGTTCCGTTGCTCACGGCCACGGCGTACTCGGCCCCCACGTAGGCCGCAAATTTCTCCTCGAACTCCGCCACCAGCGGCCCCTGCGTCAGGTAGTCGGAGCGCAGGGCGGCCAGCACGGCCTGCTCATCGGCTTCGGTGATGTGCTGGCGGCCGTAGGCAATGGGGCGGGTGGGCTGGAAGGACATCAGGTGAAATAGTGAGATGGTGAAATGGTGAGTTTGACGTTCTGGAAGCTTAGGGCTTCATCCTGCGGAAGAAAACAGGAAGCCACCACAAACGTTCGCTCGCGGAAAGGTGG
This sequence comes from Hymenobacter aerophilus DSM 13606, assembly GCF_000382225.1. Lineage (GTDB taxonomy): Bacteria > Bacteroidota > Bacteroidia > Cytophagales > Hymenobacteraceae > Hymenobacter > Hymenobacter aerophilus. The sequence goes on from NZ_KB907830.1 coordinate 10,403, forward strand.
CTATGTCGTTATATCGACGAGCTGTTTAGGATAAATGAAAGTCAAACTCACCATTTCACCATCTCACTATTTCACCGTAAAACCGGCGTCCACGTGCAGGCGGATTTCCTCCCGAATCTGCTCGGCCGTGAGCCAATCGGTGTTGTTGCTGGAGTCGTAGTGGAAGCCCGGCTCAACGCGGCGGCCGTGGAAGTGGTGAATAAATGCGTTCACGTCCCAGCGCGGCGTGAAGGGCAGAATGACGTAGTATTTGTCCAGCTCGACGGTGCTCAGAGCGTCGGTTTCGGTTATCATTTCCTCGTGCAGCTTCTCGCCGGGGCGGATGCCCACGATTTCCTGCTGGCAGTTGGGCCCGATGGCCTCGGCCACTTCGGTAATTTTGTAGCTCGGGATTTTAGGTACGAATATCTCGCCGCCCCAGCTGTTTTCCAGCGCATACAGCACCAAATCCACCCCCTCATCGAGCGAGATGTGAAAGCGCGTCATGTCGGGGTGGGTGATGGGCAGCACGCCCGAGTCGCGGCGCTGCAGGAAAAACGGCACCACCGACCCACGCGAGCCGATGACGTTGCCGTAGCGCACCACCGAAAAGCGCAAATCGCGCGAGCCTTTCATGTTGTTGGCGGCCACAAACAGCTTGTCGGAGCAGAGCTTGGTGGCGCCATAGAGGTTGATGGGGGCCGCGGCCTTGTCGGTGCTCAGGGCTACCACGTCGGATACGCCGCAGTCGAGGGCCGCGTTAATCACGTTTTCGGCCCCGAAAATGTTGGTTTTGATGCACTCCATTGGGTTGTACTCGGCGGCGGGCACCTGCTTGAGGGCGGCGGCGTGCACAATGATGTCGATGCCCTCGCAGGCCCGCTTTAGCCGCTCGGCGTCGCGCACATCGCCAATAAAGTAGCGGATGGCCGGAAACTCGGAATGCGGAAACTGCTGCGACATCTCGTACTGCTTGAGCTCGTCGCGCGAGTACACCACCAGCCGTTTCACCTGCGGATAGAGCCGGAACACGGTTTCGACGAACTGCTTGCCGAACGAGCCGGTGCCGCCGGTTACCAGAATGGATTTATGGTTGAGGTCGAGGGCCATGGATGGGGTGCTGAGCGAAAGAAGGGCCGGGCCGTGAACCGGCCGGGATGGGGGAGGGCAAAAGTAGGCATTCCGGCCGGAGCTTGCGTAGTTTTGCGTCGTCCGCCCTATCGATTGTCATCCTGACGAAGGAAGGACCTTATCACGTAGAAGCGAGTCATTATTACGACTGCCTTGGCATGATAAGGTCCTTCCTTCGTCAGGATAACAGCTGATTTCACCGCTGCTTATGCCTGCCTCCGCTCCCGCCCAACCCATAAAGCTTGTCATCTGGGACCTCGACGACACGTTCTGGCGGGGTACGCTCTCGGAAGGTAGCGTGGAGGCGCTGGCCGAGAACCTGCAGCTGGTGCGCGACACGGCCGCCCGGGGCCTGGTGCATACCATCGTGAGCAAGAACGACTTCGCCCCGGCCGAGGCCCGGCTGCGGGAGCTGGGCATCTGGGAGCTGTTCGTGTTTGCGCGCATCAGCTGGCAACCCAAGGGGCCTATTATAAAGGAACTGCTGAGCCAAATGCAGCTGCGGGCCGCCAACGCGTTGTTCCTCGACGATAACCCCGCCAACCGGGCCGAGGCGCAGTTTTACAACCCCGAGCTGCGCGTGGCCGACCCCACCGAGCTGCCCCAACTGGTCCCGCTACTGCGCGCCAGCGGCCAACCCGACCCCACGCTCGCGCGCCTAGCCCAATACAAGCTGCTGGAGCGCCAGCAGCAGGCCCGCACCCAGTACGACGACAACCTGGCCTTTCTGCGCGATGCTCAGGTGCAGGTCGAGTTTCGGGAGGGGCCAGCCGCCGTGCTGCCCGATCTGGGCCGCCTCGAAGAGCTCATCAACCGCTCCAACCAGCTCAATTTCACCAAGCGCCGCGTGACGCTGCCCGAGCTGGAAGCCAGCCTGCGCGACCCAACTCGCCGCTGGGGTACCGTGCGCGTCCACGACCGGTTCGGCGACTATGGGCTGGTGGGCATCTACTGCCTGAATGAGGCCGAAAACCGGCTGGAGCAGCTCGTTTTTTCCTGCCGCATCCTGCACCTGGGCATCGAACAGTTCACCTACGCTCACCTAGGCTTCCCGGTCCTGGCAGTGCAGGGCGACGTGGCTACGGAGCTGAATCAAACGGAAAAGCCCGACTGGATTACCGTGCAAGCGGCCTCAGCCGCTACCGAAACACCAGCCGTCGTCGCCACGCCGACCGGCCAGCAGCTACGGGTGCTGCTGAAAGGCGGCTGCGACCTGGGCCAGCTCACGCCCTTCCTGCAGGCTTTCGACCTTGATGTAGCCGAGGAGTTCAACTTCAACAACGAGCACCAGATTCCGGTGCACCTCGAGCACACGCTGCTGCTGCGCGCCACCCGCGAGTGGCCCGCCGCCGAGCAACAGCGCCTGGCCGCCGCCCTGCCCTTCCTGGGCCGCGAGGCCTTCGACACCCGCCTTTGGGAGCCCGGCTACGACGTACTGGTGTACAGCCCGCTGATGGACTATACCCAGCCGCTGTACTGCGAGCGGGCCACCGGCCGGCGCGTGCCCTTCGGAGCCTACCAGGACATTACGGCCGAGCCGCCCGCCGCGCTGGCCGCCCGCTACGCCCAGCGCCGTTTCCAAGGAATGAGCGAGGGTTTCCTGCAACGCTTCGCCCGCGAGTTCGAGCACGAAGGCCCGATTTCTCCCGCCGAATTCCAGCAGAATTTACAGTGGCTGCGCGCCCAGGTGCCGGCCCACGTACCCATCTTCCTGCTCAGCGGCGCCGAAATCGACGTGCCCGGCTCGGGTGAAACCGGGGCCCGGCAGCGCCACGAACTGATGAATCAAGCCTTAGCCGAATTCGTGGCTTCGGCCGAAAACTGCTTCCTGCTCGACGTGCGCGCCTTCGTGCAGACGCCCGCCGACGTCACCAACAACCTGCGCCACTACCACCGCCGCCATTACCGCGCCCTGGCCCAGCAACTGGCCCAGGCAATCGGTGCCTGGCAGGGGCAGGGCCTAGGTCACTCTCCGTGGGCTGATTTAAAGGCCCGCGCCGTGGGCCTGCTACCCGCCAAGCTGCGCGGTTTGTTGGGGCGGTGAGCTAAAAGAACTGTCATTCTCAGCAGAGCGAAGAATCTTGCGTGCAATACCAACCCCTGACAAGAAATTACTTTGGCACGCGGGATTCTTCGCTCCGCTCAAAATGACAGTCGCTACTTTCCAACCAACCCAGCCAGCCGCTCCGTCAGGGCGCGGCGGGAGTATTGGGCGGGGCGAGGGCCGGGCAGGTCGAGGTTGGGGTTGATGCGCCAGCGTGCCACCAGGCCCTCGAAGGCGTCGAGCAGGTCGGCGGTGGCATTGGGCGGCAGGGTACGGCCGGCGCCGGTTTCGCACAGCAGCAGGTCGGCATCCGACCCCAACGGGCCCACGCATAGGATGGGCTTGTTGGCGGCCAGGTACTCGAACACTTTGCCCGGCAGAATACCCCGGTTGTTGGCCACGTCGGGAATGACCAGCAGCAGGGCCGTACTCCGCAGCAAGTAGCCCACCGACTCGTGGTGCGGCACGAAGGGCACGAATTCGGTGCGCTCGGCTAGTCCGGCCGCGGCTACCTGCTGGCGGATACCGTCGGATACCTTGCCCACGAAGCGCAGCCGTAGCGGCACATCGGGGTGCCGATGGGCGCACTCGGCGGCGGCGGCCAGCAGCTGGTCGAGGCGGTAGGTGTCGGCAATGGTGCCGGTGTGCGTGACCAGCAGTGCATCGGTGGGCGGCTGGCTGGGCTCCCGGAAATCGGCCTCGTCGTAGCCGTTAGGCAGCACTTCAATTTTGGCCGGGTCAATTTTGGGTGATTTCCCTGCAAAAATCCGCTTGGTGTGGGGGCTCGTTACCAGCACCACGTCGGCCTGTTCCAGCACCTGGCGCTCGTAGTGGGCATCGAGCCAGCGAGCGGGTGGCAGGTGGTTGAGCTCCTTATAGTAATAGATATCCGTCCAGGGGTCGCGCAAATCGGCCAGCCAGCGCAGGCCGTAGCGACGCTTCAGCTCGAGCCCAATAAGCTGAGTGGAATGAGGCGGCGAGGAAGTCAGCACAGCATCGAACTGCTCACCGGCGGCCACCAGTTTGGCCACGGCTTCCAGCACGAAGCGGTTCCAGCCCCGGCGCGCATCCGGAATAAACAGGTTGCCGCGCACGAACTTGAACAGCTGCTGGCTGCGGCTGGCCTTGTTTTCGCCCACGAAGCCACCGTAGGGCACCTGCCGCCGTCCTGTCAGGCGCTTGTAGCTGTCAAACGGCTCAAACGTACTCGTCCGAATAACCCGCACGCCAGCCGGCACATCTTCCGCTAGGCTTTCATCAAGCACCGGGTAAGCCGCCCGCGTCGGGTCCACGGTAATCACGGTGGGCTCGATGCCGAATTCGGGCAGGTGCTTGACGAACTTGAGGCTGCGCTGCACGCCCGCTCCGCCCGACGGCGGCCAGTAATAGGTAATAACAAGCAGACGAAGCGGACGGGCAGAATCGGGCACGGAGCGGCAGGCGGGCGGTGAAGCGCGAAGGTAACGCGCTGGCGGCTTTTCGGGCTTTTCTGGTTACTTTTGAATCGCTGATTCACGTTGATTAATCGTGATTTCGCTGATTGCAGACGTCAGACCGTTATAATCAGTGAAACCATGCATAATCAGCGCAAATGAGTGGTTGGGTTTGAATTTATAAACTAAGTCAGCTACGCCATGCCTTCTGACAATTCCGATATCCTGGCCCTGCTCAGCGACTTGCTCCGGGCCACCGACCGCCAAACCGAAGAAAACACACGGAAGATTGACGAGTTGCGGATCGAAATGCGCCAGCTCAACCAGGAAACCAACGACCGGTTCGAGAACATCATCAACCGCTTCGGCGAAGCCATAGCCGACGGTTTTATCCGCATGGAGAAGAAAATCGACGGCGTAAAGCAGGAAGTAGCTGGCGTAAAGCAGGAAGTGGCTGGCGTGAAGCAGGAAGTAGCCGGAGTGAAGCAGGAAGTAGCCGGTGTAAAACAAGAGGTAGCCGGGTTACGCACCGATGTGCAGCACATCGACCAGCGCCTGGAAAGAATGGAAACCAACCCCGCTACCAGCCCCGAAGTAATCCGCCGCCTCGAAGTGCTGGAAGCCATTGTGCTGAAAAAGGCCTCGTAGCCCGGAATCAGCGAAATCAAAATAATCAGCGCAAATCAGCGATTCATGTTCGATAATCTCTCAACCAAGCTCGACAAAGCCTTTAAGACCCTCAAAGGCCAGGGCAGCATCACCGAAATTAACGTTGCCGCCACGGTCAAGGAAATCCGCCGGGCCTTGGTAGATGCCGACGTGAACTACAAGGTGGCCAAGGAAGTCACCGACAAAATTAAGGACGAGGCCATGGGCCGCGACGTGCTGGTGGCCGTGTCGCCGGGCCAGCTGATGACCAAAATCGTCTACGATGAGCTGACCCAGCTCATGGGCGGCGAAAAGCAGGACATTCAGGTGAAGGGCGAGCCGGCCGTGATTCTGCTTTCGGGCCTGCAGGGCTCGGGCAAAACCACCTTCGCCGGCAAGCTGGCCACCTACCTCAAAAAGCAGGGCCGCCAGGTGCTACTCGTGGCCTGCGACGTGTACCGCCCCGCCGCCATCGACCAGCTGAAAGTGCTGGGCGAGCAGGTGGGCGTGGACGTGTACTCGGAGCCCGAGAACAAGAACCCGGTGGACATTTCGCGCCACGCCATCGAGTTTGCGCGCAAAAACAACAAGAAAGTCGTCATCATCGACACCGCCGGCCGCCTCGCGGTAGATGAGCAGATGATGGCCGAAATCGAGCAGGTAAAGCGCGCCATCAACCCGTCGGAAACCCTGTTCGTGGTGGATGCCATGACGGGCCAGGACGCAGTGAATACGGCCAAAACCTTCAACGACCGGCTGAACTTCGACGGTGTGGTGCTCACCAAGCTCGACGGCGACGCCCGCGGCGGGGCGGCCCTGAGCATTCGGGCGGTGGTCGAAAAGCCCATCAAGTTCATCTCGACGGGCGAGAAGATGGAGGCCCTCGACCTGTTCTACCCCGACCGCATGGCCCAGCGCATCCTGGGCATGGGCGACGTGATTTCGCTGGTGGAACGCGCTCAGCAGCAGTTCGATGAGGACGAGGCCAAGCGCATTAACCAGAAAATCCGCAAAAACCAGTTCAATTTCGACGACTTCCTCTCCCAGTTGGAGCAGATCAAGAAGATGGGCAACATCAAGGACCTGGTGGGCATGATTCCGGGCGTGGGTAAGGCCATGAAGGACGTGGAAATCGACGACGACGCCTTCAAGCCCATCGAGGCCATCATCAAGAGCATGACGCCCAAGGAGCGCGCCCAACCCGAGTTGCTCAACGGCTCGCGCCGCCGCCGCCTGGCCCTGGGCTCGGGCACCGATATTCAGCAGGTAAACGCGCTGATGAAGCAGTTCGAGGACATGCGCAAAGTGATGCGCACCATGAACAAAATGAGCAGCACCAAGGGCGGCATGGCCCAGATGGCCAAGATGATGGGCATGAAAGGCCCGCTCCGTTAATCACTGATTCACGCTGATTAGTCGTGATTTCACTGATTTTTTGGTGGGTGATGCCAGGCGGCCCCGGTAGCAACTGCTGCCGGGGCCGTTTGATGTTACGCCCGCTCGAATGGGTTGGCGGGCACCACCAGCAGCACCTTTTCGCGCTCGATGGCTACCTGGCCGGGCTTGGCGCCGCGGGGCTTGCGCACGTACTTTTTGGGCGTGTAGGTAACGGGGCACAGCGAGTCGTTTTGGCGTTTGGAGTACCAGGCGGCCAGCTGGGCGGCCCGTTCGAGCACCGGCGCGGGTACCGGCTGACCCGGCCGCTGCCGGATAACGACGTGCGAGCCGGTAACGTCCTTGGCGTGCAGCCAGAGGTCGTCTTTGTGGGCGTAGCGCTGGGTCAGCAGGTCGTTGTTCTGGGCGTTGCGGCCCACCAAAATCGTAAAGCCGGAATCCTCGAAGGTCTTGAACGGCAGTTCGGCGGCGGCGGCTTTGGCGGCTGCGGCGGCATCGAGGCCGTGCTGTTTGCGCCACTGCCGCAGCGCCCGCAACTCGCCGACGGGCAGGGCCGCCAGCTCCTCCAGTCGCTCCAGGGCTTCGAAAGCTTCGCCTTCGCGACGGTCGGCGCGCTCGGCCAGCTCGCGGGTTTCGCGCTGCTGGTTTTTGGCCTTGCGGTAGAGGTTCTGGGCGGTGCGCTGGGGTGTTTCGGTGGGCTTGAGCTTGAGAAGGCGCCGCTGGCCGGGCTGGTAAAAATCCTCGACTTCCACCTCCGAAGCGCCGGCCGGAATCTGGCTGAGGTGGGCCATAATCAGGTCGGCGGTTTGGCGGTAGCCGCTGGTGTTTTCGAGGGCGTGCAGGCGCTGGCGGGCGTGCTGGGCGGCGGTAGCGGCGGTGTCGGCGCGCTTTTCCAGCAGCTGCCGTACCTGGCGCAGCTCGGTTTCGTAGGCCTGCCGACCCAGCAGCCGCGGCACAAAGCGGCGCAGGGCTCCAATGGGGTCGTCGGCGGGCAGCTCGGCTTCCACTTCGCCCACCGGCAGCAAGCTGAGGCGGGTACGGTTATCAAGCCGGACGATGTAAAAAGCGGCGGGCTGCTCCAGCTCGTGCACCACTTGGGCCACCAATGCGCGTTTGGTTTCCAGCGGGGCCGGGTCGTAGCCCAGCGTGCGCAGGTAGGCCCGGCCCAGGTCGCCGAGGGCGGGGTAGGCTTTGGCCGGGTCGGGGGCTGCTACCGGGGCCGCGGCAGGAGCCAGGGCGGCCAGAGCGGCGGGCTTCAGGTCGGCGTCGGCCAGGTAGCGCGGGTGGAACAGTTCGGTTGGCGCTGCGGGGTCGGCGGGGTGGAAGATGGCATTAGGGCGGGTGCCGTAGAGCTTAAGCACCAGCCGGGCCCCACCGTCAAAATCGAGCTGCAGCACCCGGTCGTGGGGCCAGGCCGATACGGCCGCCACTGATTGGCCCAGCAGGCCGGGCAGTAAATCCACTGAGTTCTGGCGGGTGCGCTGGAAACTTTCGGGCAAAGCCAGCAGTGTGCCGGCGGCAGCCAGCGTGAGCTTCAGCCAGAACTCGGCCGTGCCGTTGGTCAGCCCGATAACCAGCTCGTCGCGCTCCTGCGAAAAACAGGCAACCACCCGGTAGCCAGTCAGCTGCCGGGTAAGGGCAGGAGCCAGCTGGCGCAGAAAGTAGTAGTTGGTGGGCATCGGCAGAACAAATTAAACGGCGGCCCCTTCTCGCCCACAGGCTTTCCTGCAACCCGGAAACTTCGTTGAGGCCCTCAGGCGGCGCACCCGGGGCTAAATTTCCTCCAGCTGGGTACGGGTCCGGTCGCTGGTGGTCTGGTTGCCGGTGTTCACCGTCGATTTGGGTTCGATCATCAGAATCCAGGTTTCACCTTCTGAGTGGGGGCGGTGGTCGGTGCCGCGGGGTACTACCAACAGTTCGCCGGGGTTCAGCTCGGCGGTAGTGCCGTCGCGGAAGTCAATCAGCAGCTGACCTTTCACTACTATAAACAGTTCGTCTTCGGCTGCATGATTGTGCCAGATGAACTCGCCCTGCACCCGCGCAATTTTCAGGTGCTGGTCGTTCAGCTCCCCAATTACCCGTGGGTTCCAATGGTCGGTGAATTGCGCAAACTTGTCTTCGAGCCGGATGACATTCATTTTTTCAAAACAAACTAAACAGAAGAATTGCCAGGTCGTATCGAGCTAACAGCTAACAGCTAACAGCTAACAGCTAACAGCTAACAGCTAACAATTCACCACCAGCCCATCGTAGGCCAGGCGGATGTTGGGAGGCAGCGTGGCTTCCACGTCGCGGTGGCGGCCGAGCTGGTGGCTGATGTGGGTGAGGTAGCCGCGGGCCGGCGCCAAGTCCTGCAAAATGTCCACGGCCTGCTGCAGCGTGAAGTGCGAGATGTGCTGCTCGTGGCGCAGGGCGTTGAGCACGATGATTTCCGAGCCGCGCATCAGCTCCAGGGAGTCCTGGCTGAGGTAGTTGGCATCGGTGATGTAGGTGAAGTTGCCCACCCGGTAGCCCAGCACCGGCAGCTTGTAGTGCAGCGCCCGGATGGGCTGAAACGGCACGCCGGCCACCGCAAACACTTCCGTGTCGCTTTTGATGGGGTGCAGCTCGACCTGGGGCACGCCGGGGTACTTGTGGGCCGCAAAAATGTAGGCGTACTCCTGCTGCAGCTGGGCCAGCACCCGCGGTTCGGCGTGCAGCGGCATATCCTGCTGCTGCCGGAAGTTGTAGGCCCGGATATCGTCGAGGCCGCCGGTGTGGTCCTTGTGCTCGTGGGTGAACACCACGGCATCGAGGTGGTCGACGCGCGCGCGCAACACCTGCTGCCGGAAGTCGGGCCCCGAGTCGATAACGATGCTTTTGCCCGCCACCTGCAGATGCACCGACACGCGCAGCCGCTTGTCGCGGTAGTCAACCGAGCGGCAGACGGCGCAGGTACACCCGATTACGGGCACCCCCTGCGACGTACCCGTTCCCAGAAAGGTTATTTGCACTTCGTTGGAATTATGAATTTTGGATTATGGATTTTGAATTACGGCATAAGCAGGACTTCCAGCAAATTCATAATTCAACATTCATAATTCATAATTGGCCGCAGGCCTACCCCACATACTGCTTTACCACGCGCACCAAGGCGTCGAAGTCGAGGGGTTTGGGCAGGTAATCGGTGACGCCGGCTTCGCGGAACTGCTCCATCGAGTAGTTGTTGGCGTTGCCGGTAATGGCAATTACCGGAATTTTGGCAATGCGCGGGTCGGCGTTGCGGCGGATTTCGCGGGTGCATTCCATGCCGTCCTTCACCGGAATGTTAATGTCCATCAGCACGCAGTCGATGGGCTGGCTTTCGATCTGCCGGATAACTTCGCCCCCGTTTTTGGCCGACACAATGCGGTACTGCTGCAGCTCCAGGATTTTTTTGGTCAGATTGAGAATAACGGAGCTGTCCTCGGCGATGAGGATGGTTTTCGAGTTAGCGTTTTCCATAGGTGGTAGGCAGAGAGGGAGTTGGGTAGATGAAAAGGTCGGAGCCGCCAGCGTGCCGGGGCGGGCTAGGGGGCCTGCGTCAGGGCCGGATAAACGGCTCTGAATTCTGCAAATAAAACAAGTAAAAGTTGAAAATCAGCCGCCGCGTTTTCCGTGTTCCGGGCGCGCAGCTTCTGCTCCAGTTGCTTTACGCCTTCGGCCAGCGCCAGGATGCCTAAAGTAAAGCCGGTGCCTTTGAGCTGGTGCAGGTGGGGCAAAATGGCGTCGTACTGCCCGTCGGTTACCAGCGCGGCCGCCTCGCTCAGCACCTGGTCGGCTTCCTGCTCGAAATCGGCGTAGAGCTGGGCCGCGAATTCGCCGCCGCCCAGCTGGCGCAGCTGCTCCACAATGGCCATATCAATCACCACAACCCCTTCGGCGTTGGTGGCCGCATCAGCGGGCGGGCCCGTTGGCGTAGTTTCGGCGGCCGGGGCGCCCTGTGCAGCCGGCTCGGCGGGCGCAGTGGCCGGCGCTACCTGGCTGAGCACGGGCTGGGCTACGGGCGTGCTCCAGCGGCGCAGCATGGCGTGCAGATCCTGGCTTTTCACGGGCTTGGCAATGTAGTCGTCCATACCTTCCTGCACAAACCGCTCGGCATCCTCGCGCATCGAGTAGGCCGTCATGGCCACCACCGGCGGGCAGCCGGGGCCCAGGCGGCGGCGGATTTCGCGCATGGCCGTCACGCCGTCCATTTCCGGCATCTGGATGTCCATGAAAATCAGGTCGTAGCGCGTGTCGGGCGCAATGGCCCGGCTGATAGCCTCGAAGCCATCGGAGGCCACCGTGACGGTGCAGCCCAGCTTGTCGAGCAGGCGCGAGGCCACTTTCTGGTTGATGGGGTTGTCGTCGACGAGCAGGATGCGCGGGTTGGTTTCGAAGCGCACCACTTCCTGCGGCCGCTCGCGGGCCAGGCGGCGCGCCTGCATAATTTCCTCCTCGTTGTGGGCCACCCGGCAGCGGATGGTAAACCAGAACGTCGAGCCTTCGCCCACGTTGGAGTACACTCCGATTTCGCCGCCCAGCATATCGGCCAGCTGCTTGCTGATGGCCAGGCCCAGGCCGGTGCCGCCAAACGCCTTGGTGGGCGTGGTGTCGAGCTGAGTGAAGTTGGTGAAGAGCAGCTTCTCGTCGTCGGGCGAAATGCCGATGCCCGAGTCCTGCACCGCAAAGCGCACCACGTATTCCTGCTCGGCCGGCGAGGCGGGCACTTCTTCCACCTCAATCGTCGAAACGATGATGCTGACCGTGCCCTGCGAGGTGAACTTGATGGCGTTGGAGGTGAGGTTGCTCAGAATCTGAAGCAGGCGCGTTTCGTCGGTGATGATGAAGCGCGGCGTGGTGGGCGTGAAGTGGTAGGTGAACTTGAGCCGCTTCTGGCCGGCCCGGTTCGAGAACAGCGAGTAGATTTTCTCCAGCGTGTAGTGCAGGTCGATGCCCGCCTCGTTGAGCTGCAGCTTGCCGGCCTGGATTTTCGACAAATCCAGAATGTCGTTCAGAATGGCCAGCAGCGCGTCCGACGACTTGCGCAGCGTGTCCACGTACTCTTCCTGCTCCTCGCTGGCCACGGTCTGGTGCAGCAGGTCAATCATGCCGATGATGCCGTTCATGGGCGTGCGCAGCTCGTGGCTCATGTTGGCCAGAAACAGCGTTTTGGCCTCCAGCGCCTGCTCGGCTTCCTCCTTGGCCAGGCGCAAATCGTCCTGCATCTGCTTGAGGCCGGTAATGTCGCGCCCGATGCCTTCGGTGCCGTTGAGCTGACTTTCGTCCAGCTCGCCCAGCAGCCGGCGCGCGTTCACCAGCACGCTCACGGCGTGGCCCTGCTTGTGGCGCATGGCCACCTCGAAGTTGCGCGCCTCGCCCATCTCGCGCACCTGGTCGAGCAGGTTTTCGCGCTCCTGCGAGTTCACATAGAAGTCGCCGATAAACTTGCCAATGGCCTCCTCGGGCTGATAGCCCAGCATGTCGTACACCGAGGGGCTGAGCAGCGTGATGATGCCCTGCGCGTCGGTGCGGTAGTACACATCCTGGAACGACTCGAAAATGGCCCGGAACTTCTCCTCCTGGGCCGCCAGCTCCAGCTGCGAGCGTTTTTTGTCGGTGATGTCGTGGGCAATACCCGAAATTTCCTCAAACGAGCCGTCTTCGAGGTAGATGGGGTTGAGGTAGATTTCGCGCCACGAGTCCTGGCCCTTGGCGTCGCGCAGGCGCACCTCGAAGCGCTGCGGGTGCCCCTGGAAAGCCCGGCGGTAGTTGCTGATGAAGGCCTCGCGGGCCTCGGGGTCCATCAGGGCCACATCGGCCTGCCACATGTTCATGCCCAACGCCGGGTACACGCCGTTGCGCCGCAGGAAGTAGGCCGCGTAGTTGCGGTTGAACGAGGCCAGCCGCGCGCGGGTATCCAACGACCACATCAGGTGCGAGCCGCTCTCAAAGATGGCATTCAGGCGGGCGTTCTGCTTCTGAATCTGCACCTCGTTGCGCTTGCGCTCAATGGCCAGCGCCACTTGGTTGGAGATGAAGTGCAGAATCTCGATGTCGGAGGGCGCGTAGGCGTCGGCCTTCTGGTAGTCCTGCACGGCAATCACGCCGATAATCCGCTCGCCGATGCTCAGCGGCGAGCACAGCATCACCTCCGGCATCAGCCCGTAGGCTGTCACCAAGCCCTCGCCCACCAGCCGCTGCAAATCGTCGCGCAGCAGATATAGCGGCCGGCCCGTGCGGATGATGTACTCCGAAATGCCCGTCGAGAAGGGCCGCGTCATCATGGCCTGCTCGCCGCCGGGCGCGTTCTGATCGACGAAGTAGGCGAACTGCAGCTGGGTACGGGCCTCGTCGCAGAGGGCAATGTAGAAGTTGTTGGTTTCGATGATCTTGCTCAGCTCGCGGTGAATGGCGCCGTAGAGCGAGAGCAGATCTTTGGAGCTGATGGCCAGGTTGGCGATGCTGTAGTACACCTTCTGCAGGCGCTCGGCCTTGATGCGGTCGGTGATGTCGTGCAGAATGGCGCGGGTGCTCACCGGCTCGTTGTCCTGCCAGGAGCACGAAATCGAGCCGATCAGATGCACCGGCTTGCCCGATTTGGTCAGGAAAACCGTTTCGAGCTTGTTGACTTTTTCGCCCTTGTAGAGGTTGCGCAGCTGGTAAAGGAGCTTGGCCTTGTAATAGGGGTGCACCACGCTGGCCAGCGTGAGCGAGGGCAGCTCGTCGTCGTCGTAACCCAGCTTCTCCTTCCACGCCTTGTTCACGAACAAAAAGCGGTTGTCGATGCTCAGGTTCTGAATCAGGTCGTGGGCGTTATCGAGGAAATCCTGGAGGCGGTTGCGGTTGTCGGTGAGGGCGCGCACGGCCACCTGCTTGTCGGTGATGTCGCGGCCCACAAACAGCACCCCGCTGATGGCGCCGTCGGGGGCATGCTCAAACTCAGAATGCCAGTAAAACGTGCGCCCGCGGCCGTAAACAGTCAGCAACGAGTGCTCGAAGAAATCCTGCAGCTCCTGGCGCTCCAGCGCCCGCTGGAATGCGTAGCGGCGGGGCTCCTGCTCGTCGGGCAAAGCAAACAGGCCGAAATACTCGCGCCCGATCAGCGCCTCGGGCGTGTGGCCGGTTACTTCGCAGAAATATTCGTTGATGTCCTGAATGGTGCCCCGGCGGTCGAGCAGCAGGTAGCACATGCCGGCCCGGCTGAGCACGTCGCGTAGCTGGCTGCGCGAGAAATTATCCGACAGAAGCCCTCGATTTGGCCCGGCCGGGGCGGGGGGCGCGTGCTGGTGCAGGTCGCGCAGCGTCAGCAGCAGCTGGGCGCCATCCTTGGTGGCGGGCCCGGTCAGGCGGCTAACCAGGGCCCAGGCTTCCAATTGCGCATCGTCGGGGCCCTGCCCGTACCAGCGCCACGAGCAGGCTTCGCCCGAGCGGGCGCACACCACCAGCAGTTCGCGCAGGCCCGCATCAGTGGTGGGGGTCGAGTCGGGGGCAGGCGTCGTTGGGCGGGCAAACGCCATCAGACCGCTGCCCAGCAGCGCGGCGCGGGTGGTGCCCAGGTACTCCACGGCGCGCTGGTTGCAGTCGAGCAGGATGCCGCGCGCATCGTACAGCAGCAGTCCGTCGGCCGCCTGCTCGAACAGGGCCCGGTACAGGTCGGGCGAAAGCGCAGCGGAAGGCGGGGTGGAAGGGGTGCTCGGGGAAGGCGGCATGAAGGAAGCGGAAATGGGCAAAATGGCTACCCCAACAAGCGGGTCCCCGAACGAAGTTCTTAAATTGGCGACAATTCCTGAATAATCCATCTTTTCGCGCCGCTTTCCGCCCCGCCCGCCGTGCCGCCCCGCCTGGTTTTCACCGTCACCACCGACCTCAACTACGACCAGCGGATGCAGCGAATCTGCGCCTCGCTGGCCCGCGCCGGCTACGCCGTGCTGCTGGTAGGCCGGCAGGGGGCGGCCTCGCAGCCGCTGGGCCCGCAGCCCTATCAGCAGCACCGGCTGCGCTGCTTTTTTCAGCGCGGAAAATTATTCTACCTGGAGTACAACCTGCGCCTGCTGCTGTTCCTGATGGGCCAGCAAGCGGCCGCCTGGTGCGCCATCGACCTCGATACGGCCCTGCCCGTGTGGCTGCGGGCCCGGCTGGGCGGCCAGCCCTTTGTGTACGATGCTCACGAGCTGTTCACGGAGGTGCCCGAAGTGGTGGCCCGCCCCCGGGTGCAGCAGCTCTGGCGCCGCATCGAAGACTTTATTGTGCCCCGCGCGGCGCTGGCCTACACCGTGGGCCCGGCGCTGGCCCGGCTGCTGGTGCAGCGCCACGGCCGGCCGTTTGCGGTGGTGCGCAACATCAGCCGCCTCAGCCCCGAACCGCTGCCGCCGGCCCCCGCTGCTGCCCCCACAGGCGGTTTTATTCTATACCAAGGAGCGTTGAATGCCGGCCGGGGGCTGGAGGAACTGCTGGCGGCCATGCCCCATATTCGGGGCCGGCTGGTGCTTTGCGGCGAAGGCGACCTGTCGCAGAGTCTGCGCCGGCAGGCGGAGGGGCTGGGGTTGCTGCAGTCGGGGCAGGTGGAGTTTCGCGGCTTCGTGCGGCCCGACGAGCTGCGCGAGCTGACGCGCCACGCCACGGTGGGCGTGAATCTGCTGCGCAACGTGGGCCTGAGCTACTATTATTCGCTGGCCAACAAGTTTTTCGACTACCTGCACGCCGGTGTGCCGCAGGTAGGGGTTGATTTTCCGGAGTACCGCACCCTCAACGAGCAGTACGACGTGGCCGACCTCGTGCCCGACCTGGAGCCGGCCACGCTGGCCGCCGCCCTCAACCGCCTGCTACCCGGCGGCGACGCAGCCCGCTACCATCAGCTGGCCGAAAATGCCCGCCGCGCCCGCCCGCAACTCAGCTGGCAGCACGAGGAGCAGGAGCTGCTACGGCTGTATGAGGAATTAGGAATTAGGAATTAGGAATTAGGAATTAGGAATTAGGAATTAGGAATTAGGAATTAGGAATTAATGTTTTTGGACGCTCATTTAATCATTGCAAAGCTGAGCCTTTACCTCGAATCAAGGGTTTGAATTAAGCCTTTCTTCAAAGGCACGTAGCAATTCAAAATTCCTGATTCAAAATTCTTAATTCAAAAGATGAACACCCTGCTCGTAATTACCGGCCCCACGGCCGTGGGCAAAACGGCGCTGTGCGTAGCGCTGGCCCAGCAGCTGCACACCGAAATCGTGTCGGCCGATTCGCGGCAGTTTTTTCGGGAGCTGAGCATCGGTACGGCCAAACCTACGGCAGCCGAAATGGACGGCGTGCGCCACCACTTCATCGACTCGCACAGCATTGCCGACGAGTACAACGCCGGCCGTTTCGAGCAGGATGCGCTGGCCCGGCTCGACGAACTGTTCCGGCAGCACCAGACGGTTATCCTGACGGGCGGCTCGGGGCTGTACCTGCAGGCCGTAACCGAGGGGCTGGACGAGCTGCCGGCCGCGCCGCCCGAAATCCGGGCCGGGCTGCAGGCCGAGCTGGCCGCCCACGGCCTGGCCCCGCTGGTGGCCGAGCTGGCTCGCCTCGACCCCGTAGCCGCCGGCCGCATCGACCTGCAAAACCACCAGCGGGTGCTGCGGGCCCTGGAAATCTGCCGGGCCACGGGCCAGCCGTTCAGCTCTTTCCACGGCCGCAAAACCGCCGCGCGGCCCTTTCGCATCATCAAAATCGCGCTGGAGCGGGAGCGGGACGAGCTCTACCAGCGCATCGATGCGCGCATGGACCAGATGCTGGCCCAGGGCCTGGAGGCCGAAGCCCGCGCCCTCTACCCGTATCGCCACCACAACGCCCTCCAGACGGTGGGCTACCAGGAGCTGTTCGGCTACTTCGAGGGCCACTACGACTACGCCGAAGCCGTGCGCCTGCTCAAGCGCAACTCGCGCCGCTACGCCAAGCGCCAGCTCACCTGGCTCCGCCGCGACCCGCAGTACCGCTGGCTGCACCCCGATGAGGCTCAAGGTGAGATGGTGAAATGGTGAGTTTGACGTTCAAAAGCCCTGTCATCCTTCGCTGCGCGGACGCCAGATGAAGGATGACAGGGCTTTTGAACGTCAAACTCACCATTTCACCATTTCACCGCCACTGCAGGCTGTTGATGTGCTGGCCGATTTTGCGACCCTCGCGCAGGCCCACCTCATTGTCCTGGCGGGAGTGGATGCCGCCCAGAAAGCGTGAGAGGGCCGATTCTTCGGCCGTTTCCCAGAACGAATGGAAGGTGCGGGCTTTGAAGTCGGTGGCGCGGGCCACGTCGCGGCCGCGCCCTACGTGCGAGTCGTCGGTGAAGGTGAGGTTGCCGTAGAGGCCCTCCAGTACCACGGCCGTAGCGGCCGATTGCGTGGCGTGGCCCGAAGAGTAGCCCGGAAAGGGCGGCGACGGCCAGAACGGCACCCAGCCAGGGGCAATAAAGCGGCGCACGAAGGTGTAGGGCCGCTCGTTGTTGAAGCGGTACTTGCACTTCCAGCAGATGACGAAGGCATCGGCCACGGCAATGCCCGTGCGGGCGAAAGTTTCGGCGGCCTTGCCTAAATCGGCCTGCGTGCTGTTGACCACGATGCGAGCCAGGTTGTAGGAGTGGCCGGGGGGCGTGAAGGTGTCGCTCGGGTCGTCGGCCCACCACACCGAAATCTCCTTTTCCTCCTGCGTCAGGCTGATATTTTTGGCGTACACCTCCAGATACTGGGCATAGTATTGCGAGGTCGGCGAGGTAGAGTAGGGCAGCGGGGCCGGCATGGGCAGGGCCGCATCAAGGGCCAGAAATGTGCGGTTGCTGCCCCAGTAGGGCTGCATCGGGGGTAGTCCGTTTTCGGTAGGCTGCCAGTCGCCGGGGCCGGTGGGCGGCACAAAGCTGGCAGGGAAGTTACGCAGGTAGCCCTCGTGGCCGCCATCGGTTTTCGACCAGGCAAAAATGGCCTCGGCCACGGCGCGGCCGTAGGCGGCCGAGCGTTCGGCCGTGGCGGCATCGGGGCCGGCATACTCGCGGGCCAGGGCATTTTCCAGCGAATCGATACGGGTGCGGCTGGCGGCGGGGGCGTTGGCAAACAGGTTTTTCAGGATGAGCGCCTGGGCCGCGTTGGCGCTCAGGGGCCAGCGGTAGGCGGCGCCCGCCTCGGGTTGGGGCAGGCTGCCGAGCTGCTGCAGCTGCCCGGCCAGCGAGCGGTGCTCCGGCATGCCGGCCACCACCGATTCGTAGAGCGTGAGGCCGGCGTAACCCAGCGCCCGCGCCGCCACGGGCGGCGTAAAGCCGGGGCTCTGGCGCACCAGCTGCAAAGTCAGGGTGCTCCATTTGGTGGCCACCGCCGCGTCGTAGCTACTGGCGGGCGGCAGCGTGGGTGCGACTTCCGGCTCCGACTGGCAACTGCTCAGCAGCACAAGCAGCAGTAGGCATGCGCCGGCCAAGGGGCGTGAGAACGGAGAAAAGTAGCGTGTAAGCATATAAGCAGACATTTGGTGGCCTCCACAAAGCAGCAGGTCTGTCTGGTAAATATAGCTGTTTTGTTGTTTATCAATTATATATTTTTGCTATTTATTTGTCTTATGCGAAGTGGGTGAATAGGGTGTAGGTTGTGCCAGACTAGCCTTACTGACTTAGGCTGCCGGAACTGGCCCATGCAGTAAAGGGCAGAGAGTAAGAGTTAGTCATGCCGTTAAATACCAAAAAACTCCCTGCCGAAGCGCAAAAGCGTCGGCAGGGAGTTCAGAAAAGGGCTTTTGGCTGCGCTAAGCGTTCAGGATTTCCACCATGCGCATGAAGCTCTGATTGATGAGCTTGCGCTTGTGGATGGTGTCGGCGAAGGGCGTGTACACGAGCTTGCGGTCGACGATGCCGGCCATGACGTTGTGCATGCCGTTCATGAGGCCTTCCACGGCCGCAATACCGATTTGCGAGGCCAGCATGCGGTCGGCGGCCGAGGGGGCGCCGCCGCGCTGGATGTGGCCGATAACCGTAACGCGGGTGTCGAGCTGCGGAATGGCGGCCTTTACCTGCCGGGCTACCTCGTGGGAGTTGCCCTCTTCATCGCCCTCGGCAATCACCACCAAAAACGAGGTTTTGGAGCGGTTGTGGCCGGTTTTAAGCGTTTCGATAACGGCTTCGGTGGAAAGCTGGGTTTCGGGAATCATCACGATTTCGGCCCCGCCCCCGATGGCGCAGGGAATGGCAATGTAACCCGAGTCGCGGCCCATTACCTCCACAAAAAAGCACCGGTCGTGCGAGTCGGCCGTGTCGCGGATTTTGTCGATGGCCTCCAGGGCCGTGTTCACGGCCGTGTCGTAGCCGATGGTGTAATCGGTGCCGTAGAGGTCGTTGTCGATGGTGCCGGGCGCGCCTACTATCGGGATGCCGAATTCCTGCTCGAAAAGCGTGGCCCCGGTGAACGTGCCGTTGCCGCCGATGGCCACCAGCCCATCGATGCCGTGGTTGACGAGCTGGTCGAAGGCCCGCTGCCGGCCCTCGCGGGTCTGGAACGACTGGCTGCGGGCCGATTTGAGGATGGTGCCGCCCTTCTGCACCGTGTTCGACACCGAGGCCGAGTCCAGCTTCACAAACTCGCCCTTCACCATGCCGCTGTAGCCGCGCATGATGCCGTACACTTCGATGCCGTGGTAAACGGCCGTGCGCACCACGGCCCGGATGCAGGCGTTCATGCCGGGCGCGTCGCCCCCGCTGGTGAAAACTGCAATGCGTTTCATCATATTTACTATTTCTTCCGTAAGCAAAGCGGCCAGCTGAACCGCAGCTGCCAAAGGTGCGCAATTTGCGCCGAAACTACGCTGTCGCCGTCAATAAATGCAAACCCAACACTAGTTGGGCCAATCGTTTTTTTGGTAGCCGCGTATCGGTCGTGTTGCGTATTGGCTGCTAAAGCCCTAACTTAACTTTCGTTGCGGCCCGGCGGCCCCACACCGGAGCAGTCCGGGCGCCCGGCTGCTACTCTCGTTCTTCCCTGCCAAATACCCGCCCCATGTTCGGTTTTTTTGAAAGTGAGCAGACCCGAAAGGTCAAGAGCCACCTGGTAAACCTGGCCGCCCTGGCCAAGGCCGATGGCCACATCGATGAGCGGGAAATGAGCTTTATTGTGGCCGTGGGCCGCAAAAGCGGGATGCGTGCCGGTGAAGTGCGCGCCCTGGTGGGCAGTGCCAGTACCCACGACATGCTGTTGCCCGACAACGATTCGGAGCGTTTCGACCAGATATTTGACCTCGTGGACATGATGCTGGCCGACGGCGTGGTGGACGACACCGAAATGCGCTTCTGCATCGACATGGCCCAGCGCCTGGGTTTTGCCCCCAACATCGTCACGGGCCTGGTGCGCAGCATCTCGCAGGGCGTGCGCGACGGCCTGCCCCGCGAACGGGTTAAAACCGAGGCCATGGCGCTTCTTAAGAATTAATAATTAGTAATTAACAATTAAGAATTGGCCGTTGAATGACCCACAATAGGGCTCGTTCAACGGCCAATTCTTAATTACTAATTATTAATTCTCAATTGACGCCAGGAGCCCCGCGCAGGCCTCGTCAATCTGCTCCATCGTGATGGTGAGGGGTGGGGCGATGCGCAGCGAGTTGTCGCAGAACAGGAACCAGTCGGTGAGCAGGTGCTGCTCCCAGAGGGCGCGGTCGATGAGCGGCTTGAGCACCTCGAACGAGTCGAACTCGACGGCCATCAGTAGCCCGCAGTTGCGTACCTCGCGGATGCTTGGGTGCACCAGCAGCTCGCGGAAACGCGCCGCTTTGGCCGCCACATCGGCCAGCAAATTTTCTTCCTGAATAACTCGCAAGGTGGCCAGCGAAGCCGCGCACGACACCGGATGGCCGCCAAACGTGGTGCAGTGGCCCAGAATAGGGTCGGTTTTGAAGCCGGCCATAATGGCCTGGGGCGCAATAAAAGCCCCGATGGGCATCCCCCCGCCCATGCCCTTGGCCGTTAGCAGAATATCGGGCTCGATGCCGAACTGTTCGAAGGCCCAGAACGTGCCCGTGCGCCCGAACCCGCACTGAATCTCGTCCAGAATAAGCAGCGCGCCTACCTCGGTGCAGCGCTGGCGCAGGGCCGGCAGGTAGCCGGGGGCCGGCACGCGCACGCCCGCTTCGCCCGGCACCGTTTCCATCACCACGGCGGCGGTGTGCTCGGTGATGAGCAGCAGATCATCGAAATTATTGTGGCGGATGTGGCGCACGTCGGGCAGCAGGGGCCGGAAGGCATTCTTGAAGCCTTCGGAACCCGTGATGCTGAGGGCGCCGTGGGTGGAGCCGTGGTAGGCGTTGTGGCAGCTCACGAGCCCCGTGCGGCCGGTGTGCCGCTTGGCTAGCTTCAGGGCGCCCTCCACGGCTTCGGTGCCCGAGTTGGTGAAATACACGTTATCGAGGTGGGCGGGCAGCGTGGCGGTGAGGGCCTGGGCCAGCCGGGCGGGCGGGGCCTGCACCACTTCGCCGTACACCATCAGGTGCAGGTATTTGTCGAGCTGCTCTTGGATGGCGGCCAGCACCCGCGGGTGGCGGTGGCCCACATTGCTGACGCCGATGCCGGAGATAAGGTCGAGGTAGCGCGTGCCATCGGGCGCGTACATGTACACGCCTTCGGCCCGCTCAATTTCCAGCAGCAGTGGAAAATCAGACGTCTGGGCCTGGTGGCGCAGGAAAAGCTGGCGGGGAGTAAGCATAGCCGCAAAGGTACGCCAGGCTCCCTAGTGGTTGGTAGTTAGAAAAGGGCTGTCATTCTGAGCGAAGCCGAAGGCGTAGTCGAAGAATCTCGCGTGCTACAGTAACTCCTGACGACAGGGTTGCCATTGCACGCGAGATTCTTCGACTGCGGCTGCGCCTTCGCTCAGAATGACAAGTTTTATTTACCAAACCGGCTACTCGCCGGCCCGGCCTCTGGGGCGGTCGGCCACGCGCTTGATGACCTCGCGCGTGAATTGGCGCTCGGCCAGGAACAGGGCCGCCACCTGCCGCACGCTGATGACGCGCTGGAACTTCTCGAAGTAGTCTTTTTCGAGGTCGATATCCTGCTCGCGGAGCTTGAACGACTGATTGAAATTGTCGCGCAGCTGCTGGTCGCTCAGGCCGTCGGTCTGGCTGGGGCGCAGCTGACGCAGGCGCTGGTTCAGGTCGCGGCGCTTAGCGGTGAACTCGTTGTAGAGCGGCCAGAACTTCTGGGCCTGCTCGGGGGTGAGGGAAACTTTCTGGGTGATGTAGGCCACGCGGGCATTTTCGAGCTGGCTCAGGCGCTCGGGTCGGCGGCCGCCCCCGCCGCCCTGGGCAGCGGCCTCGGTGGCCGGCAGGCCGGCCGTTAGCAAACTCAGCAGCAGCAGGGTACGAAACAGGTAGTTCATAGCAGGTAAAAGGAAAGCGGAGAAGAGAATACAGAGTTTACAGGTAGCCTTCGTCGGCCGATTGCTGGTCGAGCAGCTCGCGCAATTCGTCGGGCGAGGGTTGCCAGTAGGTGCTGGCGGGCGTGGCGCGGGCCGTGCCCGCCACCTCGGCCAGATCGGTGAGGGTGATGCGCTGGTCGGTGCTGAGCAGGTAGTTGAGCAGCTCCTGTTGCGGCACCCGGGCCAGCGCGTCGGCGGAGCCCGCGGGCGGCCCGGCGGGCGTCAGCCAGAACGCGGCCGCAAAGCCGCCCAGCACTACCACCGAGGCCAGGGCCGTGCGCAGCGGGGCCGTAAGGGCCGCCAGCCAGCCCCAGCCGGGCGCGGTGGCCGCCGCCTGGGGCTGCACGCGCTGCATCACGCGCATGGGCAGCTGCTCGAAGTAGCGCTCGGGCGGCGGGGCCAGGGCCGGCCGGGGCCGGTTGCGGCGGTGCTCATCGAGGTTGAAAGGCGTGTTCATGGCAGTTGGAAGCGAATAAAGGACCGAAGTTTAATGCGCTGCTAATTGGCGGTAACAAATGCTTCTACTTTTTTTACGGCGTGGTGGTAGGAGGCTTTCAGGGCCCCGACGCTGGTGCCGGTTACCTCAGCCATCTGCTCGTAGGGCATCTCGTCGTAGTAGCGCAGGTTGAAAACGAGGCGCTGCTTGTCGGGCAGCGTGAGGATGGCTTTCTGCAGCTTCAGCTCGATTTCGTCGCCGGCCAGGGTTTCATCGGCTTCGAGCTGGGCGCTGAGCTCGGCCGTGACGTCGGTGAGGGGCAGCAGGAACTTGCGGCGCTTGCTTTTCAGCCAGCCCAGGCACTCGTTGGTGGCAATGCGGTAGAGCCAGGTGTAGAGCGAGGCGTCGGCGCGGAACCCGTCGAGGTGGTTCCAGACCTTCACGAACACGTCCTGCGTCAGGTCGTCGGCATCGTCGTGGTTGATGACCATTTTGCGCACGTGCCAGTACACCGGGCGCTGGTATTTGCGCACGAGCTGGTTGAAGGCCACGTTGCGGGTGGCCGGGTCGCGGAACTTGGCAAGTATCTCCTGGTCTTCCAAAGGGCGCAGCGGGGCGGTGGGGTAGGGGAGCGGGTTTTCGCGGGTTGGAGGCCGCCGGAGCCGCCGGGTTTAACGGGCCGGCGCAAAATGGCCGAAAAAAGCGCCGCTACCGCCTAGCCGAGTAGGAAAAACCCAGCGTGATGTTGGTGTTTTCGGGCACCTTGCCCTCGCTGTACTGCGAGTCGTAGGTGTAGTTGTAGGCCAGCGTGACGGCCAGGTTGTTGATGAGCTTGAGGGAGGCCGCCGCCACGCTGCTGAAGCGGTAGTTGCTGAGCTTTTCCAGCGAAGGCTGAAACAGCGTGCTGGAGTTGAAGGTGAGCGTTTTGTAGGAATACACGATTTTCAGGCGGGTCGAGTTGCGGGCCGTCACCACCCGGCGGCCGTCGAGAAAGTTGGTTTGCTCGCGGATGATGAGGTTGCTCACGGCCACCTCGCGCCCCAGCGAGTCGGTGTAGAAGGCCCAGCCCGGTCCGGCGCCCAGCTGCACCCGCCGCGTAATGCCGCGCAGGTTGCTGCGCTCGAAGCCGCCCAGCGCGTAGGCCCGGAAACGCCCCCGCCAGTAGTAGGGCGTGGTAGTCAGCAGCAGCTCGCGCTCCTGCAATAGCTTGTTCTGCTTGCCATACGCAAACCGCCCGTGCAGCGGCAGCCCGAAGTGCGGGCCCCGGCTGATGGTAATATCCTGGGTGGTGGAAAGCAGCGTGCGGTTGACGCCGCCGCTGCTGTAGGCGCCCGTCAGCTGGCCCGCGTACACGATGAGTGTGGTGTCGGCGGCCGGGGGCGTGGTTTGGGCCCGGGCGGCGGTAGCGAGGGTGAACAGCAGTAGCAGAGCGGTGGCGAGCCGGAAGAAGCGGTGGGGCATGGACGGAAAAATCGGGGGCGGCGGCCGGGGCCGCAAGCGGGCGCCGGCTGACCGGAGGCGAACGAAGCTGCAAAGGTAAGCGGACCCCAATAGCGCAGTTGGTCGAGGAAAACGGCCGGCTGGCCGGAATCGGGCCGCGGGCCGGGCCCGGAAAGCGGGCTTTTGCCTATCATTACTGCCAAACCAGATTTCCCGACGGTCGGTGGCCGCGTCAGCAAGCAGCTCTTTTATGCATTTTCGTTTCGCGCTTTGTGCGCTGGTTGTGTGGGCAAGCGGGCTGCTGGCGGCCGGAGCCCAGGTGATTCCGCCGCCCATGAAACAGGCGCCCACGGCCCCCAAGGCCGGGGTGGCGCTGCCGGCGCCCACCAAAGCCCAGGATTCGGCCCGCTCCGAAAACCTGGTGTCCGACACCAAAGTGCTGCGCCGCATCGACTCGCTGAGGCGGGCCAACACCGGCCGGCTCGAAGAAATCCAGGCCGAGCTGCTGACGCTCAAAAGCGGCTCGGCCGACAAGCGCCGCGAGCGGGAACTGGTGACCGAGCTCGATGCGCTGCGCCGGGTCGATTCGTTGCGCAAGGCCCGCTCGCGCCGCTACATCGACTCGCTGAAGGTGAATGCCAAGGGCTTCCCGGTAGTGCCGCACGACGATACGCTGTTCTACGTGTACACCAAGCTGGGGCCGTTTTCGCCCCAGGAGCGCGCCCAACTCACGGAGGAAAAAATCAAGCGCCTCGAAAAAGCCGCCTTCTTCAGCCCCGACTCGCTGCGCATCTACCCCTCGGAGCAGAGCACCGATTTGATGTACGGCGAGCAGGTGCTGCAAAGCATCAGCGAAAACGACGCGCTCTGGCACAACGTGAGCCGCGACTCGCTGGCCCGCCTGCACCGGGCGCGCATTATTGAGGCCGTGGTGCAGTACAAGGCGCAGAACAGCCTGCTGAATAAAGCCAAGGAAATCGGCCTGACGCTGCTCGTGCTCATCGTGCTGTACTTCACGGTGAAGTATATTCTGGTGTTTTTCAGGTGGGTGGGGCTGAAGCTGGCTTCCAAGGAAGGCACCTGGTTCAAGGGCATCAAGTTCGGCAACTACGAATTCTTCAACGAGCAGCGCCAGCTCAGCTCGGTGCTGCTGCTGGTTACGGTGCTGAAATGGATAGTCGTGCTGCTGGCTATTTACCTGGTGCTGCCCGTGGTGTTCAGCATCTTCCCCGGCACCCAGGACATTGCCGATACGCTGCTGGGCTACATTTTCAACCCGCTCAAGCGCATTGCGCTGGCCTTCTGGAACTACCTGCCCAACCTGTTCACCATCATCGTGATTGTGGCCGTGTTCCGCTACGTGCTCAAGGCCATTTTCTCGGTGAAGGAGGAAATCCGGGCCGGCAACCTTACCATCGAGGGCTTTTACCCCGACTGGGCCAACCCCACCTACCAGATTGTGCGGGTGCTGGTGTGGGCCTTCGCGCTGGTCGTGATTTTCCCGTATCTGCCGGGCTCCGATTCGCCGGTGTTTCAGGGCGTATCGGTGTTTCTGGGTTTCCTGTTCACGTTCGGCTCGGCCGGCTCGCTCTCCAACATCGTGGCCGGGCTGGTGCTGACCTACATGCGGGCCTACAAGCTGGGCGACCGGGTGAAAATCGGCGACGTGACGGGCGACATCGTGGAGAAAACCCTGCTCGTGACCCGCATCCGCACCGTCAAAAACGAGGAGATTACGATTCCCAATTCCTCGGTGATGAGCTCCTACACCACCAACTACTCCACCGTGGCGCCCACGCTGGGCCTGATTATGCACACCGGCGTCACCATCGGCTACGACGTACCCTGGCCCCAGGTGCACCAGTTGCTGCTGGCCGCCGCCGTCGATGCCGACGTGCTCACCGAGCCCGCCCCGTTCGTGCTCCAGACCAGCCTCGACGACTGGTACGTGGCCTACGAGCTCAACTTTTATACCCACGCCGCCAACCAGCAGGCCCGCATCTACTCGCGCATCCACCAAAACATCCAGGACCGCTTCAACGAGGCCGGCGTCGAAATTATGTCGCCCCACTACCGCGCCGTGCGCGACGGCAGCCAGACGACCATTCCGGCCGATTACCTGCCGAAGGATTACGAGGCCCCCAGGTTCCGGGTCGAGAACTCGCAAGGGGAGAAGGAAT
Organism: Hymenobacter aerophilus DSM 13606; assembly: GCF_000382225.1. GTDB lineage: Bacteria > Bacteroidota > Bacteroidia > Cytophagales > Hymenobacteraceae > Hymenobacter > Hymenobacter aerophilus. The sequence continues at coordinate 36,499 of NZ_KB907830.1, forward strand.
GAGCAGGGAGGGGCAAAACCCGCCTGTCATCCTGAGCTTGCGAAGTACCTATACAGAAGGTAACTTCACATAATAGCTTCTATATAGGTCCTTCGCAAGCTCAGGATGACAGAACGGTTCACATTTCCTCATCCGCACTTCACCCAAAATGACTGACCTTTGCGGCGAACCATTATTTCGCACGCATAGCTGCCGTTTGGAGCAGCCGCGCCCCTTTGCATGATACACGCGCTGGATAGAATCAGGAAGCAGCTCAAGCACCGCTTCGACGCCATTGATAACATCCACCTCAAACGCGACCTGCTGAATGCCCTGCCGTTTTGGGTGGGCGCCTTTATTACGGGCCTCGTGGCCGTGCTGTATGCCAAGCTGTTTGCCTGGGCCGAGGCCGGCACGCGCTACCTCTACCACTACTCGGCCGAGTCGAAGTGGTGGTTTGTGCTGCTCACGCCGCTGTGCTTTCTGGTGGGCTGGTGGCTGGTGAACCGCTTTGCGCCGTTTGCGCGGGGCAGCGGCATTCCGCAGGTCACGGCGGCCATCGACCTATCCAACCCCCGCCACAACTACAAAGTCAACCAACTGCTGAGCATGCGGGTGCTGGGCATCAAGGTGCTCAGCTCGCTGGTGGCGGTGCTGGGCGGCGGCATAGTCGGCCGCGAGGGGCCTACCATCCAGATTTCGGCGGCCATTTTCCGGCAGGTGAACCGCTGGCTGCCGGGCTGGTACCCCAAAATCTCCAAGCGCAACATGATTATCACGGGGGCGGCGGCCGGGCTGGCCTCGGCCTTCAACACGCCGCTGGGCGGTATCGTGTTTGCCATCGAAGAGCTCACGCGCACCCACCTCAACTTCTTTAAGTCGGCGCTGCTCACGGGCGTTATCATTGCCGGCCTCACGGCCCTCAACCTGCTCGGGCCCTACCTCTACCTGGGCTACCCGCGCCTCGACAACATTCCCATCTGGATGATTTTCGTGGTGATGCTGGTGGCCGTTATCGGCGGGTTTGCGTCCAGCGGCATGGGCGAGGCCATCCTGTTCATTATGCGGCGCAAGGAGCGGCTCACGTCCAGCGTCGAGAAGATGGTGTTTCCGCTGGTGTGCGGGCTAGCCATTGCCCTGCTGGCCATTCTGGTAGATGAGCGGATGCTGGGTTCGGGCAAGGAAATCATGCTCGACACGCTGTTTACCGAGCACAAGCACCTGGCCTGGTACATCCCGGTGCTGCGGATTCTGGGCTCCATTCTCTCGTTCAGCACGGGCGTGGCGGGCGGCATTTTCGCGCCCGCCCTCGGGGCCGGAGCCAGCATCGGGGCCGTGGTGGCCGGCTGGATGTACCTCTCCGATACGGCCACCAACCTGCTGGTGCTCTGCGGCATGGTGGGCTTCCTGACCGGCATCACGCGCAGCCCCTTTACCTCCTCGATTCTGGTGATTGAGATGACCAACAGCCACAACATCATCTTCTACCTGATGCTCACGGCGCTGCTCTCCAACCTGGTGTCGAGTCTGGTCAACCGCCACGGCTTCTACGACCAGCTCAAGAGCCTGTACATCCTCGAAATCCACCGCTCGGAAACCCAGCGCCGGCCAGTGCGGGAAAAGCAGGAGGAGGAGGAAGTGGGAGAGAAGAAGAAAAGGGAGTAAGCAAAAGTGTTTGAATAGCGTATCTTGCTGGCATTCTGTTTGGTTAGCTACTCTGTCCATGCGCGGCCTCAACAAAGTAACCCTGATCGGGAATCTGGGTAAAGACCCGGAAATTTCTGTGCTGGAAGGCAACGTGGCCGTGGCGAAATTCTCGCTGGCCACGTCGGAAACCTACCGCGACAAAAGTGGCCAGCCTCACACCAGCACCGACTGGCACAACATCGTGCTCTGGCGCGGCCTGGCCGAGCTGGCCCAGGCCTACCTGCGCCGGGGCAGCTTAGTGTACGTGGAGGGCAAGCTCAAAACCCGCCACTACGACGATGCGGCCGGCCAGCGCCACTACGTAACGGAGGTAATAGGGGAGCAGGTGTTGATGCTGGACAAGAAAACCGGCCCCGCCCCGCCCACGCAGCCATGACGACGGCCGTTTCATTGCGGCTGCGCGCAGACCGGACCGAGTTTCAGGTGTTCTTTCCTTATTCGGATGCGGCTATCCGGGGGGCGCTGCTGGCGGCGGGGGTGCAGTATAGCGCCGCCGCCCGGGGCTACGTGCTGCCGGCCACGCCCGAAGCCGTGGCGCCCCTGCGCCTGGCGTGCCAGCAGCTGGGCGTACCACTGCACCTGCCCATGGTGCCGGCACTGGCCGCCACGCCACCGCCGCCCACGCCGCAGCAAGCCGTGCTCAACCGCTATGCCCAACATATAGTGCTGAAACGCTATAGTCCGGCCACCCTTAAAAACTACCGCACCGCATTTCAGCAGTTTCTGCTGCACCATGCCCCACGCCTGCCCCTGGACCTGACGCGCCAGGAACTACTCGACTACCTGGCCGGGCGGGTGGCGGCCGGCATTTCGGAAGCCTACCAGAATCTGCTCATCAACGCCATTAAATTCTACTACGAACAGGTGGAAGGGCAGCCCCGGCAATACTACGCCGTGCCCCGGCCCAAACAGCCGCTTACCAACCCCAAAGTACTGGCCCGGGAAGAGGTGCGGGCGCTGCTGGCGGGCACCGAGAACCTTAAGCATCGGGCCATGCTGATGCTGGCCTATGGTCTGGGCCTGCGCCTGGGCGAAGTACTGGCCCTCACGCCGCCCGACATTGACAGCAAGCGAATGGCCTTATATGTGCGGGCAGGGAAGGGCAAAAAAGACCGTGATTTGCCCTTGCCCGAGAGTTTGCTACATTTACTCCGAGAGCAATACCGGCAATTTCGGCCCGTTACGTTTCTCTTCGAGGGCCTGCAGCCCGGCGAGCCGTACAGCGCCCGCAGCCTGCAACTGGTGGTGAAGCAGGCAGCGGCCCGGGCCGGAATCAGCCGGCCCGTAACCTTGCATATGCTTCGCCACTCGTATGCCACGCATCTGCTGGAAGCCGGCACGGACATCCGAATCATTCAGGATCTGCTCGGCCACAGCAGCATCAAAACCACCGAAATCTACACCCATGTTGCGCAACATAATCGCCCCGCATCCCCTCTCGACAGCCTGGGCCTGTAACGCTACTAGTTTCGCTTATATCGCTACCTGCCGACATATAGCGGTTTCGTGAACATCTAGCCCATCTTTACGCTTGTGCGACGTGATAGCCGCAGTGGTTGAACCACCCGAGCGCATCAGCGCTGGTAATCCAGTTGACGGCCTCTTGCAGCGCGTCGATTAACGCCTCGCGGGTGCGGGCCTGTGCCGCCCGTAGCTTGGTTTTGAGCTTGCTCCAAGCCTGCTCGACGGGGGTGAAGTCGGGCGAGTAGGGCGGCAGAAACAGCAGTTCCACGCCCCGCCCGGCTAGCCACTGTTTTACCCCACTAAGTTTATGGGCCGATGC
>NZ_KB907831.1 GCF_000382225.1 Hymenobacter aerophilus DSM 13606
CTTTTACGGGCAGCCAGCGCCACTGGCAGCCTGTTTTGAGCTTGTAGCAGATGGCGCCCACCACCTCAGCCAGGTCGACGCTTGCGCGGCGGCCACCAGCACGGGCCGGCAACAAGGGCAGTATCCAGCGGGTAATTATATCTTTGCTCAAGACTTCCATGAGGGAGGGAAAGGAGATGGGTCGCACCTCAAATTTCCCGCTTTTGTGGGAGTCTTTTCTGTTTTGCGCCTGACTGACTACTTCCTAAACAGCTTCATTGCTGCCACCAAAATAATTTCGTGTCGGAATATCGCTACAACGGCTCAACGGCGGCGCTGGTTGCCCGTGCCGGGCCGGCAGCGGTAATCGGCAAACGGGCTTTATTGTACCTTCGGCGCCGAACCAGGTTTTAGAATAAAGCGAATTGCGGTTGCGTTGGTGTTTGATCTTATGGCTGAGTGGGCTGGTCGGACTGCCGGCCACCGCGCAAAGCCCGTCGCGGCCGGCCGCGGCGCCCACGGCCCGCTACTGGGTTACGTTCCGCGATAAAGCGGGCCAGACGCTGCAGCCGCAAACCTACTTTACCGCCGCCGCCCAGGCCCGCCGCCGCCGCCAGCACCTGCCCGCCTTCGACAGCACCGACCTGCCGGTGCGCCCCGATTACCTGGCCCGGGTGCAGGCCCTGAGCGACACTGTTTCGCTGGTCAGCCGCTGGTTTAATGCCGTGGCCTGCCGGGCCACGCCGGCACAGGCCGCCCGGCTGCGGCTCATGCCCGGCGTGCGCCGCGTGGAGGCCTGGCCCGAACGCCCGCTGCTACCCGCCGCAACTCCGCGCCCCAATACCGGCCCGCAACCGGCCGGCCCACCCGCGCGCCTTTCGTCCGCCGACCGGGCGCTGGCCCACCGGCAGACGGCCGTGCTCGGGGCCGCCGAGTTCCGGCGGGCCGGCCAGCAGGGGCAGGGCCTGCGCATTGCCGTGTTTGATGTCGGCTTCCGCGGCACCGACACCCACCCGGCGTTTGCGCACCTGCTCCGTCGCCAGGCCATTGTAGCCACCTACGATTTTCTGCGCCGCTCGCCCGACGTGTTCCGGGGCGGTACGCACGGCACCGAGGTGCTGGCGTGCCTGGCCGGCCAGCTGCCCGATAGCACGTTTCTGGGGCTGGCACCGGAAGCCGAGTTTCTGCTGGCCCGCACCGAGCAGCAGGGCCGCGAGCGGTACGCCGAGGAAGAAGCTTGGCTGGCCGCTGCCGAGTGGGCCGACCGCAACGGCGCCGACATCATCAACTCGTCGCTGGGCTACACCGACCGCCGCTATTTTCCGGAGCAGATGAACGGGCGTACCAGCCTGGTGGCCCGCGCCGCCGCGCTGGCCGTGCACAAGGGCATGCTGGTGGTGAATGCGGCCGGCAATGCCGGCGACGATCCGCGCTGGCGCACTATCGGCACGCCCGCCGATGCCGACTCGGTGCTAACGGTGGGCGGCCTCGACCCCGAAACCTGGCTGCACCTCGATTTCAGCAGTTACGGGCCCGCGGCGGGCGGGCGGCTCAAGCCCAATCTGGCGGCTTTTGGGGTGGCGGTTACGGCCGTGCCGGGCGGTTTCGAGCGCGTCGAGGGTACCTCGTTTGCCAGCCCGCTGGTAGCGGGTTTTGCGGCCTGCGCCTGGCAGCAGCAGCGCGATTTGCCGGTGATGGCGCTGTTTGCCCGCCTGCAGCAGGCCGGGCAGCTCTACCCGTATTTCGACTACGCCCACGGCTACGGCCTGCCCCAGGCCGCCGCTTTCCGCCCCGTCGGCCCGCCGCCCACGCTGCCGGCGCCCACCTTCGATTTCATAGCCGCCGACTCGCTGGTCAGTATCATCATCCGGCCCGAAGCCGGCACCGTGCCCGCCTACCAGCTGCCGCTGCTGGCCGATACAACGGCCAATGGGCCGGCCGCCGTAGCCGCTCCGCCGGCGCCGCTGTACTGGCAGCTGCGCACCGCTACGGGCTTTATTGTGCGCTACGAGGTGCTGGAGGTCGGCCAGCGGGCGGTGCTGCGGGTGCCGCTGCGGCAGCTGCCGCCCGGTGGCACGGTGCGGGCCCATTACCGGGGCTACACGGCTAGCTTTGTGGCTCCATGAGGCATTATAAACCCCCGTTCGGGCTGCTGGCGTTGCTGCTGGCGGCCGCGCTGCCCCGGCCGGCGGCGGCCCAGCAAGTGCTGCTGCGCGCCGACCCAGTTACCGACACCATTCCGGCTCGCTATGGCCCCAACCGCGCCTTCTACCAGCACCTGTTTGTGGGCTACACGGCCGTGGCGGGCGCGCCGGCCGGGCCAGGGGCCGAGCTGCGCTACCTGCAGTCGGGCGAGCTGTTTGCCGGGCTGCGCAACAAGTGGCGCGTGGCGGGGCCGGCCGCCGTGGGCCTCGATGCCCGCTTTGCCTACCTGCGCTACCAGCTGCGGCAAACCAACCAGAAGCTCGTGCCCACGCCGCAGCTGCACCACCGCGAAACCCTGAACCTGACGCAGCTGCAGCTGGAGCCCTTTGCCCGCCTTAGCTTCGGGCGGCGCGGCAACGTGGTGGGCAACTACCTCGATGTGAGCGGCTGGGGCGGCTGGGCCCTGGGCGCCAGCCACCGCTACGAAGACCGGCCCGGGCAGGGGCAGGGCAAACGTACGCTGGTAAAAGAAGCCCGCCCGGCCTATTTGCACCGCTGGAGCTGGGGCCTGGGCGCCCGGCTGGGGTCGGGCCGCTACGCGCTGCTGGCCCGCTACCGCCTCGCCGACTCGTTCAGTGGCTCGGCGCCGGCCACTTACCCCGAACTGCCGCGCTGGCTGCTGGGGCTGGAAGTAGGCGTGTTCTGAAAATAAGCCAAAAAAATGCGCTTCCTACAGCCCATGAGCCGACCAATTTCGTAGGTAAACCGGCTGCTGACTTTGCCGGGCGCCAGCGCGCCGCGGTAAGCGGCTGACAGCCACTTAATTTTGTAAGCTAAATTGGCCGAATGCCGATAAATCCCGAGCTTTCGGGGCTGGAGGCCTCATCAGGGCTTTTCCGGCTGAATTATTGCCGCGTCTGCTTCCCATGAAAAAACTACTAATCCCCGTTGCCGGAGCGTTTTGCCTGCTTCAACTGTCGTCATGCCTGAACACGGAGCGCGAAGTGGCCACCTCCCGCAACACCGACCGTCAGTTCACGCCCGGTATGGAAGCCAACCGCGGCCGGGTGAATGAGCGCACCGTGCTGCGGACGGTGAATGCCAGCCACAATTTCTCGTCGCCGAAGGCCAAAGACACCTTTATACTGCAACTGCGCGGGCCTAAAATCGCCACTTCGCAGGCTCATTTCATCATCCTCAACAGTGCCGGCGATACGCTGCGCCAGGAAGTAATGCCGGCCACGGCCCTCATCCGCGACCAGGATGTGGCCGACCCGCAGACATCCACGGTGCGCGACAAGGAAATTGCCATTCTGCAGGGCATGAACAGCTTTTTCCGCGACGACCGGTTTGTGCAGCCGGCCGTGCCCAAAGCCGCCGTGCAGCCCGAAAACGTTGATGCTCAGTCGTGGTCGTCGGTGAAGGCCGACACCCGCGCCATCGGCTTCGACTACCCCTCGGCCGACGGCCGGGAGCGGCGGGTGGCCTACTCCAAAGCCCTGAAAAGGGCCGTCGTTATTGCCGAGTAAGCTCGCTGAAACAGTATAAAAGCCCCAAGCCACCGCGCTACCGAAGTATTTCGGAGCGCAGTGGCTTGGGGCTTTTTAACTGGAAGTGCCTATTGCGAGGGGGGGGGCGAAAGCCTGAAAAGTAAAACGCGGGACAGCTTCCGAAAAAGCCATCCCGCGTTCTTACTCCAATCACCGGCTCAAACGTACGGGCGGCTGCATGAAGGCTGGATGAAGAGTTGAACTATTGGCTGTGGCAGACGGGGCTTACTTTCTCACAACAGCCAGCCGGTGCGGCCGTTGGGTTGGCGCACCAGGCGGCTGGCTCCGAACTCGCCGAGCACGGCCACGGCCGTTTGGGCGGGCAGCGCCGCAATGGCGGGGGCGCCGGCCAGCGGGAACGAATGCAGCTCGGTGGCAGCCGGCAGCTTCTCGCGGCGCAACGGGGCGGCGGCGCGCACGGCCGGAGCCGGCACAAAGCCGCTGCCGCCGCCGGGCAGCTGCACCCGCAGCCAGCCCGGCACGGCTCCCAGCACCAGCAACGGCGTGGTGCGGGTGGCCAACCGGCCCGCGGCCAGGGCCGCTTTGGCGGTTGGCGTGCGGCGCAGGGGCAGCCGGTTTTCGCGGGCCCGCACGTACTGGCCCAGCTCGGCAGGCAGCTTTTTGGCCGGGGCCGCGGGCGCGTCGGCCCGGCGCACGAAGGGCAGCGGGTCGAGGGCGCCGTTGCGGTACACGCCGAAGTGCAGGTGGGGTGGGGTAGTGCGGGCGTTGCCGGTGTTGCCTACCAGCCCCAGCGTGTCGCCGGTGCGCACGCGCTGGCCGGGTTGCACCAGCTGCTTATCGAGGTGGGCGTAGTAGAGGTGGGCGTCGGCATCGGCCGTAGCAAGCCACACAACGCGGCCGCCCAGCTTCGTTTCCTGCACTCGCGTGATAACGCCGGGCGCGGCGGCCAGGGCGGGCGTGCCGCGGGGCGCAAAAATATCCACGCCCTCGTGGCGGCGCGCCCCGCCGTCGCGGCCGGCGCCCCAGAACGAGCCGATGGCCTTATCGGACTTGCCCAGTACCGGGAAGCTCAGGCTGGGCTCGCGGCGGATGCTGAGCGTGTAGCGGCCGCCGCGCAGCAGCTCGGGCTGCACCCGCAGCAGGTGCTGGCGGTCGGCTTCCACCACGTAGCGAAACGAGAGGCTGGCCGTGTCGGCCGAGAGCAGGGGCCGGGGTGCGGCTTGGTCGGGGCGCAGCTCGAAGGCGTCGAGAAACACGCGGGGCGGGGTGGTACCGGGCGCCAGCGTAAGGCTCACGCGGATGGCCTCGCCCGCCCGCACCCCGTAGCGCAACCCCAGCGCCACGGCCCGGTCAGCGGGGAAAAAGCCCGATTCGTGGTAGGGCAGCTGCACCGTCAGCGAGTCGTGCAGGGCCTGGTCGGCGGCCCGCAGCCAGTCGCGGCCCAGAGCCGTCTCGGCGAGGCCGGCCTGGCGCAGGCGGCGGGCGTAGGTTTCGTGGGGCGTGGTTGGCTGCAGCAGGCCGCGCAGGGTTTGGTTGGGGCTACAGGCACCAAGCAGGGCCAGGAGCAGGAAGAAAGGCAGGGCGGCGCGAAGGCGAAACAGCATAAACAGAACGGGCGGCGAAGGGCAACAAACAGCCGGCACAAACAGGCTGCCCGACTAAACCCCGGCGGGGCCCGACTAGTTCGGGCCAGCGCCGGCAACGGCTCGTGGGCGCAAGTAACCGGCAAGCCGTAAGTTTACCCTGGCTTTCCTCCGACTTCATCCTAATGCCTGCCTTCCCGACTGCCGCTGCCCCCGATTCCCTTGAAGACGACCTGACCGCGCTGCTCGATGTGTCGCCGGCCGCCATGGGGCTGCTGCGGCCGCTGGGCGCGCCGGAAGGCCACCCGGCCGGCTTCACCGATCTGGCGTTCGAGTACCTCAACCCGGCCGCGCAACAGATCCTGGGCCTGCCCGCCCGGCCTACCGAAACCTGGCACGCTCGCCTGCCTACCACCGAGTGGCTGCTGGAAGTGTGCCGCTCGGCCCTGCGCTCGGGCCAGCCCGGCCACTACGAGCTGCCGCCCGCCGGCCCCCACGAGCCGGGCTACCGCCTCACGTTCCGGCCGGTGAGCGGGGGGCGGCTGCTGATGGGCTGCGGGGTGGATGAGGCAGTGGAGCCGGGCAGCCTGGCGGCCCGCGTGCGCCGGATGGCGGCCGAGTCGGGGAGGCTGCGGCAGCAGCTGGCCCAGGCCGAAACGGCCGCCCAGAGCCACGTGCAGGAGCGCGAGAACTTCTACCAGGTATTCGAGCAGGCCCCCGTGCTGGTGGCCCTGCTGCGCGGGCCTCAGCACACGTTTTTGTACTGCAACCCGGCGTATCAGGAGCTGTTTCCGGGCCGCCAGCTGCTGGGCCTCACGTACCGGCAGGCGCTGCCCGAATTTGTGCGCCAGGGCCTGCTGCCCGAGCTGGACGCGGTGTACGCCACGGGCCGCACGTTTTACGGCACGGAGCTGCCAGTCGATATTTATTCCGTCGTCGAGCAGGACCTGGTGCTGCGCTACTACGATTTCAGCTACCAGCCCTACCGCGAAAACGGAACGATTGTGGGCGTCTCCATCTTCGCCTACGACGTAACCGAGCAGGTGCTTTCGCGGCTGATGCGCGCCGAGCAGCAGCAGCAGCTGCTGGCGTTGTTCGACCAGGCGCCGGTGGCCATCTGCCTGTTCCGGGGCCCCGAGTTTGTGCTGGAAATCGTGAATTCGCTCATGCTCGATATCCTGCAGCGGCCGCTGGAAATGCTGCTCGACCGGCCGTTCTGCGAGGCCCTGCCCGAGCTGGCCGAGCAGGGCCTGGTGCAGGTGCTCGACGAGGTGCGCGCCAGCGGCCGGGCCTACGTGGTGCAGGAGCTGCCCCTGCGGCTGGCCCACCACGGCCCCGACGAAACGGGCTACTACAACTTCGTGTACGAGCCGCTGCGCGACGAGCAAGGGCAGCCCACGAGCATCGTGTGCGTGGCCACCGAGGTAACCGAGCAGGTGCTGGCCCGCCAGCAGCTGAGCCTGACCAACGAGCGGCTGCTGCTTGCCAACCAGCAGCTCACCCACACCAACGCCGACCTCGACAACTTCATCTACACCGCCTCGCACGACCTGAAAGCGCCCATCAGCAACATTGAGGCGCTGGTAACGGCGCTGCGCGAAGACCTGGCGCTGCCCACCGCCGAGGCCGACGTGCCGGGCCTGCTCGATTTGATGCAGGATTCGGTGGAACGCTTCAAGCACACCATCGACCAGCTCACCGACATTACCAAGCTCCAGAAAGCCCACACCAGCCCGCTGACCCCGTTGCGGCTGGCCGTGCTGGTCGAAAACGTGCGCCGCGACCTGGCCTCCGAAATAGCGGCGGCCGGCGGCACGCTGACCGTGGAAGTGCCCGCCGACCTGACGGTGCTGTTTGCCGAAAAGAACCTGCGCTCCATCGTTTACAACCTGCTCAGCAACGCGTTCAAGTACCGCCACCCGGCCCGGCCCCCGCACGTGGTGTTGCGGGCGAAGGGTGGGAGCGGGGCCGGCCTCGAGCTGGAAGTGGCCGACAATGGCCTGGGCCTGACGCCGGCCCAGCAGCCGCGGGTGTTCGATATGTTCCAGCGCCTGCACGACCACGTGGAGGGCTCGGGGCTGGGCCTGTACATGGTGAAAAAGATCCTCGACAACGCCGGCGGCCGGGTAGAGCTGAGCAGTGAATTCGGCGTTGGCACCGTTTTCCGCGTACACCTGCCTAACTAAGCGCGGGTGCCGGCCGGAAACTGAAACTCCGGCCGCCCCGGCGCGCATCTGCTCTTTTTCCACTGTATGCTGCCTGTTATTCTGCTCGTCGATGACGACCCGACCACCAATTTTCTCAGTACCCGCCTGCTTAAGCGGCTGGGGGTAGGCGAGGAGATTGTGGTGGCCCTCAATGGGTTCGAGGCCCTGCAGCAGCTGCAGCAGCGCTGCTTTGTGGGCGAGGCCGTTGGCAGCGCCTGCCCGGACCTGGTGCTGCTCGATGTGAACATGCCGGTGATGGATGGGTTCGAGTTTCTGGAGGCCTACCAGCAGCTGCCCGCCGAGCAGCGCCGCAACACCCTGGTCGTCATGCTCACTACCTCCATGCTGGCCACCGACCGCCAGCGGGCCGAGCAGCTGCCCGTGGCCGATTTTCTGACCAAACCCCTGACCCGCGAAAAGCTGGCCACTGTGCTCCGGCAGCATTTCGACATAGAGCTACCCTGAGCGAGAACCCTGAACGTAGAGGTTAGGAATGAGAAGTGAATTATGCACATCATACCTCATATTCTTCCCGTCGCACTTCTACTTTCTCCCTTCTCGCCTCTTCGTTCTCACCTCTGACTTTTAATTTTATGCTTTACCTCACCGAGTGCCCGCGCGACGCCATGCAGGGCTGGCCCGAGTTCATCCCGACCACCGATAAAATCGACTACCTCAACGCCCTGCTCAAAGTAGGCTTCAGCGTGCTTGATTTCGGCTCCTTCGTTTCGCCCAAGGCCATTCCGCAGCTCGCCGATACGGCCGAAGTGCTCGACGGGCTCGACCTGAGCCAGTCGGGCACCATGCTGCTGGCCATTGTGGCCAACCTGCGCGGGGCCGAAACGGCGGCCCGCCACCCGCAAATCCGCTACATCGGCTTTCCGCTGTCGGTTTCTGAAACTTTCCAGCAGCGCAACACCAACAAAAGCATCGCCCAGGCGCTGGATGATGTGGCCCGGATGCAGGATATCTGCGCCCGCACCGGCCAACAGCAGGTGGTGTACCTGAGCATGGGCTTCGGCAACCCCTACGGCGACCCGTGGAGCCCCGAAGTGCTGGGCGAGTTCACCCAGCAGCTCGATGCGCTGGGCGTGGGCATCGTGGCCCTTTCCGACACCATCGGGGCCAGCACGCCAGCCACCATCGCGCCCGCCTTCCGCGAATTGACGACCGCTTACCCGGAAATCCGGTTCGGGGCCCACCTGCACACCACGCCCGATACCTGGCACGAGAAAGTACAGGCCGCCTACGAGGCCGGCTGCCGCCACTTCGATGGGGCGCTGGGCGGCTACGGCGGCTGCCCGATGGCGGCAGACGAGCTCACCGGTAACATGCCCACCGAGCGGCTGCTGGAGTTTTCTGCCCAGGTGGGCCTGGAGCCCGGCGTAAACCTGGAGGCGCTGAACGAGGCCGTGCGGCTGAATCAGCGCATCTTTGCGGGGCACTGAACATTCTGAATGAATGACTAAGATTGACTTCTATAATGAAACAGCTGATAGTTTACACTTGTGGATAGAATTGGCCTGTATTGCATTAGAGTTAGATAAGCAGTATGAGTATCGGATAGAAGCGGAAGAAACTGAGTTTCGAATAGAGTTTCGGGACACAATGATTGTGCTTTATCTCCAAAATACATTCGGACCTAAAGTATTTCAGCGACCATATTCTCCGAACGTGCTTAAGCAGGCGAAGTGGGAACTGGTAGTAGACTATTCTGACATTTGATGTCTTCGCGTCAGATGCCGCACTATCTTCTTAATTCCCCCTCTCCATGCCTGCCCCTCAAGTCGATATATTCATTCCCTGCTTCGTTGACCAGCTTTTTCCGCACACCGCTATGAACATGGTGAAGGTGCTGGAGGCCGTGGGCTGCGAGGTACATTACAACGCCAACCAAACCTGCTGCGGGCAGCCGGCCTATAATGCGGGCTACAAAACCGAAAGCTGCGAAGTGGCCCGCAAGTTTCTCACCGATTTCCCCACCGAGCAGGAGCGTTACATCGTGAGCCCCTCGGCCTCCTGCATCGGCATGGTGCGCAACACCTACGCCGACCTGTTCGAAGGCACACCCGACGCCGCCCGCTACCACGGCGTGCAGCGCCGGGCCTTCGAACTCACCGAATTCCTGGTAGATGTGCTGGGCATCACCAGCATTCCAAACGCCCAACTCGCCGGCAACTACACCTACCACGACTCCTGCGCCGCCCTGCGCGAGTGCGGCATCCGCGAGGCCCCGCGCCAGCTGCTCGACGGCGTAGCGGGCCTGCAACGCCTCGAAATGGCCGAAACCGAAACCTGCTGCGGCTTTGGCGGCACTTTTGCCGTGAAGTTCGAGGCTATATCGGTGGCCATGGCCGAGCAGAAGGTGGAGCACGCCCTGGCCACCGGCGCCGACTACCTCATCAGCACCGACACCAGCTGCCTGATGCACCTCGACGCCTACATCCGCCGCGAAAAGAAGCCGATAAAAACCCTGCACGTCGCCGACGTGCTGGCCAGCGGCTGGTAAATCACTGATTTTCTCTGATTATTCGTGATTCCGCTGATTTCTTGACCGTCGGTGAGTTGCTGCTCGCCACTCAGCCCCAGCGGGGCGATATATCGGTAGCCAGTGATAAGTAAAAAGCGTTAAAGCCCCAGCGGGGCGACACCCATCGTATAACGGTTGGTGCCGCCCCGCTGGGGCTTTGTTGGTGGGTGCTGCATGATTTGCTACCGATGTACCGCCCCGCTAGGGCTAAGCTGCTCCGGATATCGAAAGCACATCCGCAGCAGCAAGATCACGATTAAGCAGCGGTAATCAGTGACTTAATGCGTCCGGTTAGGCCCTCTGAAGCTTGCAGCAGCGGTAGGCGCACGGCGTCGGCGCACAGGCCCTGGGCGGCCAGGGCGGCTTTTACGCCCACGGGGTTGCTTTCCTCATACATCAGCGGATTGAGCTGGGTGAAGCCGAACAGCAGTTGGCTGGCCTTGGCGAAGTCGCCGTTGAGGGCAGCGCGGGTCATGGCTGAGAAGCGCTGCGGGAAGGCGTTGGCCAGCACCGAGATGATGCCCGCGCCGCCGAAGCTGATAAGCGCCGTCGTCATCATGTCATCACCCGAAACAAGCAGGAAATCGTCGGGCTTTTGGGCGGCAATGGCGATGCACTGCTCCAGGTTGCCGCTGGCTTCCTTGATGCCGATGATGTTGGGGTGCTGGGCCAGCTCCAGCGTGGTGGCGGCCAGCAGGTTGGAGCTGGTGCGGCCGGGCACGTTGTAAAGCAGCACCGGCACCGGCGAGGCATCGGCCAAGCACTGGTAGTGGGCGATGATGCCGCGCTGGCTGGGCTTGTTGTAGTAGGGCGAGGCCGAGAGCAGCGCGTCGTAGCCGCTCAAATCGGTGGTTTCGAGGGTGCGCACCAGCGCGGCGGTGTCGTTGCCACCGAGGCCGTACACCAGCGGGGTGCGGCCGGCCGTGTGCTCGCGGGCCACACGCCGGATTTCGGTGCGCTCCTCAACAGTCAGCGTCGGCGACTCGGCGGTGGTGCCGTTGATGACGAGGTAGTCGGTGCCGTTTTCGAGCTGGAAATCGATGAGACGGCGCAGGGCCGGGTAGTCCACGGCGCGGTCGGGGGAGGGGAGGAAGGGCGTAACCAGGGCCACGCCGGTGCCACGGAGTTTGTCCATGCGGGAAATAAGCGGTTGCTTTGTAGAAGGATTGACCGGCGGCAAGATACGGCATCAGTTGCCAGTAGTGCATTGCCGGCTGCCAGTAAAAATTCCCGCAAGAGGGCCAGTCCGGCCCGCTGTTTTCTTCCGCCTGCGTACATGAAGTTTCCGAAGTACCCCGTGCTGGCCGCCGCGCTGGCCACCCTGGCCGCGCTGCCCGCCTGCACCGACACCAAATCGGTAGCCGCCACCGAAACCGCCGCCGCTACCGCCGATATTGCTGCCGACTCGGCCCTGACGGCCAACACGCCCACGGCCGGCAACGCCACGGCCGCCGACCTGAACAATGGTAGCCCGGCCACCATTCCGGCCGGCCAGCGGGCCGATGCCGCCACCATTCTGGCCCGTCCGCAGGTTCCCATTCTGTGCTACCACCAGATTCGTGACTGGACGGCCAAGGATTCCAAAGGCGCTAAGGACTACATCATTCCGGTGGCCCAGTTCAAGGCCCAGATGAAGATGCTGGCCGACTCGGGCTACCACACCATTCTGCCCGATCAGCTGTACGCCTACCTCACCACCGGCGCCCCGCTACCCAGCAAGCCGGTCATGCTCACCTTCGACGACACCGACCTCGACCAGTTCACGGTGGCCCGCCCGACGCTGGAAAAGCACGGCTTCAAGGCCGTGTACTTCATCATGACGGTGAGCCTGGGCCGCCCCCGCTACATGAGCAAGGCGCAGGTCAAGCAGCTATCCGACGAGGGCAACGTCATCGGCTCGCACACCTGGGACCATCACAACGTGAAGAAGTACCAGGGCCAGGACTGGGTAACCCAGATTGAGAAGCCCACCAAAGTGCTCGAAGAAATTACGGGCAAGAAAGTCAATTACTTCGCCTACCCCTTCGGCCTGTGGAACCCCGAGGCTATTCCGGAGCTGAAGAAGCGCGGCATGGATGCCGCCTTCATCCTGGCCGAAAAGCGCGACCAGCAGGACCCGCTCTATACCATCCGCCGCATCATCGCCAGCGGCTACTGGAGCCCCCGCACCCTGCACAACAGCATGGTGCAGAGCTTTTAGAGAGAGCGTAGACTATAGAAATTAGAGCATAGAACGTCATTCAGAGCGAAGCGAAGAATCTCGCCCGAACTCGTCGAAACGGTAATCGTTTCGACGAGTTCGGGCGAGATTCTTCGCTTCGCTCTGAATGACGTTCTATGCTTTACGCTCCTTATTTCACCTCGTCCTTCAAGTCCTTGTAGGCGCCGGCATTGACGACGTATAGAAACCCCTTTTCCTGCATCAGCACGGCTGTTTTGTTGCTGCGGTTGCCGGAGGCGCAGTACAGCACATAGTTTTTATTACGGTCGAGCTTCTGGAGTCGCGCGGCCAGGTCGGGGGAGCGGAAGTCGAGGTTGGCCGACCCGGGCAGGTGGCCGGTGGCGTACTCCTCGGGCGTGCGCACATCGAGCAGCACCGTGTTAGGCTCACGAAGCGTTTTCTTCACTTCGGCAATGGATGCTACCGGGACGGCCGATGGTACGATGGCGCCGACTATAGCCGTGGGCAGAGGTGCCGGTACGGTTGGTACAGGGGCTTGGGCCAGCAGGGTGAGCGGGACAAAAGCCAGGACGGCGGAAATCAGGTAGCGAAACATGGCAGGTGCTTAAATGAGAGATACTTAAAGACGCCTCCGGGCTGGCCGCGTTGCACGGTCGGCCCAAGAAGTTCTAGAACAACGAGCCCTGCGTGAGAGTGCCCGAAGCCTGCTCCGCGTCAGCGGCCGGCGCATCATTAGCGGCGGCGCTAATATCATCGCCGGGTTTCGGCAGCATGGCCAGCAGGTCGGTTTCGCGGATGATGGGCACTTTCAGCTCGGTGGCTTTTTCGCGCTTGGCGGGGCCCATTTTGTCGCCGGCTACCAAAAAGCTGAGCTTCTTGCTGATGCTGCCCGTGATTTTGCCGCCGTGCTGCTGAATGAGGTGCTGCAGCTCGTCGCGGCTGTGTTGCTCGAACACGCCCGAGAGCACGAAGGTCTGGCCCGCCAGCCGGTCGCTCTGGGGCTGGGGGGCCTCGCCGGTGAGGGCCAGCTGCACGCCCGCGGCCCGCAGCCGCGCTAGGAGGTCGAGGTTCTGGGGTTCCTGAAACCAGGCCGCCACCGATTCGGCAATGACGCCGCCTACCTCGGGCACGGCGGCCAGCTCGGGAGCCGTGGCCGCCGCCAGCGCCTCCACGGTGCGGTAGTGGGCGGCCAGCTTTTCGGCCACCGTTTCGCCCACGTAGCGGATGCCCAGCCCGAACAGCACCCGGTCAAAGGGCACCTGCTTGCTGGCCTCCAGCCCCGCTACCAGGCGCTGCACCGACTTCTCACCCAGACGTTCCAGCTGGGCCAGCTCCGGGGCCTTGGCCGGCAGCTCGTAGAGCGAGGCCGCATCGGTTACCAGCCCCAAATCGAAGAAGCGGCCCACGGTTTCGGCACCCAGCCCATCAATATCGAGGGCCTTGCGCGACACGAAATGCTCCAGCTTGGCCTTGAGCTGGGGCGGGCAACCCCGGTCGTTAGGGCAGCGGAAGTGGGCCTCGCCCTCGGGCCGGATGAGCGGCGTGGCGCAGGCCGGGCACTCGGTCGGGTACACGATGGGCTGACTGTCGGCGGGGCGGGCTTCCAGGTCAACCCCCGTTATTTTGGGGATGATTTCGCCGCCTTTTTCCACGAACACCATATCGCCGAGGCGCAAATCGAGGGCGGCTATCTGGTTGGCATTGTGCACCGAAGCGCGCTTCACCACGGTGCCGGCCAGCGGCACGGGGTCGAGCAAGGCCACCGGCGTAACGGCGCCGGTGCGGCCCACCTGGTACTGGATGGCCTGCAGACGGGTGCGGCCGGCCTCGGCGGGGTACTTGTAGGCAATGGCCCAGCGGGGGCTTTTGGAGGTGTAGCCCAGCAGCTCCTGCTGCCGGAAATCGTCCACCTTAATCACGATGCCGTCGGTGGCCACTGGCAGCTCAAACCGCTTCTTGTCCCACTCATGCACGAAATCCAGTACCTGCTCGATGGTGGCGCAGCGCCGCCAGGTGTCCGACACGGGCAGGCCCCAGGCACTGAGGGCTTCGAGTGAGGCGCTGTGGGTTTCGAACTGCGAGCGGCCGGGCATCAGAAACGAGTAGGCGTAGAAGCGCAGCTTGCGGGCCGCCACCTGGGCCGAATCCTGGAGCTTAAGGGCGCCGCTGGCGGCGTTGCGCGGGTTGGCCAGCAGGGCTTCGCCGTTGGCTTCGCGCTCCTCGTTCAGCTCGGCAAAAACGGGCAGGGGCATGAATATTTCGCCCCGCACCTCGAACTCGGGCGGGCGGGCCGGGCCGGCGGGCCGCAGGTGCAGCGGCAGGTTGCGGATGGTGCGCACGTTGTTGGTGACCACGTCGCCGCGGGTGCCGTCGCCGCGCGTGACGCCCTGCGTGAGCTGGTCGTGCTCGTAGGTCAGGCTCATGGCCACGCCGTCGAACTTCAGCTCGCAGACGTACTGCATCTCGGCGCCCTCCAGGCCCTTGCGCACCCGCTCGTCGAACTCGCGCAAATCGGCCTCCGAGTAGGTGTTGCCCAAACTCAGCATGGGGTAGCGGTGCTCGGCCGTGGGGAACTGCTTGGTGATGGTGCCACCCACCCGCTTGGTGGGCGAGTTGGGGCGGGCCAGGTCGGGGTGTTCGGCCTCCAGCCGGGCCAGTTCGGCCAGCAGCTGGTCGAACTCCTGGTCTGGTATTTCGGAGTGGTCGAGCTGGTAATACTGGTAGTTGAGGTGGTGCAGCTGCTCGGTGAGGGCAATTATCCGGGCTTCGATATCGGGGCTCATAGGAGTAAGGCGGGTTAAGGCTGCAAGCTAAAGAGAAAGTCAGCGAGAAAAAGTTAAAGATAAAAGCCGCTGAACCTTGCCCTGCGGCGCGCTCAACGGCTTTTACCTTTAACTTTTTCTCGCTGACTTCACGACAACGCTAGTCTTTCACCAGTACGCCGTCGGCCTCGAAGTTGAGCTGCTGCCGGGGCTCGGTGATGGCGGCAATTTCGGCTTTCGACTTGCCGGCATCCTGGGCGTAGTGCTGCAAATCGGCCACGGGCACGGTTTCGCGCCGGGCCCAGCCGTTGATGACGATGGTTTTGCCGCTGATGTCTTTGGGCACGAAGAAGGCGTAATCCTTGAACTTGACGCGCATCTCGCGGCCGTCGGGCAGCTTCATGGTCATCCAGCAGCCCTTGGCCTGGCATACCTCGCTGGCAATACCCACCAACTTCACCTGGGCCGAATCCTGGGTGCCGAGCAGCGCGGGCAGGGCCGCCAGCGGCTGGGCGCCTTCGCCCGTAAGGGCCGCGCCGTAGGTTTTGCCCTCGGGCGTGGAGCCGGTGGCCGGGGCCGGGGCCGTGGTGGTGGGAGCGGCCGGGGCCGAGGTGGTGGCCGCTGGCTGCTGGCAGGCGCCCAGCACCACGGCGGGCAGAAGTAGGAAGAAGCGCATAAGCCGCAGAGGAAAAGATGGTGTGGAAAAGTCGGAATTTATGACTTTTTGCCGTTATGTTTTGCTTTCCCGCCGACTCCCGCCGCTTCATCAATGGCCGTTAGCAGCCGCACCTGTTCGAGCCGGCCCCGCTTATCGTAGCGCTCCGACTTCACCAGGCCCACAGCGGGGGCATAATAATCGACCACGCGCACCGCCGAAGTCAGCTTGAGGTCGGCGCGGGCCACGGTGCCCGTTTCCAGCTCGGCCTCCACCTTATAGCACTCGAAGGTGCCGGCCGGGGTCGTAATAGTCTGCCGGCCCGTTACGCGGCGCTTGCCAACCATAGAATAGACGTTGGCAATGTGCACGGCCGAGCTCCGCACATCCACCGTCATGCCCCCACCGGGCAGCTCCGAACCGATGGTGGGCTGGTTGGGCCAGGACAGCGGCAGGGGCGAATAGGTGAGAATCCGGTCCTGAAACGAGCTGAGCTGCGTGGGGTTGAGCTGGTCGAGGCCGTCGGTGAAGGCCGTATCCTGGCGGCAGCGGAAGGTGAGGTCGCGCAGGTAAACGAGGCGGTCTTTGGCATCGTAGGCGCCGCTTTTGAGCAGCACGGTGTTGGTGGTCTGGGTCTTCTTTTTGTTCTGCTCGGTGCCCAGGCTCACCACCCGCTGGCGCACGTAGCCCGTAGTTTTGCCCCGGCCATCCTGCAGGGTAAAGGTGCGGGCCGTGTTGTCGGCCAGGCCGAAGGGGTGGGGGCAGTCGGCGGCCGGCGCCGGGGTTTCGGGGGTGGCGGGAGAAAGCGTCTGGGCCTGCAGGGTGGCCGAAGTCAGCAGGCCGGTGGCCAGGGCCACAAAGTACGTGGAAGACATAGGGGAGAGCGAAGTGAGAAACCGACCCGGCAAACTCGGCCGTTGGCCCTGCATACGCAAGGCGGGCCGTTTGGATTCTGCCGGTGAAATACCGAACTAAACAAAAGCCGTGCCCACCCAAAAATGTAACTTGGGGCCCGCAACGGCGTTTGCACGAAGGCCGGGAGGCAGCAAAAGAACTGTCATTCTGAGCGCAGCGCAGCGGAGCCGAAGAATCTCGCGTGCCAAAGTAGCTTCCAGCGTCTGAGTTTACCATTGCCCGCGAGATTCTTCGACTGCGGCTACGCCTTCGCTCAGAATGACAGTTTTATTTCCTTAACTCACTACCGCCTCACCCCATCATCCCATTACCTCCTCACCATTCACTCCCAGATTATGCCTGAACAACCTACTTCCTGGGCCGATACGGCCGCTTCGCTGCTTTCCAAGCTTTCGGGCGGGGTCGAGCTGGCCCTCAATTTCGACCAGATGGAGCTGCAGGTGCCCAATCCGCAGAGCCCCCATACGCCCACAACCTGGCGCCTGAACGGCGCGCTGCGCATCCGCACCCGCGGCGAAAACCCGCCTTCCGGCGCCCTGCCGCCCGCCAACCCCAGCCCGACTACTCTTGGCTAGCGGCCTCGACATTGAGGCGCAGCTGGTGGTGGCCCTCGATGGCGACGAGGTGCAGATTGCGGGCACGGGCGGCTACCTGATCATCAATTTCCCCAGCCAGCGCGTGTTCGACAAGATAACGGCCGGCCCGCCCAAAGACCCGCAGGCCCCGCCCCGGCCCAAGGGCCCGCCCGGCTCCGACCCGCTGCAACAACTCAACAACCTGGCCCACCAGCTGGGGTTGGTGCTCGATTTGCGGGTGGCCGGCAAAACGCACGTGACGTTTGGGGTGGGCAACAGCCCAAAAATCACCATCAACGCGGTGTTCGGCAAAATCGGCTCCTTTTTCCGCAAGCTGTAGCGTGCCCGCCGGCAGGAGAATACCCGGGAAAACGGCCCGAAAATCGTACGGATGCCCGGGCCGTTTTCGCGTACGTAGATAGCAGCCCGGCGGGCCGGCAGGCACTGGCGGTCAGCCGGAACTAAAGGCCCCCCGATTGGTTTGCACTACACGTATGCCCGCCCGATTTATTCGTTTATGAGCTCCGACCGTAACTCTCCCAAAAAAGTGGGCGCTGCCCGCCCGGCTTCCGCCTTTCAGCGCATGGAGCGCATGCCGCCGCTGCTGATGATGCTCTATGTGGGCCTGGTCGGCATTACGGTGCTGTTTGCGGTGCTGGTGGGCGCCTACGCGTTCACGCACTTCCGCGACGGGGCGAGTAGTGGCGTGTATGCGCTGCCGCGCTTTTTCTCCCTGAGCACCATTGTGCTGCTGGCCAGCAGCTACGTAATTGCCCAGGCCAGCCGCATCTACGCCCAGGACGACTTGGCCACGCTGCGCCGCTGCCTGGGCGCTACGTTGCTGCTGAGCTGCATTTTCGCGGGTCTGCAGGTGCTGGGCTGGCGCGAGCTGATGGCCCAGGGCATCTTCTTCGACGGGATGGCCAGCGGCACGTTCGTGTATCTGCTATCGGCTTTGCATGTGGCGCACCTGCTGGGCGGCATGCTGTTTTTGCTGGTGCTGCTGCTGCGCACGCATTACGCTTCCAACGATGCCGTGCGCGCCCTCGTCTTCATCCGCAACCCCTACCGCCGCCTGCAGCTGCGTATGGTTACGCTCTATTGGCACTTCATCGACGGCCTCTGGATTGCTCTGTTCGCCGCCTTTTTGTTTCTCTATTAAGAAGCGTCGATTGCCGAACAACTGCCAACCGCCCCCGCCGCCCCATCAGGTAGCGGGGGCGGCTTTTTTGTTGACTATCGGCCACTAAACGGCCGCCCGAGCTGCCCTCGTGCTATAAGCAGCGCCGAAGGAACAGGGTGCCGGGGCAAGGCGCTGATTTTGAGCGCCCGGGCCGTACCTTGGAAGCGGTATTCCACCGTCTCCACTTTATCCGATTTATGCGCCTTGCTACTTTCCTACTGACTATGGGCGGCCTGCTGGCGGGCGGCCTCCCGGCCACCGCCCAGCTACCCGCTTACCGGCCCCTGGCCACCGACCTCGACGGCTCGGCGGCCGATGCCTGCGCCCGCGTGCACACCGGCGCGGCGGCCCGCCCGGCCTACGCCAGCCTCAGCCACCGCCAGAAAATGGCCGGCTACGATGTGAAGTACTACAAGCTCGATATCCGGCTGGCCAACAACTCGCGCAACGTGGGCGGCACCGTAACCATCCGGGCCCGCACCGGCAGCCAGCCCCTCGACTCGCTGGCCTTCGAGCTGTATAACACCTTCGCCATCGAGTCGGTAGTGGTAGATGGGCAGGCCAGCACCGGGCTGCGCCGCAAGGGCCTGGGCGACGTAACGGTGGGCCTGGGGCGCCCGGTGGCTCCCAACACCCTGTTTGAAGCCCGGATTACCTACAACGGCACGGCTCCCAACAGCAACGCCGCCGCCATCGGCAACGCCCTGAATACGGCCGTTGTGCGCACTTACAACGTCAGCACCACCTGGAGTTTATCGGAGCCCTACAACGCCTACGAGTGGTGGCCCTGCAAGCAGACGCTCACCGACAAAGCCGACTCGGTGGATGTGTGGGTGACGACGGCCGCTGCCAACAAGGTAGGCTCCAACGGCGTGCTGGAACGCGTCACCAGTCTGCCCAACAATGAGGCGCGCTACGAGTGGAAGTCGCGCCACCCGATTGACTACTACCTGATTTCGGTGGCCGTGGGGCCCTACGTCGAGTACGTGAACTACGCCAACCCCATCGGCGGCCCGCGCATTCCCATCGTCAACTACGTCTACAACCAGGCCGCCCTCAACTACTACCGCACCGAAATCGACCGCACACCGGGCTTTATCGAAAACTTCTCGGCCCTGGTAGGCCTCTACCCGTTTGCCGACGAGAAGTACGGCCACAGCATGGCCCCCATCGGCGGCGGCATGGAGCACCAGACCATGACTACCCAGGACGGTTTCACCTTCACGCTCACGGCCCACGAGCTGTTCCACCAGTGGTTCGGCGACAACGTCACCTGCGGGGCCTGGGAAGATATCTGGCTCAACGAAGGCTTTGCTTCGTATGGCGAATACCTCTCGCTCGGCGCCTTTGCCGCTCCCGGCGCCGACCGCGGCTGGCTCAACCAGGCCCACACCTCGGCCATGAGCCAGCCTGGCGGCAGCGTATTCGTGAGCGACACCAGCAACGTGAGCCGCATCTTCAGCTCGCGGCTCAGCTACAAAAAAGGCGCGGCCGTTATCCATATGCTGCGCTACCTGCTGAACGATGACGCGAAGTTCTTTGGGGTACTGCGCACCTATCAGAGCACCTACCGCGGCCGCACGGCCCGCACCCGCGACCTGCAACGCCTTTTCGAAGCCGCCGCCGGCCAGTCTCTGCAGCACTTCTTCGACCAGTGGTTTCGGGGTGAGGGCTACCCCACGTTCAGTCTGCGCTGGAACCAGGCGGGCGGGCAGGTGTATTTGCAAAGCGTTCAGACGGCCTCCATGCCCACCGTTACGCCCTTCTTCCAGACCGATATTGACTACCGCCTAACCTTCGCCGACAACAGCACCCGCACCGTGCGCTTCGCCCAAACGCAGCCCGTACGCACGCTGGCCGTGGCCGAGTCGCGCCCCGTTGTCAGCATCGAAATCGACCCCGACCAGTGGGTGCTCAACGCCACCGGCGCCGTGGTGCGCGATGCGGGCGTTGTAACGGCCAGCCAGACGGCCCGCGTGCCCCAGCTAAGCGTGTACCCTAATCCCTGCCGCGAGCAGCTGCGCCTGGCCGATTTCAGCGGCCCCAGCGCCCGGGCCGAAGTAACCGATGCCACTGGCCGGCTGGTGCTTCGCCAAACGGTGCCTGCCGCCCGGCCCGTGCTGCAAACCGCCACGCTGGCCCCCGGCCTCTACCACCTGCGCCTGCTCAGCCCCGACGGCTCGGTTGTGCGCGCCCGGTTCGTGAAGGAGTGAGTAATGATGGAAGAACGCCCCCGCCTGTCATCCTGAGCGGAGCGAAGGACCTATACAGAAGGTATTGTTTGATGTTTGCTTCTGTATAGGTCCTTCGCTCCGCTCAGGATGACAGGCGGGGCGTTCTTCCATCACTAACCGCTTATTATCACTTCACCGGCTTCCAATACTTGCCAATCAGCTCCTCCACCTCGGGTGGGGCGGGAGGCAGGTTGAACACGGCATCAACCAGCGCATCGAAGGTGGCGGCCGGCGTGAAGATGGCGTCGGAGAACGGGTCGTTGGCGAGCCGGATAAAGCCGGGCTGGCCGTTGACACTCACCAAATCGACGGTGACGTTGCCAAAGCGCTGGTTGCAGCGGCCGGTGGCAGTGCAGTCCTTTGGCTGGGGCTTAAGGAAATACTTCTGGGTGGTTTCGGCGTAGCGCTCGTGGCGCAGAGTACGCCGGTCGGCAGCGCCTAACTGGTAGCCCAGCGCCAGCACCCGGTCGCGGATAAAATCGAAGAAGTGCTGGAAGTTGCCGGGGCCCATGCTCGGGTCGTAGAGGAACACGGCGCCGCGCTGACCTTCCTTGCGGGCCAGCTGCACCCGAAACCGCGCCCCGGGCAGGCCGGCCTTCTGGTAATGATAGGCCTTAAAATAAGGGCCGGCCCAGTTGAGAAACACCTGCTGGCTCAGCCACTGCTGCCGGAGCCGCTCCTGCGCCGGACTGCGGTGCAACGGCCGCCACTCGCCTGAGGCGGGCGTAGGGCCGGTAAAAAGCAGTTTGAGCAGGTCGAGCAAAACGGATGGCTGAGTTTCGGAATTAACCACGGGCCCGGCAAATGGTTTGCCGGCCGGCCGGTGGCCCAAGTCAAACAACGCGCCAAATACTGCCCCGAAGGCCCAAAAAAAGCGGGGCTCCCGTTGCCGGAAACCCCGCCGAAGCTGGTAGGCCGGAGGCCCTATTTCACCCGCGTCCAGGTCTGCGACTTGCCGATGAGCGAGAAGCCGATGTAGCCTTTCACCTCCATGGTGTTGGCGTTGAGCATTTTCATGTAGCAGGAGTAGGTTTTGCCGGTCTCCGGGTCGTAGATTTTGCCATCGTCCCACTTGTTGGCCTCGTCGTACTCGAAGCCGCTCATGAACACCAGGCCCAGGCGCGGCCGGCTGCGCAGCTTGGGGTCGGGGTTGGGCGTGTCGGTTTTGGGGCGGCCGGTTTTGGGGTCGTTCGGCTCGGCCAGCGACACAATTTTACCGCACAGCTTGGTGCCGCACTTGTAAATCTCAAACGTCGCCTTCTTCTCCGAGTTGGTCCAGACACCAAGCGGCGAGAGGGTTTGGGCCGAAGCCGTAGCCAGCAGACCAAACAAAAAGGCCACGCTTAACAGAAGAAATTTTTTCATGGGATTGGTGATGGTGAAATGGGAGTTGATTCGTGGGAAAAGATAGCGAAATCCGGCTGAACAGGCTACTTCGCAGGATTTTCTGCTTGGGCCGGCTGTTGCAAGTATGAGGCCAGAATCAGCTTCAGCTGTTTTATGCAGTATTTTTGGATTTACGAAGAGGGTGAAAGTCAGTTAGATGAGATAGAATACGGGTTTTTGCCCGAAAAAAAGCTGTTTTTATTTTGAACCATCCCCCCAGCGTTTAACTTTACCAATGCGTAGTGAGTGCTACCGCCCCCGCCGAGCCACCCTAAGGTGCTGGGCAGCGAAGCAGGGGTTATGTCGGATCTAAAGAAAGGAGGTACAAAATGTCTAGTAGTCCCAACCAAATCCTGCCAAGCCTGTCGAATGTAGTCCGCTTCACCGCCGGACGCGCTTAACAACAGCTTACGCGCGGAACTCTGTTAGCCCTTCAGGGTGGGTTCCCGCATTCTGGCAAGGTCTTACGAATGGATGACGGGGCTGTACCCCAGCTCAGTCGCTTGGTAAGATTTGAAGGATTAGATGCCCGGTTTGCCCAGCAGCCTCGAAAAGGAGGTCTGCACAGGCAGCCGGGCATCGCTGCGTTTAAGGTGATTTGGTGAGTAGTGAGATGGTGAGTTTGACGTTCCAGGGGCCTAACGGCGCGGTTTGCCAATCAGGCCCCTGGAACATCAACTCACCATCTCACCACCTCACCAAATCACCTCAAAGCACCCGGCGCACCTGCATGAAGCGCCGCTCGTAATCGGTGCCGGCCACCTCGCTGATTTTGACGCCCGGTTCGCGGCGGGCCGAGGAGGCGTGCACGAACCGGATAGGCTCGCCCGCCGGGCTGATAACGATGCCGGCGTGGCCCGGCGTGGTGGACGTTTTGGCCGTGCCGGTAAACACTACAATATCGCCCGGGCGGGCGCTGGCGCGGGCTACGGGCCGGCCCACATCAATGAGCATGGCCGTGGAGTGGGGGGTAGCCACGCCGTAGCGGCCAAACACGTACATCACGAAGCCCGAGCAGTCGAAGCCGCCCACGGGCGTGATGCCGGCGTAGGTGTAAGGGCTGCCGAGCTGGCGTAGGGCAAAGGCCACAATGCTGTCGGCTTTAGCCGCTGGCGCGAGGGTGCGCGGGATAGAAGCCGGGGCTGCTTTGATAACCGGCACGGGCTTACTGGCAGGTTTGGCGGGCGAGGCGGGTGCCGGTTTTGGCGTGCTGGCGGCCGGCAGCGTGGCGGGTAGGCCCGAGGGCGGCATGGCGTAGGCAGCGGGCCTCACCGGAGCCAGCGGCGCTACGGCAACCACGGCCGGCGCGGGAGCCTGCAGGCGCACCCACACGGCGCGCCCCAGCAACAGGGCCAGTAGCAGCAGGAAAACAGTCCAGACGTAGCGCATCACTCAGGTAAAAGGATTTGCCTGCTTAACGGCCGCAGTACAGTGCAGGTTCCGGCCGGCTTGCGGGCCGGTTATGGGTCAAGCTTCCCGCGCATGCTGCGCCCGGCAAATAGCGCTTCGGTGGCGACGCAGCAGCGGGCAGTTGCAGCCTTTCGGGGTTTTCTGCGTTCTTTGCCCCAAGCGGCCCGCGGGGCCGGCTCCCACTCCTTTGCTCACCCTTTTTCCATTCTGAATGCTCCTGACTGCTCCTCACCGCCGGCTGGCGGTGGCGGCCCTGGGCGTGCTGCTGGGCCACACGGCCCCGGCCGCCTGGGCTGCGCCCACCCTGCGCTACACGCTGGCCATGCCGGCTCCGCAAACCCACTACTTCGAGGTCGAGATGAACCTCGACGGCTTCAACAAAGCCTACACCGATGTGAAAATGCCCGTCTGGGCGCCTGGTTCCTACCTGATCCGGGAGTTCGAGCGCAACGTGGAAGGCTTCGAGGCCACGGCCGGCAGCCAGGCCCTGCGTACCGAGAAGATGGACAAGAACACCTGGCGCATCTACCACCCTAAGGCCCGCAACTTTGCGGTGCGCTACAAGGTGTACGCCTACGAGCTGAGCGTGCGCACCAGCTTCATCGACGCCTCGCACGGCTACGTGAACGGCACGAGCGTGTTCATGTACCCGGCCGAAAACAAGCAGCTGCCCAGCCAGCTCGAAGTGAAACCCGCCCCCGGCTGGAGCCAGGTGAGCACTAGCCTCAAGCCCGCCGGCGGCACCTTCACCTACCGCAGCAGCAACTACGACGAACTGGCCGACTCGCCCATTGAAATCGGCAACCAGAAAATCTACACCTTCACCGCCAACGGCACGCCCCATACGGTGGCCATGTACGGCGACCCGCTGGTGGACGAGCAGCGCCTGACCCGCGACATGCAGCGCGTGTGCGAGGAGGCCCACAAAGTGGTCGACCGCAACCCGCTCGACCGCTACGTGTTTATTGTGCACAACATCGATAGGGGCACCGGCGGCCTGGAACACCTTTTTTCCACCACGCTCTCGGTGTCGCGCAATGCCTACTCGTCGGAGGCCGGCTGGAAGGGCTTTCTGGGGCTGGTGGCGCACGAGTATTTCCACCTCTGGAACGTCAAGCGCATCCGGCCGGTGGCGCTCGGGCCGTTTGATTACGACAAGGAAAACTACACCCGCATGCTTTGGCTAAGCGAGGGCGGCACCGAGTACTTCTCCAACCTGATTGTGCAGCGGGCCGGTTTCCTAACGCCCGACCAGTACCTGGCCGACCTGAGCAACGGCATCAACCGCGTCGAGAACACGCCCGGCAACAAGGTGCAGTCGGCCGCCGACGCCAGCTTCGACGCCTGGATCAAGCAGTACCGCCCCAACGAAAACTCGGCCAACACCGCCATCAGCTACTACGACAAAGGCGAGGTAATTCTGGCCACGCTCGATTTGATGGTAATCAACGCCACCAAGGGCCAGAAGAGCCTCGACGACGTGATGCGCTACCTCTACGACCAGTACTACCTCAAGCAGGGCCGCGGCTTCACCGACCAGGAGTTCCAGGACGCGGTGGCCAAAGTGGCCGGCCAGCGCTTCGACCAGTTCTTCGCCCGCAACGTGTACGGCACCGATATGCTGCCTTACGAGCAGGCCCTGGGCTACGCCGGCCTGCGCCTGAGCGTGGTGCCCACCGCGGCCACCGAGGCCGACCTGGGCGCCCGCATCAGCCCCGCCGGCGGCCGCCAGACGGTGGCCGGTGTAACGCGCGACGGCAGCGCCTGGCAGGGCGGCCTCAACGTGGGCGACGAAATCCTGAGCCTCGACGGTGTGCGCGTAACCGACGACCTGAACAAGCTGCTGGCCGGCCGGCCCGTGGGCTCCACCATTAAGGTGCTCGTCACCCGCGAGGGCCGCGTGCAGGAAGTGAGCTTCCCGCTGCTTGCCAGCACCGTCCGCCGCTACCGCATCGAGCGGCAGCCCAACCCCACCGCCGAGCAGCAGCGCGTGTTCGAGAAGTGGCTGCCGGTACGCAGCTAGGTTTTCGGCTGTTAGCTTATAGCTGTGAGCTTTCGTTTGCAAAAGCCAAACGCCCCCGCCGGAATCCGGCGGGGGCGTTTGGTCGTTACACGGGCCTATTTGCGGTAGTGGTAGCGGGCTTGCAGAAAATTTATGTGCCTGTCACTTACCTCATAAACCAAACGGTGCTCCTGATTGATGCGCCGGGACCAGACCCCGCTGCCCAGACCTTTTAACGGTTCGGGCTTGCCAATGCCCGCAAATGGGTCGCGGGAAACGGCTTCAATCAGCATGAGTACCCGTTGGGCAGTAGCGCGGTCAGTAGCAACCCAATGCTGCAAATCCTGCAGGCATTGGGGTAAGATGCTGGTTGCCCACCCTTGACGGGCAGAATCGCTACTCTTCTTCAAGGCCCAACTCTTTACGCAGCGAATCAACGGTAAAAGGCACGCCTTGGCCCTGACGGGCTCTTTCCAGCGCCCCCAGTAGCCGCTCGGCGTTAGCCGGTGAACGAAGTAGGTGGGCCGTTTCCAGTAAACCAGCTAACTCGGTAGCCGGCAGCAAGGCCATATCCTCCTTGCCCCGGCGCGAAATGATGATGGTTTCCCGGTCATTGGCAGCTTGTTCCATTAGGGAAGCCAAGTTGGCCCGGGCTTCGGAATATGATACGGCAGTCATAGTTGTACAGCTTGTTTGTACAAGTATAAGGAAGTACGATAGAATTAGGTTTAGTAAGACTGAAAAAGATAATTGGGATACCGAGTTGCTCACCACCAAAACGCCCCCGCCGGATTCCGGTGGGGGCGTTTTTTTGTGCCGCAGACGAACGGGCGGGGCTAATGAATCCGTTCCAGGGCCACCTCGCGCACGGGCGAAATCACGAGCGGCACTTTTTCTACTTTCACCGAGCTGGTA
Source organism: Hymenobacter aerophilus DSM 13606 (assembly GCF_000382225.1). Taxonomy (GTDB): domain Bacteria; phylum Bacteroidota; class Bacteroidia; order Cytophagales; family Hymenobacteraceae; genus Hymenobacter; species Hymenobacter aerophilus. The sequence goes on from NZ_KB907831.1 coordinate 26,175, forward strand.
TCGAGGCCGAAGTATTTGTCTTCGGAGGCGATGAACTGTTTGATGTAGAAATAGGCCTGCATGACCACCTTTTCGACAGTCGGGAAGTCGTTTTCGACCGAGAGGTACTTTTCCATCACCACGAAGCGGAAGTCGCCCGTGACGTGCTGCTTGCTCAGCGACTCGTAGCGCGAGGTGATGTCGACTTCCTTGTTGCGCACCAGCTCCTCAATCACCTTGCGGAAGTAGAGGTTGATTTTCTGCTCGACCCGAAAGCCCAGCCGGAACGTGATGCGGAAGGCGTCGTCGGGGGCCAGCTCGGTTACCTTGTATTCCATCGTGTAGGGCTGGTCGGTGGTGTCGACGTGCACGAACCAGTAGATGTCGGCCCGCTTGGGGCGCTTCTGGAAGATGGAGTAGATGATCTTCGCCTCGATTTCCGACTGCCGCTCGGCCGAGGTCAGAAACACCAAATGGGTGGCGTACTTCGAGATGGATTCGTCGGCGCTCAGCTCCTTGAGCGGCTCGATGTAAGGGTCAATCTTGACAAATTCGGTGAGGCGGCGCTTGATGAAGTAGGCCCGCAGCCACACGTACATCACGCTCACCAGCAGCCCGCCAATCAGCAGCGAAACCCAGCCGCCGTGCGGAAATTTGATGAGGTTGGCCACCAGAAACGAACCCTCAATGGCGCCATACACCAGCACAAACAGCCCGATTACGGCCAGCGGCACCTTTTTCGAGCGCAGCCACTGGCTCAGCAGAATGGTGGTCATGAGCATGGTGAGCGTGATGGCCAGGCCGTAGGCGGCCTCCATGTTTTCGGAGCGCCGGAAGTACAGCACCACCCCGATGCAGCCCAGCAGCAGCAGCCGGTTCATGCTCGGCACGTACAGCTGGCCCTTCACATCGGTAGGGTAGTTGAGCTTCACCTTGGGCCACATATTGAGGCGGATAGCCTCGGCCACGAGCGTAAACGAGCCCGTGATGAGGGCTTGCGAGGCAATAACGGCCGCCAGTGTCGCCACGCAGATGCCGATGAGCAGAAACCACTCGGGCATCAGCTCATAGAACGGGTTGCGCCCGGCAAGTTGCTGGCCCTGCTGCGACATCAGCCAGCCGCCCTGGCCCAGGTAGTTGAGCACCAGGCACGACTTAACGAATATCCAGCTGATGCGGATGTTACCTTTACCGCAGTGGCCCAGGTCGGAGTACAGCGCCTCGGCCCCCGTGGTGCACAGAAACACGGCCCCGAGCAGCCAAAAGCCACCGGGGTAGTTCACCAGTAGGTTGTAGGCGTAGTAGGGATTGAAAGCCTTCAGGATTTCGGGGTGGTGCAGTACGCCGTTCACGCCCAGCACGCCCAGCATGCCGAACCAGATGAACATAATCGGCCCGAACGCCTTGCCCACAATCTGGGTGCCGAAGCTCTGGAGCAGAAACAGCGCCGCAATAATGCCGATGACGATGGGCACCGTCGGGATGCCTGGGTACAGCGTTTCGAGCCCCTCAATGGCCGACGAAACCGAAATGGGCGGCGTAATCACGCCGTCGGCCAGCAGCGCCGCGCCCCCGATAATGGCCACCGCCGACAGCCACGCGCCGCGCCGCCGCACCAGGGCGTAGAGCGAGAATATGCCGCCCTCGCCGTTGTTATCGGCATTTAGCGTGAGCAACACGTACTTAACGGTAGTCTGGAGCGTGAGCGTCCAGATAACGCAGGAGATGCCGCCGTACACGAGCAGCGGGTCAATCTGGCCCGGCACGATGGCCTTCATCACGTAGAGCGGCGAGGTACCAATGTCGCCGTAAATGATACCCAGGGCAATAAGCAAACCGGCCGTTGAAATGGCGGAGTGCTGGTTTTTGGCGTCCATAAAAAGGGAGCTAGAAAGAGGCAAAAAGCGAGATGCGGGGCCGAAGGTAGCGGGCCGTTTCTAATAAGCGGCGGGCCGGGCGCTGGCACCTACAAAAAACGGCCGCGAAGTGGCGGCCGTGGGGCTGGTTAGGCCGGAGGATAAGGATTGGGCGTAGCCTCCGCGGGGGCATCAGGCAGGCGCTGCAACGTGGCCTGCTGCAGCCAGTAGGCGGCGGCCGTGGCGGTTTCGTGGTGGCGCTGGGCAATGCGGCGGTTGGCCTCGCGGGCCAGCTGCAGCCAGCTGCCAACCGGACCCGAAAGAGCGAAGTAGCGCGTTTGGCGGCCCGGCCGGTGCAGGCGCCAGCGGTTGGTACCGCGCAGGCCCCAGGCCAGCAGGGCCAGTCCCAGCCCAAGGCCCAGCACTGCCGGCATCGTCTTCAGCCAGAATTGCAGATACGCCAGCAGAAAGCCGCAGAACACGAAAGCGCCCAGCAGCACGCCCAACAGCCAGCGTACCGGCTGCACATCCACGCCCTCCAGCTCGCGCCAGGCAAACTGCTCGCCGTTCAGCTCCAGGCCCTGGTTGGTTAGTGTCATCCGGCCGTCCTCGCTGCGCAGAGTGGCAAACGATTCGGGCGGTGGGGGCGGGAGCAGTAGCGGTTCGGCCGCTTCGGGGGCCGGCGCAAAGTAGTCGGGCAGCGGGAGCGCCGTGGGCTCGGCGGGCGTCAGGTTCGCCGGTGGTTCGGTGGCGGGCGGCGTAGCCGACGGGTCGGGCTGATCGGCTGCACCGGCAAAAGCCCCGCCGCCACCCGTGCCGGTACGCACCCAGGTGGGCGGAACGTGGCGTGAGGGGGGCAGCGGGGCTTGCATGGGCGGGGTCGTATAACCGATTACTTGTTCACCTTCAGCAGTTCCACGTCGAAGATGAGCGTGGTGTCGGGGCCAATGTCGCGGCCGGCGCCGCGCTTGCCGTAGGCCAGGTCGGAGGGGATGTAGAGGCGCCACTTCGAGCCCTCGGGCATCAGTTGCAGGGCTTCTGTCCAGCCGGCAATTACCTGGTTTACGCCGAACGTAGCGGGCTGGCCGCGCTGATACGAGCTGTCGAATACGGTGCCGTTGAGCAGCGTGCCGTGGTAGTGCGTGGTCACCGATGAGCCGGGGCCGGGCTTGGGGCCGCTGCCTTCGGTGATGACCTCGTACTGCAGGCCGCTGGGCAGCGTGGTTACGCCGGCTTTGTTGGCATTTTCCTGCAGGAAGGCTTCGCCCTCGGCTTTGCTGTTACCCATATCGTTGGTGTTTTGGTTGTGGTCGTCATCTTCTTCCATGCCGCCGCCGAGCTGCTCCTGCAGCTGCTGCATGGCGCTCTGCATCTGCTCGGGCGTGAGGCGGCTGGGCTCGTTGGTGAGGGCCTCCTTCATAGCCTGGGCAAAGATGTCGACGTCTAAGTCGAGGCCTTGCTGGGCGAAGTTATTGGCCATGTCGCGGCCGATGATGTAGCTGATCTGCTCTTTCAAGCCATTTAAATCCATAATCACTGAGTTACGCTGATTTTTAAGCTGATGCCGCTGATTATGTTCAGGGGGCGTCGGGCCGAAAATCAGCTGGTGAGAACAAGGTGCGTGGCCCCGCACGGGCCGGCGCTACCGTGAAGTACCGAAAACCGCCGCACATGGATGTTGTTTTTTGCCGCCCGCCCGCTAAGGGCCTGACAATGAAGCCCGCTTTCTGAGGCCCCGAAACGCGTGCGCCCCGCCGAAGGGGCGGGGCGCACGGCAAACAGAGGGCGGCCGGAGCTTAGCAGAAATGCAGCTCCTCGCCGTCGCGCAAGTCGAAATGCAGGTTCAGGTCGCGCAGTTGGGCGGCCAGGAAACGGTAGGAGCCAAAGCTGCTCAGCAACAGCAGCGACGAGAAGGTGGCAGTGCTCTTTTTCATGGTACTCAGAGGTAATGGGTGTAGCAGTCAGCTAATTAAATGCAAAGGTACTACGCAAAGCTGAGTAAACTGTTATGCAAGCCGAATAAACTTGCTGCTGTCCGGCGTTTGTGCGGCCCCACGTTACTCCACGGCTCTTACCTCCACCCGGCGGTTACGCTTGTCGGGGGCGGGGTAGAGCGGGCGGGTGTCGCCGTAGCCAATGGGGCGGATGCGGCCGGCCGCAACGCCGGCCCGAATCAGGTATTTCTGCACGGCGGCGGCCCGCTGCTCCGAGAGCTGCTGGTTTTTGCCCGGCTCGCCAATGCGGTCGGTATGGCCGGCCACTTCGATGCGCAACTCGGGGTTGGTGCGCAGCGTGGTGGCCAGCTGATTGAGGGCCGGAAAAGCCTCGGGCAGCAGCCGGCTCGTGCCCAGCCGAAACAGCACGGTGGGCAGTACCGTGGGCGTTGCGGCCAGCGGCAACTCGGCCGCGGCCTGAGCCAGCGCCGCGGGCAGCGGCCCGGCGGCTGCTGGCTGGCGCAGGGGCACCAACCGCGGCTCCAGCAGCTCGGGCGGGGCCGGCCGGACTACCACGGGCGTTGCCCGGCCGGCTACGCGCACGGTGATGAGCACGCGGGTGCTTTGCGGGGTGGGGTAGTAGCCCTGGGCCAGGTAGAAAGTGGTGGTCTGAGTGAGGCGGGTGCGGAAGCTGTTGCCGCTGGCCAGCGGCTGCTGCGCGTCGGCGTCGGCGTACCAGAGCACGTTGCGGCCCGATACGCGCAGGGTGGTTTCGGCCCCGGCGGGTACCGTTGCGGCCGATTTCAGCTTGACGCGGTAGAAGGTGAAGTTGCCGATGTCGCAGTCGCCGACGGGCTGGTAGGCGGCGCGGCCGGTGAGCTTCTCCTGGGCGGCATCATAGGTGAGTACAAGGCTGCCGGAGCACCAGTAGCTGAACGGCGACTGGCCGGTTTCCTGCAGCTTGCGGCCGTGCTCCAGCCGCAGTCCGCCCGCCGTGCGCTGGCCCCGCACCTGAAACGTCACGCTCACTTCGGCCCCATCCCCATCCTGCTGATACAGCACGCCCAGCAGGCTGCCCGATTTGCTTTGCTGCAGGCGCAGCTCGGCGGGCCAGTAACCCCTTCGCTCGCCGGGGTCGGTTTCCACGCCCTGCCAGCTGCCCGTAAGCGACTGGGCCCGGGCAGCGGGCGCGGTGGTGAGCAGCAGTAGCAGCAACAGAAGCAGTTTGCAATTCATCATTCAGCCAGCAAAACAGTTGCCGCTAAGACGATAGTACGCTGCTAAAAGGTTGCGTTTAGAAGCTTTGGACCCCATCAAGCGATGAGGAAAGCCGGGTTAATGGGGTAGGGGCGCCCTATATGCGCCACGGCCCGCGCCTGAGCAGGCGCGGGCCGTGGCAGAAGGACCGAAGGATGCGCGAAGCTAGTCGTCGGTGTTGGGCTTGCCCGGCGAGCCGGGGCCGCCACCCAGCATGATGGCCAACGACTTCATGCCGATTTGCAGCTCGTCTTTGGCATAGTCGAGCAGGGGCGTGTTGGCGTTGACTTTCAGGTCCTGGGCCGCAACGGGCTTCACCTGCACCCCGGCAAACTCGTAGAGCAGCTTCTGCCGGCGCTCCTTATCAAAATAGACAAGCAGTTTGGTGATGCCATGCTGCTGCTTGACATATACCGGGTGCGCAAAATTCAGCATCTGCGGCATCTGGGCAGAGGTCCAGACCTCCAGGGCTACGGGCTTCTGGCTCATGGCGCCCGCCTCGGCCGGAGCGGGTGTGCCCGCGCCCGGCTTCAACGTATAGGTGGTTTTCTGGCTCGGGTAGCCGGCTACCAGGCTGGTTTCAGGGCTGGTTTTGAGGATGTAGTCCTCCTCGGCTACCACAATGCTTTGCCAGCGCGTTTTCATGGTGGCGGCATTGTAGGTATAGGCCACCCGCTCGGGGCCAGCCTGAGCGGCCAGCAGCAAGATACCGGCGTTTTTGGCGCTGTCGAAGTAGTTTTCCAGGTGGTACGACAGCCCATCGGTGCTTACCCGCGCTTCCTGGCCCCGGCAGTAGATGGTGCCTTTGCGCGGCAGCATCATGGCGCCCATGACCAGGGCCGGGCTCAGCTGAGCCGCCTCGGCCTGAAACTTCTGCTGCTCAGCGGGCGTCATGCGCAGGGCGAGCTGCTGCATCTGGCCCTGCACATTGCCCTTGGCGGGGTCGATCTGGCTGAGCAGCTTATCGTAGGGGTTGCCCGGCAGCGATACCCGGGTGGTGATGATGCCCTGGGTGAAATTCGGGGGCAGCGCCGGCGTCGGGGCCGGCGAGGAGCCCGCCGCCAGGAGCAGGGCGGCAAATGGTAACGCGCAGAACGCAACGAAACGACTGGTACGCATGGGCAGCTGAAGGAAAGGCGGAGTAAATCTCCGGCAATCTATATATAAGCTGACAGATATCCGGCGGGTGCTTGCGCCATGCACACTTCCGGCTAAAACCGGCCGGGGTTAGCGGCGCGCTTAGTACCCGTTGCGGGCGCGGTGCTTGATGCGGGCTTCCCAGTTCTTGCGCTTGGGGGCGATGGGGCCGCGCAGGTGCTTTTCCATCACCAGCACGGCGCAGGGGGCGGCGGCGGTGGCCCCGAAGCCGGCGTTTTCGAGGTACACGGCCACCACTATTTTGGGGTTGTCGGCGGGGGCGAACCCGACGAAGGCGGCGTGGTCGTCGTCCTGGTCGGAGCCGTTTTGCACGGTGCCGGTTTTGCCGGCTACCGTAATGCCTACGTCGGCGAGGCTGGAGGTTTCGGCGGTGCCGCCGCGCTGCATTACCCCTAGCATGCCGGGTAATAGGGCGGCGAAGTGGGCGCTGTCGATGAGGGTGTGGCGCTTTTCGAGGAAGCGCGGCAGGGGCCCTTCGGTGCCGATGCTGCGCACGAGGTGGGGCGGGTAGTACCAGCCGCGGTTGGCGATGATGGCCGTCATGTTGGCCATCTGCAGGCCCGTCAGGTTGATTTCGCCCTGGCCCACGCTCAGCGAGTAGATGGAGCGAAACGTCCACTTCCGAGTCTTGCGGGCCTTGTCGTAGTAGGCGGGGGTGGGCAGGAAACCGGGGGCCTCGCGGGGGATATCGACGCCCAGCACCGAATCGAGGCCGAAGGAGCGCACGAGGCGGCGCCACTCGGCCAGGTTGGCGTGGCGGGCGGCCACGGTGTCGGGGGCCAGGCTATCGGGCACGCGCTCGATAAGGTTGCGCATGGTCTGGTAGAAGTAGGGGTTGCAGCTGTACTTGAGGCCCACCGTGAGGCTGCTAGGCACGGGGTGGCGGTGCACGCACTTAATCAGGGTCTGGTCGCACCGGAAGCCGGTGGTGGGGGTGATGGCGCCCAGCTGCAAAGCCACGGCGGCATTTACCAGCTTGAACACCGAGCCGGGCGGGTTGGCCAGCATGGCGGGCCGGTTGATAAGGGGCCGGTTCTCATCGTAGAGCAGCTCGGAGCGCACCTTGGCCTGGTCGGGGGCCGTGAGGGTGGCCGGGTCGTACACCGGACCCGACACGTAGGCCAGAATTTCGCCGGTTTTGGGGTCGAGGGCTACCAGATAGCCCTTGCGGTTGCCCATGAGCTGCTCGGCGTAGGCCTGCAGGTTGCGGTCGATGGTGAGGTGCAGGTCCTGGCCCTGGCGGAAGGCGGTATCGGCGGCCCAGGAGCCGCGGACGTTGCCCAGCGAGTCGAGGAGCGGGTGCAGGTAGCCCACGCGGCCCGTCAGCAGTCCGTTGTAGTAGCCCTCGACGCCGCTGTTGCGCAGGCGGTAGAAGCGGCCGCGCTGGGTGCGGCGGGCCTGCGCGAAAAAGGCCTGGGCCTCGGCGGCCGGGTAGCCCAGCACGGCCGCGCCGGCATTGGCCGTGTAGCGGCGGCCTACTTCGGTGCTGAGCACCAGCGTGGGCCACTGCTTGCGGGCCTTGCGCACCCGGGCGGCTTCGGCGGCCGTCAGCCGCAGGTTCACGGGGTAGCCGGCGGGGGCGTTGTCGTAGGGGAGGGCCTGGGCGATGCGCCGCCGGATGGTGGCCGGGCCCCAGCCCAGCAGCTGGCCCAGGGCGGTGGTGTCGAGGGGGGCCTTGCGCGGCAGTTTCAGCAGGTGCAGCGTGCCGGTGGCCACCAGCACCGAATCGTGGCGGTCGAGCAGGCGGCCGCGCACGAGCGAGTCGGCTCCCACGACGATGCGGCGCGGGGTGAAGGTTTCGGTGGCCGCCTGCACCTGCTGCGCCGCTACCTCGGACGTGGGCGAGGAGCAGGCGGCTAGCAGGGCCAGCCCCGTTGCCAATACCAGCAGTCTGTTTTTACACTTTCTGAAGCCCTTACGCATGGGCCAAAGCTAGTTAATTGCCCGGCGCGGATGCATAGCAAGCCGGTGAACAATGCAGTTGGCGCCATGAACAAGCGCGTAAGCCGGTTTAGCCAGCTGCTCCGGCTTTCGGCGCTAACGTCCAGCCCCACCCGAAGCGGCCCGTAATGGCCGCGGCGGGCCGGTGAGTAGCGGCGGAAACAGGTGCGCCGCCCGGAGTGGTCCGGGCGGCGCGATTTTGTAAGGTTAGGAGGGAGCTAGAACTTGATGGAAAACTCCAGATGGCCTCCCAGGCCCTCGGCGATGATACGCTGCAAGGTGGAGAGGCGCACGTCTTTCAAGTCCTTTTCCAGCTTCGAGATGTAGGATTTGTCGGTGCCGGCTAGCTCGGCCAGTTGGGCCTGGGTGAGACCTTTGGCTTGGCGGGCCTGCTGGAGCATGGCCCCGAGCTTGAATACTTCATAGCCCGCTTCAAACTCCTCGCGTGGCTTGCTGCCAACGGGGCCGTGCTCCTGGTCGATGAACTCGCTGAGGCTGGTGAGATTTTTAGCGGCTTTCATAGTATTCGGCTTTGATGGTGTGCCTCTTTCAGCTACGTCGTAAAAACGTAAACGTGGTGTTGGTTTGCTCCACATCGTAGGCCTGCAAATCCAGATGAAGCCTGTACAAAGCCAGCCGGGTTTCAACCCGATATGGCGCTTTGATAAAATGCTCTACTACGTCGGGCTGTACCTCCAGAAAGAACTTCCGCTTGATGGCGAAAATTACTTCCCAAAGTAGGCGTTTATCACTTTTGGCATACTGACTGAAATCGGTGGGAACGGCTGAACCAGACAGATACAGCGTGAAATCACTGCTGTAAATGAGTCTTCCGTCGTGGGTGACGCTACGCACATCGTAGGCCTGAATTACGACGCTCCAATCGGGGTGTAAGTGGCTGATGTCGTATTCTAAACTACCACCGGCCTTGTTCCGGTCGCAAAAAAAGAATGCGGGAAGCATCGAGCATTTACTTGTTCTGGCTACGCTTGCGGGCCTCTTCTACCCGCTCGGCGGCGTTCTGGCCGGTGAGCTTATCCAGCTCATCATACCGACGGCGGAGTTGCGCCAGGGCGTTCTGGCGGCGGGCTTTTTGCAAAGCGGCTTCGGTCAGGGGCTGAGTAGGTTGCATAGTATTCAAAGATAAGCAGACGGAAGAAAGTTGCAACCCCGCCTCGCCCGCTACTGCCGCGTGCCGCCAGCGGCGTTCAACCGGCCCTACGTATTGGCCGGGGTCGCCGGGCCGCTACTTCGCCCGGCGTGGGTAGTTCATTAGGGAGACAGGTAAGCTGCTTAGGAAGTACCCACCGCCCCGCCGTGCGCCCCCGGCCCCACCCGAAGCGGCCCGTAACGGCCGCGGCGGGCCGGGAAGTAGCGGCTGAAACGGGTGCGCTGCCCGGAGTGGTCCGAGCGGCGCACCTGTTATTGTCTGGTGATAAGCGTGTCAATTTGTTGCAAGAGTTGTCAGCAAACCTTAAGATAATGCCTGTAATGCTGCTGATAATGTAATGTTACTCAATACTTGACTTGAGCTTATTAAAAGACTAAAATGGCAAGTCATTGTCATCATCATCCAAATACCTGGAACCTGCATTTTCCGACTCAATATCCTTCTCTAAAGTCTCTAATGTTAGTGTTTCATACAATGCGCGATTTAAATAAGTATTACGGAATCTCGTAAATGCCATTTTATGAGCAACTTCTCTTGTCCATTGGGTAACGCTTAATGGCAATTCTGATTCGGAATCAGCTCTAATTAAATCAAATGATAATTTGCTAAGAACATTAAGAATTAAGTTGCAGCATTCATCCGGTTGAGAAACAACCTGTGACTCTGCAAATCTAATGACCACCCAGTTATGAGCATTGAATGCTTGGTCACGCTTATTGTCAGACCCTTCATAATGTATTGGTTGTCCTGTTGCTCCTATGTATGGCTCATCAATTTCAATGTCTATATAGATGTTTGTGGATTTGTCATAAATAATAAAATCAGGCAAGTATAAGGCGGGGCCATTTTCGTATTGAAAAGTATAATTAATATATATTTTATCTGGAAATCTATTTATAAGAGATTGTAGGAACATAGTTTCGGATGCTCCTACTATGTAATTCTCTGGATGTTTATGTCTTACAATATTGGCCGATTTGCGCAAAGCTTCTGCAAGCTTTGCTTTGCGGTATTCTAAAATTATGGCTGGATTTTTATACTCAACTAATTTTCTATTGTATTCAATTTTGTCTTTTTGATAATTTGGAATTATATTTTGTATATATTTTTGTTAATTTATTTTATATTCTTTCTCTAATTCTTGTTTTTTATTTTTATATATTTTGGTCGTGTGTTAATTAAGTAGAATTGGAGGATTGAAAGAAGAAGTGGTGAATGAACAGGCTGATGACGCCGTCATGGAAGAACGTCTTCTTTGAGAAGCAAATAGTCTTGCGCGTGAGCCGCTTGAGGCGGGTGCGTAAGGTGAGATGTTTGCGCTCCAGGCGCTGGAGCTGCGTTTTGTCCTCCACGCGCTGCTCGGCTGGCAGCCGGTCCACATAGGCCCACCAGGCATCGGTGATCCACAAGGCCACCGTCAGGCCCGCATCGGTGA
>NZ_KB907832.1 GCF_000382225.1 Hymenobacter aerophilus DSM 13606
CTTTTACGGGCAGCCAGCGCCACTGGCAGCCTGTTTTGAGCTTGTAGCAGATGGCGCCCACCACCTCAGCCAGGTCGACGCTTGCGCGGCGGCCACCAGCACGGGCCGGCAACAAGGGCAGTATCCAGCGGGTAATTATATCTTTGCTCAAGACTTCCATGAGGGAGGGAAAGGAGATGGGTCGCACCTCAAATTTCCCGCTTTTGTGGGAGTCTTTTCTGTTTTGCGCCTGACTGACTACTTCCTAAACAGCTTCATTGTCTCATGTTCAGCGTTTCGTTTGATGGAGCGCAGCAAATAACGTTGAAACAGGTAGAGCACTGCCGTTATGGGCCCCAGCAATAGCCACCGCATATTACGCTGGACGCTATACTCGGTGCGCAGCGTTAGCACGGTGTGATTCGCATCTTCGTGCAGCTCGTAGGCCCCGGCTAACATGCGAAACATTCCCGCCGACAACTCAAACAGATAGCCCACCCGAAAGCCAGGCTCGGGATTAAAGCTAAAAGCGTAATGGGTATGGGGCTCCCAACGCAGAATTCGCTGCTCAAACTTTTTGCCATTAGCAAAGTGTGCCGTGCGACAACCGCCCACGCCTTCCGTCAACAGATCGGCCCGCAACGGTTTAGGCACATCTAGCAGCCGAAATAGCAACGGATCAGCAAATTGCTCCAGCCGCACGTTTGTGATGTGTGCCCAGATCATGGCCGCCGGAGCTATAATATGTACCTGCGACTTAATTGTTTTAACCGTGTGCGCTGCCCGCATAAGCTGGTTGGAAATCGATTTAGGGCTTTAGATGCACTCTGCCTAAGCGCCACAAGGCCTTTGGAGGTAAATAACGTCAGCCCAAATCACATGTCTTCTATGATTACCGTAGCCCCGACACAATTTCCATCGAACCTGGTTGCATCCACAATGGATACCTCTGCGAGAAAAGCAATCTGTAACATGAGTGGCATTTCGCGTAGGCCGCAACCAACCACTGTCCATTCCGCCCGCCCTTCTACCTTTGCGCTGTCCACTACCCTATCCACTCCAACCAGCCCGCCAATATGCCTAACCCCAACGACCCCGCCCTGCGCTCCTGGATTGACATTCTGCCCAACAGCGACTTTCCCATCCAAAACCTGCCATTTGGCGTGTTCGAAACCCCGGAGCGGGGCCCGCGGCTGGGCGTGGCCATCGGCGAGTACGTGCTCGATTTGTACGCCGTGGCTCAGTTCGGCTTTTTCGAGGATTTAGAGCTGGGCCCCAAGATGCCCAAGGTGTTCCGGCGTCGCAGCCTCAACCGGTTTATTGCCCTGGGCCGGCCGGCGTGGCGGGCCGTGCGCGAGCGGGTAAGCGAGTTGCTGCGCCACGACAACCCCGCCCTGCGCGACCAGCCCGAGGCCATGCGCGAGTGCCTGCTCCGCCAGGATGCCGTGCAGATGCTGCGCCCCGTGAAGCCCCAGAACTACACCGACTTCTACTCCAGCATCGAGCACGCCACCAACGTGGGCGCCATGTTCCGCGACCCGGCCAACGCGTTGCTGCCCAACTGGCGCCACATCCCCATCGGCTACCACGGCCGGGCCAGCTCCATCGTGGTCAGCGGCACCGACATCCGGCGGCCCAACGGTCAGCGCAAGGCCCCCGATGCCACCGCACCCACCTTCGGGCCCTGCCAGCAGCTGGATTTCGAGCTGGAAATGGCCTTTGTGGTGGGCCGCCCCACTAAGCTCGGCGATACGCTGCCGGTGCAGAGCGCCGAGGACTACATTTTCGGGCTGATGCTGTTCAACGACTGGAGCGCCCGCGACATTCAGAGCTGGGAATACGTGCCGCTGGGGCCGTTTCTGGGCAAGAGCTTCGGCAGCAGCGTGGCGCCCTGGGTGGTCACGCTCGATGCGTTGGAGCCCTTCCGCATTCCCGGGCCGGTGCAGGAGCCTGAGCCGCTGCTGTACCTGCGCCAGACCGGCGACCACAACTTCGACGTCAACCTGGAAGTCACCATTCAGCCCGAGGGCGGCACCGAAACGGCCGTGTCGTACGCCAACTTCGGGCTCATGTACTGGAGCATGGCCCAGCAGCTGGCCCACCACGCCTCCAACGGCTGCAACCAGCAGGTGGGCGACCTGTACGCCTCGGGCACTATTTCGGGCACCACGCCCGACTCGCTGGGTTCGATGCTGGAACTGACTTGGCGCGGCACCCGTCCGCTGGAGTTGGCCGACGGCACGGAGCGCAAGTTTCTGCAGGACGGCGACCGGGTGACGATGCGCGGCTTTGCCGAGAAAGACGGCGTGCGCATCGGGTTTGGCGAAGTGACGGGCAAAGTGCTGCCGGCTGCGCCTCTCGCGTTGTAACCCCCGCCTCCTACCTCAACTCCTCAACTATAAATAACCGGGCAAGCACCTAGCCCCGCCTGAACCAGTTACAAAGGAGCCGAATCACCTACTAATCAGTAGCGTTGATTCGGCTCCGTTCCGCTTATGTAGTGGTAAAGACTTTGTCATAGAAGGGCTTTAAGCGCGACCGTAACAACTTTCTGGCCGGCTAGAAAGTAAGTAAATCGGTAAAAGTCAGGCTGAGAGCTGCACCTGTTTCGCTGCTCAGTTGCTTGGCTTCACCGAGTTTTCTCTTTCTCCTACTTTCCAGAATTCTTATGCTAGCAATGGACTACCGGGGCCCCAAGCGGGTCCGTGCCGTGCAGAAACCCATGCCGGAAATCAAGCATCCCCAGGATGCCATTGTGAAGGTATTGCGAACCTGCATCTGCGGTTCCGACCTGCACCTCTACAACGGCAACATCCCGGACACCCGCGTGGGCTCCACTTTCGGCCACGAATTCGTTGGCGAGATAGTTGAAATCGGCTCTGAGGTGACCAAAGTAAAAGTAGGCGACCGGGTGATTATACCCTTCAACATTGCCTGCGGCGAGTGCCACTTCTGCCGGCAGGGTATGTTTGGCAATTGTCATGAGTCGAACACGGAGGCAACGGCCGTGGGTGCCATTTTCGGGTACTCCCACACAGCCGGCGGCTTCGATGGGGGGCAGGCCGAATATGCCCGCGTGCCCTACGCCAACGTGGGTCCGGTTATCATCCCGGCCGACATGGACCTGGATGATGCCGTGCTGCTCACCGATGTAGTGCCCACCGGCTACCAGGCCGCCGAAATGGCTGGCATTCAGACCGGCGACACGGTAGTGGTTTTTGGCGCCGGCCCCATTGGCATTATGGCCGCGCGCTGCGCCTGGCTGTTCGGGGCGGGGCGGGTAATTATCATCGATAAAGAAGAGTACCGCCTCGACTTCGCCCGCAACTACTCCTACTGTGAGGCCTACAACTTCGAGGAAATAGGCGACCCGGTGATGTTCATCAAAAAAATCACCGACTGGATGGGGGCCGATTGCGTGATTGATGCCGTTGGCGCTGAAGCCGCCGGCAATGCCCTGCAAACTATCACCGGCCGCAAGCTGCTGTTGCAGGCGGGCTCGGCCACGGCCCTGCACTGGGCCATCAACTCGGTGAAAAAGGGCGGCGTGGTGTCGATTGTGGGCGTGTATGGCCCCACCGACAACCTGGTACCCATTGGCAATGCCATGAATAAGGGCCTGACCATCCGGGGCAACCAGACCTCAGTGAAGCGCCTGCTGCCGCGCCTGATTGACCACGTGCAGAACGGCGTGCTAAACCCGAAAGGGCTAATTACGCACCGCATGCCACTGGAAGAAGTAGCCGACGGCTACCGCATGTTCGCCAATAAGCTGGATAACTGCATCAAAACCGTGCTCATGCCCCCAACCGCCAACCAGTAACCTCGCCTTCCCATGAAAGACAACAAAATAAACACGCCCATCGACCCGAAGTCGATTAAAGGTTGGGGCGTCGACGCCGACCCCAAAAACGACCCCACCTACCCCATGCGCGACCGTATGAACGTGGCGGAGGACCCCAATAGCAAACACCGTCCCGATAATCTGCAACCCGTCAACGAAGAGCTTCTAAAGTCCATTGAGCGGCCTAAGGTGTCGGCCGTGTTTGGTACGCCGGAGCCACCCAGCGGCCTGAGCGGCATGATCCGCCGCCAGGCCTTTAAGTACAGCGAGAACGAGTACAAACATTGGCTGCCGCTAATTTTGGCCGACCGCGTAAACGTAATGGAAGGCATTGTAGCTGATATGGCCCACGGCAAGTTGCCCAACATCTGGGCCGAGAAAGGCTACGATATGGAGTGGAAATACAACCGCACCGCCTTTATCACCAAGATGGCCACCATCGGCGCCGTTACGGCGGGCCTGGTCGTGTGGCTCTCGTCGGGCAGCAAGAAAAAGAAGAAAGGCAAGAACAAGTCCGCTGACCGGGACTACCTGAGCCGTTTCTAAGCCAACTTTAATCAGTAAAAAAGCCCCTCCGCCAATCCGGCAGAGGGGCTTTTTTACTGACTGGAGTTGGCTTCAACGGGCAATATCCGGTTGATTTACCAATGCCCCGCTTGGGCAATGCTGCTTATCTGGCGCCTTTGATAATCTCGTCCACCACTTCCGGGTCGAGCAGCGTAGAGGTGTCGCCGAGGCTGCTGGTGTCGCCCTCGGCAATTTTGCGCAGGATGCGGCGCATGATTTTGCCCGAGCGGGTTTTGGGCAGGCCGGTTACGATCTGGATTTTATCGGGCCGGGCGATTTTCCCGATTTCGGCCACCACGGTTTCAATGACGCTGGCCTCGATGCGGGGCTTGTCGGCCTCGTTGCGGCAGGCGCCCTCGTTGCAGATGATGTAGGCGTAGATGCCCTGGCCCTTCACCTCGTGCGGGTAGCCGACCACCGCGCTTTCAATCACGTGGGGGTTTTCGTTGATGGCGTTTTCGATTTCGGCCGTGCCGAAGCGGTGGCCACTCACGTTGATAACGTCATCCACCCGGCCGATGATGCGGTACAGGCCGTCGGCGTCGCGGCGGGCGCCGTCGCCGGTGAAGTAGTAGCCGGGGTAGGGCGCGAAGTAGGTCTGCACGGCCCGGTTGTGGTCGCCCCAGGTGGTGCGGATGATGGCCGGCCAGGCCTGCTTGATGGCCAGGTAGCCTTCCTCGTCGTTGCCTTCGATTTCGGTGCCGTCCTGACGCAGCAGCACGGGCCACACGCCGGGCAGCGGCAGGCCGGCGCGGGCCGGCTTGGAGGGCGTAACGCCGGCCAGCGCCGAAATCATGATGCCGCCGGTTTCGGTCTGCCACCAGGTGTCCACGAGCGGGCAGCGGCCTTTGCCCACGTGCTCGTTGTACCAGTGCCAGGCCTCCTCGTTGATGGGCTCGCCCACCGAGCCAATCACCCGCAGCGAGTCGAGCGAGTAGCTGAGCACGTTGTCGAGCGGCTCGGCCATGAGGGCCCGGATGGCGGTGGGCGCGGTGTAAAACACGCTGACCGAGTGCTTGTCAATTACCTCCCAGAAGCGGCCGGCGTCGGGGTAGGTGGGGATACCCTCGAACATGAGGGTGGTGGAGCCGGCCAGCAGCGGGCCGTAAATCAGGTAGGTGTGGCCCGTGACCCAGCCCACGTCGGCGGTGCACCAGAACACGTCGTTTTCCTCCACCTGGAACACGTTGCGGAAGGTATAATCGGCCCACACCATGTAGCCGGCGGTGGTGTGCACTACGCCCTTGGGCTTGCCGGTGCTGCCCGACGTGTAGAGGATGAACAGCGGATCCTCGGCCTTCATTTCCTCGGCGGGGCAGGTTTTGGCCACGTCCTCGGCCTCCTCGTGGTACCACACGTCGCGCTCCTCGTCCATCTGCACCGGCCAGCCCAGGTGCTCGACAACCACCACTTTGCGCACCGAGTCGCAGGTTTCGAGGGCCTCATCCACCACGCGCTTCACCGGAATCTGCTTGGCGCCGCGGTTGAGGCCGTCGGAGGTAATCACCAGCTTGGCCCGGGCGTCGTTCACGCGGTCGGCAATGGCGGTAGCCGAGAAGCCGGCAAAAATCACCGAGTGCACCGCCCCGATGCGGGCGCAGGCCAGCACGGCAATGGTCAACTCCGGAATCATGGGCATGTAGAGGCACACCACGTCGCCCTTCTCCACGCCGTTATTCAGCAGCACATTGGCGAACTGGCACACGCGCTGGTGCAGCTCGCGGTAGGTCAGGCGCAGGTGGCGCTCCTTGATGTCGTTGGGCTCGTAGATGAGGGCCAGCTTGTTGCCGCGCTGGGCCAGGTGGCGGTCGAGGCAGTTTTCGGTGATGTTGAGCCGCGCCCCTGCAAACCACGTAGTTTCGCCGGCGGCCATGTCCGACACCATTACCGTCTCCCACTTGCGGCGCCAGGTGAAGGGCGCGGCCACCGAGTCCCAGAACTCGTTGGGGTGGCGGGTGCTGAGGTGGTAGGCCTCGTGGTATTCCTCGATGGTGCGGATGCGGGCGTGTTGGGGGGTGGTAGGCGTAGGCATATCGGTAGAATGTTCGGGGTTACCCCACCCCCCGGCCCCCTCCCCTCCGGGAGAGGGGGAGCCAGGTCAGGCGAGTAGGTTGGAAAAAGTTAACGTTGAGCGTAAGCAGAGCAAAAAATCAAGAAAGCTAAAAGTAAGACAGCCAGCTAAACCGTCAGGCTCCCCCTCTCCCGGAGGGGAGGGGGCCGGGGGGTGGGGTACCGCTCCTGAATATCCCCCGCCGCTGCAGCACGGCCCGGATTTCAGCAAGAATAGCGGGGTCATCAATAGTGGAAGGTACCGCAAATTCTTCGCCGTCGGCCAATTGACGCAGGGTTTTGCGCAGGATTTTGCCCGAGCGGGTTTTGGGCAGCCGCGCCACTACGGCCGCCTGCCGGAAGCAGGCCACCGCCCCCACCTGCTGGCGCACTAGCTGCACGAGTTGTTGCTCCAGCTCGGTTTCGGGCAGCACGGCGCCGTCTTTGAGCACCACGAGGCCCATTGGCACCTGGCCCCGCAGCTCATCGAAAACGCCCAGCACGGCGCACTCGGCCACGGCCGGGTGGGCGGCCACGATGCCTTCCAGTTCGCCGGTGCTCAGGCGGTGGCCGGCCACGTTTATTACGTCATCGACCCGGCCCATAATGTAGCAGTAGCCCTCGACGTCGCGGTAGCCGCCGTCGCCCGAGAGGTAGTAGCCCGGGAACTGGTCGAGGTAGGCCTGCTGAAAACGGGCGTCATCGTGCCAGAGCGTGGGCAGGCAGCCGGGCGGCAGCGGTAGGCGCAGGGCCACGAGGCCGGTGGTGCCGGCCGGCACGGGCTGGCCTTCTTCATCCAGAATCTGCAGGTCGTAGCCCGGCACGGGGTGGCCGGCCGAGCCGGCGCGGGCCGGCGCCGCATCGGGGTAGCCCACGCAGGAGGCCAGCATGGGCCAGCCCGACTCCGTCTGCCACCAGTGGTCCACGACGGGCACGCCCAGCAGCGCGCCGGCCCAGTCGTAAGTGGCGGGGTCGCACCGCTCGCCGGCCAGAAACAGGTGGCGGAGCTGGCTCAAATCGTAGCGCTGGGCCAGCGCGCCTGCGGGGTCTTCCTTGCGGATGGCACGGATGGCGGTGGGCGCCGTGAACAGCACGTTTACGCCGTAGTCGGCGCATAAGCGCCAGAACGTGCCCGCGTCGGGCGTGCGCACGGGCTTGCCCTCGAACAGCACCGTAGTGGCGCCCAGCAGCAGCGGCCCGTACACGATGTAGCTGTGGCCCACGGCCCAGCCGATATCCGAACCGCTGAACATGGTGTCGCCCGGTTGCAGCCCGAACACGGCGCCCATGCTGTAGCGCAGGGCCACGGCGTGCCCGCCATGCTCGCGCACTACGCCCTTGGGCCGGCCGGTGGTGCCGCTGGTGTACAGAATGTACAACGGGGCCGTAGCATCAACCGGCACGGCCGCCACCGGCGCCGCTTCCAGCAGCTGTTGGTAGTCGACAAAACGCGTGGCCGCTCCCGCCGCGCCAGGGTGTTCAGAGGCCCGGCCGGGGTGTTCAGAGGTCCGGCCGAGGTGTTCAGAGGTCCGGCCGGGGTGTTCAGAGGCCCGGCCGGGGTGTTCAGAGGCCCGACCTGGAGCTAAATTGGCTCGGTTGGGGTGTTCAGAGGCTCGACTTAGACCTAAATTAGCTCGGCCGGGGTCCTCAGAGGCTCGACTTGGACCTAAATTGGTCCGACCTGGAGCCAAATCACCCCGGCTTACTCCTGAATTGGTTCGGGCTGGGTCTTCGGAAGGGGTTTCCTCGCCGGCCGCTTCGCCCGGGGCTACCGCCTTAACCTGGCCGGCACCGGCCGCCGCGTCCGAAACGGCCGTGGCGGGTTCGGCGGGCAGCTCGGCCGGGCAAAAGTCGCGCTGACTTACTACCACACAGGCCGGCTGATGCGCGGCCAGCGCCAGCGCCTCGCGCACCAGCGGCAGGTAGGGTATCGGGCGGTCGATTTCCATGCCGGCCGAGGCGCAGATGATGGCGCGGGGTTGGGCATCGTCGATGCGTACGGCCAGCTCGGGCGGCGCAAAGCCCCCGAATACCACCGAATGCACCGCCCCCAGCCGGGCGCAGGCCAGCATAGCCACCACTGCCTCGGGCATATTGGGCATGTAGATAATCACCCGGTCGCCGGACTCCACGCCCTGCTCCCGCAGGCCCCCGGCCAGCCGGGCCGTCAGGTCGAGCAGCTGGGCGTAGGTGTAGGTCTGGCGCACGTTGGTCACGGTCGAATCGTAGTGCAGGGCGGGCTGGTCGGCGCGGCCGTTGGCTACGTGGTAATCGAGGCAGAGCCAGCAGGTGTTCAGCCGGCCGCCCCGAAACCAGCGGTAGAACCCGGTGGCCTCGTCCTGGCTCAGCACCGGCCGGGGCGGGTCGTGGTGCCAGCTCAGGCGGGCGGCCTGTCCGGCCCAGAAACCGGCCGGGTCGGCGAGGCTGGCGGCGTAATCGGCGGCGTAGGTGGGCATGGCTGGGGGTAGATTGCAGGGTTTGTGGTTCGTTTTTCGGGCGGTGTCGGGGCCGGCTCAGGGGATGTCGGTGGTCAGCAGCTCCTTTATTTTCTCCATGAGCTGGCGGGTGCTGAAAGGCTTGGTCAGGTAGAGGTCGGCGCCTGCCTCGTAGCCCCGCTGTACGTCGGCCTCCTTGCTCTTGGCGCTCAGAAACACCACCCGCGTATCGGGCTGGCGCGGGTGGGCCCGCACGGCGCGGCACACCTGGTAGCCGTCCACGTCGGGCATCATAATATCGAGCAGCAGCAGCGCAAAGGGCGTCCGGGCTATGGCCTCCAGCGCCTCCGTGCCGTTGCGGGCAATGCTGACCTGGTAGCCGGCCTTGCGCATCAGAAATTCGAGCGACATGACGATGTTGGGTTCGTCGTCGACGATGAGAATGTGCGGGTTTGTCTTCATAGGAAAGTTCTTGCGCGGTTGCCCCGCCTCTGTCATCCTGAGCACAGCGAAGGACCTATACAGAAGCTAATATCAAGCATTGCCTCCTGCATAGGTCCTTCGCTCCGCTCAGGATGACAGAGGTGGGTTGAGCTTTTACCAATCCAACTACTGCGCCCCATCCTGCCAAGCGGTTGGATCAATGGGTTGCCAATGCGGGTTTAGTTGCGTAATCAGCATGTTCTTTTTCTCGCGGGTCCAGCCTTTTATTTCCTTTTCACGCGCAATAGCCTGATTAACATCCTGAAAATGCTCGAAATACAGCAGTTGATAGCAGGAATACCGACCAGCAAAAGTGCTCTTAGTACCGCGGTTTTCGAAGTGCTGCCGCAACCGGGTGTGAAGGTCGTTGGTCAGGCCGGTGTAGAGCGCAGTTTTGGTCGGGTTGGCCGTGATATAAACGTAGTAGCCAGCGTTCATTTTGCGAGGTGTTAAACATTGGATAAAGTTAGTTTCAACCTTGTCATCCTGAGCGCAGCGAAGGACCTATACGGAACTCCACTTGTCATCCTGAGCGCAGCGAAGGACCTATACAGAAGGTGCTATCTGACAGTACCCTCTGTATAGGTCCTTCGCTGCGCTCAGGATGACAAGTGGAGCGGGATTTCCAGCGAAAACCGGGCGCCCCGGTCGATTTCACTTTCCACCCAGATACGGCCGGCGTGCAGCTCCACTATTTTTTGGGTGATGGCCAGGCCCAGGCCCGAGCCCTCGGGTTTGCGGGTGGTCTGGTGCTGGGCCTGGTAGAACTTGTCGAAAATGAGCTGGTGAAACTCCGGCGCGATGCCCTTCCCATTGTCTTCCACCCACAGGCGCAGGCCGCCGGCCGTGGGCTGCACCCCCACCCCAATGCGCCCCGCCCCCTCGGCCCGGCACGATTTGATGGCGTTGCTGAGCAGGTTCACCAGCACCTGCATCAGCCGGTCGCGGTCGGCGGGCAGGCCGGGCAGGGCGGGCGGCACGGCCACATCCAGCTGAATCTGCTTGGCCCGCAGCTGGGGCCCCACGGCTTCGAGGGCGTCGGTGATGAGGTCGGCCACATCGAGGGCGGCCTTGTCGAGGCGCACCGTGCCCGACTCGTACTTCTCCAGATCGAGCACCAGCGCAATCAGCCGGCTCAGGCGTTCGGCCTCGCGGGTGATGGTGTGCAGAAACCGGTGGCGCTCCGCCTCGTCCAGCTCGGGGTTGTCGCTCAGGATTTCCGACAGGGCCCGGATGCTGGTCAGGGGCGTGCGCAGCTCGTGGGTAACGGTGTAGAGGAACTCGTCTTTGTGCTGGTCGAGTACCTGGAGCTGATTGTAGGCCTGCTGAAGCTGCGTGGTGAGGGCCTGGAGCTGCCGCTGCTGCTTCTGGAGCTGGCGGTTGGCCTCCAGCAGCTGCTGGCTTTCCTTGAGAATCACCACCACATTATCGAAACTGATATCCTCCACGCCCACCGAAGAGCGCAGCAGCAGCCGCGCCGAGGCCGGCCCAATGGCGCCGGCCAGCAGCTTCTCGGCATAGGAAAGCAGCCGCGGGTCGGCCGGCGGGTCCGGCGCGTCGTCAAGCGAATCCGTCCCGTTGGCGCCCGAATTTGGGCCGGCACTGACCGAAGTTGGGCCGGCGCCGGGCCGGGCCGGGCCGTTGGCGTAGTCGGGCTGGGGCGAGGCGCCGGGGAAGTGTTCGTGGAAGGCGTTAAGCGCCTGCACGGTGCGCTTCCTGCCCAGAAAGCCGGTCAGCAGCGCCCGCACATCGGGCAGCGTGGCGGCGCTGTGCCAGCCGGTCGGGCTGGTTTCAAAGCCCGGCTCGTGGCGGAATACGTGCACGAACAGCTCGGCCTGCCGCTGCTCCAGCGCCGAGGGCGCCCGCCCCAGCAGCGACACGCCCACGTACAGCCCCACATTGAAAAACCAGCTCCAGAACAGCCCGTGCGAAAGCGGATCGAGGCCCGACAGGCCCAGCAGCGCCTCGGGCCGCAGCCAGCTTAGGGCCAGTGGCCCCTGGGTCAGCAGGGTTTCGGACAGCAGCCCCGCCCCTACCATGGTGGGCAGTACGAGGGTATAAAGCCACAGCAGCAGCCCCGCCAGCAGGCCGGCCGTGGCCCCGGCGCGGGTGCCGCCCTGCCAGTACAGCCCGCCCAGCACCACCGGCCCGAACTGGGCCACCGCCGCAAACGAAATCAGCCCGATGTTCACCAGCGGCAGCAAGTGGCCCACGGCCGCGTAGTAGCCAAACGCCAGCGCCAGCACCAGCCCCACCGCCAGCCGCCGGCTGTGCAGGGCCAGCTGCCCGAGCCGGGCAAACCAGCGCGGCCCCTCGGCCCGGCCCACCGGCTCGCGCACGAGCAGCGGCATAAGCAAATGGTGGCTGATCATCACGCTCAGGGCAATGGTTTCGACGATAATCATGCTGCTGGCCGCCGACAGCCCGCCGAGGTAAATGAACAGCGCCAGCCAGGGCCGGCCGGCCTGCAGCGGCAGGGCCAGCACGTACATATCGGCGTCGAGGCGGCCGGTGGCATCGAGCAGGCGCCCCCCGAAAGCCAGCGGCAGCACCAGCAGGTTGATGACGATGAGGTAGAGCGGAAACAGCCACATGGCCTTGCGCAGGTGGTCCTCGTTCACGTTTTCTACCACGCTCACCTGAAACTGCCGGGGCAGCAGCAGGATGGCCGACATGCTCAGCAGCAGCAGCGTCAGCCACTGGCCGGGCGTGGTGCCGGCGCCTTCCAGCGTGAACAGGCGCCGCAAATCGGGCACCGCCGCCGCCCGCTCGAACACGTCGGCGAAGCCATGGAACAGCCCGTAGGCCACGAACAGGCCGGCCACCAGGAAGGCCACCAGCTTAAACACGCTTTCCAGGGCCACGGCCAGCACCATGCCCTCGTGCCGCTCGGTGGCCTCGACCGAGCGCACCCCGAACACGATGGTAAAAAAGGCCAGCACCACCGTCGTGTAGAACGCCGACGTCACGGCCGCCGCGTCGCCGATGGGCAGCCCCAGCGTGCTGGGCCCGTGGGTGAGCATCTCGAACGAATCGGCAATGGCCTTGATTTGCAGCGAAATGTAGGGCAGCACGCCCAGCACGCAGCCCACGGTGGCCAGGGCGCCCAGCCCGGCACTCTTGCCGTAGCGGGCCGAGATGAAGTCGGCAATGGAGGTGAGGCGCTGGGCGCGGCAGATGCGGATGATTTTGCGCAGCACCAGCCAGGCCAGCGGCGCCATCAGCGTGGGCCCCAAGTAGATGCCCACGAATTCCAGCCCAAAGTACGCGGCCCGCCCCACCGAGCCGTAGTAGGTCCAGGCGGTGCAGTACACGGCCATGCTCAGGGCGTACACGTAGGGGTTGCTCACCCAGCTTCGGCGCGCCGCCACCCGCCGCTCGGCCGCATACGCCACCCCGAACAGCAGCCCGAGGTAGCCAAACGAAAAACCGATTACCAGCAGCGGAGACATGCGGTGAGGTGGTGAAATGGTGAGATGGTGAGTTTGCTGTTCGAGCGACGGGATTGTAGAAGGCGTTTATAGAAGGCGAATTTGGCTGAAGACAGTCTGACTGCCGGGGTCGGGTATTGGGGTCGAAGGGCCAACTAGTTCATCCAGGCCCCCAACACGTCAACTCACCATTTCACCATCTCACTATCTCACCTTCACCAGCCAGCCGGTGAGGGCGACCAATGCGGCCCAGGCGGCCAGCACGTAGAGGTAAAGCACCGGAATGCCGGCCAGGCGGGCATCGTGGCTGAAGGCGCCCAGCAGCGGGAAGTTGAGCAGCACGCCAAACAGCAGCGCCACAAACAGCAGCCGCTGCCCGCGCCGCTGTTCAGGCTTCTGTTCGAGCCGCTCGGGAAGTTGGGAGTTGGGCATGCTGGAGATGATTACTGGTGAACGGCTCGGGGCCAAAGCAAGCAAAATCCGCCGAACCAATGGCCCGGCGGACTTGCGCTTGTCACCCGGCCGGGGCCGCAGGGCTAGTCCATGATGCGCACGTTGCGCACGTCTTTCATGTAAAGCGAGCCGATGATGAAGGTTATCAGGGCAATGACCACCGGATACACTAGGCCGAAGTAGATGCTGTGGTCCTGCAGGAACCCGTGGGGCTGCGCGGCGGCCCAGGCCACCATGGCCGTCGAAATCAAGGGCACCAGGCCCCCGAAAATGCCGTTGCCGATGTGGTAGGGCACCGAGAGCGACGTGTAGCGCACCTTCGTCGGGAACAGCTCGACGAGGTAGGCGGCAATCGGACCGTAGGCCATCGTTACGAAGAGTACGAGGAAGAAAATCAGAATGGTAAGCGCGACCATGTTGGGCTCGTTGGCTACCATCACGGCGGGCACGGCCACGCCGGCGGCATCCACGGTGGCAGCCGTTTTCTCCACTATGGGGCCCGCAAACGCTTTCAACCCGTAGAAAATGGGGATGGTGAAGATGGCCCCGCACAGCAGCCCCGTCATGATGATGCGCTTGCGGCCGATGCGGTCGGAGAGGCTGCCGAAGTAGATAAAGAACGGCGTGGCCAGCAGCAGCGCTACGCACAGAATAATGCTGGCCGGAATCTGCTCGATCTTGAGCACAGTTTGCAGGAAAAAGTAGGCGTAGAACTGCCCCGTGTACCACACCACGCCCTGGCCCATGGTCGCGCCAAACAGCGCCAGCAGCACCAGCTTGCGGTTTTCGGGCTCCACGAACGAGTCGCGCAGCGGCGACTTGCTGGTGGTGCCTTCGGCCTTGGCTTTGGCAAACAGCGGCGACTCATCGAGCTTGCGGCGGATGTAGTAGGAGGCAATCACGAGCACGCCCGAGAGCAGGAACGGAATGCGCCAGCCCCAGGTCTTGAAGGCCTCGTCGCCCACGCTCAGCCGGGTGCCAATCAGCACGGCAATGCTCACGAACAGGCCAATGGTGGCCGTGGTCTGGATAAAGCTGGTGTAGTAGCCACGCTGGTTATCGGGCGAGTGCTCGGCCACGTAGGTGGCGGCCCCGCCGTACTCGCCGCCCAGGGCCAGGCCCTGCACCACGCGCAGCAGAAACAGCAGAATGGGTGCCGCCACCCCAATCGAGGCAAACGTGGGCACCAGCCCGATGGCAAACGTGGAGCCGCCCATCAGCAGCAGCGTGAGCAGAAACGTGTACTTACGCCCCACCATGTCGCCGATGCGGCCAAACACAATAGCGCCGAACGGCCGCACCACAAAGCCCACCGCAAAGGCGGCCAGCGTGGCCAGCAGCGCCGCCAGCGGGTTGTCTTTGGGAAAATAGAGCGTGGAAATAATGGTGGCCAGCGACCCGAAAATGTAGAAGTCGTACCACTCAATCACTGTCCCGACCGAGGACGACGTAATTACCTGCCAGATTTTGCTGGTCGAGACCTGGTTGTTATCGTGCGTGGCCGAAGCCTCGACGGTGGGCGGGTAGCCGCGGCGCTGTACATCTGGTTCCATAATGCGAGATGGTGATTTGGTGAGGTGGTGATTTGATGAGTTTGCTATTCGAGGGCCTTGGTGATAATGGCTCGGGTGATGCGCACTGAACGGCTCTCACCAAATCACCACTTCACCAAATCACTTACAGGAAAATCATGGTCTGCAGGGTGATTTCGCTCCGGTAGTTGATGTTTTGGGGGTTGGAGTAGTCGGGGCGGGCGCGGTAGTTGAGCGTGAACTTGGCGTTGTGGCCGTCGAGCAGCACGTTGGCCCCCAGGTCGTACACGTTCACGTCTTTGGCCCCGATGGCCTCCAGCCCGTCGTAGTTGCCGTGCATCCAGGCGGCGTAGGGCTGCAGCCGGGCCTTCTCGCCGAGCGTATTTTTGGGCAGCAGATAGCCCACCTGCCCGTACACCGCCGAGCCGGTACCAATGGTTGGGTAGGCGTTGCCGCGCAGCGAGCCGGCGCCCGGAATGGCGCTGGAGCCGCCCGCACCGCTCGGGTTCAGGCTGCCGATGTTGCGCACGTAGTTGCTGCCGAAATTATAGTTGTAGTACACGCCGTAGGCCGTCAGGGCCGTGCCGGCGTCCTTGTTGATAGGCGAGTCGTAGAACACGTCGGCCGACCAGATGCCCAGGTTCTGCAGGCGGTTGGGCACGCTCACAAACGGGTCGGCCGGGGCGGGCACGGGCACGGCGCCGGTGCGCGAAATCATGGCGTCCTGGTTAAACAGGAAGCCCGCGCCGATATTAAACACGCGCTTGGTGCCCAGGTACGAGCCCGTCTGGTAAGGCAGCAGGTTGGCTTCCTGGTCGAGGAATTCGTAGGCCAGATAGCCCTGGTAGGTTTTGTGGGAGTTGCGCGGGTTGAAGTCGGCCACGTTCAGCGGCTGGGTGGCGGGCGTCAGGGCCTGGTTGGTGGCAAACGGGTCGTTGACCGACAGCACGTAATCGAGCTTACCGATGCGGCCCTTGGCATAAATACCCAGCCAGCGGGCAAACTGGTCGGTTTTCTCGATGGTGGGCCAGTTGACGATGGGCGCGTCGTAGGCCAGAAAGTTGAGCGTGCTGGTGCGCGTCATGCGCGAAATGCCGTTCTGGTAGTGCAGCCCCGCCCCGATGTTCATGTACTTGAACACCTTGTACTCAACCACCGCCTCGTGCACGAACAGCTGGGGCTTTTTGCCCGGGTCGCCGATGCCCACGCCCCCGCTCACGGCGTTCTGGTTGTTGATGCCCAGGTGCGTGATGATAAGAAAGCGCGGGTTGAGCTGCGCGTACAGCAGCAGGCGCGAGCGGCGCAGGCCCACATCGAAGGTGCTGCTTTCGGGGTCGCCGGCCACGCGCTGCGAGCCGGTGTTGTTACGGTTGTAGCGCGTCCAGACCTGGTGCCAGCTGATGATGCGGAAGTATTTGGAGCCGTCGGGCGACAGGTTCACCTTCAGTCCCGCCCCGTAGGGCACCGACTCGGTGGGGGCGGCGGCGGGCGGCGGCGGGGCCTGGGGTGCGGGCGCCGGCGCGGGTGGGTTGCCGGGGGGCATGGGCTGCACCTGGGCCGAGGCGGCAGCGGCCACGAGCAAGGCACTCAGGGCCAATGGGTAGCGGACGTTTGGCATGGAGAGGGGAAGAGATGGAACGAAGCTGGTTCAATCCCGGAGCCCACGGCCACGAGGGCCGCGCTCCGGTGCCCCTAAATAGAAAAATCTCCGCCCGGAAATCCGCACGCTGGCTATATTTCCGCTAAGCCCCTATAGCTTCAGGCCTGCCGGAACCGCTCCCACTTAATCAGCATGTACTTGTCGCCCAGTTCGGTTATCATCATGCCCGAGCCTTTGATGTTGTCCGGATGCTGGAAAAACTCGGCCAGCTCCTTCTGGTTGAGGATTTTATAGGTTGGGTGGTAGTCGGTTTGCCGTGGGGCCTTCACGCCATACTTCTTGACCCAGTTCATCACGCTCACGTGGCTTACGCCCAGCAGCCGCTCAATCTCGCGGTAGCTTACGCCCTCTATGTACAGCTGCAGGGCCTTGATGACGTAGTACGGGTTGGTTTCTTTACCCGTTTTGGCCACCGAGTAGTGGTAGCCGCAGTTGCTGCACTTATACCGCTGCCGGCCGCCCACAATGCCGCTTTTGGTGGCTTCCATCGATTCGCACTTGGGGCAGCGGAGCTGAGACATAACGGCGCGGTTAGTAAGGACTCACTGATAACTATAGCTATTTAGTAAAGATATAGTAGTTGAGCAAGTATCTCCCTCAGTTAACGTAAGTTTAGCCATGAAGAAGCCGCGCGGATTCAAGCAAAAACACCGGCAGGCGGCGCAGCTGACCGCTGCATCTCCGCCCCTGGCAGTGGCCCGGGTACAGCAGTTTCACTACCACTACGAGAAGCTTGGCCACGGCCCGCTGCACCACTGGCTTTGGCAGAGCGCGCCGCTGCCCCGGCCGCTCCGGCAGCTGGGAGCCGCGTGGCTGCTGCAAACGTTTTTTCAGTGGCAGGAGTCCGCCATCCAGCTGGCCGAGCCAGTTTACCTGGCTATCTGGCTCAGCAACGTCGATTTCGCCTCTCAGTCGCAGGTGGTAGCCGCTATTCAGGGCCGCATCGGCTGGTACGAAAACATCTTCGGTGAACCAGCGCCAACCGGGCCGCCCCTGCCCCCGGAGTTCCAGTCGCTGCCCGGCGCCGAGCAACTCACCTGGACCACCCACCGCCGGCACGAATGGCTGGACGCGGAGGATTTCCCGAACGGCTGGCCGGCCCGGCTGCTGCGCCGCGAGCATACGCTCCATACGCTGGAAGATGGCCGTGCCTTTCTGGAAGTGCCGCGCGGCTGGGTGTGGGTGGGCCAGCAAGCTGTTACCGATGCTCCCGGCGCAAATCCACGTTTACTTGAGCAGTAAGGCGCAGGCCGTGGTTGTACTCGAACACCGGCCGGCCCGTAGCGGGCTCGGGGCTGCCGTGCTGGCTGATTTGGTTGAGGTAGTTGAGCTCCAGCTGCAAATTCGGCCCGAGCTGGTAGCCCAGGCCGGCCGAGAGGCGGTTCTGGTTGAACACATTCAGGCCCACATTGCGCCCGAAGCTGATGAAAATTTCCCCGAAGCCGTTGAGGTACCACTCCCGGTCGTCGAGGCTGGGGCCCTGGAGGGGCAGGCGGGCCAGCAGCTGGTAACGGCCACGGTTCTGGTACTGCCAGTCGGTTACCGGCCCCTGCCCTTCGTCGGACCGCTGGCCCGTCCAGCGCTGCTCCAGCCGCAGGCGGTGTTCCAGGTGGAGGCGGCCCCGCTCATCGTAGAGCGTAATATCCTGATAGATTCGGTGCTCTGGTTGTGGGCGGCCCGCTACGGTGGGATAGTCGCCGTAGGGGCTGGTGGCCAGAAAGGTGTAGCCCGCGGCCAAATCTACACGCGGGCCCAGGTGCCGCGTGAGGCCGGCGCGGGCTAGGTGCTGCTGCTGGCGGCCCAGCAGCTCCACTCGCCGCAGTTGATAACCGGTGTGCAAACTCCAGCGGTCAGCCAGCTTGAAATCGCCCGAGTAAGCCAGCCAGCCAAGTGTATTGGAATCGGAAAGGCGCTGAGGAACCTGCGCGCAAACAGAGCGAGTCAGCCCAATCAGCAATAACAGCAGCGCCGGAACATAGCAGTTCTTCATCCTTGAAGCAGCCTGGAATGTGAGAGGCAAGGCTGGCACTGCCTACGGACGGGCCGAAGCGGGGTTTAGCTGCCCGCTTGCAGCACCACGGCCAGCAGGGCATCCACGGCCAGGCCCAGGCGGCGCATATCCAGCCGGGCCAGCGTGTCGGTGGGCTGGTGGTAGTGCTGGTTGCGGTAGAAAGCCGTGTCGGTGAGCAGCACCGCCGGGTAGCCGAAGTGCCAGTAGTTGAGGTGGTCGGAGAAGTCGATGCCCGGCAGCCAGGCGGGGGCCTTGAAGCGCCTGACGGGCAGCGCGGCGGCCGTTTTGTAGCGCCGCCCAAACTGCCGACCAAAGCGGCCGTTGCCAAATTTCTGGGCTACGGTTACGTAGTTGCCCCGGCTGCCATACACCCATTTCAGCGGGGCCAGCGGGTAGCGCTGGCTGCCTTTGCGGTCGTCGTAGTAGCCCAGCATTTCCAGCGCCACCATGCCGCGCACCGCCACGCCGGCCGCGTGCAGCGACTGGGCGTGCACATAGCTGCCCATCTGCGGGGTTCGAAAAAAAGGTGGCTCTTCCAGCGTATAAGCCACCAAATCGATGCGGTAGGGCAGCGCGGGCTGCCGGCCCAGCAGCCGGGCCAGTTCCAGCAGCGCCGCTACGCCGGTGCCGTTGTCGTCGGCGCCCGGCTGCTCGCCGCACACATCGTAGTGCGCCCCGATAATGAGGCGCGGGCCGGTTTCGGGGCCGAAGCTGGCCAGCACATTGCGGTAGGTCTGGCCCTGCACCTCGTAAGGCTGCTCGCCGGGCCGGCCCCCGGCGGCGGCTAGTTCAGTCTTAATATAGTCGGCGGCCTGGTTGAGGCTGGCCAGATGCTGGTAGTTGCGGGGCTCGGGCGTGGTGGTAAGGGCCACGAGGTGGCGGCGCAGCCGGGCCGTGTCGGCCGAAGTCTGGCCCAGAGCCGGACCGGCAAGGAGCAGTAGCAGACTTAGCTGGCGAAGCAGGGCTTCGGCATAGTTGATAGCATGAGTGTAGCAGTCGAGCAAAAACGGCGTGAGGGAAGTCCCCGGCCCTTACGCCACCACCAGATTAGCCTTTTCCGGCGCTACGCCAATGGTGGCAATGGCCCCGGCGTTGAAGTGCAGAAAGTCGCTTTCTACGCCATCGGAGAAGATAACCCCATTGGCCGGCATCATCGACTCGACCACCAGCGGCACCTGCGCGTTCAGCACGCCCGCCGTGAGGCCGCACTGGGTGCGCTGGCTCCGGAAGGCCTCGCGCACCACAAACAGCAGCTCGTCGGGGGCCAGCGCGGGGCGCGGCGGGGCAGCTTCATTGGGGTCCAGAAAGTCCATCAGTCCGGCGTTCATGTTGAACACCGAGCTCAGCCAGCCCGTGGCGCCCGCGGCCGTGGAAACGATAATGCCCGACGAGGAGTGCGTTTCGGTAGTTTGCTGGTAGCGGATGCGGTAGCGGGCCGATACATGCGAGGCGGCCCCGATGAACAGGTCGTTGAAGGCCAGCAGCCGCTGCCCGTCCTGCAGGCGCACTTCGGCCAGCGCGGCCTCGCGCACACCGAACTTGCCGGCCAGCACCCGCTCGACGGCCGGCCCAAAGGTGCGGGGCGTGAAGGGCAGCAGCACCCCATCGTTGCGGGCCGGGTCGGGGTTGATGGCCACGATGGGCAGATTGCCCACGTACTTGGCCGTGTTGGCCACCAGCCCATCGGGCCCTACTACCACGACCAGCTGCCGCGCATCGAACAGAAACGAGGGCAGGAAGCTGCGTTCCACTATTTTGTTCTTTATCAGCGCCGACAGCTGCCGCTGCACCAGCGAAAACGACTCCTGAAACCGGGCGTTCTCGGCCTCGTACTCGGCAAACTCGCCGCCCGCGCTTTCGATGTAGAACCGGGCCTGCCCCAGCGTATTAAACCGCTCCACCAGCAGCTCCAGCCGGGTTTTGCCGCGCACCAGAATGGCGTAGTCGCGCTGGCTCATCGGCGGTTGTCGGCGCGGCCACCGGCGCGGTTAGCAGGGCGCTCGGCGGGCGGCGGGTTTTGCAGCAGCGAGTCGAGCAGGTCGGGCGAGATGTTGAGGTTGCCGATTTTGCCCGCGTTTTCGGCCAGTTCCCGGAAGGCCAGCGCGATGTTGAAACGGGGGTCGGGGTTGTTGTTGAGGGCCACCAGCAGCTTCCAGTCCATCTCCTTGTAGGGCTTGAGCGTGGTTTCGAGCACGTAGCCCTGGGTTTCGGCCTCGGTACGCTGGTTGGCCGCGGCCTGCTCAATCAGGCGCTGGCGCTGCTCTTCCACCGCAATATCGGCCTGCACCTGCATCTCGCGCAGCTGCCGGGTGCTGGTGGCCCGCTGCATTTCGCCCTCCATCTGCTTCTCGGCAATCTGCTTGTTCTTTTCCTCCACCGCAATTTCGGTATTCAGCTCGCTTTCCCGAATCCGGCGCTCCTGCTCCACGGCGAAGTTGCGGCGCTCGAAAATGGCCTGGTCGGCTTCCTGCTGAATTTTCTCGCGGGTTTCGGTTTCCAGCGCCCGGCCCATTTCGGGCGTGGCCCGCACGGCCAGCACGTTCACGGCCAGCACCTCAATACCCAGCAGCCGGATGGCCGTGGAGGCAGCCAGCCCCTCCCCGATATTCACCTCCACGGCCTTGGCCGAGCGCATCACGTCCTTCAGGCCCAGCCGCTGCACGAAGGTCGAAGTGGCCGTCTGGGCCTCGTTGATGATGCGCTGGTGCAGCTTTTCCAGCTCGTTTTTCTTGTAAACGCCGCGGCTGTCCACCGTAAAATCGAGTTGCTCGGCCAGCTGGCGCGGGTCGCCGGCCTTGTAGGTTATCTGCCCCTGGATGGACACGGTCTGGTAGTCGGCCGTGGTTTCGTTGAAGATAAACGGCAGGTCGTTGCTGCCCATCGGAATGGCTACAATGGAGCTATTGGGCCCGAAATAATAGAACGACAGCCCCCGCCCCTCCTGCCGCACGCGGCCGTTTTTGTAGTGGATGACGTAGGTCATCGAATCGAACTTGATGTGGTTGATTCCGAACATAACGGCGGGCTGAAGAGGTTACGGGTCAAAACTATAGATTTCGCGCCGGCTTCAAGCTACCGCAGGGTGATAAGAGTCCTATCAGGCTGACGATAGGAAGCATGTAGCGGGCAATGGAATCCAGTCATGGGGCTAGCGTAGCAACATCAGCACGCGAGATGCTTCCTGTCGTCAGCATGACAGTTCTTTTGCCCTCCAAAAGTAATTTCGCGCGACTATTCCGACCTTCGCCCCATGTCCTTTCGCACCATCGACCCGGCCCGGCTTACCCCGGCCGAGCTGCACCCCTTCATGGTGGGTGCCATTGCCCCGCGCCCCGTGGCCTTCGCCAGCACCATTTCGGCCGACGGCAGCGTGAACCTGAGCCCCTACAGCTTCTTCAACTGCTTCGGCTCCAACCCGCCCATCCTGGTGTTCTCGCCCGCCAACCGCGTCCGCGACAACTCGCAGAAGCACACGTTGCAAAACGTGCGCGAGGTGCCCGAAGTCGTGATTCATATCTGCGACTACGCCATGGTCGAACAGATGTCGCTGGCCAGCACCGAGTACGCCAAGGGCGTAAACGAGTTCGGGAAGGCCGGTTTTACGGAGCTGCCCAGCCAGAAAGTGCGCCCGCCCCGGGTGGCCGAGGCGCCGGCCGCCTTCGAGTGCGTGGTGGAGCAGGTGATTGAGCTGGGCCAGAACAACGGGGCCGGCAACCTGATTATCTGCCGGGTGGTGCTGGCTCACTTCCGCGACGATATCGTGCTGCCCACCGGTTCGGGCATCGACCCATTCAAGCTCGACGCCATTGCCCGCCTCGGCGGCGACTGGTACTGCCGGGCCTCGGGTAGCAGCCTGTTCGAAGTGCCCAAGCCCAACCGCAACCTGGGCATCGGCATCGACCAGCTCCCCGAGTTCATCCGCACCTCCGACGTGCTCACCGGCAACAACCTGGGCCGCCTGGCCAACATCGAGGTTCAGTCGATGCCGACGGCCGAAGAGGTAGCCGCCTTCCGCCACGAGCCGCTGGTGAGCTATACCCTCAACCAGCACGCCGCCGACCCCGTCCGCCAGCGCCACGAGCTGGTGCTACTGGGCCAGCAGCTGCTGGAGCAAGGGCGCCTGCTCGACGCCTGGAAAACCCTGCTGCTGGCCGAGCCGGCGCGAGGTGAGAATGATAGTGAATGACGTTCCCTGCTAAGCCCTATTCTACCGCCGCTATTCGTTTCTTTGCGAGTTCCCAGGGCCGACTGCCAGAACCGGCCGCACTTCTCCCCACTTTACCCCTCATGCCGCTTCCGCACCTGCTCGACTTTCCTGCCACCGGCTCCGCTGAAATGGGCCACCTGATTATTGCGGAAGGCGGGCACTTGCCGTTTGCGGTGCAGCGCGTGTACTGGACGGCCGACGTGCCCACTACCAAAGTGGCCGGCAACCACGCCCACCACGAACTGGAACAACTGATTGTGGCGGTGCATGGCACCATCGAGCTGCTGGTAGAAACGCCCGACCGGCAGCGCCACAGCTTCCGCCTGGAGCGCCCCACGCAGGGCCTCTACGTGCCGCCGTTGTGCTGGCGCGAAATCCGGTTCGGGCCCGGCGCCGTGCTCATGTGCCTGGCCTCGCAGGAGTACGACGAGGCTGATTATATCCGTAACTACGACGACTTTGCCCGGCTGGTGAGCCAGCAATAGGCCAGCGAATCTGACTTCCGTGCTATAGCCAGCCGCATTCCGCTACCGGACTACAGCCGCAGCCCGCTCCTTGCGGCTGCCAATTGGCAGCAGCCGGAAATATTTGGTTTTCAGCTTGCGCTGCAGATACGGCGGCAGCGGCTCGCCCTGCTGATAAGCTGCCACCACCCGCTGATACTGCCGCGGCCCGAACCGGGTGTAGCGGAACGCGCCGTAACCGGCCATCATGCCGCCAACTAGTAGGTCGCCGTTGGCATTTTGCTCCAGGTCGTTATAGTAAGCACTGCCTTCTTCGCGCTTGGTTTTGCTGCTGGTGGCTACCATCGTTTTCTTCACTGCACCAGTAGCCATGATGGCCGCTCCGCCTTCCAGCCAGGCCCGCATGGCCTTGGAGCGTTGCATGAAAAGGTGCTGCACGGCCCGCAGCGTATCGGTGCGGTCGTAGCGCAGGGTGCTGAGGCTGGGCAGGGCGGCTGCTACCGCGGCCGTATCAGCGCCCAGAGGCAGCGTTTGACCCCAGGCCTGCGAGTTGGCGGCGGCCAGCAGCAGGGCGGCGGCAAGAAAAGTCAGCTTACGCATAGCAGTACGATAGGATAGTTCGGCCCAAGGAGCCCGGCAAACGCTCAAACGTTGCAACGGCCCGCAAAATCTGCGCCTAGCTAAATCCGTGTTGCCTAATCAGCGGCAACATCTGCACTGCTTAGTTGCGCACGGCAATCATCAGGGCCAGCTCTTTGTAGCGCATATTAAAGCGGCGGGCGATGCTGGCGTTGGTGAGCGAGCCTTTGTAGGCGTACACGCCGGAGCGGAAATGCTCGTTGGTGAACAGCACCTCGTTCACGCCGCCGTGCTGGCTGATTTCCTGCAGAATGGGCGTAAAAATGTTGCTGAGCGCGTTGGTGGCCGTGCGCGGCACCCGCGAGGCAATGTTGGGCACGCAGTAATGAATGACGTCGTACTTGCGGAACACTGGCTTGGCGTGGCTCGTAACTTCGCTGGTTTCGAAGCAGCCGCCCTGGTCGATGCTCACGTCGATAATCACCGAGCCGGGCGACATCTGCGACACGGCCTCCTCCGACACCATAAACGGAATCCGGCCTTCCTCGGGGTTGAGGGCGCCAATCACCACATCGGCGCGGCGGATTTGCTGGCTGAGCGCGAACGTGTCGAGGGTGCTGGTGTAGAGTTGCGGTTGGCCCAGGTTCTGCTTGAGGCGGCGCAGCTTGTAGAGGTGATTGTCGAACACCTTCACCTCGGCTCCCAACCCAATAGCGGCCCGGGCCGAATACTCAGCCACCGTGCCGGCTCCCAGAATAACTACCTGCGAGGGCGGCACACCGGTAATGCCGCCCAGAATAATGCCCTTGCCCTCATCACCGCCGCGGGCCGCCAGGTACTCGGCGGCCACCAGCATTACCGTCGAGCCGGCAATTTCCGACATGGCCCGCACCACCGGCCGCGCTCCGCTGGGGTCCTTGATCAACTCGAAGCTGATGGCGTTGATTTTCTTGCGCAGCAGGGCCGTGATGTAGTCGGCGGTGAGCGTGCCGAACTGCAGGGCCGAAATCAGGGTCTGGCCCGCCCGCAGGTACTCCATCTCCTCGTAGGTGGCGGGGGCCACTTTCAGGATGATATCGGCTTCGAACACCTCCTTCTGCGAGTAGGCGATGGTAGCACCGGCTTCGGAGTAGTCGTGGTCGGAGTAGCGGCTGGGCTCCCCGGCGCCGCTTTCCAGCAGAATTTCGTGGCCTCCCTCCACCAAGTGCTTCACGGCCTCGGGCGTCAGGCAGATGCGGTTTTCCTGCAACGACGTCTCGCGGGGCAGCCCGATAAACAGTTTCCGCTTGCGCGTTTCCACCGCCAGCATCGATTCCTGGGTGAAGTAGGCGCGGCTGGCGGCCAGCGACTCGAAGCCGGAGGGTACTGCTTGGGGCATTTTGATTTAATTAGTAATTAAGAATTAATAATTAAGAATGAATGGCTCATCAACCTATCCAACAACGCTTTGCATGCGATGAAAGCTGTTGTGTCGGCTGAGTAATTGTTCATTAGCAACTACTAATTACTAATTCCCGCGAAGCGGGTCCGGTGACGGTGAGCGTGAGGGTGAGGCGGTGGTCGGGCAGCAGGGGCTGCACGCGGCCGGGCCACTCAATCAGGCAAAGATAACCAGAATCGAAGTACTCGGAAGCGCCGATTTGCTCGGCTTCGGCGGGCTCATCGAGGCGGTAGAAATCGAAGTGGTACACGGGCGCGTTGGCGGCCGTGCGGTACTCATTTACGAGCGCAAAAGTGGGGCTGCTGACCTCCTCGGCCACGCCCAGCTCGCGGCACAGGGCCTTAATGAAGGTGGTTTTGCCGGCGCCCATCTCGCCCTCGAAGCAGATGATGGTGTAATCCTGCAGGGCGGCCCGCACCTGGGCAGCGGCGGCGGGCAACTCGGCCAAGCTGGGAATGGAAATTGTGCGCATGGCGGCAAAGGTACGCCGGCCAGGCGGCGGCTCAAACCGCGGCGGTTGCGTACTTTTAGCCAGCCTTCCCTCCGACCTAAACCAACCACTCCTATGAGCACCGCAACCCTCCAAGTTTCGCAAATGGCCGCGGGCCTGATTGGCTCCGAAATCATCAAAATCGGCAACGAAGTCAACGACATGATCCGCCGGGGCGAGCAGATCTGCAACCTCACCATCGGCGACTTCGACCCGGCCGAATACCCGATTCCGGCCAAGCTGAAGAACGGAATTATTGCCGCCTACCAGGCCGGGGAGACCAACTATCCGCCCGCCAACGGCATGGCCGGCCTGCGCGAAGCGGCGGCCGCCTTCACCGCCAGCCGACTCGGCCTGGAGTACCCAGCAGCCGATTTTCTGGTGGCCGGCGGCTCGCGCCCGCTCATCTATGCCACCTACCTGGCCCTCGTGGATGCCGGCGACCGGGTGGTGTTTCCGGTGCCGAGCTGGAACAACAACCACTACTGCCACCTTTCGGGCGCAGAGGCTGTAATGGTCGAAACCCGGGCCGAAAACAACTTCATGCCCACCGCCGCCGAGCTGGCCCCGCACCTGGCCGGCGCCACGCTGCTGGCCCTGTGCTCCCCGCTCAACCCGACCGGAACCGTCTTCAGCCGCGAAGACCTGGAAGCCATCTGTGACCTGGTGCTGGCCGAAAACCAGCGCCGCGGCCCCGACGAAAAGCCGCTCTACCTGCTCTACGACCAGATTTACTGGCTCCTGACTTTCGGCACCGCCGAGCACTACGACCCGGTAAGCCTGCGCCCTGCCCTGCGCGACTATACTATCTACATCGATGGCATCTCGAAGTGCCTGGCCGCTACCGGCGTGCGCGTCGGCTACGCCTTCGGGCCGAGCGAAATTATGGGTAAAATGAAGGCCATCCTGGGCCACGTGGGGGCCTGGGCGCCCAAGGCCGAGCAGGTGGCCGTGGGCCAGTACCTGCCCCAGACAGAAGCCGTAGATGCCTATCTGGCCGGTTTTAAGCAGAAGATTCAGGGCAGTCTGAACCTGCTGCACGAGGGCCTGCAAACCATGAAGGCGGCCGGGTTGCCCGTCGATTCGCTGGTGCCCCAGGGGGCCATCTACCTCACCGCCAAGCTCGACGTGCTGGGCCGCAGCACGCCCGCCGGCCAGCGCCTCGACACCACCCAGCAAATCACGTCCTATCTCATCAGCGAGGCGAAGCTGGCGCTGGTGCCCTTCAGCGCCTTCGGCACTGAGGGTACGGCCCCGTGGTTCCGGATGTCGGTGGGCGGCGCCTCGGCCGAGTCGATTGCGGCGGCCCTACCGCGGCTACGGACGGCGCTGGAGGCGTTGCGGTAAGCAGCACGAGAAGCGGCGGCCACTTTTCCAGGCCGCCGCGCGTTTATGCACCGAACCGCTTATCTTCCAGCTATGAACACGCTCACGCTCCCCATCCCGCTCACGATTCCGCAACTGGCCGACCTGCTCCGCCAGCAGCTCACGCCCGAACAGCGCCGCGAGCTGACGGCTTTGGTGCTGGAGGAGCCTCCTGCTAAACCGATTACGAAGCCAGCTAAACCCGCCTCAAAGGCTAAAAAATCCAAGGAGCAATTACCCTCCGTGGCGGATGATTTGCGGGAGGCTTTTGAGGAAGTACGTCAGGCCCGGAAAGGACAAAAACAATTTCGTAGCTTAACCGAGGTGCTGAATGAGTTACAAGGTTGATGCAACTGACTTGTTCATCAAACGATTAAAGCCGTTGCTGAAGAAGTATGCTTCCTTAACTAACGACCTTCAGAAGTTAGAAGAGGAACTTGCGCGGGCTCCACGTACAGGCAGCAGTTTAGGCCAGAACTGTTACAAGGTTCGGCTGAGTATTAAAAGCAAGCAGGCGGGTAAATCGGGCGGAGCACGCGTTATCACATTGGTTCAAGTTACTGAGGAGCAGGTTTTGCTCCTCACCATCTACGACAAAGCCGAGCGGGCCGACCTCCACCCCAACGAGCTGCACGAGTTGCTGCAACTGCTGGAGGAATAAACCTCTTTAATCCCGTTACTTATGAACCGTTTTTTGTTGCTTCCGCTGCTGCTGCTGGGCTTTGCCGCCAGTGCCCAGACTACCACGCCGACTGATGACACCCCACGTATCGGGCTCGGCCAACCGGCTTTCAAATCCACTGCTACCGCCAGCTTGAGCGCCAAGCCGGACCCGATTTATGTAGTCAATGGGCAGGTTATGGACTCTTTTGAACTATTAAACATCAGCCCTGATCAGATTAAATCTATGAGCGTGGTGAAGGGCAGCAAAGCCGTTTCCCTGTATGGTGATAAAGGCAAAAATGGTATCGTCCTGATTACGACAATATCGGCCAAAACCAATTGTGAATAATCACCCTGAAATCTACTACTTGAAACGCTACTTCACCACCAATCACGAGCTGCAGGACCTACAACTCGTATGAAACAATCCAAAAAACGCTGGGCCTGGACGCCCCGGCAACGCGGCCACTGGATATCGGGCTAAACATAAGAAGGGCCGCTAATACTGGCGGCCCTTCTTCGTTTCCATTGTGTTAAACAGCACATCAGCTAACAGCCAGCAGCTATACGCTAACAGCTCCAAAAACCTACCCCTTCGGGCTGAGCGTGACATACGGGATGATGCACTCTTCCAGGGAGATGCCGCCGTGCTGGAACGTGTCCTTGTAGTAGTTCACGTAGTAGTTGTAGTTGTTGGGGTAGGCGAAGAAGAAGTCGCCGACCGTGAACACGTAGGCGGTGCTCACGTTTTCGCGGGGCAGGAAGATGTTATCGGGCTTGCGCACGGTGTACACGTCCTTGCTGTCGTCGAAGCCCAGGTTTTTGCCGTGCTTGTAGCGCAGGTTGGTGTTGGTGTTCCGGTCGCCCACGATTTTGTAGGGGCGCTTCACCCGAATCGTGCCGTGGTCGGTAGTGATAATGACCTTGCCCTTGCGCTCGGCAATCTGCTGGAACATTTCATACAGCGGCGAGTGTAGGAACCACGACTTGGTCAGGCTCCGGTAGGCCGATTCGTCGGCCGCCAGCTCCCGAATCATGGCCATGTCGGTGCGGGCGTGCGAGAGCATGTCGACGAAGTTGTAGACGATGACGTTGAGCTTGAAGTTGTTGTGCAGGTTGGCCATTTTGCCCAGCAGATCCTTGCCGGCCTGCAGGTTGGTTACCTTGTTGTAGCTAAACTTGTGCTTCTGGTTGGCCTTCTGGAACATAATTTCCAGGAACTCGGCCTCGTGCAGGTTCTTGCCCTCGTCGTCGTCGTCCCACACCCACAGGTTGGGGTATTTCTTCTGGATTTCGCCCGGCATCATGCCCGAGAAGATGGCGTTGCGGGCGTAGGCCGTGGTGGTGGGCAGAATGCTGTAGTAGGTTTCCTCCTGATCAACAGTGAACATCTCCGCAATAATCGGCTCCAGCACCTTCCACTGGTCGTAGCGCAGGTTGTCGATGAGCATAAAGTACACGGGCGTGTCGCCGGTTTCCTTGAGCAGCGGAAACACGCGCTCCTTGAACAGCT
Organism: Hymenobacter aerophilus DSM 13606; assembly: GCF_000382225.1. Lineage (GTDB taxonomy): Bacteria > Bacteroidota > Bacteroidia > Cytophagales > Hymenobacteraceae > Hymenobacter > Hymenobacter aerophilus. The sequence continues at coordinate 29,167 of NZ_KB907832.1, forward strand.
GGTGCGACATCAGCGGGGCGTCCTCGTCGCCGTGCAGCCAATCCTCGTAGTTTTCCTGGATGAAGCGCCCGAAGTAGGTGTTGGCCTCATCCTTCTGCATATTGAAAACCTCGGCCATGCTCTTGCCCTCGGTTTCATTGATTTCCAACTCCCAGTACACCAGCTTCTTGTACACGTCGGCCCACTCGGAGGGGCTGAGCCGGTCGCCGAGCTGCATGCCCAGCTGGCGGAAGTCGCGTTGGTAGCCCGAGTTGGTTTTCTCGCTGACGAGACGCTTGTTGTCGAGCACGCGCTTCACCGACAGCAGAATCTGGTTCGGGTTGACGGGCTTGATGAGGTAGTCGGCAATTTTGGCGCCGATGGCCTCCTCCATGATGTGCTCTTCCTCACTCTTGGTAATCATCACCACCGGCACGGTGGGGCGCAGGGCCTTGATTTCGGTGAGCGTTTCGAGGCCCGTCAGGCCGGGCATGTTCTCGTCCAGGAACACGATGTCGTAGGTTTTCTCCTGAATTTCCTCCACCGCATCGGTGCCGGAATTCACGGCGGTTACGTCGTAGCCCTTTTCTTTCAGGAAGAGGATGTGCGGCTTGAGCAGGTCGATTTCATCATCGGCCCAGAGGATACTGTATTGCATATGGCGGGTTGAGAGTTGCACAAGAAAGCCCGGACGGCTGTCCGGCGCGAAGAAAACTGCCCTGGCCAGCATGTGGCGCCGTCCGGGCGGTTTAAAGATGTCGGGCTGCCGGCAAAAGTTGCGGCGGCGGTTTCGTAAGTAGCTTTACTCCCAATCCTGGCCTTTAGGTTGTTATTTTTTCCGGGCCGACGCTGTTTCAGGTCAACTCAGCCGTAAAGAAAACCAAAAATTAACGGCTTGGTTTTTCCCGGCAGCTACCGCCGAGCCGGCGTCGCAGTTTTGCGCGGGCGTTTTCGGGAGTAGCCCCGGCACCGGAAACCCGCTGTCTTCCAACGTTTCAGATGAATAAAAAGAAGATTTTCAACGACCCGGTATACGGCTTCGTCACCATCCCCACGGAGCTGCTCTTCGACCTGATTGAGCACACGTATTTCCAGCGGCTGCGCCGGATTCAGCAGCTGGGCCTGACGATGTTCGTGTACCCGGGGGCGCTACACACGCGCTTCCACCACGCGCTGGGCGCCATGCACCTTATGTCGCTGGCGCTGCGCACGCTCAAGGATAAGGGCGTGAAGATTTCGGCCGCCGAGGGCGAGGCGGCTATGGCGGCCATTCTGCTGCACGACATCGGCCACGGCCCCCTCTCGCACGCGCTGGAACGCAGCATTTTCCACGATGTGCACCACGAGGCCGTGAGCCTGCACCTGATGCGCAAGCTCAACGCCGAGTTTGAGGGGCAGTTGGATTTAGCCATTGCCATCTTCCAGGGCACCTACGAGCGGCCGTTCTTCCATCAGCTCGTCAGCAGCCAGCTCGATATGGATCGGCTCGACTACCTCAACCGCGACTCGTTTTATACCGGCGTGCAGGAGGGCCGCCCCGGCGCCGACCGCCTCATCAAGATGCTGACCGTGGTGGACGAGCGGCTGGTGCTGGAGGAAAAGGCGGTGTACAGCATCGAGAACTTTCTGGTGAGCCGGCGGCTGATGTACTGGCAGGTGTATTTGCACAAAACCGTGACCAGCGCCGAGCAAATGGTGATTCGCATCATGCAACGGGCCCGCGACCTCGTGCGCTCGGGCACCGACGTGCCGGCCTCGCCCAACCTGCACTTCTTCCTCTCGCGCAACGTCACGCAGGAGCAGTTTGAGGCCGACGACTCCATCCTGCGCCGCTTCGCCCGCCTCGACGATACCGACGTGTGGGGCGCCGTGAAGCTCTGGGCCGACCACCCCGACACGGTGCTGCGCTACCTAGCCCAAAGCCTACTCGACCGCCACCTGTTCAAAATTTCGCTCCAGACCGCGCCCTTCGATGAGGAATTTCAGCTCGGCATCGTCGAGCTGATTGCCGCCCGCTTCGAGCTGCCGCCCGCCGAAGCGGCCCAGCTCATGATTGCCGGCCGCATCAGCAACAACGCCTACGACGCCGACGGCCACGATTCCATCGACGTGCTCACCAAGCGCGGCCAGGTCGTCAACGTAGCCGAAGCCTCCGACCTGCCCAACATCAAAGCCCTGGGCCAGCGCGTCGAAAAGCACTACATCTGCTACCCCAAGGAAATTTTGTGAATTGCCAGTCGTGAGTGCTTAGTTGTGAGAACGTCATTCAGAGCGCAGCGAAGAATCTCGCGTGCTGACGTTGAATTAGCGTTGCAGAGTTAGTAGGCAAGATTCTTCACTACGTTCTGAATGACGTTCTGGCACCTCGAAACCAACAACTGCCAACTGCTGCCTACTTTTGCCCTCATGGAATTCACCGTTGGTCAGATTGCCGAAGTACTGCAGGGCTCCGTGGAGGGCGACGCGAGCCAGCCCGTAAACCGGCTGGCCAAGATTGAGGAGGCCCAGGCCGGCTCGCTTTCGTTTCTGTCGAACCTTAAGTACGAGCCCCACCTCTACAGCACCCAGGCCACGGCCGTAATCATAAGCCGCACGCTGGAGCTTAAAAAGCCCGTTTCGGCCGCCTTGATTCGGGTCGATGACCCTTACACCAGCTTCACGGCGCTGCTGGAGTTCTATCAGCAGGCCAGCCGCACCGGCAAGCGCGGCGTCGAAGAGCCCAGCTATATGGCCGCCTCCGCCCGTATCGGGGCCGACCACTACCGCGGGGCGTTTTCCTACATCGGCGAGGACTGCGAGATTGGCGAGGGCGTGGTGATTTTTCCGCACGTATTCATCGGCGACCGGGTGAAAATAGGCTCCGGCACTATTCTGTATGCCGGGGCCAAAATCTACGCCGAAACCGTGATTGGCCAGCGCTGCACCGTGCACGCCGGCGCCGTTATCGGCTCCGACGGCTTCGGTTTCGCGCCCCAGCCTGACGGCTCCTACCGCACCATCCCGCAAATCGGCAACGTGGTGCTCGAAGACAACGTGAGCATCGGCGCCAACGCCACCATCGACTGCGCCACGCTGGGCTCCACCATCATCCGCGAGGGCTCCAAAATTGACAACCTCGTGCAGCTGGCCCACAACGTGGAAGTGGGCCGCCACACGGTTATTGCCTCCCAAACGGGCGTGTCGGGTTCCACCAAAATCGGGGATTTCTGCGTGCTGGCGGGGCAGGTGGGCATGGCCGGCCACCTCACGCTGGCCAACCGCACCACCGTTACGGCCCAGTCGGGCGTGGGCAAATCCATCAAGCAGGAAGGCGTGCTGCTGCAGGGCTCACCCGCCTTCAACCTGCGCGACAGCCTGCGGGCCAACGCCATTTTCCGCCACCTGCCCGAGCTGGAGCGCCGCCTGCGCCTGCTCGAACAGCAAGCCGCACCGCCGGAAAAGCCCTAGCTTTGTCTTTAGAAAAGCTTCAAGCCGCAAGCTACAAGCGGCAAGTCTTGGGCTTATTTCCATTCTCTTTTTCGCTTGCAGCTTGCGGCTTGAAGCTTGCAGCTAAACTAAATGAACGACAAGCAACACACTATCAAGGCCCCCGTGACGGTTAGCGGGATTGGGCTGCATACGGGAGTAGTGGCCACGATGACGTTTTGTCCGGCCCCCATCAACCACGGCTATAAGTTTCAGCGCATCGATCTGCCCGGCCAGCCCATCGTGGACGCCGACGTAGACAACGTGGTGGACCTGAGCCGGGGCACGACCATCGAGCAGAACGGCGCCCGCGTGAACACCGTGGAGCACACGCTGGCCGCGCTGGTAGGCCTGCAGATTGATAACGTGCTCATCCAGCTCGACGGCCCCGAGCCGCCCATCATGGATGGTTCCAGCTTCGAGTTCATCAAGCCCCTGCAGGAAGCCGGTTTCGAAGAGCAAAATGCACTGCGCAACTACTACGAGATTCCGGCCGAAATCCGCTACGTGGATAACGCCCGCTCGGTGGAAATTGCGGCCCTGCCCCTCGACAACTACCGGCTTACGGTGATGGTGGACTACAATTCGCCGGTGCTGGGCTCCCAGCACGCCTCGCTCACCGACATCACCCAGTTTGCCCAGGAAATCGGCTCGTCGCGCACGTTCTGCTTTCTGCACGAGCTGGAGGCACTCTACAAATCCAACCTCATCAAGGGCGGCGATTTGAGCAACGCCATTGTGGTGGTCGACCGCGTGGTGAGCGATGAGGAGCTGAACGAGCTGGCCACGATGCTGGGCAAGCCCAAGGTGGCCGTTAAGAAGGAGGGCATCCTCAACAACGTGGATTTGCGCTACAAAAACGAGCCCGCCCGCCACAAGCTGCTCGATTTGGTGGGCGACCTGGCCCTGGTAGGCCGGCCGCTGAAGGGTCAGATTCTGGCCGCCCGGCCGGGGCACGCGGCCAACGTGGCCTTCGCCAAGCGCATCAAAAAGAAGATGATGGAGGCCCACACCAGCCCCATCCCGACCTACGACCCGAGCCGCGAGCCGGTGATGGACATCAACCAGATTGCCGCCACCCTGCCCCACCGCTACCCATTTCTGCTGATTGACAAAATCATTCACCTCGACGAAACCACCGTTACGGGCGTCAAGAACGTGACCTTCAACGAGCAGTTCTTCACCGGCCATTTCCCCGGCAACCCCGTGATGCCCGGTGTGCTCCAGATTGAGGCCATGGCCCAGACCGGCGGCATCCTGGTACTCAATACCGTGCCCGACCCCGAGAACTACTGGACCTACTTCCTGGGCATCGAAAACTGCCGCTTCCGCCGCATGGTAAAACCCGGCGACACCATCATCTTCAAGTGCGAGCTGACAGCCCCCATCAAGCGCGGCATTGCCAAGATGAGTGGCAAGGCCTACGTGAGCGGCAAAGTGGTGATGGAAGCCGAAATGTCGGCCAGCATTGTGAAAAAACAGTAATAATTATGAATTATAAATTTTGAATTTTGAATTTTCCGCTTCGGACTGTTCTACCAATTCATAATTAAAAATTCATAATTCATAATTTCAAAAAGAATGACCCAGCCGCTCGCCTATATTCACCCCGAGGCCATCATTGCCCAGAACGTGGTAGTGGAGCCGTTTACGACCATTGACAAGGACGTGGAAATCGGGGAAGGCACCTGGATTGGCCCCAACGTCACCATTATGGCCGGGGCGCGCATCGGGCGCAACTGCCGCATTTTTCCGGGCGCCGTAATTGCCGCCCAGCCCCAGGATTTGAAGTTTGCGGGCGAGAAAACCACCGTGCACATCGGCGACAACACCGTAATTCGGGAGTGCGTGACGGTGAACCGCGGCACCGTGGACCGGCTGAAAACCGTAATCGGCAGCAACTGCCTGTTGATGGCCTACGTGCACGTGGCCCACGACTGCATCATCGGCGACAATTGCATTCTGGCCAACACCGTGCAGGTGGCCGGCCACGTCGAAATCGGCGACTACGCCATCATCGGCGGCTCATCGGCCATCCACCAGTTCGTGCGCGTGGGCCAGCACTCGATGATTTCGGGCGGCTCGCTGATTCGTAAGGACGTACCGCCGTTTGTGAAGGCGGGCCGCGAGCCGCTGAGCTACGCCGGCATCAACAGCATCGGGCTGCGGCGTCGGGGCTTTTCGGATCAGAAGATTTCCGAGATTCAGCAGCTTTATCGCCTGCTGTTCATGAGCGGCCTCAACAACGCCGCCGCCCTCGAACAAATCGAGCTGGAACTGGCCCCCTCGCCCGAGCGCGACGAAGTAGTGAACTTCATCCGCAACTCCGGCCGCGGCGTCATCAAAGGCTACGGCCGCAACTCCAACGGCGGCGGCGAGTAGTTGGCAGGGCTTAGGGACTTAGGGTTTAGGGCTTAGATGACGTGCAACGAACCCAACCGTCATCTTGAGCAGCTCGAAAGACCTTATCACGAAGGCACAAGGTGTCGTTACGACCGTTCTTATTTAACAAGGTCCTTGGCCCTGCAGTGCTGGATAAAAGATGACAGTTGGGTTCGCTGCACATCATCTAAGCCCTAAACCCTAAGTTCCTAAGCCCTAAATAATGCAAATTACGGCTACCGAACTAAGCAAGCGGTTTGCGCGGGAGTGGATTTTCCGGGACCTGACCCACACGTTTGCCCCGGGTTCGGCCACGGCCATTTTAGGGCCGAATGGGGCCGGCAAGAGTACGCTGCTCAACACGCTGGCCGGCCAGCTGCTGCCTTCCCAGGGCACGGTGGAGTACCAGGAAAACGGTCGGGCGGTGGCCGTAGAGGACGTGCCGCAACGGCTGGCCTACGCCGCGCCCTACCTGGAGCTGATTGAGGAACTGACGCTGACCGAGCTTATCCGGTTTCACACCCGCTTCAAGCCTCTGCGGCCGGGCATGTCAGCTGAGGGACTGGTGAGCCTGATGTACCTGGAAAAGTCGCGCCACAAGCTGATCCGGGACTTTTCGAGCGGTATGAAGCAGCGCCTCAAGCTGGCCCTGGCCCTGTACGCCGATGCCCCGCTGCTGCTGCTCGACGAGCCCACCACCAACCTCGACCGCGCCGGCGTGGCCTGGTACCGCGAGCACGTGGCCGCCACGCTGCCCGGCCGCACGGTGCTGGTATCGAGCAACGTGCCCGAAGAATACGATTTCTGCTCCGAGCAGCTCCAGATTACCAATTTCGGGGCTCAGGCAGCCCGTTAGGCGGCTTTCGGCTATCAAATTTGTATGTTTGATAAAAGCCTGTTTACCATGCCCGCGCAACCTCGACCCTATTCCGCCCCGTTCATTACGCCGCAAGAATACCTGGCGACCGAGCGGCAGGCCAGCTTCAAGAGCGAATACTATCAGGGACAGATTACGGCTATGGCTGGGGCCACCCGGGCGCACAACTTACTGGTCTCTAATCTGATCATCAGCCTGGGCAACCGCCTGAATGACTCCTGCACCATCTATCCCAGCGACTTGCGGGTGCATGTACCGACCAATGGACTGTATACCTACCCCGATGCGTCGGTCGTCTGCGGACCGGAGGAATTTTTAAAGGACGCTTATCTGGATACGCTGCTCAACCCGGTTATGCTGATTGAGGTATTATCCAAGACAACGGCGGCCGATGACCGGAGCAGTAAGTTTTTGCTTTACAAGAGCATCGCCAGTCTGCAATACTATCTGCTGGTCGAGAGCCTATCGATGGGCGTGAGTGTGTACGCCCGCGAGCAGGACCCGAACGCCTGGACTTTCCGGGAGTACCACTCCCCTACTACCGTTATCCCACTGCCTGTTTTGGGGTTGGAATTACCACTAGGAACTGTTCTCAATTACGGAGTTGTTGATCGACTATGAATGCAGACCGCACGCTATTGACGGACAAGATGTGGGCCGAGTTATCTCCTTTGTTACCGGGGCAAGCCGGGAGTTGCGGGGTCACCGCTGCCGACACGCGCGGATTTGTCGAAGCGGTGCTTTGGCTGGGCCGCACGGGAGCTCCCTGGCGGGACCTGCCGGCGCAGTTTGGCCACTGGCACCGGGTGTACGTGCGCTTTGCCCGCTGGCGCGACAAGGGCGTGTGGGAAAAGGCAACG
>NZ_KB907833.1 GCF_000382225.1 Hymenobacter aerophilus DSM 13606
TGCTGTATACCGATGCCGGTTACACGGACTATGTGGCGGAGGACGTGTTCGCAGAAGCGAGCGGCAACCAACAGAAAAGCGCGCGGCGCAAAAACAGCAAACGGCCCCACCATCCAGCGCAAAACTTTCTGATTCAGTACTTTCGTAAGGGCATTGAAACGACCTTTAGTCGCCTGACCGCACGCTTTCCCAAGCAGATTCATGCCGTAACAGCGGCTGGGTTTGCCTTGAAAATCGCCCTCTTCATCTTTGCCCACGCCCTACACCAAGTTGGGTTATAGTCCGCAACTTGGGTTTGCTATTGGCTGCGGCGCAAAACTAGTGCTTGAAGTGGCGTACGCCCGTGAGCACCATGGCCATGCCCAGGTTGTTGCAGGCGGCAATGCTGTCCTGGTCCTTGATGGAACCGCCGGGCTGCACCACGGCCCGAATGCCCGCGGCGCCCGCAATTTCCACGCAGTCGGGGAACGGGAAAAACGCGTCGGAGGCCATGACAGCGCCGTTCAGGTCGAAGCCAAACGAGCCGGCCTTTTCGATGGCCTGGCGCAGGGCATCCACCCGCGAAGTCTGGCCGACGCCCGAGGCCAGCAGCTGGCCGGCGCGGGCCAGCACAATGGTATTGCTCTTGGTGTGCTTGCAGATTTTGAGGGCGAATTCCAGCGCCGCCACCTCGTCGGCCGTCGGCGCCGATTCGGTCACGGTTTTGAACTCGGCCGCGCCCTCCATGGCCTGGTCGAAATCCTGCTCGATGGTGCCGTTGAGCAGCGTTTTGATTTGCTTGGCCGGGAACTGCACGGGCTTCTGGCGCAGCAGAATGCGGTTTTTCTTGCTCTGCAGCAGCGGCAACGAGTCAGCCGCAAAGTCGGGCGCAATCAGCACCTCGAAGAACAGCTTGTTCAGCTCCTCAGCCGTGGCCGCGTCCACCGGCTTGTTCACGATGATGACGCCGCCGAAAGCCGATACCGGGTCGCAGCTCAGCGCGTTCAGGTAGGCCTGATGCAGCGTATCGGCCTGGGCCACGCCGCAGGCGTTGGTATGCTTGAGGATGGCGCAGGCGGCGGGGCCGGCCGCGTCGAACTCGCGCATCAGCAGCACGGCGGCGTCCACGTCCACGAGGTTGTTGTAGCTGAGCTGCTTGCCGTGGAGCTGGTCGAACAGCGCGCTCAGGTCGCCGTGGAACGTGCCGGCCTGGTGGGGGTTTTCGCCGTAGCGCAGCGGCGTTTGCATTGAGCTGCTTTCCGCTAAGCTGTTAGCTGTTAGCTGTTGGCTGTTGGCTTTTCCTTCGGAAGCCAGATTCTGGCTTTCCACGAAATAACGGCCGATTTCAGTGTCGTAGTGGGCGGTGGTGGCGAAGGCCGCGGCGGCGTATTGCTGGCGGTCCGTCAGGTCGGTGGCGCAGTTTTTCCGGGCCAGCAACTCGGTTACGGCCGCGTACTGGTCGCGGCTGCTGACCACGAGCACGTCGCGGTAGTTTTTGGCCGCCGCCCGCAGCAGCGAGATGCCGCCGATGTCAATCTTCTCAATCACATCGGCCTCCGCGGCGCCCGAAGCCACGGTTTCCTCGAAGGGGTACAAATCCACGACCACCAAATCAATGGGCGGAATGCTGTGCTGCGCGGCTTCGGCCAGGTCGGAGGCCTCGTGGCGACGGTGCAGAATGCCGCCGAACACGGTGGGGTGCAGGGTTTTCACGCGCCCGCCGAACACAACCGGAAAGCCCGTCAGCGTTTCCACGGCCGTTACTTCCGCGCCCCGCTCCTCGATGAACTGCTGGGTGCCGCCGGTCGAGTACATAGTCACGCCGTGCTGGCTGAGCAGGTCCACGAGCGGGCCGAGGCGGTCTTTGTAATACACGGAAATCAGGGCGGAGCGAATGGGCTGCGACATGGCGGAAAGGGGGTTGAAAAGGTTGGTGAAATGCTCCGCGAAGGTAGGCAGACCACCGCGAGGCTGGTGTTACTGAATTGTTAAGCCCGCCATTTTTTGTCCCTGATCGACAAGAAAACCCATTGCCTTGCCTGTTATCAGGGTCTGGCGGGCGCTGCTGCCCTGCTTTCAGCGGGCCCGCCGCCCGGCCTGCGCCGGGGCCCGGATTTCGTTCTGCGGCTCAACTGTAACAGCCGAATGCAGGACTCGTTCGTACAGCCAACACGCCATCACCCGGATGTTTTTCGCCTCTATGCCCAAACTGCTTACCGCTCCCGCACCCCCTACCCCGGCGCTGGCGGCCACGGCGGCCGCCCACCTGGCCCCCCACCTGCTGGCCCACGCCCCGAAATCCGATAAAGAAGGCGCTTTTCCGACCGAAGAATTCAACTGGCTGCGCGAAGCCGGCCTGCTGGCGGCCCCGCTGCCGGTGGCCCTGGGCGGCAGCGGCCTCAACGAGTCGGCCCACACCTACGAGCTGCTCAGCACGCTGCGCCACATCGGGCGGGGCAACCTGGCGGTGGGCCGCGTGTACGAGGGCCACGCCAATGCCCTGCAGCTCATCGGCCGCTTCGGGCGGCCCGGGCAGGTGCGGCGCTGGGCCGCCGATGCCGCCGCGGGCCACCTGTTCGGCGTCTGGAACACCGAGGCCCACGATGGCGTGAAGCTGCTGCCGCTGCCCAATGGCGGCTACCGGCTGCTGGGCAGCAAAACCTTCGGCTCGGGCGCCGGCCACCTCACCCGCCCGCTGCTCACGGCCGCGCTGCCCAACGGCGGCTGGCAAATGCTGGTGCTGCCCGCCGACACGCTGGTGCCCGACTACGACGCCCGGTTCTGGCGGCCGCTGGGCATGCGCGCCTCGGCCAGCTTCCGGGTTGATTTTACGGGGCTGGAAGTGGCGCCCGAGCAGCTGCTGGGCCAGCCCGGCGACTATTACCAGCAGCCCTGGTTCAGCGGCGGGGCCATCCGGTTTGCCGCCGTGCAGCTGGGCGGCGCCGAGGCCATTTTCGACGAAACCCGCCGCTTTCTGCGCGCCCTCGGCCGCACCGACGACCCGTATCAGCGCCAGCGCCTGGGCCAGCTGAGCATCCTGGTAGCCAGCGGCCAGCACTGGCTGCGCGCCGCCGCCGACCTGGCCGCCCGCCCCGGCCCCGATGCCGAAACCGTGGTGGCCCACGCCAACCTTGTGCGCTCGGCCATCGAGGATATCTGCCTGCGCCTGATGCCGCTGGCCGAGCGTTGCGTGGGCGCCCGCGGCCTGCTGCGGCCCGAACCCTTCGAGCGCCTGCACCGCGACCTGACCCACTACCTGCGCCAGCCCGCCCCCGACGCCGCCCTGGCCGACGCCGGCCGCTACGCGCTGGAGCACCCGCGCCCCGCCCACCGCCTCTGGCCCGAATAAGGTTTGCTGGCTGCTAGCTTTTAGCTGCCAGCTGTCAGCCTTCGTGCTGACTTAACTGATTGTTGATGGAGAGTAAACTTTGCAGATACCTTTAACATGGTTCTTGATTTCAGCACCCTACCCCGTCGCGACGCCACCTACGCCGCCACCCTGGGGCCGACGGTGGTAGTTGCCCCGCACCCCGACGATGAAAGCCTGGGCTGCGGTGGCCTGCTGGTTTTGCTGGCCCGCGCCAATGTGCCAGTGTGGTGCGTGCTGATGAGCGACGGCACCATGTCGCACCCGAACTCGGCTAAGTTTCCGGCGCCGGCCCGCCAGGCTCTGCGCGAAACCGAGCTGCGCCTGGCTTTGGTCGAGCTGGGGTTGCGCGCCGACTGCCTGCTGCCCCTGGGTTTGCCCGACGGCCAGGTGCCCGGTCCTGAGCAGCCGGCCGGAGCTGCGGCCGTGAGCCGGCTCGTGGAGTTCTTGCAGGAAAAGCAGCCGGCCACCGTGCTTTGCCCCTGGCGGCGCGACCCGCACCCCGACCACCGCGCCACCAGCCAGCTGGTGCGGGCCGCGCTTGCGCAGCTGCCCCAGCCGCCGCGCCTGCTCGAATACGTGGTCTGGGCCTGGGAGCGGGCCGCCCCCGCCGACCTGCCCCGGCCCGACGAGGTAAGCGGCTGGCAGCTTGATATTTCGCCGGTGCTGGCCGAAAAGCAGCGCGCCATTGCCGCCCACGCCTGCCAGCTGCCCGGCTCCGTCATCGACGACGACCCGGATGGCTTCACGCTGGCCCCCGCCATGTTAGCCCACTTCGCCAGCCCCACCGAAGTGTATCTGGAAGCCACTGCCTGACGCTTGGTCGCACCCCCAAAGCTGATTTCTACTCATTATGGAACCTAACCCCAACCAGCCCAATACGCTGCCGCCCGACTACTTCGACAAAGTATACGAGGCCAACCAGGACCCCTGGAACTTCGAAACCAGCCCCTATGAGCGGGAAAAGTACGCCGCCACGCTGGCGGCTTTGCCCCGCGCACACTACGCGCGCGCCTTCGAAATCGGCTGCTCGCTGGGTATCCTCACGGCCCAGCTGGCCCCGCGCTGCGGCTACCTGCTGGCCGTTGATGTGGCCGAGGCCGCGCTGGAACAGGCCCGCCAGCGCTGCGCCGATTTGTCCCAGGTGGAGCTGCGGCAGCTGCGCGTACCCGATGAATTTCCCGAAGGCCGGTTCGACCTGATTCTGGTGTCGGAGGTGGGCTACTACTGGAGCCCCGCCGACCTAGCCCGCGCCGCCGACCAGCTACTAGCCGCCCTGCCAACCGGCGGCCAGCTCGTGCTGGTGCACTGGACGCCCCCCGTGCACGACTACCCCCTCACGGGCGACGCCGTACACGAGTTCTTCCTCGAAAAAGCAACGCCCAAAGGCCCCCTAAAGCACCTGCACGGCCAGCGCTACGAAAAATACCGCCTCGACGTGCTGGAAAAGCGGTGAGAAGTGAGAAGTGAGGTTACGAAAACGCCTGTCATCCTGAGCGCAGCGAAGGACCTTATCCAGTTAAAACGACCGTAAACGATTCGTTCAGGCTAGATAAGGTCCTTCGCTACGCTTAGGATGACAGGCGTTTTCGCACTCCTGTTTAACTACCCACCATGGCAACCGGCGCCCGGGCCAGTTCGGCCCGAAGGAGTTGGATGGCCTGCGCCAGCGGCACCTGGGGCACCGGATTAGGCAGCAGCAACGGCCGCGCCCACTCCCAGCAGGCGCCGAAGGTGGCATAGCCGGGCAGCGCCGCCAGCACCTCGGCCGGTAGGGTCTCAACGTCAATCACTTCCTCATCAGGCAGGCGAAGGTCCTGCGCCAGCTGCCAATGCCGGCGCAACTGGCGGCGCAGGTGCAGCTCGTGTACCAGAGCGGCGGGGTCGGGCACAAGGAGCTGCTGCTGGCCCAGCCGGGCCCATTCGCGCAGCTGCCACGACAGGCCCACCGCCACTCGCCCCTGCTGCCGGCCCGAGGTGAACACGCGCACGGCCGGGCTGTGGCGCACCCGCAAATCGTGGCGCAACAGGGCCTGGTACAGGGCTTCATCTTCCAGAAATGGTACCACCGGCAGCCCGCCCACCTGCCGGTAGGCCGCCACTGTTACGGCCAGGCTGGCCCCAAAATGCTGGTGGTGCCGGGGCCAGGGGTCGTGGGGCTGGGGGTCGAGGTGGGTTTCGAGTTGGGTGCGCAGCAGCTGGTAGGCGGCGTCCTGCAGCTGGCAGCGGCGCACGGGGCAGGCGCGGTTGCTTTCCTCCATCAGAATGCGGCCGGCCACGGCATCGGCCCCGCGGGCCAGCTCGCGCAACGTGGCCGCCAGCCAGTCGGGGGCCACGCGGGTGTCGGCGTCGGTGCTGATGATGGCGGCGTTGGGCCGGCCGGCCAGCTCCAGGCGGCGGGCGGCCTCGTCCATGAGCAGGCGGCGGGCCCGGCCCACGTGGGCTTCGGTGGGCGGCAACGTTAGCTCGGCTACGTGCAGGGCTAGGGCGGGGTGGGCGGCGGCAAAGTCGCGCACGGCGGCGGCGGTGCGGTCGGTGCAGTTGTTGGCCAGCACCAGCACCTCGAAGCAGCCGGGTGGCAGCGGCCGGTTGTGCTCGTCGGTTTGCGCGGCCAGCGCGGCCAGCGTGGCCGGCAGCGAGGCGGCTTCGTCTTTGGCTGGAACGATGACGACTGCCCGCAGCGCCGGAGCCGGCGGCGGCAGGTGGCGCCAGGGCGAGGCGGGCAGCGCCGCGTTGTTGGGATGGGCCGAGTAGAACCGGCGCGGGGTGGCGTAATCCATGCGCTGCATTCTACGGCTTCCGCGGCCGCTCGTTTGCCTTTCAGGCCGGAAAATCATTACTGATGAGCTTAAATCGAAGAAAACAGCGGCGACAAGTCGCTCGTCACCATCCTTCAACCGGACAAAGAAATGCTCCGAAGTCGCGGCTGAGCGCGACTTCGGAGCAGGAAATATGGCTGCAGTTTAGGCCGTTAGGCCGAATCCGGCCGGCGCTAGAAGGCCTCGCCCACGGCGAAGATGATGCCCGAGTTACCGCCCGAACCCACGCCGTAATCGAGGCGGATATTGAGCCGGTCGCGGCGGTTGAAGCGGAAGCGGGCGCCCACGCCCCCGGCGTAACGCAGGCCGTCGAACGTGTAGTCGTCAAGCGCGGGTGCCACCTGGCCCACGGCCCCGAACACCACGCCATCGATGCGCCAGAACAGTTTCTGGCGGATTTCGGCCTGGGCCGTGGTAAACTGCCGGTCGCGGTAGCGGGCCTCGTAGATGCCGCGCATCAGGTAGGCGTTGTTGTAGAGCGAGCCGCCGAGCGTGGCGCCCATGCCGCCCCACTCGCGGAACGGCACGCTGCCGGTGTGGTACTGGCCCAGAAACTGCAGCGCCAGAATGGTGTTGTTGGTGCCGAACAGCGGGTTGAAGTGGCGCGCATCGACCATGTAGCGCACGAAGTTGTAGTCGCTGCCCAGGGCCTTGCCGGCAAACAGCATGTGGGCATCCACGAAGTTGCCGCGGTAGGTGGCCAGCAGGTTGTCGCGGCCGTCGTAGAGCACGGCCGGGCCCACGCCCGAGGTGAGGTAGCCGCCGCGCTGCTCGGCCGGAATGGTGTAGTAGGAGCCGGATGTAGCTTCGTCGTCGCCGTCTTCTTTGAGCTTGACGGTGCCCAGGTCGGTGAGGCGGTAGCGCAGGCCCACGAACAGGTTGGGCTGCACTTTCACCAGGGCCTTCTCATCGAACACGAACAGCGGGTACTGGATGTTGGAGTACACCTTTTCCTTGGTGTCGTTGCCGCGTCCGTAGTACTTGAACGCCAGGTCGTAGTAGCTCAACTCACCCGAAAAGAAGAACTTCTCGTCCTTGGTGAAGATGGTGTGGGTGAGCTGCAGGGTGGTTTGCTTTTTCTGCGAAATCCAGGCAATCAAACGGGCGTTCGACTTGCGCACCGTGGTATCGGAGCCGAAGCGCCACACCGGCAAAATGGCCAGGCCGCCCGCAAAGCCGGTTTCCTGCTGATAAAAGGCAATCGGCACCGGGATAAAGCTCGGCTTATCGGGGTCGGAAGGCGTGAGCTTTATTTTGGCAGTACTTGCCGGCGCCAGGGCCCGGTTGAGGCCCACCGGGGCACCCGTAGGTTCGGTAGCGGGTTCGGTGTCAGCCGCAGTTTCGGGGGCGGGAGTTGCCAGGGCCAGCAGAGGGGCAGTCGAATCGGCGGGGGAAACTGACTGCGCCAGGGCAGCCGGAGTGGCCAACGCGCTTAGCGCCAGCAACGGATAAAGTAAGCGCATACAAGGATGGCCGGGGTCAGAAAAGTGGATGGAGCGGGAGTGCCCGGGCGGTAGCGGCAAAATGCGGCGCGCAAGTCCCCCTGGCCTGTGCTAACGCAACTGTGGCAGCCGCGGTTGTCCGGGCTCAGGCCAGCCCCAGCATCGAGAGCACGCCAGCCAGCATAATGGCCTTGCACCAGATGCTGAGCCGGGCGAAATGCCGCCGCTGGTCGGCACGGCGCAGGGCAGCGGCCAGGCCCAGCAGCGGCACCAGCACCAGCCCCAGCAGCCACAACCCCAGCACGTAGCGGTGGCTCATCAGCAGGGCATTGAACACGGCGCCCGCCACCAGCAGGGCCAGGCAGGCCAGAAAAAACCCGGCCACCCATTTGGTGCGCCCCACGCCCCACACCAGCGGCAGCGTGCGGCACTCGTGCTGGGCGTCGCCGCGCATGTCCTCCACGTCCTTCACAATTTCGCGTACCAGCGTGAGCAGAAACGCGGCCAGCGCGTAGCCCCACACCGCCGAGCGGCCGGTGTGCAGCTGCAGCTCGGGCAGCAGCACCAGCGCCGCCGTGAGCGTGGCAATGCTCACGTTGCCCACCAGCGCCACCCGCTTAAACCGCGCCGAGTAGCCCCACAGCAGCAGCGCCGAACCCAGGTTCACGAGCCCCAGCAGCGGCGAAAGCAGCGCCCCCAGCCCCACGCCCAGCCCCGACAGCACCAGGTGGGCCAGCATGGCGTGGCGCCGGTTGATGCTGCGGCCCACCACCAGCCGGCCGGGCCGGTTAATGGCGTCAATCTTGACGTCGTAGTAATCGTTGATGATGTAGCCGGCCGCCCCGATGCTGAGGGCCGAGAGCAGCAGCAGCCCAAACCCGGGGGCCAGCACCTGCCGCCACGGGGCCTCGGGCAGCAGCAGGCAGGCGCGCACCAGCAGCAGGCACAGGGCCATAATCAGCAGGTTGGGCAGGCGCACCAGGCGCGCCAACTGCACTTGGCTGCTACTGCCGCCGCTTCCGGGGCCGGCCACCCCGGCAGTGGCATCGGCGGCAAACAAGGGCAAGCGAAACAGCATAAACCGGAGCCGCGAGGCAAAAGCGTGTGCAAAGATGGGACGCCGGGCGCGAAGGACCCAAAAAAAGCCTCTCCCGAAACCGGAAGAGGCTTTTGGTAACGGTTGCCGCGCGGCTAGAGCCGTTTTACGTTGACGGCGTTAATGCCCTTACGGCCTTCCTGGGTGTCGAATTCCACACGGTCGTTCTGCTGAATCTGGCCCCCGTTCAGGCCGGTGACGTGCACAAAAAAGTCTTCCTTCGTGTCATCTTCCGTAATGAAGCCGTAGCCTTTCTCTTCATTATAGAATTTTACGGTGCCTGTTTTCATGGAAAGGAAAGAATTGGGGTGAGGGTTGGACGGGTAAATATAGAACGAATTCGGAAATGCAGTAAGCTGTTCAGCAGCCAGCAGTTCTGTCATCCTGAGCGCAGCGAAGGACCTATACAGACGCTAATCAATGGATATACCTTCTGTATAGGTCCTTCGCTGCGCTCAGGATGACAGAACTGCTGGCTTCCCAGACGACAGCTTCAGCTCCTGCTACCGGTCCTGGCTTACCAGGTGCCCTGGGCCTTCATCACGGCTTCAATCAGCTCGCGCACGGCCCCGCGCCCCCCGGGCAGCTGGGCCACGTAGTTGCTGATGGCCAGTACGTCGGCGGCGGCATCGGCGGGGCAGGCGGCCACGGCGCAGCGGCGCATCACCTCCAAATCGGGCATGTCGTCGCCCATGTAGGCAATGCTGGTCGTTTCGAGGTGGTAGCTATTGAGGTAGTTGTTGAAGATTTTCATCTTGTCATCCACGCCCAGGTAAATGTCGCGCACATCGAGCGACTCCAGCCGCTTGCGCACCCCCTCCTCTTCGCGGCCCGAAATAACGGCCACCCGGTAGCCCTGGCGCAGAGCGTGGCGCACGGCATAGCCGTCGCGGATGTGGAAGGCGCGCACCTGCTCGCCCGAGTTGAAGGCCAGCAGCGTGCCGTCGGTCAGCACGCCGTCTACGTCCAGCACGAATACCTTAATTGCTTTTAAATCAACCGCTGAAGACATAGCACGCATAATCCGGAAGTAGCGCGCCCGCCAGCCGGCGGCGCGCTACGCCTATAAAAACCAGTGAAAACCTGCGCGACCCGCCTATTGGTTGTCGCGCCACTCGTACACCCATTTGGCCTGAATCTGCTCCAGGTGGCCTTCGTTGGCCTGCTCGCGGGTGCCTTCAAAATTGGGCAGGCTCAGCACCCAGTCCAGCAGCTCGGTAAACCGGATGCGGTAGATTTTAGCCTCGCCGAATTCGTCGCCGAATTTCTCGTACAACGCAATGGCTACATCCTCGTGGTCGCTCCACTGAATGGGGGGCTCGAAATGGTTCATAGGGGGAATGTGCTGAATGTGAGAAATGTGGTAATGTGAAAGAATAGATGAATCATGCTGGAAGGCACATCTTCACATTTTCCCCATTTTCCACATTATAAAACTTAGTGGCCCAGGAAGTGCTGGGGCGGGATGCGCACAACCAGATCGGTGCTGCCCTGCACTACGCACTGGCAGGCCAAGCGCGAGTTGATGCGCGGGTTTTCGGCCCGGTCGATGAAGTCTTCCTCGGCATCGGAAATTTCGGGCAGATCGGCCTCGCCCTGCTCAATATACACGTGACAGGTGCTGCAGCCGCACACGCCGCCGCAGTTGTGCTGCAGCTGAATGTCGTTGTTGAGGGCCACATCCAGCACCGATTCGCCCTCGGCGGCCACGTGCGTCTGGTCGGGCTGGCCGTCCTGGAAGGTAAAGGTAATATTGATGGCTTTCACGGCGGAAGGCTAGGAGAAACAAGGCAAAAACGAAGGGGCAAAGGTACGGACGTACCCCCCCGAATCAAAGCCGCTAACGGGGCCCATTGTTTGCCGGTCCCGGCACCGGCTCCTCTCCGCCCCCATGTGGCCCGCCCGCAACCGGAACAGTAGTGGCCTGAACAGCGGTGGCCTGAATGCTGGCCGTGAGCTGCTGGTAGAGCTGCTGCCAGCGCGGCTGGCCGGCCAGGGCGGTTTCGTGGCGGGCGAGGGTGGCGGCATCGTGGCGCACGGCCGGGCCGGTCTGGGCTTCAAAGGGCGGCTGGGCCAAGGCTTTATCCACGGTTTCGCGGATGAGCGGGTGCAGCAACTCCCAGGGCAGCCCGGCGCCCGCCAGCAGTTCGCGCCCTATGCCCAGCAGGTGGTTGGGAAAGTTGCTGACCCACACGGCCGCCACGTGCAGCTGCAGCCGCCGCGCCGAATCCAGCTCCCGCACATCAAGGCTCAATGAGGCAGCCAGCCGGTGCAGGGTAGCCAGCGCGGCGGCATCGGTGGCTTCGAGGCACAGCGGCACCGCGTCCCAGGCAATAGCCCGCCCCGGCCCGAACGTCTGGAGCGGGTAGAACACGCCGCCGCGCAGCCGCTCCTTATAAGGAGCAAACACCGCCAGCGGCAGCGCCCCGGCCGTGTGGGCCACCAGCGCCCCGGCCGGAAAGCGGGCGGCGGCCAGCACCTCAGGCACCACCGCATCGGGCAGCGTGAGTAGGTACACGTCGGCTTCAGGCAGCCCGGCCAGGCTGGATGCTACTATGGCCCCGGCCGGCAGCCGGCCCGCCAGCGCCTCCGCCGATTCGGCGGTGCGGCTCCAGACACCTACTACGGCATGGCCGGCCCCGGCCAGCGCCGGACCCAGGTGCGCGGCTACCCGGCCGGCCCCCAGCAGGACGATGCGCAGGGGGTTCAACTGTTGGTTATCCATGCAAGCTGAGCTGTCGATTCATCAATGCAAATCATTTTCTATTGAAAGAATTGCATCTATATATCATAAATATTAACCGTTTAATCGTCATATTGCCGTTGCAAGCGCTATTACCCCAATAATAAGTGGTAGTTAGCAGCACTTTCACCGCTTCATCTTCCTACATTTTTCTTCTCCTTACCAATGACAAAACTCTACATTAAGGGCCGTACAATCAAGGCCTGGCCTAAGCTGGCGCTGTTGGGCCTACTGGGCTTGGCTGCAGGCAACAGCTACGGGCAGGTTTCCTCGCTTAGGAATTCCAATCCAAAGGACCCAATTACTTCCCCTCACGTCCTTGGTACGAGTTCCGACCAGCGCAAGGTTAACGCCATCAATTATCCTGCTTCACGGGGGGTGAACGTGGCGGGCACCTACACTGATTTGGGAACCAACGGGAAGCTCATCATAACGCCCAATTTAGATGACGCGAACTCGGAAGTTCAGGAAATAGGCTTCCCGTTTTCCTATAATGGGGCCGAGTACACCCAATTTGTGCTCAATACCAACGGCATGATCCGGCTGGGCGATAAAGGCCTTACCAACCCGGCAAACGTCTCATCGCTTGTTAGTACGGATTTAAATATCATCGCACCGGCTTCGGGTATTGACTTAACGGGCGCTACTGACCAAGCAGCAAACCCCACTACCTACCGGGTCAATACGACTGGTACAGCGGGCAACCGGATATGCACTATCCAATTTAAGAACCTCACTGATAAGCCAGCCACGGGGGGCGCAGCGGCACAGTTTGCAACCATGCAGTTTCAGATTAAACTGTATGAGGCGAACAGCAATATCGAATTTGTTTATGGTGCCTGGACCGCTACGGCCAATGCTCCTATAGGCCGCGGGTTCCTGATCGGAATCAAAGGCAGCGGCAATACCTATGGCGATTTGAGCATGGCCTACAAGGCCTCCAGCCTCGATGAATGGTCGAAGACTATATTCCAGACCGTCGTCGTATCACAGGCCGGGCAAGCTTCTCTAGCTCCCCACTTTGTACGTAACAGCGTTTTACCCGACCCGGGCCGTACGTACCGCTTCCGCAAAGCCCCCGTAAAGGATATAGCCGTACAAACAATCTACTCGCTGGGTAAGCTCCCTATTCCTTACGGCGTACCGCACGTTGTACAAGCCTTTATCGAGAATGGCAGCGTGAGCGACCAAGCTAATGTCACGGTTACGCTGAAAGTAACCGGCGCCAACACCTTCACCAGTACCAAAACGGTTGCTGCTCTAGGCGTTGGTAAAGCCGAAACGATAAGCTTTGACCCATTTACGCCCACGAACCCGGGCACGAACACCATTACGGTTTCAGTCGCCGACGACGATGATAACGAGAACAACATCAGCACATTTACTCAGCTGGTAAATGAGAATACGTTTGCTTACGCCCAGCCAGGTGTGGAGCCAGATAACTCAATTGGCTTTGGCGCAGGAACCGGTATTCTAGGCAACAAATACACGACCAACGCTGCTCGTACCATTACCGGCGTAACCGTGCGCTTAGGCGATGGGAATGCTTTAGTGGGCAATAAGGTATATGGCGTAGTGCTCGATGAAAATGGCTCTATAATCAGTCGTTCGCCCGAGTACACGGTGCTGGCTGCCGACCTAGATAAGGACAAGACCTTCGTGGTGAATGCGTACGTTCCAACGGGGAGCTTTATTGTGGGCCTGGCCCAGACGGTGGGTAAAGCGGCTTATTTCCCGGTGGCCACCCAGTCGTATGAAACACCAACCCGGCTGGGCGCTTACTATGCTACGAGCCTAGACGGAGGCGAGCCCGAAGACGTGGCAGCAGGGGCTGACTTCGGCGCATTTATGATAGAAGCCATTATCGGCGCCGCGCCAAGTTGCCCCCCTCCCACTGGCATTACTATCTCGAAGGTTGGCCCTAACTCGGCGGTACTCACGTTCACGGGGCCAACCAATGGTACAAGCTACACTGTTATCTACGGTCCTCGGGGCTTCGATCCGACTGTTTCGGGCACTACCCTAACTGTAACCGGCTCGCCTTTTACCCTCGACAAACTCGTGCCTCTGACCGGCTACGACCTGTACATCCAGGCCACCTGCACCGCTTCGGATAAGAGTGCGCTGGTAGGCCCGAAGTCATTCACTACGCTTTGCCAGCCCCCCATTATCGCTACGTTCCCCTACGTTGAGAATTTTGATGGCATCGATGCCGGAACGCTGCGTTGCGGGGTTACAGTCGACGACGTCAACAACGATAACGCTACCTGGGAAGTTGTTGCCGGAACGCTTGCCCTGCCGGCAGCCTCTCCCTCGAACCACATGCGCTATAGCTACAGCGAGAAGAATGCGGCCAATGACTGGTTCTACACCCCGGCTCTTGCTTTGAAGGCGGGCTACACGTACCAGCTCACGTTCAAGTACCGGAGCCGGGCGAAGCCCGAAGGCCTGGAAGTGAAGTATGGTACGGCCGCTACCCCAGCGGAGCAGACTAACCTGCTGTGGAGCAACACGGCCATCACCAATATGCAGTATGCTACCGCAGCGGCTGGCAACAAGGAGGGAGAGGTGAAAGCCATTACGCCCACCGCTACCGGCAACTACTACATCGGCTTCCATGCTATCAGCACGGCCAACCAGTACGAGCTTTTCGTGGACGACATCACGGTAACCGCTACGGCCATTACCGGTACTTCGGCAGCGCTGCAGCGGGCTATCAACCTCTACCCCAACCCTACCGAGGGCAACCTCACGGTTAAGGTGAGCGGGGCCAACGCCAAGAACGGCCTGCAGGTAGAAGTAACCAACATGCTCGGCCAGCGCGTGCACACCGAAACCGTGCGCGACAACGCTGTGCAGACCATCAACCTCTCGAAGCTGGCCAACGGCATGTACACCGTGAAGGTGCGCAACGGCGCCGAGTACATGGTTCGGACCATCTCGGTGCAGAAGTAATTTAACTTCCTCATCGGACCCGAAAAGGGGCAGCCAACTGGCTGCCCCTTTTTTTGTGCGCCTCCGTTGCACACCCGCTGCCGGGAAGGCGGATGAATGCCACGTGGCAACTCCTATATTTCAATGCCCACCGGATGAAAATCACCCGGCGTCGCATGAATTTTATAGGCGCTCGAATGAAAATCGTGGACGCTCGAATGAATTTCATCCGAGCGTCCATGATTTTCACAGGCGGCCGGACGATTTCCATCCGAGCGCCCGTGATTTTCACAGGCGGCCGGATGAAATTCATGCGACACCGGGTGATTTTTATCCGGCTTCCCTTCAAATTCAGCTAGCCTGGCGTGAATCTGAAGGGTGGTTGGGCAAGAAGCACCCGCTGGCGGACGCTTTTCACCCCCACCAACGACCAGCGCCCCCGACGCGGAAGCATCGGGGGCGCTGGAACAGGGGTAGAAGCGGCAACCGGGCGTTAGGCCACCTGCTTTGGTTTGGGCTGCGGCACTATTGGGCGGGGCTTGGCGCCGGCCTCGGGGGCGGGCACGGCGGGCGCCTCGGTTTCGCGGCGGCGCTTGTAGATGGCCATGCCGAAGCCCAGAGCCATAAGCAGCGTACCGCTCCAGAGCAGGTTGATGAACGGCTTCTCGACGGCCTTGAGGATGATGTAGTCCTTCTGCGTCGTGCTCACGCCAAACGTGAACTTGCCTTTTTGCGGGTCGACGTTGAGGAAGCTTAGGCGCAGACCCAGGTCCTCCACTTCGTCGGGCATGCGGCCGATGAGGCGGTTGCGCACCGCAAACACGGGGTGCACGTGGTACTGCTTCTTCTCGCCCGATACCAGGAAGTCGCCCTGAATGGCCAGGTCATCCTTGGTCAGGCCCAGGCCGGCGGTTTGCTTGGCCGGCTCCACGCCGCGGAATACGGCAAAGTAGTCGTTGAGGAAAATGGTGTCGCCAATGCTGAGCACATGCTCCTTCACCTCGCTCCAGTCCTTTTCCTGGTCGATGGGCGGCACGGCGCTGATGTGCGAGTAGATGTCGTGGTCGAGGAACACCTTGATGTCGGGCGAAGCCAGCAGACCACCCATCTGCTCGTTTACCTGCGCACGCGGGTAAAGCGTGAATTTGTCCTTGGTTTCGCGGTTCTCATACTCGACGCGGTAGTAGGTGTTCTCCGGCAGGATTTCGAGCGTATCGCCAGCCTTGTAATATACTTTGTCGCCGCGCTTCACGTCGCTGCGCGCCAGGGCCTTGTACTCGTCATCGGTCCGGTAAAGCAGCTGCTTATCCACGTAGCCGGGTACGCCGGGCACGTCGAAATACTGGCCGGTGTAGCGCACGTCGTAGGGGCCCATGCGGGCGGGGTCGTTGCGCCACAGCAGCACGTTGTCCTGGTTGGTGGTCTGGTCGAACTCGCGCGAGTAGAGCAGGCCCGAGGTGTTCTGGCTGATGATGTTGGAGTAGCCCGACGAAGCCAGCACGCCCAGCAGCATCAGCGCAATGCCCATGTGGGCCACGCCGCCGCCCGAGAGGCTCACCTTGCGCCGCAGCAGCGTCAGCACCATGCTCAGGTTGGCCAGCACCCCAAACAGGGCCGTGGTCAGGAGCACGATGTAGGTCAGCTCCATCTTCTTGCCATTATACTGCACCAGCAGAATAACCAGCGCGGCGCCGAGCAGCGAGAGCATAGCCGGCACCGTGAGCGTGTTGCTCAGCGAGGCGCGGTCGTTTTTCTGCCACCACATGATCTGGGCCAGACCCGAGCAGAAGGCCACGCCCACGCCCAGCCAGAGCTGGAACTTGGTGTAGTGGGCAATCTGATCAGCGGGCAGGGCCAGGTTGGATTTGATGCCGATGAAGCCCAGGAAGGCGTTGTACACCGGAATGCTGGTAGTGAACAGCACCTGGAACGCGCCCAAACACAGCACCGTAGCGCCCACAAACACCCACAGTTCGGCGTTGTAGGTAGTCAGCTCTTTTTCCGAAATCGGGATGCGCTTCCAGCGCCACACCAGCAGCGCCACGCTCAGCACCACAAAGGCCGCCAGGTAAATAATCAGCTGACCCGAGAGACCCAGGTCGGTGAACGAGTGCACGGAGGCGTTGCCCAGCACGCCCGAGCGGGTGAGGAAGGTGGCATAGAGAATCAGCAGGAAGGTGGCAATAACCAGCACAAACGAGGTGCGCAAAGCCATTTTGCTGCGCTGCCACAGCACCAGGCCGTGCAGCGAGGCCACCAGCACCAGCCACGGAATGTACACGGCATTTTCGACCGGGTCCCAGTTCCAGTAGCCGCCGAAGTTGAGGGTTTCGTAGGCCCAGTAGGCGCCCATCATAATGCCAACGCCCAGAATCAGGCCGCCCCACAGGCTCCAGCGGATGGCCGGCCGCACCCATTTGGTGAACTCGCCCTTCCAGAGGCCAGCTACGGCGTAGGCGAAGGGCACCAGCGTGAGGGCAAAGCCCAGGAACAGCGTGGGCGGGTGAATCACCATCCAGTAGTTCTGCAGCAGCGCGTTCAGGCCGGTGCCGTCGGTGGGCACGAAGTTGGGGTTGGTCTGCCACACGGGCAGGTCAGGCATGAAGTCGCGCAGCAGGATAAACGGCGAGGAACCAATCTTGAGGTCGCCCAGCACCACGCCCAGGATCATGGACGTGAGGAACAGCTGCACGCCGGCAAAAACGGCCATCACCGGGGCTTCCCAGCGTTTGGCCAAGCGCAGCAGAATCAGGCCCAGGCATACGTGCCAGAAAATCCAGAGCAGGAAACTACCCTCCTGCCCTTCCCAGAAGCAGGAAATCATGTAGTACACCGGCAGGTGGTTGCTGCTGTGGCTCCAGGCGTAGTAGTACTCGTAGCGGTGGCCGTGGATGATGCCGAACAAACACACAATCACCGAGATAACGGCCACCGAGTGCACGATAAAGGCGCCGCGGCCCAGCTTCATCCAGCCGGCATCGGTGTCGCCCAGCGCCCGGCCCCGGGCAGCCATATAGTAGGAGTACGCCGCCACTGTGGCCGCCACAAACGCCAGAATAACACTTAAGTGCCCGACGTCGCCGATGAGAGTGTTCAGCATGTTTAGTGCGTTGAAAAGGCGAAAATCAGTCTGCCAGAATAGCTACCAGCCTGATGGAAAGTTATTTTTGGTACAAATACTGCCCGAAAGCAAACCGGATAGTATGTTATGGGGTGATAAAGACAAGGTTAGCGAACCGGGCGCTGACGCCGCATCTTGCGGGCCCGCTTCTCCCATTGCAGCTGCTCCCTGACTCCTGGGGGCGACCCTTGGTTTATAGGTGCTGAGGCCTTCTTATTAATTTGGCTGAAACTGTACCACTGCTGCTGCACCAGCACTGGCGGGCCAGCAGCAGCTTCGGCTACCACTTGGTAAAGGTAGCGCCCGGGCGCGGCCAGCGTATCGGTGAAGCTATAGTCGGAAGCGGCCCCGCCGTAGGTGGTGCGCGCCACCGGCACGGCAGCGCGGCGCGCAGCGCGGGTTTCGGCCGCCTCGCGCCGCCACACCTGAAACCGCGGTACCGAACCCAGCGAATCGCTCAGTTGCCAGCGTAGCGTAACCAGTCGGCTGGACTGTGGTTCGGCGGGTGGCGGCAGTTCGAGAGCCGGCAGCCCTTGGGGAGTGGCACTCACCGTGAGGTTGAACTGGCAAAAGTCGCGCAGGTAGCCATCTACATTCAGCAGGTAAGGCTGGCCGGCCAGCAGCGAATCCAGCGTCACAAACACATCATCCTGCGAGCCGAGCGAGGTACAACTCAGCACCTGATAGGTGGCAGGCTGACAGGGGGTTCCGGTCAGCACCACCAGTTGCACTCCGCGCACGTCGCGGCACTGCTGCCCACCGATGTTCACAAAGTAGCGGCCGGATACGCGGGGCGTAAACTCAAACCACTGGTCGTTGTGGTACTGAATGCACTTGCCGGTCAGGCTCTCATCCACGCAGGTCCATTGCACGGTGCAGTCGGTGGTACGCGAGGTAGCAGTTTCCTCGGCCCGCAACACCCGCCGCCGGGCAATGTCGTCGTTGGGTACCTGCGCGCTACTCAGCAGGCAGTAGCCGTTGCTGACTGACAGGGAAAACAGCAACGTAAGCACACGGGGGCCAAAGCGGAAATTTACCACGTCAAGGGCCCTCATTGTGTCTGCTTCGCGCTGCATTTCAATCAGCAACTGTTAATTAACCGACGCGGTAGCGCCCTTTACTTCATTTTCCACGTATTTCGAGGGGCACTTGAGCAGGATTTTGTCGGCCACGAACACATCGTTGCGCATGGCGCCGGTAATTACTACCTGCTCCGATTTGTCGAAATCCTGGGGCTGGGGGTTGAAGTACACCACGCGCTGGGCAATGCGGTTGGTATCGACCAGCGTGAAGGCGAAGTAGTTGGGGTCGAGCGTGGGATTGTACTCCAGGCCCATGATGTTCTTCTGGCCGTCGCGGGGCAGGCGGCCCACCACGTGTACTTTGGTCAGGTTGCCATCGGCGGCCCGCTCGCGCGCCTCCTTGAACGAGACGTACACGCTGGCGTCGCCGGCCGTGCTGGTGATGATGGCAATGGCCACGGCAATGATGGCCATAACGAAGATGTGGGCTTTTTTCATGTCGGTTAAAACAAGAGGCGGCTCCGGGTGGAGTCAGAAGTCAGCTCGGAACAATGATTCGGACCACAAAGGTCCTTTAAAAATGGTGAAATAGTGAGATGGTGAACTGGTGAGTTGGCGTTCGGAAGGCGAAATGGCACAGGAGACGCATTCAGGGCCGCCCGAACAGCAGTTCACCAGTTCACCAACTCACTATTTCACCGCTCGTCCGCCACTTCCTTTTCCAGACGGCTGAGCTTGCGGTCGAGGGAAATCAGAAACAGCAGCAGCCCGATCAGCACCACGGCAATAACGGCCACCACCACGTAGATTTTGCCGCTCTGGCGCAGGGCCTCGGCCATTTCGGGCTGGGCGCCGGGTGCCTGGGCCGCGGCCCGCAGCAGGGGCAGCAGCAGGGCCAGCAGCAGCAGGACCGGGCGGCGCAGCAGGCCGGGGGCAGCGCTATGCAAGTTGCTTTTCATATACTTTCAATTTAAGCACGGAAATGCGGGTAGCCAGCTGGGCCACCCAGAAAGCCAGCAGCGTCCAGCCGATAACGGCCGGGTAGAACACGAGGCGCATGTCGCTGTCGAGGTCGTACTTGGCGAAGGCCGGGTTGCCGCCCGAGCCGGGGTGCAGCGAGTCGGTGAGGCGCGGCAGGATGTAGAACAGCGGCATGGCCACGGCGAAGGCAAACACGTTGTAGATGGCCGACACGCGGGCGCGCTGCTGCTCATCGGTAAACGAGGAGCGCAGCACCAGATAGGCGCCGTAGATGAGCATGGCCACGGCCGCGCCGTTGAGCTTGGGGTCGTTGGTCCACCAGGCGCCCCAGGTGTAGCGGGCCCAGATGCTGCCCGTGGCCAGCCCCACGCAACCCATCAGAATGCCCGTGCGGGCCGCCTCGTGGGCCTTGATGTCGAGCTCGGGCGTAGGCGTGCGCAGGTAGCGCACCGAGTAGTACACCGAGGCCACCAGAATAGCCGTCATGCCGAACCACATGGGCACGTGGAAGTACAGGTTGCGGATGCTCTCGTTGAGAATAGCCAGCCGCGGCACCGGCATCAGCAGGCCCGCCACCGCCACATACAGCAGCAGCACCACCGTCAGGACTTTCCACCAGTTTTTCATTGGAGAAGCTAGGAGTTAGAAGCTAGGAGTCAGAAGCTGGTACAAGCCTTTAATTCCTGCTCTTGCGTGAGGTAGATACATAACAATTTCAGTTCTCAAAAGTCGACGTGGTTCGGAAAAGACAGAGGCCATTCTAGCTCCTAACTTCTAGCTCCTAACTTCTCAAAATCAGCTTCGCCACAGAAACGGGAAGAGCAGGTACGACACAGCCCCGACGATGAGGTTGAGGGCCACCAGGGTGAGCAGGGCGCTGCGGCTGGCTTCGAATTCGAGGCCGTCGAGGGCGTTTTTGGATACTTTGATGAGCAGCAGCAGCATGGGCACCATCAGCGGGAAGCCCAGCACGGCCATCAGGGTGCTGCTGTTGGTGGCCTTGGCCGCTATGCCGGCCACCAGCGTAAGCGTGCCGGCAAAGCCCACGGCGCCCAGCAGCACGTTGCCCACAAACAGCGGCACGTTCTGCACCGGGTTGCCCAGCACCACCGAGTAGAGCGTGAAGGCTACCAGCGCCAAGCCCACCAGCAGCAGGGCGTTGTAGGCTATTTTGGCCAGAATCACGGCCTGGGGCCGCACCACCGTGTAGTAGTAGAGCATGCGGCCCCGGCTTTCCTGCAGAAAGCCCTTGGCCACGGCATTGACGGCCGAAAACAGCAGGACAATCCAGAACAGCGCATTCCAGGCCGGGGCGGGCAGCTGGCCGCCGCGCGACGAAAAGCTGAGGTAGCACACGAACACCGTGCTGCTCACGTACAGCAGCATGCCGTTCAGGGCCGCCCGCTGCCGCCATTCCAGCCGGAAGTCCTTCTGCATCAATACCCAGATTTCACTTAGCAGCGCCACGGCAACTTGGCTGGTTGAACGGACCACAAAGATACAACCCAACCCCCGGACTACCTGCCCCCGCCCCTTCTTTCCTTTAAGCCAGCCCGGTAAAGCAGCCCTAAATGCAAACCGGCCGGCTTCCCGCAGAGAAACCGGCCGGTGGGCTGATTGGGTAGTGGGCGCCTGAAGGCGTTAGAAGTCGTAGCCCAGCGTCACGTAGATTTTCGGGCCGTTGGTGGTGTACTGCTCGCGGCCCCAGGCCACGTCGCCCTTCACGTAAAAGCCCAGCATGGTGGTGCGAATGCCCGCGCCGTAGCCGTAGAGCAGCGGGTTGGTGAAGTTGATAACCGTCGCCGAAAAGCCGCCTTCCTCCTTGACCACCGTGTTGTTGGAGTTATTGACGCTGAACGGGTTATGGCCCGAGTACGTCGTGCCTACGTCGCCGAAGGCCGTCAGCTGCAGGTTGCGGAAGAAGCCCGACTCGATGGGCCGCCGCGAGAAATACTGCACAATCGGCAGGCGCAGTTCGGAGTTGAAGAGCACGTACTTGCGGCCCACCCGCTTGCTGTAGTCGTAGCCCCGCAGGTTGGTCACGAACTGCTGATAGAACATCTGGGTGGGGTCGAGGTTGGTGTCGCTCGCCGGCGTGCCGGCCGCCGTAATATAGCGCGAGTCGGCGTAGTCGTAGTTCAGCCAGTTGTCCATGCCGCCGAGGCGGAAGAAGGGCGGCGTAGCCCCGCCCCCGATGTACTGCCCGAAGCTGGCGCGGTTGGCCCAGATGAGCTGGCGGTGCAGCTTCTGGTAGTGGCGCAAATCAACGGTGAGCTTGGTGAAGCCCGTGTTGTCGCCGCTCAGGTCGCGCAGCTGGTTGATGCCGGCCTTCATGCGCGTGCCCTGCAGCATGTTGATGCCGGTAATCACCGAGTTGTCGAACACCAGCTCGGCCTCGCCGCCCAGGTAGTTCTTGTTTATGTCGGGGGCGTTAGACAGGTCGCTGTAGAGGCGGCGGCTCACGTTCACGAAGCGCGGGCCCAGGCGCACGCTCAGGTTGTGGGTGAGCGGATAGGCCAGGGTGGGCGCAATTTCGTGCCGCCCGTAGCGCAGCCGGCTGTTGGGCGTCAGCTCGTCGGCAAAATAGGCCTGCTTCTGGTAGCGGATGCTCCAGTCGTAGCGGTGCTTGAGGTTGGTGTACTCGGCAAAGATGTTGCTGGTGCGCAGGTCGGTGAGGGCAAAGATGCCGGCCTGAATCCGGTGGTCCTCCAGCAAATCCGACATGTTCACCTGCGCCGAAAAGCCCAGCCCCAGCAGCGGGTCCGAGGTCAGCGTCGACACCACATTATCAATGCTGAAGGGAGTGCCGTAGCGGAACGGGCCGGCAATAGTGGCGGCTTCGGCTGGGGCGGCCTTGGGCAGAGCCACCACCGTGGCCGCCCGGCGCCGGGCCGGCGCCGGGGCCCGCGAGGCCGGAATATCCTCGTCGAACTCGTAATCGTTGGGGTTGACGCGGGCGTCGGCCGGTTTGGTCGCCGTTTTATCGGCCGGTTTTGGCGCCGCCGGAGCAGTCGCCGGGTCGGCCGAATCGGCGGGGGGAACCAGGCCCTGGGCGCGGGCCACGGTGGGGCCGGGGCGGTTGGGGGCCGCGGCTTTGGCCGGCGCGGGCCGCGAGCGGTCTTCCAGAATTTCCTGGCGGGCCGTTTTGTGCAGCCGCAGGCCCTGGGGCAGCGCGTAGCTGGGGTAGAGGTAGGCGTTGCTGCGGCCGTCGGCGGTGGCCGTCAGGCCCAGCGCGCCGGTGGTGGCGTTGTAGTCGAAATCGAGCACGCCGGCCCGGAAGCTGGTAACGGGCTGGTAGTCGCGGGCACTAAAGGAGTAGCGGTAGATGCTGCGCACGCCGCTTTCCTCGCTGATAAACAGCACCTCATCGTTGCTGATGGCGCGCGGGCGGCTTTCGTTGGAAATCGTGCTTACCAGCGCCTCCACCGGCTGCGGGCGGCCATCGAGATGGTAGCGGTACAGGTCGTAGTTGTTCACCACGGCTGCAAAGTTGCCCCGGGCCGTACCGGCCGTGTCGAGCCAGCGGTTCGAGCTGAACACCAGGCTCTGGCCGTCGGGCAGAAATACCGGCTCCACATCATCGAACACGTCGTTGGTGAGCCGCTCGGGCGTGCGGCTGCCGGCCCGCAGCAGGTATAGGTCGCTCTGGCCCTGGCGCACCCCGCTAAACACCACCGACTTACCATCGGCCGAGTAGCTGAGGGCCGAAATCTGCGAGAAGGGCGAAAACAGCGAGGTGCGCTTGCCAAACCGGGGCAGCAGGCTTTTGAGGCGGGCGCCCAGGTTGCTCAGGCCGCCGTTGGCCTCGCGCAGCTGCAGCACCAGCTGGCCGCGCTGCTCTTCCACCACGGCCACCTGCCCGTTGCCGCGCCAGGCCAGCAGCGGCAGGCGGGTTTCCACCTGCTGATCGGGCGTTTTATAGCCGCCGCGGTGCAGCACGTCTTTCCCGCGGCCGTTCTGGTTCACTACCAGCACGCGGTAGCGGCCCCGGTCGTTCTGCACGTAGGCCAGGCGCTGGCCGTTGGGACTGAGCACGGGCTGGCTGTAGAGGATGTTGCGGCGGTTGCGGCCGGCCAGGCTGTTCTTGTCGTCCAGCTCCTGAAACGGCGTGAGCGGCTGGGCATTCAGCTGGCGGTAATACGCCAGCCAGTCTTTCAGAAACACCTTATAGGGCACATTCAGCGAGGAGCTGATGCCCACTTCCACGTCGCGGGTGATGCGCGTCAGGTTGAGAATGTTCTGGATGCTGGTGTAGCCGTAACGCTCGGCAATGTAGTTCCACACGCTCTGGCCGGCCAGCTCGGGGTTGCGCAGAAAGAACGGCGCCGTGCGGTTGCCCTCGTGCTCCTGCACCATCGTGCGCATGTAGTCGTCCATTTCCACGCTCCAGCCCTGGGCCGCGTAGGCCGAGGCCCCGTCGATAAACCAGTTGGGCAGCTGCAGCAGGTAGCTGCTCTGGATGACTTCGCGCAGCGAGCCGCCGTACATCATATCATTAAGCAGCACCTCGGTGATGCGGGTGCTCAGCTCCTGCTTGAACTGCGTTTGGGTGCCCTGGAAGGCAATCTGGACTTTGGTGGAGCGGGCCAGCGCGGTTTCGCCGCCGCTGGTGTACTTCTCGGGCGCTAGGCCCACGTTGCTCTGCCGCAAATCGCCCACCGAGTTGAAGAGCATGAGCGTGGTTTTCGAGTACGGGTAGTACCCAATCAGCCCCGTGATGCGCTGCAGCTCCTTTTCGGCGTACTCGGCCGCGTGGCGGGCGTTGGCTTCGCCCCCGGCATAGTAGTACACCGTAAAATTCTGGGTGCTCAGCTGCAGCCAGTCGAAGGTCTTGTACTGAATCCGGACCCGCCCGAAAGGCTCCTGGGCCGTTTGGGCCTGCGCGGCGGGACCAACGGCCAGCAGTCCGGCCAGTAGCACCAGCGTACCAACGGGCCGCGCCAGCTCGGGCCGGGAAACAAAGAAAACGTGCTTCATATCAAAAACCGGGGGCGGGAACGGGGTGGATAGCGGGTTAGGTAGAATGGATAAGAACGTCATTCAGAGCGCAGCGAAGAATCTCGCCTGAAGCCGTTGCGCGATTTTCATTCAACGATTCAAGCGAGATTCTTCGCTGCGCTCTGAATGACGTTCTTATCCTGTTTCTTCTTCACGAAAACAAATTAGCTAAATCCGGCTACTTCGCGGCCGGGCCGGCCGCATACAACGAAAGATACCGCCGGATATTGACTTCGGGCCAGGGCTCAACGTCATTTTCCAGCCAATCGGCCATCACCTGGGCCAGCCGGGGCGCGAACATGACGCCCTTCGAACCCATGCCGTTGAACACGTGCAGCCCCGGCCTTTCGGGGTGCGTACCCAGCAGCGGCTTCCGGTCGCGCACGGCCGGCCGCACCCCGGCCCGCTGGTCGAGCACCCGGAAGGGCTGGTCGGTCAGCTCGGCGAGGCGCTGGCTGAGCTCCGTGCGGGCCTCGGCCGTAATGCCCGCCGCGAAGGGCGGCCAGCGGTAGGTGGCGCCCACCCGCAGCCGGTTTTCGCCCAGCGGCACCACGTAGGCGCCCTTGTTGAGCACCGTATCGGTGGGCAGGCCAGCGCACCCCACCGACAGCACCTCGCCCTGGTTGGGGGTGAGGGGCAGCCAGCTGAAGTAGGGATTTTGGATGGTGGCGGCGCCCTCGCAGCTGATTACGTGCCGGGCCTGCACCCGGTCCGCGTAGCGGAAGCCGCCGCCGGCCGGCTCGGCAACAAGCGCGGTCCAGTCAAAAGTTTCGTGCTGCAGCCAGCCCGCTGCCAGCCCTTCGGCCGTGAGGGCCGTGAGCAGCTCCTCGACCAGCACGAAGCCACCGCGCCGCACCAGCAGCCCGCCAAACTCGGGGCGCACGCCCGGCAGCGGCGGCAGCTCGCCGGCCGTGTCGTCGTCGATAAAATCCTGCCAGGGCCGATCGGCGCTGCGGGCCAGCAGCGCGTTCTGCTCCTGCACCGAGTTGAAAAACTTGGCAATGGGCAGGGCCCGGAAAAACGGCCGGCCCAGCCGCTGCTCCTGGGCGCGGTAGAACTGGGTGGCGGCCGTCAGCAGCTCGTCGGCGCGCCAGGCCAGGGCGAAGCGCTTGCCGGCCACCGGGTTCATCAGGCCCGCCGCCACCCGCGAGGCCGAGTCGGGCTGGGGCGTATCGAGCACGAGCACCGTGCGGTTGCGGCCGCGCAGCTCGGCCGCCAGCGTGGCCCCGGCAATGCCGTAGCCGATAATCAGGTAGTCAACGTGTCGCATTGAAAAATTGTGGAACTGGTAAACAAAGGAACGTCATTCAGAGCGGAGCGAAGAATCTCGCTCGACGCCACAGGCGAGTTGTCGTCTCAGGCCAGCACGCGGAATTCTTCGCTCCGCTCTGAATGACGTTCTGTACAGGTTCAGTTCCCCGTTCCTTCGGACCCCAAATTCCCCTAACTTGCCCTTTCAAACCTGTACTCCCTTTGCCATGACCGTTGCCGGCTTCACTTTCAACCCGTTTGCCGAAAACACTTACCTGCTCTCCGACGAAACCGGCGAAGCCATACTTGTAGACCCCGGCTGCTACGAGCCGGCCGAGCAGCAGGCGCTGCGCCAGTATATTGAGGAGCATAAGCTGCGCGTGGTGCTGCTGGTGAATACCCACGCCCACATCGACCATGTGCTGGGCAACCAGTTCGTCATCGACACCTATAAAGTCCCCTACCTGCTGCACGAGGAGGATTTGCCGGTGCTGCGGGCCGTGCCGAGCTACGCTGCCAACTACGGTTTCCCGCGCTACCAGCCGGCCGAGCCCACCGGCCACCTGCGGCCCGGCGAAACGGTGCGTTTCGGCAACACCGAGCTGGAAGTGCGCTTCGTGCCCGGCCACGCGCCCGGCCACGTAGTGCTTTACCACGCCCCCACCAGTACGGTTATCGGCGGCGACGTGCTGTTTCAGAACAGCATCGGCCGCACCGATTTGCCCGGCGGCGACCACGCCACGCTCATTGCCAGCATCAAAAGCCAGCTGCTGCCCCTGCCCGACGACACAGTGGTGTACCCCGGCCACGGCCCCGCCACCACCATCGGGGAGGAGCGCCGCCACAACCCGTTTCTGAAGTAGGGGCTTGGAGACTGAGTTGCCTGCCTGTCATCCTGAGCAGAGCGAAGGACCTATACAGAGGGTATATCCATTGATTGGCTTCTGTATAGGTCCTTCGCTCCGCTCAGGATGACAGGCGGTTAACCCAGTCCCCAAGTCCCCAAGTCCCCAAGCCCCTTGAAAAAGCATCTTCCCAACGCCGTTACCTGCCTGAACCTGTTTTCGGGCTGCCTGGCGCTCTGCGCCGCCTTTGCCGGCAACCTCGTGCTGGCCGCCTATTTCGTGGCCCTGGCGGCGCTGTTCGACTTCTTCGACGGGCTGCTGGCCCGGGCCCTGCACGTGTCGTCGCCGATTGGCAAAGACCTGGATTCGCTGGCCGATATGGTGTCGTTTGGGGTGGTGCCGGGGGCGCTGCTGTTTGCGCTGCTCACCCAGGCCGGCACCGACCTGCCCGACTGGCTGCCCTACGCGGGCTTTGTGCTGACGGTGTTTTCGGCGCTGCGGCTGGCCAAGTTCAACAACGACACCCGCCAGTCCGACTCGTTTATCGGGCTGCCCACGCCGGCCTGCACGCTGGTGGTGGCCTCGCTCCCGCTCATTCTGGAAAACGACCACCTGGCCCTCGCCCCTTTCATTCTCAGCCCCTGGTTGCTGCTGGGCCTCACGGCGCTGCTGTCGGGGCTGCTGGTGGCCGAGCTGCCGCTGTTCGCCCTCAAATTCAAAACCATGCGCTGGCAGGACAACAAGCTGCGCCTCACCTTTATGTTGCTGAGCCTGGCGCTGCTGGCAGTGCTGCGCGAGGTGGCCGTGCCGCTGATTGTGCTGCTCTACGTGCTGCTGTCGGTGTTCAGCCCGGCCAAGGCCCCCGCAACTGCCGCCTGATTCGGCCGCCGGCAATCCGGGGCGGCGGCAGTTTCGTTTAGCAGACAGCTGAATTTGTTGCTGATGGGCGGAGGCGGGCGCAATAATTAGCGGCGCGCGGTGTTATCTTTTGGGCTGAACTGTATTGCCGGCGGTCCTGTTGGCGCTCGTAGTTTCTTTTCCCGGCTTTTTGCGTTGTGCGTATGCGGTATTCTACGTTCTGGCTGCTAACCACGCTCCTGTTGCTGGGAGCTGCGGCCCCGCGGGCCCGGGCCCAAACGGGCGAGCAGACTTACCGGAGCCGCATTACCTGGACGGGCACCGTGCCGGTGGGTTTGAAGGGCCAGAAACGGATGGTACCCGGCTTCCGGGGTGCCGCTTTCGGGCCTGAGGAGCAGGTGGGCACGCTGCTGGTGCGGCTGGCCGGCACCGTGGCCGCGGGTCAGCTGAGCGAAACCCAGTACGAGCCGCTGCTGCCCGCCCAGGCCGGCCAGCTCGACGTAGCTTCCTTGCCACCCTCGCCGCTGGTGCAGCTGGTAAGCGGCACCGAGGCCCGTCAGCCCGTTACGCTGCTGCGCCTGCAGCCGCTGCGCCGCAACCCCCAAACCGGCCAAGCCGAGCGCCTCGTGAGTTTCGGCTACACGTATAGCACCGCCAGCACCCGCCCCGAAGCCACGCGCAGCTACGCCCGCAGCTCGGTGCTCAGCCAAGGCGAGTGGTTTAAGATTGGCGTGTCCACGAGCGGCATTTTCAAGCTCGATAAGTACACGCTTAAAGCTATCGGTCTCGACAACTTTGACCCCAGCCGGCTGCGGCTGTTTGGCAACGCCATGGGCACGCTGCCCCAGCCCAACAGCGCCTACCGCCCCGACGATTTGGTGGAAAACGACATCCAGTTCGTGGGCAACGGCAACGCCACCTTCGACAACGACGAGTACTTCCTGTTCTACGCCCGCGGCCCGCACACTTGGAGCCGCGAGGGCCTGACCACCCGCTTCCGCCACCAGCTCAACCCCTACACCGATACGGCCTACTACTTCCTGACGGTGGGCCCCACCGCCGGCCGCCGCGTGGCGCCGGCCCCGGCCGTGAGCGGCGCACCCGGCGCCCGCATCAGCACCTTCACCGACCGGCAGTTCTACGAGCGCGACCTGCTGAACCTGCGCAAATCGGGCCGTACCTGGGTGGGCGAGGCCTTTGCGGGCAGCAACGCCACCGAGCAAACCTTCACGCTGCCGGTGGCCGATCTGGTGCCGGGCTCCACGGCCCAGATTACTTCGGCCGTGGTGGCCTCATCGGCGGTGCCTACCCTATTTAAGCCCAGCGCCAACGGGCAGCCGCTGCCCCCCCAGGTGGTGCCGGGCTACAGCTGCACCGGCGGCGGCTACTGCTTTGCCGAGGCCGCCAACACCAACCGCAGCATTCTGCAGTACCCGGTGCCGGCCACCTCGCCCACCGAGCTTAAAATCACGCTCAGCTACGACGGCGGGTCGGAACCCAGCTCAGTGGGTTACCTCGATTATCTGGAAGTGAATGCCCGCCGCCAGCTGCGCCTGAGCGGGGGCCTGCTGCAGTTCCGCAGCCTCGAAAACATCCAGCCCGGCGCCGTTAGTCAGTTTGAAGTGGGCAACGCGGCCGGCGCTACCATCTGGGACGTGAGCAACCCGCGCCGCCCGGCCGCGGTGGCGGCGCCCGGGGGCAGCTTCCTGGCCCGCACCGACACTGTGCGCGAGTTTGTGGCCTTCACGGGGGCTGCTTTTCCGGCGCCCCGCAGCTTCGGCAAAGTGCCCAACCAGAACCTGCACGCCCTCAACCTCGATGGCAAGCTGGAGCTGGTGATTGTGGCCCACCCGCGTTTTCTGCAGGAAGCCAATAAGCTGGCCGCCCACCGCGCCAGCCACGACGGCCTAAACGTGCAGGTAGTGAACGTGCGGCAGGTGTACAACGAGTTCGGCTCGGGCGGCCAGGACGTAACGGCCCTGCGCGACCTGATGAAGATGGTGTACGACCGCAACACCAGCGGCCGCCGCCAGTACCTGCTGCTGTTCGGCGACGCCTCCTACGACTACAAGGCCGACCCCGCCAACGACGCCAGCAAGCTGCCCGAGTGGTGGGCTCAGCGCCAGCCGGCCAACGCCAACCAGACCAACCAGAACTTCGTGCCGGTGTACGAGTCGGAGGAAAGCTTCGATCTGGTGATGGGCAACCGCATCAATGGCCAGGGCATCACCTATTCATCCGACGACTATTACGGCCTGCTCGATGACTCGGAGGGCGCCTGGCTGCCGGGTACCAGCAACGAGCTGCTCGATGTGGCGGTGGGCCGCCTGCCGGTGAGCACCCCCGAACAGGCCGCCCGCGTGGTGCAGAAGCTGATTGACTACGACAGCCCCGCCGGCTACGGCAAGTGGCGCAACCGCCTCACGTTCGTGTCCGACGACGGCGACAACAACCTGTTTGTGTACTACAGCGAGCAGCTGGCCAACCCGCTCGATACGCTGAGCGCCGCCCGCGGCTACAACGTGTACAAGCTCTACCTCGACCTGTTTCCGCAGCTGCAGCTGGCCGCCGGCGAACGGTCGCCGGCCGCCGAAAAAGCCATTGATGAGGCCTTTGAGCAGGGCTCGCTGCTGATCAACTACATCGGCCACGGCGGCACCACGGGTTTGGCTGATGAGCAGATTGTCACCAAAAGCTCCATCGACAACCTGAAGAACGACACCCGGCCCACGTTCATGTTCACTGGTACCTGCGACTTCAGCACCTACGACGACCCGGCCCTTACCTCGGCCGGCGAGCAGGCCCTGATTGATGTGAAGGGCGGCGCCATCGGCCTGCTCACCACCACCCGCGTAGTGTACGCCGACCGCAACCAGTCGCTGGCCGTCGAGTTTTTCAAGGATTTGTTTCAGCGCCGGCCCGACGGCACCATGCCCCGCATCGGCGACATTTGCCGTACGGCCAAAAACATTGCCGTCATCGGCGACAACAACCGCAACTACGCCCTGCTCGGCGACCCTTCGATGCGCCTGGCCTACCCCGAGCAGGAGGTAGCCCTGACCGAAATCAATGGCAAGCCGGTAACGGCCACCATGCCCGACACGCTCAAGGCCCTGCAGCAGGTAACGCTGAAGGGCGAAGTGCGGCAGAACGGGCAGCTGAGCCAGACATTTGCGGGCACGGCCAACGTGCAGGTGTTCGAGAAGCAGGCCACCGTGAAAACGCTCGGCAACCAGGACACGCCGCAGGCCATTCAGCTGCGCGAAAACATCCTGTACGACGGCCCGGCCAGCGTGCAGGGCGGCAAGTTCAGCCTGCAGTTCGTGGTGCCCAAAGACATCAACTACAGCGTGGGCCTGGGCAAAATCAGCCTCTACGCTGCCGACCCCACCAACCGCACCGACGCCCAGGGCCAGCGCCTGCTGCCCATCGGCGACGTGGCCCCGCTAACCTCGCGCGACACGATTCCGCCCCGCATCCGGCTGTTTATGGATAGCGAGCAGTTTGTGGCCGGCGGCCTGACAGGCCTCAGCCCCACGCTGCTGGCCGTGCTGCGCGACGCCAGCGGCATCAACACGGCCGGCACCGGCATCGGCCACGACCTCACGCTCACGCTCGACGGCGACGCCAGCAAGGTGCTCGTGCTCAACTCGTCGTACACGGCCAAAACCGACAGCTTTCAGGTAGGCCGGGTGCGCTACGAACTCAAGGACCTCACGCCCGGCCCCCACGAGCTGCGCCTCAAGGCCTGGGACACCTGGAATAATTCCTCGGAGCAGCGCCTCGAATTCATTGCCGCCGCCACCGACAAGCTGGCGTTGCAGCACGTGCTCAACTACCCCAACCCGTTTGCGCAGAGCACTACCTTCCACTTCGACCACAACCGCAGCGGCCAGGACCTGGATATTCAGGTGCAGATTTTCTCGGTGGCCGGCCGGCTGGTGCGCACGCTGCAGGGCACGGCCCTGGGCAGCGGCTCGCACGTGGCGGCCCTGAGCTGGGACGGCCGCGACGAGTACCACGACCAGCTGGCCCGCGGCGTGTACGTGTACCGCGTAACCGTGCGCACCCGCGCGGCCAACGGCACCGATATTTCCACGGCTTCCAAATACGAGAAGCTGGTGCTGCTCAACTAACTTGCCTTCGCGGCTTTTCGCTACTTTTCGACTTCGCACTTTCTCTCTCCCCTATGATCCTGCCCCACTTGTCCCTGCGTTCGGTATTGTTGCCCGGGCTGTTGAGTCTGGCCGCCGCCACCGCGCATGCCCAGGACCAGCATACCATCACCACGGCCGTGCCCATCCTCACCATCAGCCCCGATTCGCGCTCCGGAGCATTAGGAGAGGCTGGCGTAGCCATCAGCCCCGACGCCAATGCCGGTTATCACAACCCCGGCAAGCTGGGCTTCGTGCGTTATCAGCACAGCGCATCACTTTCGTACACGCCTTGGCTGGCCACCATCACCAATGATATGGGCCTGGGCTACCTGAGCGGCACCACCAAGCTCAGCGACCGAAGCACGCTATCGGCCAACCTGATGTATTTTGATTTGGGCGAAATTGAGTACCGCGACTTTCTTGGTAATTCAAATGGTGGCTTCAACCCAAAGGAGTATGCGGTGACGATAGGGTATGGCCAGAAGTTGAGCGACAATTTCGGCGTGGGCATCAACGCTCGCTACATTCGCTCCAACCTCACGGGGGGCACTGGCGGCGATGCGATTCCCGGCAACGCCGTGGCCGTGGATCTGGGTGCCTACTACACCACCGACCTTACCATCGGGGCCGGTGATTACAATCTGGCTTTTGGGGGAGCCATTTCCAATATCGGCAACAAAATCGCCTACACCAGAGGCGGTGATAAGCCCGATTTCCTGCCCACCAACCTGAAGCTGGGTACGGCCATCACCAAGGAACTTGATCCTTTCAACAAACTCACCTTCGCATTCGACGCCAACAAGCTGCTGGTGCCTTCCCCTTACTACGAAGATGGGGCCGCACCCAACAATCAAGCAGTACAGGCCGAAAACGACAAGCGGCGCGCCTACGGCATTGTGAAGGGCATTACCAGCTCGTTCAGTGATGCGCCGGGCGGCTTCAGCGAGGAGCTCAAGGAAATTAACCTTTCGGCCGGCCTGGAATACGCCTACAACGACCTGCTGATGGTGCGGGCGGGCTACTTCTACGAGAATCCCACCAAGGGCAACCGGCAGTACCTGAGCTTCGGTGCCGGCGTGCGTTACCAGGTTTTTGGGGTCGATGGTACCTATCTGGTGCCGAACTCGAAGGCTAACCCCCTTGCCGAAACATTGCGCGTGTCGCTGCACTTTAACTTCAACGAGCTCAGCGAAGCATTTGGCCCAGCCGATAGCCCCGTCAACTAGCCATTTTATTTCTTTGTAAAGCTAACATTCCGAGCAAAGCGAGGAATCTGGCCGAATGCCACCAAGTAATTTGGTTAGGCATTCTATCCAGGTTTTCCGCTTTGCTCGGAATGTTAGCTTTGTACCCCACCTAAGTAACTTAACTTGATACTCGACCGCACTATTGCCCCTCCTGTTCAGCCACTGGCCCGCGTAACGCTGCCCGCAGCTGAAGTTTTCCCCCTTCCTAACGGTGCCCGCCTGCACGTGCTGCGCAACGATGCCCAGCCCGTAATACGCCTGCAGGTGGTTTTTAAGGCCGGCAAGTGGTACGACCCCTCGGCGGGCGTGTCGCTGCTGGCGGCCCGGCTACTGCTCGAAGGTACCCGCACCCGCACCGCCCGCCAGATTGCCGATGAGGTAGCCTTCTTCGGCGCCTCGCTGGATTGCGAGCAGGGCTTCGACCGGGCTACGCTCACGCTCTACTGCCTGAGCCGCCACCTGCCACAATTACTGCCTTTAGTGCAGGACGTGCTGACAGAACCCACCTTCCCCGAAACCGAGTTGGCGCTGGTGAAGACACGCACGATCCAGAATGTGCGCGTAGAGCGGCAGAAAACAAGCTACCTCGCCTCCGAAAGCTTCTCGCGCCACCTGTTCGGCCCCGGCTACCCCTACGGCGTCAAGTTCGACGAAACCGTTTTCCAGGATATCACCTCCGAACAGGTTCGCCACTTTTTCCAGCAGCGCTATAACTTCGCCGAAGCGGAAATCTTCCTGTGCGGCGACGCCACCGATGAGCACATCGCGCTGCTGACCGAAGGCCTAGGAACTCCTGCCGGAGGCGATGTGCGGCCACCGGCTACTACCCCCGCTCCTGCTGTGCTGGCTCCGCGCGACTACGTGACCGTCGATGGCAGCCTGCAGGCCTCACTGCGCATCGGCCGCCTGTGGCCCGCACTGAATCACCCTAAAACCCACGCGCTGCAGGTATTGGTGAAGGTGCTGGGTGGCTACTTCGGCTCGCGCCTGATGAAGAACATTCGCGAAGACAAAGGCTTCACCTACGGCATCTACGCCAGCGTGCAGCCCCGCGAGCATGCCACCAGCTTCGTAATTGGCTCCGATGTAAATGCGGCCAACGCGCCCGCTGCCATCGAGGAAGTACAGCGGGAACTGCGCCGCCTGCAGCAGGAGCCCGTACCCTTGACGGAGTTGCAAACGGTGAAGAACTACATAAGCGGCAAGTTCGCCAACGAGCTCAGCACCGTATTCGAACAGTGCGACAAGTACAAGAACCTCATATTCTATCACCTCCCCACCAGCTACTACTCCGATTTCGTAGCGCAGGTACAAGCCACCGACGCCGCCACGTTGCAGGAGTTAGCGCAAGAATACTTGTCGCCTGAAAGTATGGTTGAGGTGGTATCCGGCCCCAAGCAGTAGCTCTGGTTTCCACTAACGCCAAACGGCCCGTTCCCTCGCGTGAGGAAACGGGCCGTTCTACTTTACGCCTAACCCAGCATCACTGCTACGGCAGGACTGGCAGGGCTATAAACGCGAACTGCCCCGCGCATCCCGGGCCGTAAGGCACTGGACGCTGCGGGGCAGCAGGCTTGATAAGGTTGGCGGCGACCGACTCTCCCACCGGTGAAGGCAGTACCATAGGCGCTCCGGGGCTTAACGACTCTGTTCGGAATGGGAAGAGGTGAACACCCGGGCTAAAGCCACCATTATCA
>NZ_KB907834.1 GCF_000382225.1 Hymenobacter aerophilus DSM 13606
GACGAGTTGTGCGTTTCCTGGCTCCAGGTGGGCATGGTGGGGGAGCCGGGGGCAAGCCGTTGGCCTCCGCTTCTGCTTCGACCAGGTCGATCCAGTGCCGAACGGTTTTACGTGTGAGCTCAAATTTGGCGGCGGCCTGGGCAATGTTGAGCTTGCCCAGATGAATTTCAGCCACCATTTGGCGCATGGAAAGCGCGTGCTTTTGCATACGCAAGTCAGACAGTGATGCCATAAGTTAACCAAGTTTTTGGTCAACTTTTTCTAGGACGAGACAGTTCCCAATACCGATGGATATCACCGCTTCGCCCGTGCAGCGGCTGCTCGACGAGTACGCCGAGAGCCACCAGAACCCGACCAACAAGCTGGTGCACTGGGTGTGCGTGCCGCTGATTATGTTCGCTATTCTGGGCCTGCTGTGGTCGGTGCCAGTGCCTGTAGCCACGCGCGGCATTAGTCCTTTGCTAAACTGGGGCACATTGGTGATGCTGCTGGCGCTGTTGTACTACGTGCGCCTGAGTTTGCGGCTGGCACTGGGCATGGCGCTGGTCTGGCTGGCAATGGCGGCAGCTCTTAGCTTTGTAGTAAGCTACGCAAGCTTACCCCTGTGGGCCGTGTGCCTTATTGTGTTCGTGCTGGCTTGGATCGGGCAGTTCTGGGGCCATAAGGTGGAAGGCAAGAAGCCATCATTCCTCAAAGACCTGCAGTTTCTGCTCATCGGCCCGCTCTGGCTGCTGCACTTCGTGTACCGTCGCTTGGGTTGGCGCTATTAGGTGAAATGGTGAGTTGATGTCCAGAAGACCTGTTGGCGCTAGTGGCACACGCAGGTTTTCTGAACATCAACTCACCATTTCACTATCTCACCATCTCACCTAATAGCGCCGCCAGGCTTTCCGGCAGCTGCTCCATAGTATCGAGCACGAAGTAGAGGTCCTGGAATTTGTCTTTCTCGAAGGGCGTATCCAGCACGCCCTGCAGGCTGAAGGGCAGGCGGGTGGGCTGCTCGCCGAGGCTGAACTTCACTTCGCCGTGCGACGAAAGCAGGCCCGCTCCGTAAATGCGCAGGCCCTCGGGCTGCTGAATCAGGCCGAACTCGGCCGTAAACCAGTACAGGCGCGTGAACAGTTCGAGCGCGCCGGGCTGCTGGCCGTGTTGCACCGCCGCCACGCCCAGCTCCTGCAGAAACGCCGCAAAACCGGGGTTCGTCAGCAGCGGCACGTGGCCAAATACGTCGTGGAACATGTCGGGCTCCTCTAGGTAATCGAGCTGGGCCAGGGTGCGCAGCCAGGTGGTAGCCGGAAACTTACGCTCGGCCAACAGTCCGAAAAACACCGCGTCGTCCACAATGCCGGGCACTACCACCAGCTCCCAACCCGTCAGCTCGCGCAGGCGCGGGTTCACCTCGCGGAAATCGGGAATGGCCTCGCGGCTAAAGCCCACGCGGCGCACACCTTCCAGAAAGGCATCGGCGGCGCGACCGGGCAGCAGCGCCATCTGCCTATCGAAAAGCAGCTGCCACACGTGCTGGTCGGCGGCGGTGTAGCGGGCGTATTCCTGGCGGAGCAGGGGCTGGAGGGCGGCGGTGGTTTCGAGGAGCGTGTTCATTGCTAAAGGAGAAAAGAGAGAAAAAGAAAAGGCCTGCCTCCGCACGAAGCGGAAGCAGGCCTGACAAGACGTTGGAAGAGGATTTGCTACTCCTGGTTCCGGCACGCCGCCGCCGCTCCGCTCCCTTGCGGGGCGTAATAGGCATAAGCGTAATAGCAGGACGTGAAGCGGGTCATCGAAAGCAAATGTAGTGCGCCAAGAGTGGAAAGCAAGTGCGCCAGCTGAAAAGCCGGAATTCTATGACGGAGTGCGCAACAGGTTTCTGCGCTCCTGGCTCTTCCGGCTACGGCGCTATTCGGCAGTGGTCAGCAGCGGCCGGGGCGCGGCGGCCAGCACGGCAGCCAGGTCGGCTACGCTTTCGGTGAGCTGCTCCCAACTGCTGAGCTCGAAGTAGGCATCCTGCAGCTGCGCCTCGCTGTAGGGCGTATCGAGCACGGTGGCCAACTCGAAAGGCTGGCGCGGCGCGGTTTCCGACAGGTAATGGTGGATTTCGCCCGACGACGACAGCAACCCGGCCCCGAACAGGCGGGTTTCGCCCTGCTCACGCACCAGCCCAAACTGCACCGCGAAGCCATAGAGCCGCTCCAGGCGCGCCATTGCCGCCGCGTCGGGCAGGTGCAGGGTAGCTACGTGGCCCAGAAACTGCAGGAAATCGGCGAAGGCCGCATCCATCAGCAGCGGTACGTGGCCGAATACGCCGTGGAACAG
Source organism: Hymenobacter aerophilus DSM 13606 (assembly GCF_000382225.1). Classification (GTDB taxonomy): domain Bacteria; phylum Bacteroidota; class Bacteroidia; order Cytophagales; family Hymenobacteraceae; genus Hymenobacter; species Hymenobacter aerophilus. The sequence continues at coordinate 2,311 of NZ_KB907834.1, forward strand.
GTCGGGCTCCTCAATGAAATCGAACTGGGCCATGCTGCGAATCCAGACCGTGGCCGGGAACCGGCGCCGGGCCAGCAGGCCGTAGAAGTCGGCATCGCCCAGCAGGCCAGCCACCGGCACCAGCTGCCAGCCGGTAGCCTGCTGCAGGCGCTGGCTTACCTGCCCGAAATCAGGCAGGGCGTGGCGGTGCAGGCCGGCCGCCTGCAGGCCCTGCCAGAACGCCCCGCAGGCCCGCTTGTGCAGCAGGGCGGTCTGGCGGTCAAACAATACTTTCCACACCAAGTGGTCCTGGGCCGAGTACTGGTCGTAGTGTTGCTGTAACATGGCAAAAGGCATAAAAAAAGGCCCGTTTCCTGTCGGAAGCGGGCCTTGCTGAGGTTCAGAGGAGGAGGTTGTTCAAGTTCCCTACCTGTTGCACCGGCCACGCCGCCCGCTACCATACTGCAGATTGCAGACGGTAATCGACATAAAGCGCTTGGCGGTCAGGTTGAACATGGTACGGCAAATATAGAAATATATTTTTCTGCTGCTATTACTTTCTCTGCCGACGACTTTCCTCTGCGAAGGCTACTGCGCCCGCAACTTAGGCCTGCGGGTGGATTTCGGCCTTCTGATTGGTGAACGTGCGCCGCCCGTTCTTGTAGCCCAGCAGCGGCTGGGCAATGGTGCGGATGGCCTCCACGGCGTCGGTGGCTTCCAGCAGCACAAACGTGGCCGGGCCGCCTACCCGCAACTGCGCCTGCCGGGAGAGTAGCTTGGCAGCGCTGCCGCTTATCATCTCGTAAGTGGCCCGGATTTCGTCGTCGGTGGTGAGCTGGGCCACGTTGGCGTACAGGTTGGCCATGCGCACCAGCGAGGCGTCGCCGTAGGGCGTGAAGGCGTTGAGGATGTTGTTGCTGGAAATGGCCGTGGTAACGCCCAGCGCGCTGAACTCGTTGGCATTCACCACGCCCCGCGGAATCAGGTGCGAGTGGTCCTGGCCCATCATCAGCAGGTCGGTAGCCGGCAGCACAATCAGGGCCACATTGGCCTCCTGAAGCAGCCGGGCCAGCTTCAGGCGCTGGGCCGGGGGCATGGCGCTGAGCTTGTTGACGTGGCCGATGGACACGCGGCCCTGGTAGTTGCGGCGCTTGGTCTGCTCCACAATTTTGGGGATGCTGGTGTGGCTGGGGTCGAGGTCGAAATCGAGGTGGAAATCCACGGGCACGTCGAACTCCTGGGCCAAATCAAAAATCAGCTCGATGTGGCGGGCGGGGTCGGCGTCGGTGTAGGGGCAGCCGCCCACCAGGTCGGCGCCCTGCTGCAGGGCCTGGCGCAGCAGGTCGTATGTTTCCATCTCGTCGGTCAGGCCTTCCTGGGCGAAGGCGCACAGCTCGATGTCGATGGCGTAGGCGTACTTCTCGCGCACCCGCTTCAGGGCTTCGAAGGAGCGCAAGCCGGCGCGGGGGTCGGTTTCCACGAAGCTGCGCAGGGCCATCGTGCCCTTCTTGATGGCCATTTCCACCACCCGGCTACCGCGCGCAAACACGTCTTCCTCGGTGAAGTGCTTTTTGGCTTCCTTGGTTACCGAAGCGGCCTCGCCCTTGGTGCCTTTCTGCACAGTGCAGCGGTCCAGAATGCAGGCTTTATCGAGGTGAATATGGGTTTCAAAGAAGCCCGCGCACACAAACTGACCCTCGGCGTCGATGGTTGTTCGGGCTTTGCGGGTGATGTTGGCTTCCAGTAGCTCGATTTTATCAGCTACCACGCCCATATCCACGCAGCCCTCATGGTTGTCCAACCGGGCGTTTTTTATCAGTAAATCAAGCATTCAGCATAGAAAATAAGTCCGCCGCAACGCGGAAACCGGGCGCATGGTGCCGCCCGGCGGAAGAGGAAATTCAGCCAGTACAAGGCCGAAACCGAAACCCGTCCGGCTCAGTTAGTACGGCCTGGCACCGGCACAGTTCGGCTTCCAGCCAGGTAGCCAAATCTAAACCCGAACCGCAGAAAAAAGCGGTGTACTACTCCAACTCCTGGCGCAGCGCGTACACCCGGCGCAGGTTGCGAATCAGGCGGCCCGACTCGTCGAAATCGAGTGTCTGGGCGCCGTCGGAAGCGGCTTTTTCGGGCGTTGCGTGGGTTTCGTAGATGATGCCGTCGGCGCCGGCCATCACACCGGCCAGCGCCATGGCGGCCACGTGCTCGCGCAGGCCGATGCCGTGCGAGGGGTCGACGATGACGGGCAGGTGCGTTTTCTCCTTGAGGATGGGTACCGCATTCAAATCCAGGGTGTTGCGCGAGGCCGTTTCGAAGGTCCGGATGCCCCGCTCGCACAGAATCAGCTTCTCGTTGCCGCCCGAAAACACGTACTCGGCCGACGAAAGCAGCTCCTCTAGCGTGCCCGAAATACCGCGCTTAATCAGCACCGGCTTATCGACCCCGCCCAGCGCGTCGAGCAGGTTGAAGTTCTGAGTGTTGCGGGCGCCCACCTGAAACACGTCCACGTAGTCGTGCATCTCCTCCACCTGCGACACCTGCATCACTTCGGTAATGATTTTGATGCCGCGGGCGCGGGCCATCTGATGGAACAGCTTCAGCCCGTCCATGCCCAGCCCCCGGAACGAGTAGGGCGAGGAACGCGGCTTGAACACCCCGCCGCGCATAATGCGCACGTCGTTGTCCAGCAAATGTTGCATTACGCTCTCCATCTGCGCCTCGCTCTCGATGCTGCACGGGCCGGCGGCCAGCGTCAGCGTGCCCTCGCCAATGCGCACGCCGTCGCCGAGGTCGAGCACGGTGGGGCGCACGCGCCACTTGCGGCTCACCAGCTTGTAGTCGTCGGATACGCGGTGGATGTCCTGCACGCCGGGCAGCTGGCCCAGACTGCGCAGGTCGATTTCGGCCTTGCCGATGGCCACCAGGTAGTGCGCCCGCTGGGTTTTCACCTCGGTGGCTTTGTAGTTCAGGGCCTTTATCCGGGCTTCGATTTCTTGCTGGTTTTGCGCGGAAATCTGGGGGTCGAGTTGGAGAATCATGAGATGGTTGGTCGTTTGTCATCCTGAGCGCAGCGAAGGACCTATCCAGAAGCTAACATCTGATAATACCTTCTATATAGGTCCTTCGCTGCGCTCAGGATGACAATTAGCTGATAACGGAAGAAACGAAAGCGGCAGCGGCGGCCGGCGCATCGTCGGCGCCCTCCAGGGCCCGAATCAGGGCCGAGCCGATGATGGCGCCTTCGGCGTGCTGGCAAGCCTTCTCAAACGACTGCTTGTCGGAAATGCCGAAGCCCACGAGGCGTGGGTTGCGCAGGTTCATGTCGGAAATCCGCTCGAAATAGGCTTCCTGCACGCCCGCGGCCTGGGTGTTGGCCCCGCCCGTGGTGCCGGGCCCCGACACGAGGTAGAGAAACGAGTCCGTCAGCTCATCAATGCGGCGGATGCGCTCAGGGGCGGTTTGGGGCGTGATGAGGAACACCGGCCGCAGGTTGTGGCGGCGGAAGATGTCCTGGTATTCGGTCACGTAATCATCGAGCGGCAAATCGGGCAGAATTACGCCGTCGACGCCGGCCGCGGCGGCCTCGCGGCAGAAGTTTTCCACCCCGAACTGCATCACCGGGTTGAGGTAGCCCATGAGCAGAATCGGCGTGTTGGGCACCTGTTCGCGCACGCTTTTCAGCTGTCCGAACAGCACCCGCATGTTCATGCCGTTCTGTAATGCCACGCTGCTGCTCTGCTGAATCACCGGCCCATCAGCCAGCGGGTCAGAAAACGGCACCCCGATTTCAATAACGTCGGCGCCGGCGTCGGCCAGTGCTTTCAGGATAGGCACCGTGTCGTCGAGCTGCGGGTAGCCGGCGGTGAAGTAGATATTGAGCAGCTTTTTATCCTGCTGGAAGGCTTGTTGAATTCGGTTCATGGGGTGAGTTCCCGCAGAGGGACGCAGAGGTGAAACGCAGAGGTTCGCAGAAAACGACCTCCGCGAACCTCTGCGGAAACCTCTGCGTCCCTCTGCGGGAAATAACTACATTAAATCCTGCTGGATGTAGGTTTCGAGGTCTTTGTCCCCGCGGCCCGAGAGGTTGATGACCACTACATCGTCGGGGCCGGCACCGAGCTGGTCGAGCACGGCCAGCGCGTGGGCCGTTTCGAGGGCCGGAATGATGCCTTCGAGGCGGCTGCACTCCACCACGGCTTTCAGTGCGTCGTCGTCGGTTACGCTGATGAAGCGGGCCCGTTTGGAATCGGCCAGAAACGCGTGCAACGGGCCGATACCGGGGTAGTCAAGGCCGGCCGAGAGCGAGTAGGGTTCGGTAATCTGGCCGTCCTCATCCTGCATAAGCAGCGTGCGCGAGCCGTGGATAATGCCCGGCTTGCCCAGCACCGACGTAGCCGCCGAGTGGCCCGAATGCACGCCGTGCCCGGCCGCTTCCACGGCCACCAGCTGCACCTCAGGGTCTTCCAAGAAGTGGTAAAACGCGCCGGCAGCGTTCGAGCCGCCGCCTACGCAGGCCACCACGTACTGCGGCAGCTCGGAGCCGGTTTTTTCGAGTAGCTGCTTGCGCATCTCTTCGCTGATAACCGCCTGCAGACGCGCCACCAAATCGGGGTACGGGTGCGGGCCTACTACCGAGCCGATAATGTAGTGGGTGTCGACGGGGTTGGAAATCCAGTCGCGGATGGCCTCGTTGGTAGCGTCTTTCAGGGTTTTGCTGCCGCTGCTGGCGGGCCGCACTTCGGCGCCCAGCAGGCGCATGCGGTACACGTTGGGCTTCTGCCGCTCCATGTCCACCTCGCCCATGTACACGATGCACTCCATACCCATCAGGGCGCACACGGTGGCCGTGGCCACGCCGTGCTGGCCGGCGCCGGTTTCGGCAATGATGCGGGTTTTACCCAGCCGCCGGGCCAGCAGAATCTGCCCCACCGTGTTGTTGACTTTGTGAGCCCCGGTGTGGCACAAATCTTCGCGCTTCAGAAACACGCGGGTGCCGTAGCGCGCCGACAGCCGCTTGGCCTCGAACAGCGGCGTGGGCCGGCCCACGTAGTCGCGCAGCAGCTGCTGGTACTCGCGCTGAAACTCGGGGTCGGCCAGAATGTCCAGGTATTGCTGGCGCAGCTCTTCCACGTTGGGATAGAGCATTTCGGGGATGAATGCGCCGCCGAACTGGCCGTAGTAGCCGCGCTCGGTGGGTTGCTGGTAGGTGGGAACAGTCATGTTTTGAGCTGTTAGCTTTTAGCTGGTGGCTGATGGCTTTTCGTTGAGGAAACGATGTTCTGATGGAGCGTAAACAGGAAACAACTGGGGGCGGCAAACGGGCCGGAACCAGTAGAAATCAGACCTGCAATTCGGCGAAAAACCCGCGCAGCCGTTCCACGTCTTTCAGGGCGGGCGCGGTTTCGAAGCCGCTGTTTACATCGAGCCCGTAGAGGCCCGGCAGGTCCAGCCGGGCCAGCTCGGCGGCCACGTCCGGGCCGATGCCGCCGGCCAGCAGGTAGGGCACCGGCAACTCGTAGCGGCGCAGCAGCTCCCAGTTGAAACGGGTGCCGTTGCCGCCCGGCTGGGGCCCGGCCGCATCAAACAGGAAGTAGTCGCAGTGCGGCACGTAGGGCTCCAGGGCCGCGAAATCCACGGCATCGGCCACCGCAAACGCCTTAATAACGCCTACCTCGTTGGCACGGAGCGCGGCGCACTGGGCGGGCGGCTCGGCGCCGTGCAGTTGCACCAAGTCGAGGCCATAGCGCCGCACCTGCTGCATGATTTCGGCCACGCTCTGGTCGACGAACACGCCCACTTTACGCACGTCGGCCGGCAGGCTCCGCAGCAGCTCGCCGCTCAGCTGCTCGCCCACAAACCGTTTCGATTTCGGCGTAAAAATGAACCCCAGGAAATCGGGCTCCAGGCCCGCTACTTCCAGGATATTTTGCGCCTGCCGCATTCCGCAGACTTTCAGGCGAAGATTGGTGGTGGTTGGCATGTGCAGGGAGTTTGGAAACCCAAACGGCCTGGCGGCGGCGAAGTTCATAAGGCGAATTTAAGCGCGTGGTGCGGGCCCCAGCCCGCGCGGATGTTGTATGGATTCTGCTTAAGCAAGCTGCTGCACCAAGGCGGCGCAGGCCTGCTCGGGGCGGGCGTGGCGCATGAAGGCCTCCCCCATCAGAAAGCCCCGGTAGCCTACTTCGCGCAGGTTTTTGATGTCGGCCGCCGAGTTCAGCCCGCTTTCCGTCACCTTCACGTACTCGTCCGGAATCTGGCGGGCCAGCTCGCCCGAGGTGTCGAGGCTCACGGCGAAATCGTGCAGGTTGCGGTTGTTCACGCCCACCAAACTCACGGCGTCGGGGTGCAGCGTAGCTGTCAGCTCCTGCTCGTTATGGATTTCGAGCAGCACCTCCAGGCCCAGGCTTTTGGCCAGCCGGCCCAGACGCAGCACTTCCTCGCCGCTGAGCACGGCCGCAATCAGCAGCACGGCGTCGGCCCCGATGCTTTTGGCCTCGATAATCTGGTACTCGCCCACTACGAAATCCTTGCGCAGAATAGGGCAGAAATTGTAGCGCCGGGCCGTGGTCAGGTCCTCGTTGCGCCCGCCAAAAAACTCGGTATCCGTGAGCACCGACAGCGCCGAGGCGCCCGCCTGCATATAGCCCAGCGTGGTGCGCTCGACCGGCGCGTAGGCGTTGATGACGCCCTTGCTGGGCGAGCGGCGCTTGAACTCGGCAATGATGCCGCTCAAATCGTCGCGTAGCAGGTAGTGGCGCAAGCTCAGTGGCTGGGCCTCCATGTACAGGCTCTGCTCCAGCTTTTTTAGTGGCACCAGGCTCTGGCGCTCGGCCACTTCGCGGCGCTTATGGGCAATTATTTTATCGAGAATAGTCATTTTGAGAAGCTGCAAGCCGCAAGCTACAAGCTGCAAGTCTTGGCTGATTGAGGGGTGATGAGAACGGAAAGAATGTGGAGGTAAGTCCATGCGGACTTTTCAAACTTGCGGCTTGCAGCTAAGCTGAAACTAACAGCTTCAAAGCCTGTCTCGCCCGGCCCGAATCCAGGGATTCGCGGGCGGTGGCCAGGGCTTCGGCGAAGCTGAATTCGGGCTCGCGGCAGCTGATGGCCAGGGCCGCGTTGGCGGTTACCACGTCGCGCTGGGCGCGGGTGCCGCGGCCTTCGAGCACATCCACAAACAGGCGGGCCGACTCAGTGGCGGTTTGGCCGCCGGCCAGCTCCGCGGGGCGGGTGGCCGGCAGGCCGAGGTCGGCGGCGGTAGCTAGCCGCTCGCCGGCGGGCGTGGCCAGCTTGGCGGCCCCGGTCAGCGAGAGTTCATCGTAGCCGTCGAGGGCGTGCACCACGGTGTAGCGGGCATCGGTTTGCTGGAGCAGGTAGTGGTAGAGGCGCAGCAGCTCCAGGCTGAACGTGCCGGCCACTTGGAACTTCGGCCGCACCGGGTTCACGAGCGGCCCCAGAATGTTGAAGAACGTGCGCACGCCCAGCTCGCGGCGTACCGGCCCGGCGTGGCGCATGGCCGGATGGAAGGCCGGCGCGTGCAGTACGCAGATGCCGGCCCGCTCCAGCTGCCGCTTCAATTGGTCGTTGTCGGCGGCCAGGTTCACGCCCAGCTCGCGCAGCACATCCGACGAGCCGCACACCGACGACACGCCGATATTACCGTGCTTGGTGACCTGGTAGCCCGCTCCCGCCACCACGAAACAGGCCAGCGTGCTGATGTTGAGCGTGTCTTTGCCGTCGCCGCCGGTGCCCACAATGTCGATGGTGTCGCGGGTGCCCAGCTCCGGGTCGCGGCTGAGGCTCAGCAGCGCGTCGCGGAAGCCGGCCAGCTCGGGCACCGAAATCGGCCGCATTCGGTACACGCTCATAAAGGCGGCCATTTCGGCGGCGTTGGCTTCGCCCTGCCCGATGCGCAGCATGGCCTCATGGGCCTCGGCGTGCGTGAGAAGCTGCTGGTCGAAAAGTTGAGCAAGAATATGCCTCATAATCACTGATTCGCGCTGATTGTATTGATTTCGCTGATTTTTCTCCTCTGTCATCCTGAGCTTGCGAAGGACCTATACAGAAGGTATTGTCTTTGATATTAGCCTCTGTATAGGTCCTTCGTCGCCGCTCAATTCGCGGAATGCTCAGGATGACAGGAGGCGGCTTACTTCAGCCAGTTGGCCAACATCTGGCGGCCGTGCTCAGTGAGGATGGACTCGGGGTGGAACTGCACGCCGCGCACGTCGAATTCGCGGTGACGAAAGGCCAGCACCTGGCCGTTTTCGTCCACGGCCGTTACCTCCAGCGCCGCCGGCACCGACTCGGGCCGCACGCTCCAGGAGTGGTAGCGGCCCACCTTAAAGGTTGCGGGCAGCTCATCGAACAGGCGGTCGGGGGCTGTGAGGCGGGCCTCGGTGGCCAAGCCGTGCAGCACCTGGGGCAGATTGTACAGTTCGCCGCCAAAGCTTTCGGCCAAGCCCTGGTGGCCCAGACACACGCCCAATACGCGCTTGGTAGGCGCGTAGCGGCGGATGATTTCGGGCATCATCCCGGCCTCGGCGGGCAGCCCCGGCCCCGGCGAAAGCAGCACAGCATCGTAGGCCTCCACCTCATCAAGCGCCAGCCGGTCGTTGCGAATTACGCGCACGTTGTCGCGGTGGCCCAGCTCGCGCAGCACCTGCACGAGGTTGTAAGTGAAGGAGTCGTAGTTGTCGAGAACGAGAATATTCATTTTTAGGGCTTAGGAACTTAGGCGTTAGGACTTGAAAGTCAGGAATCACATAGCTGGAAAGCGGTTGTCTTAATTGTAATCAGGAAGGTGTTAGGAACTGCAGGTCTAAGCCCTAATACCTAATGCCCTAAGCCCTACCCTACACCTGCTCCGCTTCGGCCAGTGCTTTGCGCAGGGCGGCCAGTTTGTGGTGCACTTCCTGCAGCTCGGAGTGGATGTCGGAAGCGGCCACCACGCCGGCGCCGGCCTGGAAGTAAAGCCGGCTGCTGGTACTCAGGAAGGAGCGAATCATGATGGCGTGGTTGAAGTCGCCGTTGAAGCCCAGGTGGCCGATGGCGCCGCCGTAGTAGCCGCGGGCCGTTGGTTCGAGCTGGTCAATCAGCTGCATGGCGCGGTGCTTGGGCGCCCCCGAAAGCGTGCCGGCCGGGAAGGTATCGGCCACGACCTGCAGCGAGTTGGTGCCCTCGGTGAGTTGGGCCCGCACCTCGCTTACCAAATGAATGACGTGCGAGTAGAACTGGATTTCGCGGAAGGTTTTTACTTCCACTGCGTCGCCGTGGCGGGCCAGGTCGTTGCGGGCCAGGTCTACCAGCATCACATGCTCGGCGTTTTCCTTGGGGTCATCGGCCAGCTGCTGGGCCAGCTCGGCATCCCGGATGTCGTTGCCGGTGCGCCGGAACGTGCCGGCAATCGGGAACAAACTGGCCTCGCGGCCCCGAATGCGCACCTGGGCCTCGGGCGAAGAGCCGAAAATCTTGAAGGCCCCGTAATCGAAGTAGAACAGGTAGGGCGAGGGGTTGATGGAGCGCAGCGCCCGGTACACGTTGAACTCATCGCCCGAAAATCCCTGCTCGAAGCGCCGCGACAGCACTATCTGGAAAACGTCGCCCAGGTGGCAGTGCCGCTGACCAGCCGCCAGCACTTCCAGGAACTGCTCGTCGGTCTGGTTGCTCTGCTCCGCTCCTTCCGTTTTAAACTTGAAATCGGGCAGCGAAGGGTTCCGAATCAGGTTGATAAGCCGCGTGAGGCCGTCCTCGTCCACCTCCTCGCCCGCCAGCGTGTGCTCGAACACATACAGTTCATTGCGAAAGTGGTTGATGGCAATTACGTGCCGGTAGGTGCCGTACAGCATATCCGGAATGCTACCGGCGGGCTGCTTTGCGGGATTCAACGTGAGGTCCTCAAACGCCTGCACCGCCTCGTAGCCCAGGTAGCCGAATAGCCCGCCGGTGATAAAATCGTGGCCCGTATCCTCGGTCTGGAAAGCGGCGGCAAACTCCTGGAGCCGGTCCAGCGCCGCCCGCGGCGAGGCCAGCGTTTCGGTTTCCACTACGTCGTGGGGCAGGCGCAGCGTCAGCTCGCGGCCCCGCAGCTCGAAGCGGGCCAGCGGGTCGAAGGCGAGGTAGCTGAAGGCGTTCTGCTGGCCGTGGTAGTCGGAGCTTTCCAGCAGCAGGCAGTTGTCGTACCGGTCGCGCAGGCGCAGGTAGAGGCCGACCGGCGTCACGGTATCGGCCAGTACGCGGCGGAAACGGGTGCTAAGGGAATAGGTTTGCATGGGCGGGCTGGTTGCGGTAAGCAGAGGGAAAGCCAGCGCCGGGCACAAAAAAACCCGGCGGGCGGCCGGGTTACATCTAGGGCGGTTGCGAAGAACAGGATTCGATTCTAACGCACGCACAGGTTGTCCCGTCCGGAATTTCCGTAGGGCCACCACCAGGCTTGCATCAGAGTTGAAAAAGTCATTGCCGAAAAAAGGAGTTGGGGCGTTGAACGCTGCAAAGCTACCAACGGTTGGGTTCCACGCAAGAAAAAGCCCGTTTTTTTTCAATAAAAAGAAAGAACGTCATTCTTCGCTGCGCTTTGAATGACGTTCTTTATGCCGACTGGCAACTCAAAACTAAATTACTCCTTCACCAGCGCCTGCCAGCCCTGGAGTGCGCCGGCGGTTACGTGCAGTTGGTACACGCCGGCGGCCAGCCCGCTCACATCAAGCACGGCGCCCGACCTCAGCTTTTCGCGGCGCACGGTCCGGCCCCGGGCGTCTACTATTTCCAGCCGGGCGCTACCCCGCACTTCGGCGGGCAGCAGCAGCGTGAGGCGGTTGCGGGTCGGGTTGGGGTAGGCGCTGAATGCCAATCCGCTCATCCGCCGGCCCGCGGCTGTCACCACGGCCGGCTGGTTCAGCCACTGGTAGGCCGCGGCAAACTCGCGCTTCCAGAACCATTCGGCGTGCTGTCCGTCGGCGGGGGCCTGCAGGCTCAGGTTGCCGGCTGGTACGCCCGCTTTGGCCAGCGAGTCGTGCATGGCCCGCATCAACGGAGCCATCGTGGCGCTTTCGGTGGCGCCGGCCACGAAATAGAACCGCGTATCGGGCCGGGGTGGGTGCTGGCGGAGGTAGGTGAATAGCGGCTGCTCGGCAAACCAGAAGGCGGGCGAAAACACGCCCACGCGGCCGTACACCAGCGGGTATTTCAGGGCTGCGTAGGTTGAAATCAGCCCGCCCATGCTGCTGCCGGCCACCCCCGTAAACTCGCGGCCCGTGAGGGTGCGGTAGTTGGCGTCGATGTAGGGCTTGAGCGTCTGGACCATGAAATCCACATACTGGTCGCCCTGGCCGCCACCGTACTGCGGGTTGTTCCAGGGCGACAGCTCGTTCAGCCGCTCGGCGCCGCCATTGTCGATGGCCACCACTAGGCTGCCGGTAGCATCGAGGCCCTGGGCCTGCAGCTGGCTCAGGGTTTCATCCACGCCCCACTCGCCCGAGAAGCTGGTGCAGGCATCGAACACGTTCTGGCCATCGTGCAGGTACAGCACCGGGTAGCGCTTGGTGGGCGCCGTGGCGTAGTCGTTGGGCAGATACACCCAGATGCGGCGAGTGCGGCCCAGCTGCGGCATAGCAAACGCCTCGCTGATGACGCGCACGTTGGGCTGCAGGGCGGTACTCTGGCAGGGCGTGGGCCCCGTGCCCGTCAGGTCCTTCCAGCCGGCTATGGTAAAGCTGAGGGTGGTAGGCGCACCGCTCAGCGTCTGGCGGCGGTTGGCCACATCCTGCCCCTTCGCATCGGTTTCGACGCTGGCCCAGGAGCCGCGGGTAAACTTGAATTCGACCGGGCCGGTGAGCGAGGCGGGCAGCGTAAGCGTGTAGGCGCCATCGGCCTGGCGGGTCAGTGCGTGGGTCGGGCTGCCGGGCGTCCAGTCGTTGAACGAGCCGGCCAGATAGAGATTCTCGGCGGCGGGCGTGGCGGCCGGCACGGCCGTAATGCGTACGGTGGTCTGGGCCCGCAGGTCCGGCGCCGTGGGCAGCAGCAGAGCCAGGGGTAGCCAGCGGGCTATGGAGGTAAAAGACGTAAACATGACAGCAAGCTACGCCGAAACCGACTCTCAAAACGGCCCGCACAGCCGCGGCCCACTCCAACAGCTGAGTGGCCGCCGAAAGCTGCTTTTTGGCAACGTGTATTTTTCCGGGAAAATCGCCGCCAGCTAAAATCCGGTTGGTAAGTAAGCCCTTACCCTTAGCTAACCCTAGCTTCGGCTCAGGCACCGTGTCGACTGGTTGCCGCGGTGGTTGCAGCCGTATAACCGGGTCTGCGTTATATCCAAAAGCACTAGCTGGCAAAAAGCCGCTTTTTCCGCTATCCGGGAAGTGCGGTATTGATTTAAATTTTGCCTGCATTTGCTCATTCCCACTTAAACCTCACCTCTACTCCTACTTTTCAGCCCTTTCCTTTAAGATGAAATTATCAATGCAGCGTCATATACAAAACACAGCCGGGTATAAAAGGGCGAATATGCGCCACTGAAGGCGACAAGACCACAATCTACAAAGACCGGCTCCATTTGAGCCCTAATAATGATCAATATAGAACCACCAGGAATTGCTTCGAGGCGAGGATAGCACCCGATAAGCACGGCCTAACCGGCCTGATTAAGCGGATTTTGGGGTTGTGACAAGTAAACAGCCCCCGGTAACGGCTATGGCCGCACCTGTGGAGGCCGGGGCAGGCAACAGGGAAGAGTATGATGGAAGCCGTAAAATCCAATTATAACTAAACCGGCTTGGCGTCATTCAGGCATTGGGTTGTGCAAAACAAGGCGTTAATTTGCACTGTTTATTTATGGCTCGGCACCTCAGAAAAGGGCTCGGAAAACATCTGCCTGGCAACTGTTTTTCGGCGCCGCCCGACCGTTTTTGGCCGGATTGTCAGCCTTGATTTTCCACCTCCGCCCAGGGCGGAAACCCCCTTTTAACCCCTAACAATTTTTCCATGAAAAACCCTTATCTGGCGAAAATGGTGCTGCCGCTCCTATGCGCAGGCGCGGGCCTCAGTACTGCTCAGGCGCAAGGAATTGGCACGGTCAGCGGCCGGGTGCTCGACGAGAAGGGCGAAGGCCTGCCCGGCGTTACGGTGCTGATTGAGGGCACGTCGCTGGGCGGCTCGACCAACGGCGACGGTACGTTTCTGATTCAGAACGCACCCACCGGCCCCCAGACGCTGGTTATTTCGTTCGTGGGCTTCACTACGCAGCGGCAGTCCATCAACGTAACGGCCGGCCAGAACACGGCCGTCGCGGCCCTCACGCTGTCGGAAAACACGACTTTGCTCAACGAAGCCGTGGTAGTAGGCTACGGTGTGCAGCGCAAGCAGGACCTGACCGGGGCCGTGGAGCAGGTTACGGAAAAGGAGTTTGTGAAAGGGCAGATAACCAACCCCGAGCAGCTGATTCAGGGCAAGGTAGCCGGCCTGCAGGTAACGACCAGCGGCGGAGCGCCCGGCGCCTCGTCGAGCATCCGCATCCGGGGTGGCTCGTCGCTGACGGCCTCCAACGACCCGCTTATCGTTATCGACGGGGTGCCGGTTGACAACCGGACGCTGGCGGGAGCGGCTAACCCCCTGTCGCTGATCAACCCCAACGACATTGAAAGCATTTCGGTGCTGAAGGATGCGTCGTCGACGGCTATCTACGGCTCGCGCGCTTCGAATGGCGTTATTATCGTGACGACCAAGAAGGGCGTACAGGGTCAGGAGCTGCGCGTGAACGTGTCGTCGCAGAACTCGGTATCGAGGGCGAACAAGTACGTGGATGTATTGAGCGGCGACGAGTTCCGGGCCGTGGTACTGGCCCAGGGCAATGCCCAGCAGATTGCGTTGCTCGGCCCGGACAAAGCCGTAAACACCGACTGGCAGCGCGAAATCTACCGCACGGCCCTCACGACCGATAATAACGTGAGCCTGACCGGAGCGGTAGGGGCGGTACCGTTCCGCGTTTCGGGTGGCTACCTCGATCAGGAAGGCCTGCTCATTAAAAACGACCTGAAGCGCTACACCGGTTCGGTGGGCCTTTCGCCGGTGCTGCTGAATGGCAACCTGCGGGTGAACGTGAACGTGAAAGGCAGCTGGGTTGACAACAATTTCTCGAACCAAGGCGCCGTGGGAGCGGCCGTGTTTGCCAACCCCACGCTGCCGATTTACGCGCCGGGCAACCCGTACGGGGGCTTTAACGAGGTGCTGAAAGATGGCAACCTCAACACGCTGGCCACGCGTAACCCGCTGGGTCTCATTTATCAGCGCCGCGACCGGAGCACGGTAAAGCGTAGCATCGGCAACATTCAGCTTGACTACGCGCTGCCTTTCCTCACGGGTTTGCGCGCCAACCTCAACCTGGGCTACGATGTGCAGCAGGGCCGGGGCAGCCTCTACGTTCCAGCTACGGCCGCTTCCGATTTCAACCGGGTAGCCATTGCCGGCACAACGGCCGGCCAGGGCGGCCTCAACAATATATCGGGCCAGGACAAGAACAACCGCCTGCTCGAATTCTACCTCAACTACAACCGCGAGGTGGGCCCCGGCCGCCTCGACCTGCTGGCAGGCCACTCCTACCAGCGCTTCGCCGACAAAAACTACGTGTTTGCCGACCGGCTGGCCAACGAAGCGGTGTACGCGGCGGCCCCTACCCTGTTCAGCGGCCTCGACTACCGCGACCCGAAGTACGTGCTGCTCTCGTTCTATGGCCGGGCCAACTACAACCTGAACGATAAGTACCTGCTGACGGCTACCATGCGCGCCGACGGCTCGTCGCGCTTCCGCGAGGGCCAGCAGTGGGGCTACTTCCCTTCGGCGGCCGCGGCCTGGCGCCTCAAGGGCGAAGATTTCCTGGTGAATTCGACCACCATTTCGGAATTGAAGCTGCGCCTGGGCTACGGCCAGACTGGCCAGCAGGACATCGGCGACATTTACCCCTACCTGGCCCGCTATACCTTCAGCGAGAGCACGGCGCAGTACCAGCTCGGCGACGAGTTTTCGAACACGTTGCGCGCGGCGGCTTATGACCGCAACATCAAGTGGGAAACGTCGACGACCTACAACGCGGGTATCGACTACGGCTTCCTCGACAGCCGCTTCAATGGCGCCGTTGATGTGTACTACCGCAAAACCGACGACCTGCTCAACAACGTATTTGTGCCGGCCCTCTCGAACCTCTCGAACAAGCTGACCACCAACGTGGGCTCGCTGGAAACCCGGGGTCTGGAGGCCTCGCTCAACGTGGACATCGTGCGCGGCACGCAGTTCAACTGGACGGCCAACGCCAACGCCAACGTGTACAAAGTGGAAATCACGAAGCTGACCAACGCCACCGACCCCACGTATAAGGGCGACAACGTGGGCGGCATCGAAGGCGGCGTAGGCGGCACCATCCAGATCAACTCGGTGGGTTACCAGCCCAACGCTTTCTATGTGTACCAGCAGGTGTACGGCACCGATGGCAAGCCCCTGGAGGGCGTGTACGTGGACCGCAACGGCAACGGCACCATCGACTCCGACGACCGGTACCAGTACCAGGCGCCGGCCCCCAAGGCCATTCTGGGCTTCGGCTCCAACTTCTCGTACGGCAAGGCCAGCCTGGCCTTCACGATGCGCGCCAACCTGGGCAACTACGTGTACAACAACGTGCGCGCCCAGGCGGCCTTCCCGCAGGGCGGTTCCGATGGGGTTCTCAACAACCTGAACCGCGAATTCCTGACCAGCGGCTTCGTCACCAACACCACCGAGCGGCTGCAATCAGACTACTACGTGGAAAACGCTTCGTTCCTGCGGATGGAGAACCTGACGGCAGGCTACGATTTCGGCAATATTTATAAGGATAAGACGAACCTGCGGGTCTCGCTCTCGGTTCAGAACCTGTTCGTAGCCACCAACTACAAGGGCCTGGACCCGGAAATTACGGCGGGTACCGGTAAAACGGCGCTCGGCATCGACAATACCATTTACCCACGCCCGCGCACTATCTCGCTCGGCCTGAACCTCGGCTTTTAATCCCCGCCCCCATGAAAAACAAGTTTTCACGTTCAGTTGCCCTGGCGCTGGTTGTACTTGGCCTGGCGCCCTTTTCCTCGTGCATCAACGAGCTGAACCAGGAGCCGTCGTATGAGCCGACCGTTGAGTCGGTTTACCGCGACCCGGCGCGGGTGAAGGAAGTGCTGGCCCGCCTCTACGCCACCATGGCCGTGAGCGGCCAGCAGGGCCCGGCCGGCCAGCCCGATATTGCCGGCATCGACGAAGGTTTCTCCAACTACCTGCGCCAGTACTGGATGGCCCAGGAGCTGACCACCGACGAGGCCATCCTGGCCTGGGAAAGTGATGGGGGCGTACCCGAGTACAACCGCCTCACCTGGTCGCCCTCGCACCCCTTCGTGCGGGCCATGTACGACCGGATTTTCTACCAGATTTCGCTCTGCAACGAGTTTATCCGGCAGACCTCAGACGCCAAGCTCAACGACTACGGCATCTCGGCCGCCGAGCAGACCAACATCAGGCAGTACCGCGCCGAGGCGCGCTTCCTGCGGGCGATGAGCTACTACCACGCCCTGGATATGTTCGGCAACGTGCCGTTTGCCGACGAGACGTCGACGGTAGGCACCGAAAAGCCCCGGCGCATCGAGCGCCCGGAACTGTTTGCCTACGTTGAGTCGGAGCTGAAAGCTACGGTAGACGACCTGGCCCCGGCCCGCACCAACGAGTTCGGCCGCGCCGACCAAGCCGCCGCCTGGATGGTGCTGGCCAAGCTCTACCAGAACGCGCCGGTGTACCTGAGCACTACCCCCGGCGGTACGACTGGCACCGACCGCAGCGCCGAGGTGATTACCTACACCAAAAAGATTATCGATTCTGGTTACCAGCTGACCGGCACGTACGCCGACCTGTTCCGGACTGATAACAGCAGCGTCGCGCGTTCCGAAATCATTCTGCCCGTCCGTTTCGACGGCGTCCGGACGAAAACCTACGGTGGCATGACGTTTATCATCCATGCTTCGGTGGGTGGTAAAATGTCGGTCGACGATTTCGGAATTGACAACGGCTGGGGCGGCACCCGCACCAAGAAAAACCTGGTCAACCTTTTCCCAGAGTCGCAGGCCGATAAGCGGGCCATGTTCTTCTCCGACGGTCAGTCGCTGGAAATCACCAAGCCCGCAACTTTCACCGATGGCTACGGGGTAACCAAGTTCAAAAACGTTTCGTCGAAGGGCGTAGCGGGCAACGACAAGGTTTTCCCGGACACCGACTTTCCGTTGTTCCGGCTGGCTGATGCGTACCTGATGTACGTGGAGGCCGTAGTGCGCGGGGGTGCGGGTGGCACCACGGCCCAGGCCGTTACCTACCTCAACGCATTGCGCCAGCGGGCCTACGGTAATGCCTCGGGCAACATCACGGCGGCCGACCTGACGGGCCAGAAAGGCCTGGACCTGGTGCTTAACGAGCGCGGCCGCGAGCTGTACTGGGAAGGCCACCGGCGCACCGACCTCATCCGGTTCGGCAAGTACGCCCGGGGCTACAACTGGCCCTTCAAGGGCGGCGTGCAGGCTGGCACCGATGTGGAGCTGACCCGGACGCTGTTCCCGCTGCCCACCAGCGACCTGACGGCTAACCCCAACCTGAAGCAGAACCCGGGCTATTAATTCTGCCTGATCCAACCAGCCGGAGCCCGCCCAACCTGCGCGGTTTCGGCTGGTTGGCCGCGGCGGCTGTTTCTCACACTTTTTCAGCTTACCCCCATGAAAAAATTATTCACGAAGTTGACCGGCTTGGGCCTTGTTGCGGCGCTATTTCTTACTTCCTGTGAGAAAGAAGGTGATAAGATTATGCTCAACCAGACGGCGGCCCCGCAGCTACAGTCGTCTACGGCTACGCCGGCCCTTAGCCGCGCCGATGCCGACAAGCCGGCCGTAACCTACACCTGGACGCCTACCAACTACGGTTTCGCGGCTGCCCCCACCTACACGCTGGAGTTCGATACCAAAGGCAACGGGTTCAAGTCGGCGCGCACCATTTCGGTGGGCACGGCCACTACCCACACCCTCACGGTAAGCGAACTGAACGGCATCTACTCCGATCTGAAGCAGCCGGCTGGCACAGCTTCGGAGCTGGAAGTGCGCCTGCAGTCGGTATTGCAGGGCAACGCGGCAATGATGATGTCGGACCCGACGGCCATCAAAGCCACCCCCTACGAAAGCCGCGAACTGCCCAAGGATGCGTGGGCCATCATCGGCGACGCGACGCCCAACGGCTGGGGTACCGAAACCCCGATGACCTACGACTTCGACCGCAAGGTCTGGACGATTACCCTGCCCCTGACTACGGCTTACTATAAGTTCCGGGCCAACAACGACTGGGGCCTGAACCTGGGCGCGCTAAGTGATGGGGATGCCACCAAAACGGCTGGTCCGCTGAAGGAAGGCGGCTCCAACATCAAAGTTTCGGAGGCCGGCACGTACACCGTGACGCTGAATTACAACACCAAACCGGCTACTTATACCGCCGTGAAGCAGTAGCCGAAAGCTGCTGCTGCCCCAAAAGGGTCTGGCCCCGGCCAGACCCTTTTTTGGTGCCCGGATTCCGGGCAACCGGCCAGTTGTTCGAGACTGGTTCTTTTGAGCCTCCAGGGCCGCTGCCGGGGTGTTACGCCCTTGGTTTAGCATCTTTACATTCTTACTCCTCCATTTTCACCCCCTTCGTTATGATTCTAATTGCCGATGGTGGCTCGACCAAAAGCAGCTGGTGCCAGCTCGATAAGGACGGCAGCCGCGTGTACTTCAACACCGAGGGCTACAACCCCGATTTCATGAAGACGGCCGCCGTGGCCGACTCGCTCGACCGCAACCTGCCCGATAATCTGCCGCGCGCCGAGGTAACCGAAGTGCACTACTACGGGGCCGGCGTATCGTCGGCGGCCAAGGCCGAGGTGCTGGCCGCGGCCATGCGCCAGACGTTTCCGAACGCCACCGTAACCGTCGACCACGATTTGCTGGCCGCTGCCCGGGCGCTGCTGGGCCGTAAGCCCGGTTTCGGCGCTATTCTGGGCACCGGTACCAACTCGTGCCTGTACGATGGCGAGAAGATTATTCACAACGTCGATTCGCTGGGCTTCTTCCTGGGTGATGAGGGCTCGGGCTCGTTTATTGGCAAGCGCCTGCTGCGCGACTACCTGCGCGGCCTGCTGCCCGAGGGCCTGCAGGAAATCTTCCAGGAGGAGTTCAACCTCACCCGCGACGATATTCTGGACCGGCTCTACAATCAGCCGCTGCCCAACCGCTTCCTGGCCAGCTTCGCCAAGTTCACCTACGACCACAACAACATCAGCTACTGCCGCGAAATCGTAGTGCAGGGCTTCGAAACGTTCTTCGAAAACATCGTCCGTCACTACCCCAACTACCAGGACTACACCTTCAACTGCATCGGCTCGGTGGGCTACAACTTCCGCGACGCCCTGGCCCAGGTAGCCAAAGAGTACGGCATGGAAGTGGGCAAAATCATCCGCTCACCCATCGATGACCTGGTCGCTTTCCACGAAGCCGAAATGGCTTCCTAAGCTGTTAGCTGTTAGCTGTTAGCTGTTAGCTGTTAGCTGTTAGCTGGAAAACGAAGAAGGCCCCGCACTCGATTGAGCGCGGGGCCTTCTTTTTGGTGGTCAAGCGAATTCGTGAAGGAGAGCTGACAGCTACAAACTATGAGCTTTACTTATTCACAACCAGGCGGATGGATTGCTGCTGGGCGCCGGCGTTCAGGCGAACCATATACACACCGTTAGCCAGATTCTGCAGGGGCAGCTCGCGCATCTGCGCGCCGGCCGGCTGGCGGGTGGCGGGCAGGGTTTGTACCGTGGCGCCGAGCAGGTTGGCAACGGTAACCTGCACCATAGCGGCCTGCGGCAGCTCGTAGCGAAGCTGGGCCATGGCGCCGGCCGGGTTGGGCTGGGCCGTAAGCTGTAGCGCGGCGGTGCTGGCGCGGCGGGTACCCAGGATTACGTTGGCAGGCGCCTGAATGCGGCGAGAGGTATAGACCGCATACTGGCCGGGAGCCAGCGTGAGCGGGGCCGACGGGTTAGTGACGGTCAGGGCCTCGCCGGTCAGGTAGTTATACCAGGTACCAGCGCTCTGGAAGTTGGGCACCACCGTGGCCGTCGTCACATCGAAGTTGCCCACGATGGTGACGTTGAGGCGCGGGTCGGTGAGCTGCAGGGTTTTCACGGCGCCATTCAGGTTTTGGGTGAACGTGGCGGGGTTTTCGAAGGCGGGCTCCTGCACTTTGAGATAGATCAGGTTCCGGTACACATCGTAGAGGTGGCTGCGGTTGTTGTCCTGGTAGTAATTCCAGAGCACGGGCTTGTTGGCCAGCTTACACTGGTCGTTTTCGGCGTAGGGCAAGGGCACGGTGCCGTCGGGGCAGCTGAAGATGGATTTATCGTAGCCGACTTCCCCAAACTGCCAGATCATTTTTGGGCCGGGTACGGTGAAGAAGAACGCGGCGGCCATTTCCTGGCGCTTGAGGGCGGTAGGCAGGCTTTTCACCGAGTACGAGCCCGAGGCATTGCCATACGTCAGGTTCTTGTACATCAGGCGCTCCTCGTCGTGGCTTTCCATGTAGGTTACTAGATTGGGCTGGCTCCAGCCGCGCTGCTTGTAGTAGCCGCCGCTGAAGTTGGATTTGCCGCCGTCGTGGTAGCCCATCGTGGCCTCGTTGTAGGCATCGGTCATCTTGCCCCACAGCAGCAGGCCCATGTCGGCCAGCACTTTTTCCTCGTCGTTGTTGCCCAGGTGCTCCAGAATGGCATACGAGGAGGCATCAACGCTCACCTGGAAATCGTGGTAGTCCTTCCAGATGTTCACCCGCGACTGGTCGTACTGGCTCCATAAAGCTACCTTCTCATCATTCGACAACCCCGGCAGATCAGACACTTTCTGGGTGAAGCCCTTGCTCAGGTCGAAGCGGTAGCCGTCGATGTTGTAGTTTTTCAGCCAGAACTCAATTACCTGCTTGCTGAAGTAGCGGGTGAAGGGACTTTCGTGGTTGAAATCGTAGCCCACATTGAAGGGGTGCGTGGCGGTGCGGTTGAACCAGGGGTTGTCGGGAGCCGGGTTGCCGTCCTCGAAATACAACTGCACCATCGGGCTCTGGCCAAACGACTGGTTGAGCACCACGTCGAGCACCACGGCGATGCCGCGCTTGTGGCACTCATCGATAAAGCGCTTGAGGTCGTTTTTGGGGCCGTAGTACTTATCGGGGGCGAAGTAGAACGACGTGTTGTAGCCCCAGCTTTCGTTGCCTTCGAACTCGTTCACGGGCATCAGCTCAATCACGTTCACGCCCAGGCGCTGCAGGTAAGCCAGCGTGTCGGTGAGGGTTTTGTAATCGTGCTTAGCCAGAAAGTCGCGCACCAGTAGCTCGTACACCACCATATCCTCCTTCTTGGGGCGCTGGAAATTGGTGTTCTGAAACGTGTACACCGGGGCATTGCTCTGCAGCACCGACACATTGCCGCTTTGGCCGGCCGGGTAGGGTTTCAGGTTGGGGTACGTGGCGCTCGTAATGAAACGGTCGTCGTTGGGGTCGAGGATTTTTTCGGTGTAGGGGTCGGCTATTTTCAAGCGGCCATCCACCAGATACTGGTAGGCGTACTCCTGGCCGGGCGTCAGGCCATCAACCTGCACCCACCAGCGGCCGTTCACCGAGTTGTCGGCCAGCCCATCGGTGCCCGGCGTGCGCTTCATATAGCCGGCGGCGGTGGCCGTCCAGTTGTTGAATTCGCCGATAACGTGCACGAAACTCTTGTTGGGAGCCGTGAGGCTGAAGATAGCCGAGGTGCCGTTGTTGATATAGGTAACGCCGTTGCGATTGGCACCGGTGGGCAGCGCGGCCACCGTTACGGCGTCGCGGGTTTGCAGCGTCAGCTCGGTGGCGGCCGAGGCCGTACCGGTGGAGGCCGTGAGGCGTAGCGTGTTGGCGCCGGCTTGCGTGAGCGTGATGTTGGCGCTGATGCTGGTGGCGTTGGCGGCCGTGGCTACCTGGGTGCCATTGAGCAGCAACGCCAGGTTGGCGGGCACGGCCGAAGTGCCGGCAACGGGCGTAGGCGTATTAATAGGCAGTACAAACGGGCCGGGGCCGGCGGGCTGCGTGAAGCGCAGGTCAAAATCGTTCTGGGCCACATCCACGAAAATGTCGCCGCCGCCGGTGGCGCGTCCCACAAGCGAGCCGTCGGCGTTGCGGAACACCATGGCCAGGCGCAGAATCTGCTCGGCGGCCGGCACGTTGTACCAGGCCCGCACGCTGGGCGTCAGGGCGATGGTGTAGCGGTTGGGGTTGGTGGCGCTGCGCGTGAGCTTGATGGAGGGGTCGGGGGCGTTGAAGTTGGTAAACTTCACATGCTTCCAGTCGGAAGGGCTGGTGCTCAGGTTGGTGATGACACCGGTATGCACATATACGTCGCCGCTGAAATTGGCTAGTGCTGCATTGCCCTGGGTGGCATCGAAGGTGAGCGTGAGGGCCTGCGCGGCCGTGAACGAGGCGGGCTGTGCAGTGACCACCTGGGCCCACGAATCGGGGCGGGCGGCTCCAAAAGCCAGCAGTACCAAAAAAAGTCGAAGTATCCGCATAAGAGAACTGGTTGGAATTTTCAGAAATCAGCCTTGAACCCTAATGCTGCGTTTGCTCAAAAACTTACCATAAATCAGCTACACAGCACAAGGGAGCATTAAAGATACAACGCCACCCCGATGCTGACCAAGCCTTTAGCTGCATTTAGCGTAGTTTTGACCGGATTTTTTTCGCCATCCGTGCCCCTGCCCTCTTCCGGTCTTCGTTCTTTTCTGCGCCTGGGGCTGTTGGCCGGACTGTTGACGCTGGCCGCGCCGGCGCCGGCCCAGATACCACAGGCGGCCCCTGAAGCCCCGATGCCGCAACCGTCCGTTCTGCGCGTGGCCCAGCCGGCCCCGGCCGATAGCCTGCCTGGGGCCAGGCTGCCGCGGCTCAACCAGAGGCTGCCGCTGCTGGCGGGTGGGCTGGTGGTGTCGTACTCGTCGCTGATGCTGGTGCTGAGCAAGGGCTGGTACACGGGCGAGCGAACCGATTTCCACTGGTTCAACGACCTGCCCGAGTGGAAGCAGCTGGATAAGGCCGGGCACTTCTGGGGCGCCTTCCACGAAAGCCGCGGTGCCGTGGACATGCTGCGCTGGGCCGGCGTGCCCGACCGCCGGGCCCTTTGGTACGGCGGCTTCGTGGGCTTCCTGCTGCAAAGCCCCATCGAACTGCTCGACGGCCGCGACCCGGAGTACGGCGCCTCCGCCACCGATTTGGCCGCCAACTTCCTGGGCTCGGCCGGCCTGATTGGCCAGCAGCTGGCCTGGAACGAGGTGCGCATCATGCCCAAGCTCTCCTTCCACCCCACCCGCTACGCCGACCTGCGCCCCAACGTGCTGGGCAGCAACCTGGGCGAGCAGTTTCTGAAGGATTACAACGGCCAGACCTACTGGCTCGCCACCGATGTGGGCGCGTTTCTGCCCGCCGGCAGCCGCTGGCCCCGCTGGCTGCAGCCGGCCGTGGGCTACGGCGCCCAACAGATGGTTTATAACGACCCCGACCGTAACGCCGCGCTGGGTCTGCGCTCCTACCGCCAGTTCTACCTCAGCCTCGATGTGGACCTGCGCCGCATCCCGACCCGCAACAAAGTGCTCAAAAAGGTGTTCTACGCCCTCAGCATCTTCCACCTGCCCGCCCCCGCCCTCGAGTGGAACCCGCGCCGCGGCTTCGTGGCCCACGGGCTGTACTACTAAATCACAGATTTTCGCTGATTTTTGCGCTGATTACGCAGATTCTTTTGGCCATCGGCTCGTTGTATTCAGTCAGCCAAATCAGAATCTCCGTAAGCAAATGGCGACCTTTGCCGGTAGCACGCTGGTTGGATGAACGAATCAGCAAAATCAGCGAAAGAATCAGCGAAAATCTGTGATTTATGAATATTGGAGACCGAGTACGCCTGCTGACCGGGCGCGAAGAAGGCATCATTACCCGCCTGCTCAGCGACGAGCTGGTGGAAGTGGCCATTGATAACGATTTCACCATTCCGGTGCTGCGCCGCGAGATTGTGGTGGTAGCAGCCGAGGAAACCAAGGCCTTCGGCAAGAGTACCGCCGCCGTAGAATCGGAGAAGAAAGCCGCCGCCAGCGGGGCCGATATGGCCGCCAAGGCCGCCAAAAAAGCGGGCATTGCAACCGATGCGTCGGCAGCTACGGCCGCCAAGGGCGAAAGCCCCGCCCCCCTCAAGGCCGACAAAGCCCAGGCGGCGCCGGTGCAGAAGGGTGTTTACCTGGCCCTCACGCACCAGTCGCCCGAGCTGCTGGCGCTGCACCTGGTTAACCACACCGACCGCACCGTGCTCTTTACGCTGGGCGAGGAGAAGGCCGGCGGGCAGTACCGGGCCCTCAAGGCCGGGACACTGGAGGCCAAATCGGCCAGCGAGGCGCTGGGGCACTGGCACCTCAAGGATTTCGACCAGTGGCCGGCGCTGCTGGTGCAGCTGCTGCCGTTCCAGTTCAACAGCCCCAGCGCGTTCGAGCTGGTAAACAAGCGGCAGCAGTTCAAGGCGGCCAGCTTCTATACCAGCCGCCAGCCCAACGTGCCGGTGCTCCAGCGCGAGGCCTACCTGTTCCAGCTCGACGAGAAGCCCGCCGTTCCGGTAGCCCTGCCCCCCGCCGAAACCGGGCAGCCAACCAACGCACCGGCGGCCGCAAAGCCGCAGTCTGGCAACAAGCCACAGCCCAACGACAAGCAGCAGCTGGCCGACAAGCTGAAGGCCCAACTGACCGGAAATGCGCCCGCCAAACCCGCCGCCGTGGCCCCCGCGCCCGAACCGGCCAAAGCCCTGGTAGCGCCGCCCCATGAAGTCGACCTGCATTTGGAGGCGCTGCAACCTGAGGGCGGCACCGAGGGCCTGAGCAACTCGGCCATCCTCAAGCTGCAGCTCGAAGCCTTTGAGGATACGTTGAGCCGCGCGCTGGCCACCAACATGCACGAAATCGTCTACATCCACGGCTCAGGCAACGGCACGCTGCGCAAGGAGTTGCACAAGCTGCTGAGCCGCAACCGCGACATCAAATTCTTCGAGGATTCGATGAAGGAGAAGTTCGGCTACGGCGCCACGCTGGTGCGGTTGAAGTAGACTTGCAGGTAGCTGAGCACTTTAGTTGACGCACTGTCATCCTGAGCGTAGCGAAGGACCTTATCACGTCAGAACTGCCGTAACAACGGTTTGCTCTGACGTGATAAGGTCCTTCGCTGCGCTCAGGATGACAGGCTTTTTGTTGCCCACTCTCCCACCAACTCTCTACCTTGCGGCTTCAACCAGCTTTGCCGCATGAAACTCCCCGCGCTCCTCGCCGCTTCTCTCCTACTGCTGCCCCTCACGCTACCAGCCCAAAAGCTGCCGGTGTCGCGCACCATTCAGGCCACCTACAACAAGGGCACCCGGGCCGAAAACGGGCTGCCGGGCCCCAAGTACTGGCAGAACTCGGCCGACTATAAAATCAAAGTACGTTTCGATCCGGCCACGCGGCTAGTACAGGGCGAAATGGAGGTCGATTACCACAACCAGAGTCCCGACACGCTACGGCAGGTGTGGTTTAAGCTCTACCCTAATCTTTACCAGAAGGGCGCGGCGCGGGCCGGCGGTATGAAGCCGGAGGACGTGGGCGGGGGTATGCAGCTAGAAAAAATCAAAGTAAATGGCCAAGCGGGCTACTTTGATAAGTCACAACCCCAAGGCACCAACTTCGTGTTCGGACCTCCGGTGCTCACCAAACCTATCCTGCCCGGCCAGACGGCCAAGGTTAGTGCCTCCTACTCGTACACGCTGAACGCCGGCTCGCACATGCGCACCGGACAGGTCGAGCCCAACGCCGATTTCGTGGCCTACTTCTTCCCCCGCGTGGCCGTCTACGACGACATCGACGGCTGGAACCGCAACCCCTACCTCGGCTCCCAGGAGTTCTACAACGACTTCGCCAACTTCTCGGTTGATGTTACCGTGCCCAAAAACTTCGTGGTGTGGGCCACCGGCGACCTGACCAACGCCGACCAAGTACTCACCCCAAAGTACGCCCAGCGCCTGCGCCAGGCCGAAACCCAGGACCGTATCACCAGCATCATCACCGAAGACGATCTGAAAAAGGGCGGCATTACGGCCACCAAAAACCCCGAAAACACCTGGCACTTCGAGGCCAAAAACGTAACGGACTTCGTGTTTGCCACCACCGACCATTACGTGTGGCAGTCGAGCAGCCTGGTAGTCGACCCGGCCACCAAGCGCCGCACGCGGGTGGATGCCGTATTCAACCCCAAGCACAAGGACTACGCCGAGGTGGTGGATTTCGCCCGCCAGACGGTGCAGGCCATGAGCTACACCTTCCCGAAGTGGCCCTTCCCCTACTCCCACGAAACCGTGTTCGACGGCCTCGACCAGATGGAGTACCCGATGATGGTGAACGACAACCCCACCGAAACCCGCGAGGACGGCATTACGCTCACGGTCCACGAAATCTTCCACACCATGTTCCCCTTCTATTTGGGAACCAACGAAACCAAGTACGGCTGGATGGACGAGGGCTGGGCCACCATCGGCGAGTGGATTATCTCGGGCATGATTGACCCCAAACTCGACGACAACTACGGCATCGGGCCTTATTCTGCCGGCGCCGACACCGAAGTGGATGTGCCTATTATGACGCTGAGCACCCAGCAAACGGGCACGGCGTTCTACCTCAACTCCTACCCCAAACCCGGCCTGGGCTACCTCTACGTGAAGGATTTGCTCGGCGACGAGCTGTTCACGAAAGCCCTGCACCACTACATCCGCAACTGGCAGGGCAAGCACCCCATGCCCCACGATTTCTTCAATGCGATGAACGCCGGGGCGGGCCGCAACCTCAACTGGTTCTGGCAGCGCTGGTTCTTCGACGCCGGCTACCCCGACCTGGCCATTCAGCAGGTCACCAAAACCGCCACCGGCTACGACGTCATCGTAGAATCCAAAGGCAGCAAGCCCGTCCCCGTCGACCTCACCATCACCTTCGCCGACAACTCGACCGCCAAAATCCACCGCACCATCGGCGTCTGGGAGTCGGGCGCGAAAACCGTTACCGTGCCCGTGCCCACCACCAAAGCCGCGCAGCAGATGAAGCTCGGTGCCACGCTCGTGCCGGATAGCTTCCCGAAGGATAATGTGTGGGTAGCGGGAAAGTAAGCAACAGCAGCCCCGGAGGGGCGACATATCGGTAGCATCAGGTCAGTCGATGACCCGCAAAAGCCCCAGCGGGGCGACACCCATCGTTCAACGGAAGGTGTCGCCCCGCTGGGGCTTTTACGATGGATGCGGCATTCTTTTCTACCGATATGTCACCCCGCCGGGGCTTTTGCGGGGTGTGTGCTGTATCTTCTTTTACCGATATGTCGCCCCGCTGGGGCTTTTGCGGGGGGTGTGCTGTATCTTCTTCTACCGATATGTCGCCCCGATGGGGCTTTTGCGGGGGGTGTGCTGTATCTTCTTCTACCGATATGTCGCCCCGCTGGGGCTGTAGGGAGGAATCCTGTATCTTCTTCTGTCGATATGACGCCCCGTTGGGGCTTGGCGCGTATTTCTTTCCGACTATTTCCCAGCTATATGGCCAATACTTACACTCAAATTCACCTGCATATTGTGTTTGCGGTGAAAGGGCGAATCTCACTTATCCCGTTGAAACACGCGGCGACACTTTACCGATATATAACCGGCATCGTCACTCAGCAAGGCCAGAAGCTGCTTGCCATCAACGGTATGCCCGACCATGTTCATTTGCTCATCGGCTTGCGACCAGATAAAGCGTTATCCGACCTCATGCGGGAGGTAAAAGCTAATTCTGCCAAGTTTATCAATGAGCAGCGCTGGGTAGCCGGGAAGTTTGCCTGGCAGGAAGGCTTCGGAGCTTTTTCCTACAGCGCCTCGCAGTTGCAAACCGTCATCAACTACATCGAGCGGCAGCAGGAACACCACGCTACACGCACGTTCCAGGAGGAATACCGACTTCTGCTGGACCACTTTGGAGTAGCCTATAACCCCGCCTACCTGTTCACATCGCCTGACGACCCCATGTAGTAGAAAGCTTAGCGGAACATACTCCTTACAGCCCCAGCGGGGCGACAGATCGGTAGGAAAGCAGATGCCGTATTCATTATAAAAGCCCCAGCGGGGCGACATATCGGTAGAATAGAATGCTGCATTCGTTGTAAAAGCCCCAGCGGGGCGACACCTTCCGTTGAACGATGGGTGTCGCCCCGCTGGGGCTTTTGCGGGTCATCGACTGACCTGATTGCTACCGATATGTCGCCCCTCCGGGGCTTAGCCAGCTAAATACTCGTATCCATCCAAAACCTGCCTACCTTTGCCCCCGTGATGGGTCGCCCCACCGCGGCGCGGGACGCAAGAACCGCGACGAGGAAAGTCCGGGCAACGCAGAGCACCCTGCTTCCTAACGGGAAGGACGGCGTAGCGTAAAGCCGCGTCGGACAGCCAGTGCCACAGAAAATAACCGCCTGCTAGGTCTTAGAGATTTAGGGCTTAGGTTTTAGTGTTCGTCACTAAGGCCCTAAGTCCCTAAAACCTAAGCCCTAAAAAGGTAAGGGTGAAAAGGTGCGGTAAGAGCGCACCAGCGGCTGGGCGACCAGTCGGCTGGGTAAACCTCAGGGGTTGAAAGACCAAATAAGCCAGCACGTCGGCCCCGCTTCCAGGGGCTGGCACCGGGCGGCTCGTCCGGCGCTGGCGGGTAGGTTGATGGAGCCTTTCGGCAACGACTGGCCTAGATAAATGGTGGGGCCGCCCGCCCTCGGGCAGGCAGACAAAACCCGGCTTACAGACTCATCACGCCACCTCACACGGCCGCCGTAGCATTAGCTGCGGCGGCCGTTGGCGTTACGGGGCGCGGGCCAGAACCGACCGACCGATCGAAGTTAAATCAGTTGTTTTTGGCCCAAGCAGATGTTCCAGTTGTCTTCCAACGATTGGTTTCGTGCTCCCCAATGTTCCGGGAGGCTTCCAACGATTGGTTTTGTGCTCCCGGGCCTTCAGGTAGGCTTCCAATGATTAGTTTCGTGCTCCCGGGCTTTCAGGTGGTACCTAAACGATTGGTTTTATTCTCCCCGACGTTCCCGTTGCCTTGCAACGATTGGTTTGGGGTTGGGAAACGGGCGGCAAATACCCTTTCGGACTACATTTCGTTACTTTGGTTTTCGCACTCTAATCCTGTCTATGCCCCGCCTACTTATAATCGACGACGAGAAAGCCATCCGGCACACGCTCAAGGAAATCCTTGAATACGAGAGCTACAAAGTGGATGAGGCCGCCGACGGCCCCACGGGCCTCGACATGCTCATCCAGGAGAAGTACGACGTGGTGCTCTGCGACGTGAAGATGCCCAAAATGGACGGCCTCGAAGTGCTGGAGCGCGCCCGCGTGCTGGCCCCGCACTCCACCTTCATCATGGTCTCGGCCCACGGCAACGTAGAAATGGCGGTGGAAGCCACCAAGAAAGGCGCCTACGACTTCATCCAGAAGCCGCCAGACCTCAACCGCCTGCTCGTGACGGTGCGCAACGCCCTCGACCATGTGCAGCTCGCCACCGAAACCACTAAGCTTTCCAGCGAGAACAAAACGCTCAAGAAGAAGCTGGCCAAAAGCTCGGAAATGATTGGCGAGTCGGCCGGGTTGCAGGCCGTGCGCAAGGCCATCGAGAAGGTGGCCCCCACCGATGCGCGCGTGCTGATAACCGGCCCCAACGGCGCGGGCAAGGAGATGGTGGCCCGGCAGCTGCACGAGCTGAGCCAGCGCAGCGGCGGCCCCATGGTAGAGGTGAACTGCGCCGCCATCCCGTCGGAGCTGATTGAGTCGGAGCTGTTCGGCCACGAGAAGGGCTCGTTTACCTCGGCCGTGAAGCAGCGCATCGGCAAGTTCGAGCAGGCCGACGGCGGCACCCTGTTTCTGGACGAAATCGGCGATATGAGCCTCTCGGCCCAGGCCAAAGTGCTGCGGGCGCTCCAGGAAAACAAGATTACCCGCGTGGGCGGCGAGAAGGAAATTTCGGTGAACGTGCGCGTGCTGGCGGCCACCAACAAGGATTTGCTCCAGGAAATTGCCGACCGTAACTTCCGCGAAGACCTCTACCACCGCCTCTCCGTCATTCTCATCCCCGTACCCTCCCTCAACGAGCGCCGCGACGATGTGCCCCTGCTCATCGACAAGTTCCTCAAAGACATTGCCCAGGACTACGGTAACAAGCCCAAGAGAATCGACGATAAGGCCCTCGCCTACCTGCAGGGCCTCGACTGGCGCGGCAACATCCGCGAGCTGCGCAACGTGGTCGAGCGTCTCGTGATAATGAGCGACGCCACCATTACCGAGGCCGACGCCAAGGCCTTTGCGGGTAAGTAATTCCTGTCATTGCGAGCGGAGCGAAGCAATCTGTCTGTACAAAAAGCAAAGCCCAATAAAACTATAAAGTCCCTATCGTCAGTGCGGGCGTCAGGGGCTTTGCGCTTGATAAGATTTGTCATTTTGTACAGACAGATTACTTCGCTCCGCTCGCAATGACAGGTGTGTGCTCACACCAACTGATTACAGCCCCGGATATCCGAGTTATCCAGTCGGCCGAGCACCTCGAACGAGCCGTCGGGGTGCAGGCGGGCCAGGTCCTTGGTTTCAATAAAGGCGCAGCTGTCGATGTTGGCCAGGTCGATGACGTTGAGGGCGCCGCTGGTTCGGGTGGCGGAGACGGAGAATGGGTCGGACGGGTCGCGGAGCAGGATTTGCAGCTGGGGCGGGGCCCAGAAACGGCCGTCGCCGAAGCTGTATGCCTGGCCCAGCAACTCGGTCATGCCGTACTCGGAGTGGATGCCGGCCGGGCCGAACCCGCGTTGTAGTTCGGCGTGCAACTCTTCCCGAACCATCTCGCGGCGGCGGCCCTTCATACCGCCGGTTTCCAGCACCGTCAGGCCCTGCAGTTCGGGGCGGCCGGCGTGGGCGTCCACGAAGTCGAGCAGCGCGTAGCTCACCCCAATCAGCAGCACTTTGCGGCCCGGCTGTGCCTTGGCTTCGGCCAGCGCAGCCAGCAGCGCGGCGTGGTCGTGCAGGAAAAAGGCGGGCTGCGGCTGGCCCGAGGCCTGCGCGAAGTGCTCGACCATGGCTACCAGCGACGAGCCGCCCTGCTCCAGGTACGAGGGCAGCAGCGCCAGCACCGTCCAGCCCGTGAGGGGGCCGTAATACTGCTCGAAAATGCGCTGGGCGTGCTGGCGGTACAATTCGGGCTGGCGGACGTGGTGCTGGCTGCGCTGCTGCAGGGTGGTGCCGCTACTGAGGAAGGTTTCGGCCGGTGCCCAATCGGCGGCGTCCGTGCGCACGTCGTGGGTTTTGAAGAACTCGATGGGCAGAAATGGAATCTGCTCCAGGCTTTCCACCTCGGACAGGTCGCGGCCCAAAGCGGCCAGGTAGGCGGCGTACGGCGCGCAGTGGCGGGCCTGGTAGCGGAACAGGGCCAGGGCGGCGGCCGGGGCGGTGGCAGCCGTCAGGTGGGGCAGGTTTTGCAGGTAGTCTTCGCGGAAACTCATTTCTATAGCCGGCAGTTAGCCAGATGTTGAACAATGCGGGCGGCAGTCCGTTCGTTCAGATGCGGTAACTTTCAGCTACCTTTCTCCTGTTGCCGACCACCAGCGCCGGCTTTCCTCTTTACGCTCGTTTTTATGCGCTCCTCTCGTACTGACCCGTCCTGAAAAGCGTTGACCGTTTTTGTTGTTAGTCCGGATTTCTATTGACCAACCGAAGTTAGTCCGTTTTTTCGTTGACCACGCTATCGTCCACGACCTGCTGGCGGTAGTAGTTGCGCCATCGCCGTTTCAGCTTCCCCTCTTTCTGATGCGCCTGATCCGGCACCAGCATGTCACAGCTCAGGTGGGGACGCTGGTAGTTGTAGAGGTGCACGGCCTGTTGCAGTACCGTTTGTGCCTGCGCCAGCGAGTACACGCG
>NZ_KB907835.1 GCF_000382225.1 Hymenobacter aerophilus DSM 13606
GAGCCAAGCCGTTGCCTTTTCCCACACGCCCTTGTCGCGCCAGCGGGCAAAGCGCACGTACACCCGGTGCCAGTGGCCAAACTGCGCCGGCAGGTCCCGCCAGGGAGCTCCCGTGCGGCCCAGCCAAAGCACCGCTTCGACAAATCCGCGCGTGTCGGCAGCGGTGACCCCGCAACTCCCGGCTTGCCCCGGTAACAAAGGAGATAACTCGGCCCACATCTTGTCCGTCAATAGCGTGCGGTCTGCATTCATAGTCGATCAACAACTCCGTAATTGAGAACAGTTCCTAAAGCGGCAACGCCCGGCAACCGTAGCGGGGCGCGGCGGTTGGTTTCCTTGCCGACCTTACTTTACCCCGCCACTCATTCTGTGCCCTCTTTTACTCCAACTGCTACTAATCGCCGCCTGCCGCTGATGCGGCAGCGCTGGAGCAACCTGCTGTTTGCGCACTGGCCGGTGCCGCCCAAAATCCTGCGGCCCTACCTGCCGGCCCGGCTGGAGCTGGACTTATTTGAGGGGCAGGCGTGGCTGGGCGTAGTGCCGTTTACCATGAGCCGCATCCGGCCGCTGGGGCTGCCGGCCGTGCCGGGCCTGAGCGCGCTACACGAGCTGAACGTGCGCACCTACGCCCGCCTCGATGGGGTGCCCGGCGTGTGGTTTTTGTCACTCGATGCCACCCAGCCGCTGGGCGTGTGGGCGGCCCGCACGCTGTTCCATTTGCCCTACCTGCACGCCCGCATGCGCCTGACGGAAGCCCACGGCCAGTTCCGGGCCGTGGCCGAGCGCACCCACCGCGGAGCCTCGCCGGCCACCTTCGAAGCGGCCTGGACGCCGGGTGCGGCGTTGCCCTTGGCCCGGCCGGGTACGCTGGCCCACTTCCTCACGGAGCGCTACTGCCTGTACACCGCCGGCCCCGATGTGCAGGCGGGTCGGCACGGGCCGCATTTATGGCGCGGGCAACTCTGGCACGAGCCCTGGCAGCTACATGAGGCCACGCTGCAGGAGTGGAATTCAACCCTGCTCGAAAGCCACGGCCTGCCCACGCCCGCCGGCCCGCCGCTGCTCTACGCCGCCGAGCCGCTCGATGTAACGGTGCAAAGCCTGCGGCGGGTGTGAACTCCTTACCGGCTTAGTGGCGCACGTCGAATTGCTCGTAGCCCTGCACCTCCTCGGCGGTTACCTCTACCTTATCCACCCGGGCTGCCACCGGGCCGCCCTGCCGGCACCAGCTTTCCAGCGCAGCGAGGGCCTCGGTGGGACCTTCGGCTGCTATGGTTACGGTGCCGTCGGGGTTGTTGCGGGCGTAGCCGACGAGGCCGAGTTGGCGGGCCTGCTGCCGGGTGCTCTGGCGGAAAAACACGCCCTGCACGCGGCCGTGGACGGTAAAGGTGCGGTGTTCGGTAACTGAGCTCATTACGAATAGAATAAATTGGTTCTGACCAGTAGCCGCTTATTGCCCGCGCTGGCGCACGGCTTCAAAGGTGAGGATGGCCGTGGCGGTGCTCACGTTGAGCGAGTCGATGTAGCCCTGCATGGGGATGATGATGGTCTGGTCGCAGGCCTGCATGAGCTCGGGGGTGAGGCCATCGGCTTCGGTGCCCATGACCAGCGCCGTGGGGCCGCGGAAGTCGCAATTGGTGTACGGCACGGCGGCATCGGTGAGGGCGGCGGCGTAGGTGCGGATACCGCGGGCGGCGCACCAGGCCAGCAGCTCGGGGCGCGAGGTGGCCACGGTAGGCACCGTGAACGAGCAGCCGATGCTGCTGCGGATAGCGTTGGGGTTGAACAGGTCGGTGCGCGAGTCGCAGACGATGACGGCCGTGGCGCGGGCCGCGTCGGCGGTGCGCAGGATGGCGCCCAGGTTACCGGGCTTCTCTACGGCTTCGAGCACCAACAAGAGCGGGTTTTCGGGCAGCACGAGGCTCGCAAGCGTATGCTGGGGCGGGCGGGCCAGGGCCAGCACGCCGTCGGAACCTTCGCGGTAGGCCACTTTGCTGAACACGGCTTTCGATACCTCCACCCACTCGGTAGCGTTGTCGGCGAACAGAGCCCGCAGCTCGGTTTCGCGGGCCGGGCCGGCCAGTTCGGGGCACACAAATACGGTGGGCACCGCTACGCCGTTGGCGCGGGCAATGGTCAGTTCGCGCAGGCCCTCGATGATGGTGAGGCCCTGGCTGCGGCGCTCCGACGATTTCTGCTGGAGCCGCAGCAGGTTTTTGATGCGCGGGTTCTGGGGCGAAGTAATGGCGTCGGGAGCAGGCATAGGCGGGCGGGGCGGCTAATCCGGCCGCGGCGCCCAAAGATACGCAGGGCGACCTCGCAACTCCGGCACGAATATGGCGGCCAACCGGGCCATCGGCTATTCCCGGCTTTCTGCGTTATTTGCTGCCATGCTGCTTCGACTCCTTCCCTTGCTGGCGCTGAGCGCCTTCGCGCTGCCAACACTGGCTCAGCAAACCCCCCGCGAGCTGAGCACGGCGCCCGCTACGGCCCCGCCCGATACCAGCCGCGCCGCCGCTCCGGCGGCTCCGCCCGTGCTGGCCCCCGCTCCTACCGCGCCCGCACCCAATCCGCGCCAGGCCCCGCTGCCGCCGGCCAACATCACCCGCTACAGCGTGGGCCTGAAAACCGGCGAAGTGCTGCGCGGCTATGATGTGCAGGTGCGCAAGCCCGTCTTCGGCCGCACGTTTCTGCTCGTCGACGGGCAGCAGAAGCTTGATTTTGACGCTGTGCGCTACTTCGAGGACGAATCGGGCTTTTATGTGCGCACCACGCTGCCGGGCCGCAGCAAGCGCGAAAGCACGCTGCGCCGCGACCGGGTGGGCCGCATCAGCCTGTATTCCATCACCACCCAGCAGTACTCCAGCAACCCCTACGGCGGGTACGGCGGCTATGGCTACGGCGGCTATAGCCCCTACGGCATGGGCGGCTACCGCACGGTGCGCAACGAGTATTTCAGCAAAGACAACGGTCCGATTGAAGACCTGAGCGTGCGCAACCTGCAGCTGGCCACCCAAGACAGCCCCGGCGCGCAGCAGCTGCTGGCCGATGCCCGCCGCTACCAGACGCTGACCACGCTCAGCTACGTGGGCGCGGGCGGCCTGCTGCTGGCGGGGGTGCTGTCGAGCTTTGGTAACAGCAACAACGGCACCGGCGTGTCGGTGTCGCCGCTGGTGTACGCGGCCATTCCGCTGGCCATTGTGCCGCTGGTTATCGGCGGCAAGTCGCAAAACAACGTCAAGCAAGCCATCCTGCTCTACAACACCGGCCGTTGAGTTGGTTATAAACCAGAACGGTCATTCAGAGCGGAGCGAAGAATCTCGCGTGCAGTGGTAAATCCTGGCGTCAGGGCTACCGTTGCACGCGAGATTCTTCGCTCCGCTCTGAATGACCGTTCTATTTTACTACCGGCATCCTGTTAGCGCCACGCTACGTAGGCAAGCGGGTGAAATCTCCTTCCTCTGCCTCCGTTGTTGAACCCAGCCTGGCCGCGCGGCAGGAGCTGGCCTTGTGGGCCCACGGCCGGCTGTGCGCCGAGTACGGCTGCCCGGTGGCTTTCTTTGCCAGCAAAGACCCGCTGAGCGAGTTAATCAGCTCGCTGCTCTCCCACCGCACCCGCAACCAGGATTCGCACCGGGCCTACCAGCAGCTACGGGCCGCTTTTCCGAGTTGGGATGCGGTGCGCGACGCGCCTACGGCCGAAGTGGAGGCCGCCATCAGCCCCTGCACCTGGCCCGAGCAGAAGGCGCCCCGGCTCCAGCAGATTCTGCGCGAGGTAAGCCAGCGCTGCGAAGGCGGCCCCTGCGACCTGGAGTTTCTGGCCGATTTGCCCATTCCGGAGGCGCGGGCGTGGCTGGAGCAGCTGCCCGGCGTGGGGCCCAAAACCAGCGCCGCCGTGCTCTTGTTCAGCACCCTGCGCCGCCCCGCCATGCCCGTCGATAGCCACCACCACCGCGTGGCGCAGCGCCTGGGCCTCATTGGGCCCAAAGTGGGCGAGGCAGCCGCCCACAAGCAGCTGGCGGCCCTGCTTCCGCCCGACTGGGACGCCCAGCAAGTGTACGACCACCACGAGGTGCTCATGTTTCATGGCCAGAAATGCTGCTACTTCCACACGCCCGCCTGCGGCCGCTGCACCCTACTGGAACGCTGCCCCTTCGGCCAGGCCCGCGTGCAGGGCTGACACAACGAAATAATCGGCCGGCTCTTTGCAGTGGGCAGCACGACCGACGATTCACTTCGCCTCATTACCTTAACGTATTACCGTTCCACCTCATCACCTCATCACCCCACCCTATGAAACAGACGTACGGCCTGCCCGCCCTGGTTTCCATCTTCGTGCCCGGCCTGGGCCAGCTCATCAAGGGCCAGTTTCTGAAGGCCTTTCTCATCTGGGCCCTGGGCGGCACCATCGGCTTTCTGCTTTCCTGGACCATCGTGGTGCCCTTTCTTATCTGGGCCTGGAACGTGTACGACGCCTACAACTCGCCCGCCTGAGCAGTGCCCGTGCTGCACCTGAAAGCCCGGCCCAACGCCCGCCACAACCAGTTGGCCGTTGCCGCCGACGGCACCGTAACCGTGCGCCTGCACGCCCCGCCCCAGGATGGCAAGGCCAACGCCTGCCTGCTGGCGTATCTGGCCGAGGTGTTCGGCGTGAGCAAGTCCAGCCTCACGCTACTCAGCGGCCACACGGCGCCTTTTAAGAAGGTGGAAATCGGGGGCCTCAGCGAGGAAGAATTTCGGGCGGTGCTGGGTAGGTTTAGCAATTAGCCAGCCGGGGCATCAGACAGTAGCCTGACGGATACGGATTCCTCCCAGCCGACCCGTTATTTCTCCCAGCGGTTCGCCGCGTTTTCCATGTATTTGTCGGCCGAGCCGGTGTTGAGCAGCAGGATTTGCTCGCCGGGGGCAAGCCAGCCGGAAGCCAGCAGCTTGCGGGCCGCCAGCCAGACGGCGCCGCCTTCGGGGGCCACCAGCAGGCCCTCGTGACGGGCCAGCTCGCGCATGCCTTCCAGCATTTCCTCGTCGGTGATGCTCAGGGCCGTGCCGTTGGATTCGGCTAGCACGCGCAGCATCATCTGCTCGCCCAGGGGGCGGGGCACGGCCAGGCCGTTGGCAATGGAGGGGCGGCCCACGTAAGCATGGCAGTTGGCCGGCCGGCCGGCCGGCCGGTGTAGGTGGCCACCAGCGGCTGGCAGGCGGCGGCCTGCACGGCTACCATGCGGGGCAGTTTAGCGTCGGGCGCCAGCCAGCCCAGCTGCTGCATTTCGCGAAAGGCTTTCCAGATGCCGATGAGGCCAGTGCCGCCGCCGGCCGGGTACAGCAGCACGTCGGGCAGTTGCCAGTTGAGCTGCTCGGCCAGCTCGTAGCCCATGGTTTTCTTGCCTTCGAGGCGGTAGGGCTCTTTTAGGGTCGACACGTCGAGCAGCTGGCCGTCGGCGTTGCGCTGGCGCACCCAGGCGGCGCAGTCGTTGATGAGGCCGTCGATGAGCTGCACTTCGGCCCCGTACCAGTAGCACGCCTCCTTGAACGCCTTGGGGGTGTGCCGCGGCATGGCCACCACGGCCCGCAGACCCGCCCGGGCGCAGTAGGCGGCCAGGGCCACGCCCGCGTTGCCGGCCGTTGGGATGATGCAGCCGGTGGCGCCCAGCTCCTTGGCTTTGGAAATGGCCATGCTCAGGCCCCGGGCCTTAAACGAGCCGGTGGGGTTCTGGCCTTCATCCTTGAGCAGCAGGCTGGCCAGCTCGTAGCGGCCACCGAGGCTGGGCAGTTGCAGCAACGGCGTAAATCCTTCACCCAGGCTCACCTTGTTTTGGTTGTCGAGCAGGGGCAGCAGGGCCCGGTAGCGCCACATGGAGCCGTCGGCCAGGTTGATGGCGGCGGCGCGGGAAAGCCGCTCGCGCAGGTCGTAGGTGGCCACCAGCGGCATCTGGTGGCACTCGGACACGAGCTGCAGCTGGTGGGCGGAGTGGGGCTGGCCGCACTCGGAGCATTCCAGCTCGTGCAGGCGGGTAAGGGTTTCGGTAGTCGGGTTCATAAGCAGGGAGTTGAACACAAAACTCCCCGTCATCTATGCCGAAAACAAATGTCTACTTGGAATAGACTATGCCATTAGGGAATGGCTTTGTTTGAGCTGTTAGCTGTTAGCTGTTAGCTGTTAGCTGCAAAACGCGAATCACTGGCTGACAGAGGTATTCAAGTAGAAAAAGCTGACTGCTAATAGCTAACAGCTAATAGCTTTAATAGCTCATAGCTCAGGAGTAATACCGCCGTGCAAACCGCACGAAGGTTTTGTAGGGCAGGTTGTTTTCGGTGCCTTTGCGCTGCACGAACTCGAAGTGGCGCACCAGGTTAAGGTCCAGAATGGGCACCTCGACTAGCTCGCCGGCGGCCAGTTCCTTGGTCACGGCCTGGCGGGGCAAAAAGGCCAGGCAGGTGTCCACGCGGACGAAGTTTTTGAGGGCCTCGGTGCCGCCCAGGCGCACTTTAACCGGCAAATCGGCCACGCGGATGCCTTTGGCGGCCAGGGCTTCTTCGAGTACGGCCAGCGTGCCCGAGCCGGTTTCGCGCAGGGCCACGGGCGTGCGCAGCAGGTCGGCGGCCAGTAGCGGCTGCCGCAACAATGGGTTGCGGCCCGAGCACACCGCTACTACTTCGTCGGTGAGCAGGGGCGTGTAGGTGACGTTGCTGACGCGGTGGATGCCCTCGATGATGCCCAGGTCAATTTCGTGGTCGAGCAGGGCGCGGAGGATGTTTTCGGAGTTGCGGTTTTTGAGCGTGAGCCGGGTGTTGGGAAACTCGCCCAGGTAGGCCGAGAGCACCGGCGGAATCACGTAGAGCGAGATGGTGGTGCTGGCCCCGATTACCATATCGAGCGGAGGCGAGAAGGCGGGGCTGAGGGCGGCGAATTCGAGGTGCAGCTCGTGCTGGAGCTGGCGGGCCAGCAGCAGCTTCCGGTACAGCAGCTCGCCGGCCAGCGTAAGCTGCACGCTGTTGCCCAGCCGCTCGAACAGGCCCGTTTTGTAGAATTCCTCCAGCGCCCGCACCCGCTTGCTAACGGCCGACTGGCTCAGAAACAGCGTCTGGCCCGCCTTGGTAAAGCTGAGCTGGCGGGCAACTTCCAGAAAAACTTCGTGGGCCTGAGAAAGCATAGCGGCAGCAAAGTACGGCAGTTTGGCGGCGGCGGCGTGGTCGCGCCAACGAAGTTTGGATGCTGGCCGCGCTACAGAGCGCCCCGGCGCCAGTCGGGGCCTTCGCTACCAGCCCGGCTGCGTATCTTTAGGTATCACCCGCCGCTCCGTCGCCATGCCCGTCATCACCGATATTTCCCAACTCGACCCCAACAAAACCTACACCTACGCCGACTACCTGACCTGGCGGCTCGATGAGTTCGTGGAGCTGATAAAGGGCAAAGTGCGCCGCATGAGCCCCGCACCGCTATCGGCCCACCAAACGATTTCGTTCAATCTTACGACTAGTGTCGGAGTGGCGCTTCGGGGCCAAACCTGCCGGGGCTTTGCCGCGCCTTTCGATGTGCGCCTGACTACGGCCGGCCCCAATGGCGACGACCAGATTACGACCGTCGTGCAGC
Source organism: Hymenobacter aerophilus DSM 13606 (assembly GCF_000382225.1). Classification (GTDB taxonomy): domain Bacteria; phylum Bacteroidota; class Bacteroidia; order Cytophagales; family Hymenobacteraceae; genus Hymenobacter; species Hymenobacter aerophilus. The sequence continues at coordinate 7,589 of NZ_KB907835.1, forward strand.
CGGATTTATGCGTGGTGTGCAACCCAGCAAAGATTGACCGCCGGGGCTGCCTGGGTTCGCCCGATTGGGTTATCGAAATCCTGAGCCCCAAAACCGCTGCCTACGATACACGGGAGAAGTTCAGCCTCTACGAAGAGGCGGGCGTGGCCGAATACTGGATTGTGTTTCCGGGCGAGCAAACCGTGGTAACCTACGTGCTCGAAGCCGGCCGCTACCAGGTGCGCGGCGAGTACTTCGAGCCGGGCCGGATTGGCTGCCACACGCTGCCGGGGCTGGAGATGGAGTGGGCGGAGGTGTTTGCGGGGGTGTAAGAGGAGTGCTCATTAGCTGACTTCTACCTATTTCCTGCTGGCTAAAAGACGCTAACTTCGAGCCGTGGCCCAAACTATTCAACCTTGAACAAAAATCACTTTACTTCTATCATATGAATGCCACTCGTGCCACCTTCATCTTAGGCCTTCTCCTCTTTATTCCTTTTGTAACCATGGCGCAAAAAGCAGTCAAACCAAGATCAGTCGACTTATCCAACAGAACTTTTATTATTGGAGAGCAGGTTGAACCTATTAATGATGAAAATAATTATCGAACTTATTTTATCTTTTACAAGGACGGCAAGGCTATATATAGAGGTATGCGGGGCGACGTAATTCTCAAAGACAGCCCTGTTGGTTGGCAGTTTGCAGGAGATTCTCTTAGCCTGTTGCCTGGTTCATTTATAGTTAAAGCAGAGGGAAAGACACAAATAATTGAACGTGACGCTCTGAGATATTCTGTTAAGGAAACGCCAACAGGTTATCTTCTCCAAGGGAAAGGTCATGATATGATCCTAACGGAGGTAAAATAAGCCCTCATCACTCTATCCAAGTGTTTTTAGCGAGGCCTCCGCAACAGAAATGGATATTTGTTCTAAAGCAGTATTTGGAAGCTAGAAATTGGGGTTTAGCTGAGGCCTGCTACGGCGGCTATAGAAATGGCAGGATAAAGTATACTTGAGGAATATTGCTTTTCTACCAACAATCAGTCAAAAGGCATATCCATCCCCCTTTTTCTATACCTTCGGGCGCCTATCCTTTTTCCCTTGCTATGCTGCTTTCCCGACTTGCCCACCAGCCGCTGCTGGTGTTGCTGCTACTGCTTAGCGCGGCCTGCTCGCGCTCCGATGAGGGCGCACCCGACCCCAACGGCGCGGAAATCGACCCCTACCAGAACATCGTGTTCCAGTTTGCCGATGCCGTCGTGGGGCCCGAACAGCTCGACCGCTGGGACACCACGCGGGTCGTGGAGTTCGAGCCGGCCATGCGCGGCAAGTTCAAGTGGACCACCGACCGGGAGCTGGTATTTTCGCCCAACACGCCCTTGCGGCCCAGCACGGCCTTCACGGCCAAACTGCGCACGGAGGCCCTGCCCGAAAACACGCGCCGGAAAACCGAGCTGCCCACCGACCGCGAGAAATTCCATACGCCCTACCTGGCGCTGGAGGCCCCGCAGGCCTTCTGGGCGCGCTCGGAGCGGGCCGCGGGCACGGCCGAGCTGCGGGTGGAACTCCCCTTCAACTACCCCGTGAAGCCCGCCGATGTGAAGCCACTGCTGCGCCTGACCCAGGACGGGCAGCCGGTGGCCTTCGAGCTGGCCGCCGCCGAAGCGGGTCAGCAGGTGCGCCTGAGCCTCAAGCAGCAGGTGCGCTCCGCCACGCCGCTGCTGGTAGCCCTGGCCCCCGGCCTGAGCGCAGTGGGCAGCGACCTGCCCACCGACCAGGCCACCGAAGCCGAGCTGACCGTGCCCGCCCCCCAGGCCCTGGAAGTAACGGCCATGACCGGCACGCTGCAGGGCGCCGACCCGGTTATCAACATCCAGACCAGCCAGCCGGTGAGCAGCACCGATTTGCGGAGCGCCGTGAGCGTGTCGCCGCAGGTGGCCTTCGAGGTGGAGGAGCTGGAAAGCGGCCTGCGCCTGAAAGGGGGCTTTGAGGTGGGCAAAAGCTACCAGGTGCGCCTGAGCAGCGGCCTGCGCGGCAGCCTCGGCGGCCAGCTCAACGACGACGTAACCCAGACGGTGAGCTTCTCCAACGAGCGGCCCACCATCAGCTTCGCCAGCGCCGACAAAGCCCTGTACCTCGACGCGCTGGGCGCCCGCAACCTGGGCATCCGCATCAACGAGGTGGACAAGGTGAAGGTGACCATTGCCAAGGTGTACGCCAACAACATTCAGCAGCTGCTGCGCGCCGGCAGCCAGTATGGCTACCCCGAGTACGACGGCGAAGACGGGGAGAGCAGCCAGGACGAAAACGGCGAATACGTGGACCGCTCCTTCCAGTACTACGATGTGGAAAACCTGGGCAACGTGCTTTCCGACCGCACCTACACGGTGGCCGGCATGCCCAAGGAGCAGGGCTTGCGGCTGCTGAACCTGAGCCTCAAAGACCTGGAGTTTTCGGCGGGCCTCAAGGGGCTTTACGTGATACGCGTGCAGGACACCGAGCGGCAGTGGCTGCAGGTGAGCAAGCTGGTAGCCGTGTCGGACATCGGCCTGATTGTGAAGCAGGGCGCGGCCGGCAGCACGATGGTGTTTGCCAACTCGATCCGGGAGGCCAAGGCGCTGGGCGGGGTGGAAATCAGCTACCTGAGCACCAACAACCAGGTAATGGGCGCCGGCACAACCAACGGCGCGGGCGTGGCCAAGTTCGATAGCACGGCCCAGAACGCGCGGTTCCGGCTGGGCATGGTGGTGGCCCGCCGCGGCGACGACTTCACGTTTCTGGACCTGAGCCGCAGCCGGGTGGAAACCTCGCGCTTCGAGGTGGGCGGCCTGCAAAACAACGCCGCCCGCTACCAAGCCTTTCTGTACGGCGACCGGGACCTGTACCGCCCCGGCGACACCATCCAGACCAACACCGTGGTGCGCACCGAAACCTGGCAGGCGCCCCCCAAAGGCCTGCCGCTGAAGGTGCGCCTGCTGCTGCCCACCGGCAAGGAGTACGCCAGCCTGCAAAAAACGCTGAGCGCCGAGGGCAGCACCGAGGCCCGCTTCATTCTGCCTCCCAGCGTGATGACCGGCCTCTACACGCTCGAAATCCTGACCGCCAACGACGTGCTGCTGACTTCGCGCCAGCTGTCGGTGGAGGAGTTTATTCCGGACCGCATGAAGGTGACGGTGAAGGCCAGCCCCGCCGTGGTGAAGCCCGACCAGACCGTGCAGGCCCAGATTACGGCCCAGAACCTGTTCGGCCCGCCCGCTTCCGACCGCAAGTTTGAGGTGGAGTTTTCGCTCAAGGAAAAGCGCTTCCAGCCCAAGGAGTACGCCAACTTCGACTTCTCCATCAACAGCGGCGACCGGCGGCGCGGCAACTACGGCAGCCTGGAATCGACCCCGATTTCCGACCGCTTCGAGAAAACCGTGCGCGAAGGCACCACCGACGCCGCCGGCCGCGGCACCGCCACTTACCAGGTGCCTGACTACCCCGATTTGGGCACGCTCGAAGGCGCGGCCTTCACGACTGTATTCGACGAAACCGGCCGCCCCGTGAATCGCTATGCCACGTTTGAGGTGCAGACCCAGGCAGTGATGTTCGGGGTGAAGAACCTCGGGGAGCTGGTGAAAACCCGCGACGAGGTATCCGTAGAGCTGGTGGCCCTTACGCCGGCCGGCAAGCCCACCAGCGCCACCGCCCGAGTGGAAGTCATCCGGATGCTGTGGGAAACCGTGATTGAGCGCCGCGGCGGCCGCTACATCTACAACTCGCAGAAGCGCGAGGAAACCGTTCTGAGCCGCAACGTGGAAGTTTCCGGCAGCGGTACCAACGCCAACCTGGGCTTCGCGCCGCAGTATTCGGGCGAGTACGAAATCCGGGTTTCGCGGCCCGGCGCGGCGACTTACGTGGCCCAGCGGGTGTACGCCTACGGCTACGGCGACACCCAGAGCAACTCCTTCGAGGTAAATAACGAGGGCGAGGTGACCATTGAGGCCGACCAAGAGAAGTACGAGCCCGGCCAGACCGCCCACCTGCTGCTCAAAACGCCCTTCCCCGGCCGCGTGCTGGTAACGGTGGAGCGGGACCGGGTACTCGACCATTTCTACGTGGATACCGACGAGAAATCGGCCAAGGTGGACATTCCGATTCGCGGTGGCCACGTGCCCAACATCTACGTCACGGCCACCGCCATCCGCCCCATCAAAGACAACCGCCTGCCCCTGACCGTGGCCCGCGGCTTCGTGCCCTTGACGGTGGAAAAGCCCGGCTCGCGGCTCTCCGTCGCCATTAAAGCGCCCGAGTTGAGCCGCTCCCAGACCCTGCAGACCATCGAGGTAACCACCGCCCCCGGCGCCCTGGTAACGCTAGCCATGGTGGATGAGGGCATCCTGCAGATGAAGGATTTCCGCACGCCCGACCCGCACGGCTACTTCTACCAGAAGCGCGCCCTCGAAGTGGCCGCCCACGACGTGTACCCCTTCCTGCTGCCCGAACTCGGCACCAGCTCCACCGGCGGCGACGGCTACGACCTGGCCCGCCGCACCACGCCCGTCCCATCGCGCCGCGTAAAGCTGCTGGCCAAATGGAGCGGCGTGCTCACGGCCGACGCCCGCGGCAAAGTCAGCTACCAGCTCCAGGTGCCCCAGTTCAGCGGGGCCATCCGCATCATGGCCGTAGCCTACCAGGGCGACGCCTTCGGCTCGGCCGAGCACACCATGCGCGTGGCCGACCCGGTGGTTATTTCCACGGCCCTGCCCCGCTTCCTAAGCCCCGGCGACACGATTGACGTGCCTGTAACGCTGACAAATACGACAGACAAGAAATTGAAAGTCAAACTAACTATTGATACAAAAGGAATAGAGCGCAAGGCTATTATTAATCAACAGAGTTACGCAGTGCCAAAGGATGCCAGCAATAGCAAGGACATATCTGTACCCTATAAATCTTACACTTATGCGGAAGACAATAAAAGTGAACTAACCTTACTGCCGAATGCAGAGCGCAGATTCGTATTTAAGAACATATATGGAAAGTCAGTTGGCACTGGCTCGGTGAAGATTAGAGCAAGTGTGTTGAACCCAAGTGAGCTTCCTAAAGAGCAGCCAAATCCTGTTCAACCAGAAAGAAAGGGGATAAGAACTGATTTCATCGAAACCATCGAAATTCCTATCCGGCCGGCTTCACCCCTGCAAAAGCGCACCGGCAGCGGCTCGCTGGCGGGCGGCGGCAAGGCGCAGCAGTTGAATCTGAAGACCGATTTCATGGCGGCCTCGTTGCGGAGCCAGCTGGTGGTGAGCCGTTCGCCGATGGCCGAGTTTGCCCGGGATTTGCGCTACCTGCTGCAGTACCCCTACGGCTGCCTGGAGCAAACCGTGTCGGCCGCCTTCCCGCAGCTGTACTACGGTGATTTGGTGGCGACTTTGGGCCAGAAAACCGGCGTTAAAGGCAACGCCGGCCGGTTCAACCCCAACTACCACGTACAGGAGGCCATCCGCAAGGTGGAGGCCCAGCAGATGTACAACGGCAGCCTCAGCTACTGGCCCGGCGGCGACTACGACAACTGGTGGGCCACGGCCTACGCCGCCCACTTCCTGCTAGAGGCCCGGCAGGCCGGTTTCGCGGTGAACAAGAACGTGCTCGACCGGGTGCTCGGCTACCTCGAAGCCCGCACCCGCCAGCGCGAAACCGAAACCTACAACATCATCCAGACCGGCGGCGTGATTCGGCCCGTTACGCTGGCCAAAAAGGAAATCCCGTACTCGCTCTACGTACTGGCCCTGGCCGGCCGGCCCACGCCCGTGGCCCTCAACTACTACAAAGCCAACCGCCCCCTGCTGGCCGACGATTCGCGCTACCTGCTGGCGGCGGCCTTCGCCCTGAGCGGCAACCAGCGCGCTTTCCAGCAGACGGTGCCCACCCGCTACGGCGTGGCCCCGAGCATCGCCCGCCGCGAGCTGGGCGGTTCCTTCGCCTCGCCCATCCGCGATATGGCCCTGGTGCTCAACGCCCTGCTCGCCGCCGACCCCGGCAACCCGCAGGTACTCAGCCTGAGCCGGCAGCTGAGCCGCCGCGTGCAGCAGGCCGGCTGGCTGAGCACCCAGGAACGCGCTTTCTCGCTGCTGGCCCTGGGCAAGCTGGCCAAGAGCAACGCCAACAGCACCGCCACCGCCCAGCTTTTGGCCGACGGCAAGAACATCGGCGCCTTCACCGGCAAAGACCTCACGGTGAGCAACGTGGCCAACCGCCAGATTACGCTGCGGCCGGCCGGCAAAGGCAGCCTCTACTACTTCTGGGAGCTGGAAGGCATTTCGCCCACCGGCCGCGTGGCCGAGGAGGATGCCTACCTAACGGTGCGCCGCCAGTTCCTGGACCGCAACGGCAACCCGCTGGGCTCGGCCACCTTCCGCCAGAATGATTTAGTGGTGGTGCGCATCACGGTGCAGTCGGCTGAAAGCGCCGGCGAAGTGGCCAACGTGGCCATCACCGACCTGCTGCCCGCCGGCCTCGAAATCGACAACCCCCGCATCGGGGCCGTGCGCGAGCTGGCCTGGGCCAAAGACGCCGCCCAGCCCGACTACCTCGACGTGCGCGACGACCGCCTGAACCTGTTCACCACCGCCACCCCCAAACCTAAAGCCTTCTACTACCTGGCCCGCGCCGTGAGCAAAGGCACCTTCCGCCTCGGCCCCGTCAGCGCCGACGCCATGTACAACGCCGAGTACCACAGCTACAGCGGTGCCGGCGTGGTGCGGGTGCGGTAAGATAATAGGACTTACGCACTTACAGGTAGCAGTGCGGGAATGAGCGGCTGAGCCAGTAGCTGGCGCAAGTAGGGAGTCCACTGCTGTTGGTGAGCCTGATAGATGGTTTGTGCCGTTTGGCGGGCGAATTGGCGCAACGACACCCACGCCAGATAGCAGCAGGCCAAGTGGTTTCGCTGGGCCTGCGCCCGTCGGCATTGGCACTTCTCGGCCCCGGTAAGCTGTTTGAAGCTGCGGTGAAACTCCTCTACCTGCCAGCGCACGCGCGTGGTGGCCTCGACCAGTTGCTGATTGAGTGTGAAGGCAAAGTTGTTGGTCACCACCCATTCAATGTCGCCGTTCGAGGCCACCAGCTTGAATAAGCGCACCGCAAACGGCACCTTGTGTAAGCGCACTTCCAGGCCCTTGCTCCAGCCACCCGGCGGCGGCGCCACGTCAAGCAGGGCCTGAAAGCCTGTTTCTTTGCTGGTACTCACTAACCGGTTGCTTTTCAGGGTGGTGAAAAACGTCCAACCGGCGCGGTGAATGAGCTTGAGATTGTCGCTGCCACTGTACCAGGCATCAAATAGCAGGGTCCGGGCCTTGATTTTGTCCTCGGCCAGGACGTGGGCGAACATGGCCCGGAAGTGCTCGTTTTTGCTCACCCCGTCGAGTTCGGGGGCATAGCCCCGGTAGTCGAGGGGTAGAAAGTCGCCCGCCTCACCACTGCTATGGATCAGATTGACCAGGCAAATGCCGGTGACCAAGCCGTGCTCGTTGCCCGAGTACTGACGCTTGGCCACTTCAATAAAGCGGCTGTAGCGTTTGTCCTGCACGCTGTCATCGAGCAGCAGAAAGGCGTCGGGCGAATCGGTGAGCACCGGCTGCACCAGCTCGCGCAACTGACTGGATGAAAAGCAGCTGCGCCGCAGAAACCGATTCACCTGGTCATGGCTCACGTGCGAGAGGTGTTCGGCTAGATGTGTACACGTGTAGTTGCGGGGCGTGCTGAGCAGATACTCGATGTAGGTAGCTTGCGTAACCATCGGACTAGGTTTTACTTCAAGATACCACCAAGTGCGTAAGTCCTAGATAAGAATAGAAAGGTACGTGTCATCCTGAGTAGCGCGAAGGACCTGGGTAGAGGCTAGCTTCAAAAGAGGGCCGCTTTTATCCAAGTCCTTCGCGCTGCTCAGGATGACACGTACCTTTACCTGCATTGTTTCCAACGCATACCTATTCTATGCATTTGCTTTATCTTGTTTTCGGCAACGCGGCCCCTAACCATTTTCAGGCGGTTTTCTCCATGCTCTCGTTTCTGCGGCAGCCGGAGCAGTTCGATGGTATCACGGTGGTCACGGACGCGCCCGAGTTCTACCGCCACATGGCCGACCACGTAACGGTGCTGCCCATCGCAGCGGCCACCCTTCAGGAGTGGCGGGGCGAGTTCGACTTCTTCTGGCGCATCAAAATTAAGGCCCTCGAATACGTGCACCAGCACCAGCCCGGCTCCGCCATCCTCTACCTCGACACCGACACCTTTTTGCACGGCTCGCTGGCCACCATACGGGCCCAACTGGAAGCGGGCACCGCCCTGATGCACGAGCCGGAAGGTGCGCTAAGCCAACTGGCCAGCAAAACCGAGCAGCGCATGTGGCAGCAGGTGCGCCAGCACAGCTTTGGCGGCGTGGCCATGCGCAAGGACCATCAGATGTGGAACGCCGGGGTAGTAGGCATTCCGGCCGGGCGGGCCGCCGCAGCCATTGCCCTGGCCCTGCGCATCTGCGATGATTTGAGCCGGCAAGGCGTAACGCCCCGGCTCATCGAGCAGTTTGCCCTCTCGGTAGCGCTGGCCGAAACCGGGCCGCTGGCTGCCGCCGCACCGCAAATCGGACACTACTGGAGCACCAAAACCGAGTGGAACGCCGCCATCAGCGCCTTCCTACTGGAATCGTACCTGTGCCAGCGCACGGTGGCCGAGGAAGTGGCGGCCCTGGCAAGGTTCGACTACCACGCCCTGCCCGTCAAGCACCGCGTGCGCAGCACCCGCGGCCGGCTGGAGAAGCTGATGGGCCGGTTGTTTCCGCCGCGGGAGGTGTCGTATATTGAGTAACTGGAGGAAATCAAGCAGCTAGATTCCTTCGAACACTTCGGCCCATTCCAGCGTTGCGCCGGGCAGCGTGGCCACCGGAATCGGGCCGGGCTGGTAGAACTCGCCTTGCAGCTGGTACTGGTCGTTTTCGAGCACGTACACCATCACGTTTTTGAGGCCGGGATCCACCATCCAGTATTCGTACACGCCGTTTTCTTCGTAGAGGTCGAACTTGGTTTTGCTGTCGTGGGCCACGTTACCGGGGCTCAGGATTTCAATAATCCAGTCGGGCGAGCCCACGCAGCCGAACTCATCGAGCTTGGCCGCGTCGCAGATAACGCACAGGTCGGGCTGCACGACGGTGCTGATCCGGGCGTCGCCGTCGGGAGTGTTTTTCAGCAGCCGCACATCAAATGGCGCGGCGAAGCCCTGGCAGGCACTCCCTCTTAACAATCCCCCAATCAACGTATTCAGGCGAAACGAAACCGATTGGTGTCGGACTCGCGGCGCGGGACTCATCCGGCGCACTTTGCCTTTTATCAACTCCACGAACTCATCCAACCGCCACGTCAGGTAGTCGGCGTAGGTGTAGGTTTTGTTGAGGTCGAGTTGGGAAATATCGGTGATGACGGACATGGCGACAAAGCTTACGTGGGCTGACGAATATACGCAAGACGGCCCGGAAGGCTAAGGGGAACCCGTATCTTGCCCCTATGAAACGGCGCACTGCTATCCGCACTCTGGAAATCCTAGCCGGGCTGGCGCTGCTGCTGCTGGTTCTCGACTGGGTGTTTCCGCTGCCGCCCGCGCCGCGCTACTCGCCCATCGTGTTGGCCGCCGATGGCACGGTGCTGCACGCCTACCTCAACCCTACCCAGAAGTGGCGGATGAAAACCGAGCTGAGCGAGATTACGCCGGTGCTGCGCCAGACCATCATCGAGAAGGAGGACCGCTGGTTTCGCTGGCACTTTGGGGTGAACCCGCTGGCGCTGGTGCAGGCGGCCGGGCGCAATGTGTTTGGGCAGGGCCGCACCACCGGGGCCAGCACCATCACGATGCAGGTGGCGCGGCTGCTGGAACCCAAGCCGCGCACTTTCGGCAACAAGCTGCTCGAAATGGCCCGCGCCACCCAGCTCGAAGCCCACTACAGCAAGGACGAGATTCTGCAGCTCTACCTGAACCTGGTGCCCTACGGCGGCAACGTGGAGGGCGTGAAGTCGGCCGCGCTGCTCTACTTCCAGCAACCGCCTAACTTCCTTTCGCTGGCCCAAACCGTGACGCTGGCTATCATCCCCAACCGCCCGCGGGGCCTGGTGCTGGGCCAGAACAACGAGGCCGTGCGCCGCGAACGGAACCGCTGGCTCCGGCGGTTCGGGGACGCCGGGCTATTCGCCAAGCAGGACATTGCCGATGCGTTGCTGGAGCCGCTGAACGTGCGCCGCCATGCCGCGCCCACGCTGGCCCCGCACCTGGCACGGCGGCTGGTGCGGCAGTTTCCGCACGAGGCCATTATTCGGAGCAGTCTGCAGCGCGCCAAGCAAAGCCGGGCCGAGGAGCTCACCGGCAACTACGTGCGCCGCCTGCACGAGCTGGGCATTTCGCAGGCTTCGGTGCTGGTGGTCAACAACCGCACCCGGCAGGTGGAGGCCTATGTGGGCTCGGCCGATTTTCGCGACTTTCGGGGTCAGGGCCAGAACGACGGCGTGGTGGCCGTCCGCTCGCCGGGCAGCACGCTCAAGCCCTTTCTGTACGCGCTGGCCCTCGACCGGGGCCTCGTAACGCCCAAGCTGCAGCTGCCCGATGTGCCCACCAACTTCCAGGGCTACCGCCCCGAGAACTTCGACAAGCACTGCCAGGGCGAAGTAACGCTGGAGCGGGCCCTGGCCTTCTCGCTCAACATCCCCGCCGTGCGCGTGCTCCAGAACTACGGCGTGCCCGCCTTCACCGAAAAGCTGCAGCAGGCCGGCTTCCAAAGCATAGCCCGCAACCGCACCCAGCTGGGCCTGAGCAGCATTCTGGGCGGCTGCGGGGCCTCCCTGGAAGAGCTGACCGGGCTGTACGCTGCCCTGGCGAACGGGGGCGCGTATGAGAAGTTGAGCATGACTGCTGATTCCCTCCTGCCGGGCGCCTCACGTAGCGCCTCACCCTCTAACCCCCTCTCCGAAAAAGGAGAGGGGGGACTAGATTCTATTTTCTCATCTAATTCTAGAAAAAAAGCTAGTTCCCCCTCTCTTCTGGAGAGGGGGCTAGGGGGTGAGGCAACCAGGGCCCTCACCTCCCCCGCCGCCGCCTTCCTCGTTACCGACATCCTCAGCCAGCTAACCCGGCCCGACTTGCCGCTGGGGGCCGCCCGCAGCACCCGGCTACCCAAAATTGCCTGGAAAACCGGCACCAGCTACGGCCGTCGCGACGCCTGGAGCATTGGCTACAACCGCGACTATACCATCGGCGTGTGGGTGGGCAACTTCAGCGGCCAGGGCAGCCCGGCTCTCACCGGCTCTGATGTGGCTACGCCCCTGCTCTTCGACCTGTTCAACGCCCTGGCCTACAACTCGCCCAACGACTGGTTCGTGCCGCCCGCCAGCCTCGATTTCCGGCTCGTGTGCACCGAAACCGGCCTCGTGCCCGGCGAGAACTGCCCTAATCAAGTGATAGACTACTTCCTGCCCGGCCAGAGTTCGGGGCTACGCTGCCAGCACCAGCGCGAGGTGCTGGTGTCGGCCGATAACGCCTTCACCTACTGCCGGGCCTGCGCGCCGGCGGCCGGGTTCCGGCGCGAGCTGTACCCCAACCTACTGCCCGAAGTGGCCGCCTACCGGGTGGCCCAGGGCCTGCCGTACCGCCGCCTGCCGCCCCACAACCCGCAGTGCCAGCGGGCCAGCGGCGGCCCCGAGCGGGCGCCCACCATCACCTCGCCCACCCCCAACACCGAATACGTGCTCAGCACCCACGAACAGCAGCAACTGTTGCTCAGCTGCACCACCGACGGCGAGGTGCGCCAGGTGTACTGGTACGTGAACGACCAGTTTCTTAGGGCCGCTGCGGCTACCGAGCGGGTATTTTTTCGCCCCTCCCCCGGACCGCTCAAAATATCGTGCGCCGATGACCACGGCCGCAACACCGATGTGCTGGTAACGGTGGCCGAAATGTAGCTCAGCCTCCTTTAAAGCCTGTTTTTCTGCTCCATCATCTTACCACTGCGGCCGATTAGCGGCGGGCAGCAAGCGGCCTCGTGCAACGCTTTGGCCGGATGAAACGACTATCCGAACTGACTGGCGCGCCAACAATTTGGCCGGCGGCGGGTTTTGGCGGCTTGGGTTTTGATGCCGGGCCGTGGCCGGGCGCTCTTCATAACCCGCGCTTTCCGACTGCTTTTCTCCTGTTCGCGTAAGTGGGTAGCTGCTTATGCCTGTTTTATGAATCAACTGCTTCGCGCTTTCGGGCGGCCGGGTTGGCTATTGCTGCTCCTGCTGCCTTTGCTGAGCCGGGCCCAGGTGGCCGCTCCTGCCCCGCCCCTGCCCAGCCAGCCGCTTTCCCTTACCGAGTGCCTGCAATACGCCTTGCAAAATCAGCCGCTGGTACGCCAGGCGCGGCTCGATGAGGCCATTGGCGAGCGGCAGATTCGGGTCGGCCTCTCGGCCTGGCTGCCCCAGATTCAGGGTACGGGCACCTACACCCGCAATTTCCAGCTGCCGGTGGCCGTGCTGCCCAACTTCACCGACCCCTCGGCCCCGGCCCAGATTCGGCGTATTGGCCTGCAGAACACCTCGAACCTGGGCCTGCAGGGCAACCAGGTGATTTATAATGCCGATGTGCTGCGCACGGCCCGGTCGGCCCGCTACGTGCGCCAGCAGACCGGGCAGAGCACCATCAGCTACCAGATTGATGTGGTGCGCGACGTGAGCAAGGCCTTCTACGACATCCTGCTCACGGGCGAACAGCTGCGGGTGCTCGACGAGGCCATCCGCCGCCAGCAGAAGCAGCTCAAGGATGCTTTTGCGCAGTACGAGGTAGGCCTCAAGGACAAAATTGACTACAAGCGGGCCGAAATTGCCGTTAAGAACGCCGTGACCGACCGCAAGAGCACGGCCGAAAACCTCAAGGGCAAATACGCCACCCTGCGCCAGCTGATGGGCGCCCCGCCCGAGGCTGCCCCCGTCACGCTGGCCTATGACACGCTGCAGCTGGCCCGCGAAACCATGCTCGACACGCTGGAGCCGCTGGCCTTCGAGCGGCGCATCGAGATTCAGCAGCTCCTGACCCAGCAGCAGCTCCAGCGCCTCGACGTTGACTACTACCGGCTGGGGTTTCTGCCCACGCTTTCGGCCTTTGGCAACTACGTGAAGGTGTTTCAGGATGACAAGTTTTCGGACCTGTACAAGCAGGGCTTCCCCACCTCGCAGGCCGGTCTGCAGCTGGGCCTGCCGATTTTTACGGGCACCCGTCGCCTCCAGAACCTGCGGATTGCCGAGCTGCGCCAGGACCGCCTGAGCCTCGATGTGCTCGACACCAAGAACCAGATTACCACCGAGTACGAGCAGGCCCTGGCCCGCTACAAGGGCAACTTCCTCGACCTGCAGGCCCAGGCCCAGAACCGCGACGATGCCCGCGAAATCTACAAAATCATCAAGCTGCAGTACGACGAAGGCATCAAGACTTACCTCGAAGTAATCGTGGCCGAAAACGACCTGCGCGCTTCCCAGCTCAACTACTACAACGCCCTCTACGCCGTGCTGGCCGCCAAACTCGACGTGCAGCGCGCCCTGGGCACGCTGCCGGTGACGTATTAAACACAGTAAGCTATTAGCTGATAGCTCTTAGCAGTTAGCTCCCTTTTCAACGAAAGCTATCAGCTAAAAGCTATTGGCTAACAGCTCAACAAAACCAATCATGAAGTACCCCTTTCTTTCTCTTCTGGCCCTGCTGCTGCTGGCGGGCTGCGGCGCCGACAAGGACGCGGATAAGCCGGCGGGTCCGCCGCCGCCCACGCCCGTGACGCTGGCCGCGGCCCGCACCACCAACGCCGTGTACTACGACGAGTACCCGGCCACGGCCGTGGCGCTCAACAGCGTGGAGTTGCGCAGCCAGGTGGGCGGCTTCATTACGGGCTTGTTTTTCAAGGAAGGCGAAGTGGTGACCAAGGGCCAGAAGCTCTACGAAATCGACAAGCGCACCTACGAGGCCGCTTACCAGCAGGCGCTGGCGGGCCTGCGCAGCACCCAGGCCACGGTGCAGAACGCCAAGCTCAACCTCGACCGTTATCAGCGCCTGGCGCAGCAGGATGCCATTGCGGGCCAGATTGTGGATAACGCCGCCACGACCTACGCCACGGCCCAGGCCCAGGTGGCCCAGGCCCGCGCCGCTGTTGCGCTGGCCCGCACCGATTTGAGCTACTCCACCATTACGGCCCCGTTCACCGGCCGCATCGGCATCTCGCAGGTGCGGCTGGGCTCCCAGATCAGCCCCGGCTCCACGCTGCTCAACACCATCAGCGCCGAGGACCCGATGGGCGTGGATTTCGTTATCAACGAAACCGATTTGCCCCGCTTCACTGGTTTGCAGCGCGCCGGCAAGGCCAACCCCGACTCGCTGTTCCGGCTGGAGCTGTCTGATGGCACCATGTACCAGCAGGTGGGCCGCATCAAGGCCATTGCGCGGGGCGTGGAGCAGCAAACCGCCACCGTGCAGGTGCGGGTGGAATTCGCTAACCCTGATCGTCGCCTCAAGGATGGCATGAGCACGGTGCTGCACGTGCTCAACCGGCAGTCGGGCCAGCGCATTGTGGTGCCCTACAAGGCCGTGACCGACCAGATGGGCGAGAGTTTCGTGTTCATCGTGGGCGACAGCAGCAAGGCGCACCAGCAGAAAGTGCAGCTCGGCCCCCAGCTTCGCGACCAGATTGTGGTGCTCGAAGGCCTCAAGGAAGGCGACCAGGTAATCACCGAAGGCTTCCAGCGCCTGCGCGAGGGCAGCCCGGTGCAGGCCGGCACGCCAGCGGCAGCGGGTGCCCCGGCCGGAGCCCCGGCAGCCAAAACGGCTTCGGCTGGAACCGACAAGCGCTAACCCCACCCCCGGCCCCTCCCCTCCGGGAGAGGGGTGTGTTCTGGGGGAATGAGTTTCTCGCGTCTGGCACCCCTCTCCCGGAGGGGAGGGGCCGGGGGTGGGGTGAATAGTAGAACAGCTCAACCATATGATTGCAGAAACCTTTATCCGCCGGCCGGTTACGGCTATTGTTACCTCGCTGGTGATTGTGCTGGTGGGCGTGCTGGCCATCCTCAACCTGCCGGTGGGCCAGTACCCCGAAATCACGCCGCCTACTGTGTCGGTGAACGGCACCTACACCGGGGCCGATGCCCAGACGGTGGAGCAGACCGTGGCCACACCCGTGGAAGTGCAGGTGAACGGCACGCCGGGCATGACCTATCTGCAGAGCAACAGCACCAGCAATGGGCAGATGAGCATGACGGTGAACTTCGAGCTGGGCACCGATGTGAACATAGCCGCCCTCGACGTGCAGAACCGTGTGGGCATCGCCCTGCCCACCCTGCCCCAGGAAGTGCAGCGCCTGGGCCTGACGGTGCGCAAGCGCAACCCCAGCATTCTGATGCTGGTGGCCATGTACGCGCCCCTGGGCAGCCACAACACCACCTTCCTCGACAACTACGCCAACCTGTTTATCAAGGACGCGCTGCTGCGTACCAAGGGCGTGGGCGACATCGTGAGCCGGGCCGACGACTTCTCGATGCGCGTCTGGCTTAACCCCGACAAACTCTCGCAGCTCGGCGTAACGGCCCAGGAAGTAACGGCCGCCATTCAGGAGCAGAACGCCCAGATTGCGGCCGGCTCGATTGGCGCGCCGCCGGCCAAAGCGGGCCAGACGTTCGAGTACATCGTGTTTGTGCAGGGCCGCCTGCGCACCACCGAGGAGTTCGGCAACGTCATCATCAAAACCAACCCCGACGACGGGGCCGTGGTGTACCTCAAGGACGTGGCGCGGTTGGAGCTGGGCAAGTTCAACTACTCCAGCAACTCGTTTGTCGATGGCAAGCGGGCCGCCTATTTGCTCGTGTACCAGGCCCCTGGCGCCAACGCCCTCGATACCTACGAGAACGTGAAAACCACGATGGAGCGGCTCAAGCAGCAGTTTCCGGTGGACATGGACTACATCATCCCGTTCGAGTCGGCCTCGGTGGTGAAGGTGTCGATTGAGGAAGTGCTGCACACGTTGGTGGAGGCGCTGGTGCTCGTGATTATCGTGGTGTTTCTGTTTCTGCAGAGCTGGCGGGCCACGCTGATTCCGGTGCTGGCCATTCCGGTGTCGATTATCGGCACGTTCGTGTTCTTTATTCCGCTGGGCTTCACCATCAACACGCTCACCATGTTCGGCTTCGTGCTGGCCATTGGTATTGTGGTCGATGACGCCATTGTGGTGGTGGAGGCCGTGGAGCACAACATGAACAGCCGCAAAATGCCCGTGCTGGAGGCCACGCTGGAAGCCATGCGCGAAATTTCGGCCCCGGTTATTGCCATTGCGCTCATTCTGGCGGCCGTGTTCGTGCCGGTGGGTTTCATTCCAGGCATCACGGGCCGGCTGTACCAGCAGTTCGCCATTACTATCGCCATTTCGGTGGTGATTTCGGCCTTTGTGGCCCTCTCGCTCACGCCGGCGCTGTGCGTGCTGCTGCTCAAGCCCCACGAGGAAACCGACAAGCCCAAGGGCCTCGACAAGTTCTTTTTCAAGTTTAATAATTGGTTTGAGCGCGTAACGGGTCGCTACGGCAAGGGCGTGCAGAGCAGTATCCGGCACTCGCGGCTGGTGGTGATTCTGCTGGTGCTGCTGGTGGGTGGCACGGGCCTGCTCTACCTCAACAAACCCACCGCCTTCATCCCCACCGAAGACGAGGGCCGGCTTTTCATCACCTATAACCTGCCCGAAGCCTCGTCTACTGAACGCTCGGTGGCCACGCTCAAGGGCATTATGCAGGAGCTGGATTCCATTAAGGGCATTGCTCACTACGCCGGTCTGGGCGGGCTGAACGTGATTAACTTCTCGTCGAAATCGAACAGCGGCACCGTGTTTTGCCAGCTGCAACCCTGGGAAGACCGCGAGGACAAGACGCTGCAGCTCGAAGGGCTGATGGCCACCGTGCAAAAGCGCCTCAGCAAGTTCAAGGAAGCCAATGTGGTGGTAGTGTCGCCGCCCGCTATTCCGGGCCTGGGCACCAGCGGCGGCTTCTCGTTTATTCTGCAGGAGCGCGAGGGCGACGGCGACATCAAAACGTTCGACCGCAACCTGAAGGCCTTCCAGGGGGCGCTGGCCAAGCGGCCCGAAATCGTGCGGCCCTTCTCGTTCTTCACGGCCAGCACGCCGGGTTACCAGCTGTCAATCGACCGCGAAAAGGCCAAGAAGCTGGGCGTGTCCATTGCTGATATCGGCACGGCCCTGCGCACCTACCTGGGCTCGTCGTACGTCAACGACTTCACGCTCTATGGCCGTAACTTCCGGGTCGTAACCCAGGCCGATTCGGGCTTCCGGGGCAGCATCGACAACCTGAGCCAGTACTACGTGCGCAACAAAACCGGCGGCATGGTGCCCCTGAGTACGGTCACCAGCTACAAGCGGGCCGAGTCGGCCCCGCTGATTTCGCACTTCAACCTGTTCCGCTCGGCCGAAATCAACGGGGCCGCCGCCCCCGGCTACTCCTCCGGCGACGCCCTGAAGGCCCTGAAGGAAGTGGCCGCCGAGGAGCTGCCCCCGGGCTACGGCTACGAGTTTTCGGGCCTGACCCGCGAGGAACAGCTGGCCGGCGGGCAGACGGTGTACATTTTCGGCCTCTCGCTGGTGTTCGTGTTTCTGCTGCTGGCCGCCTTGTACGAGAGTTGGTCGGTGCCGTTTTCGGTGCTGCTGGCCGTGCCGCTGGGCGCGTTCGGGGCCATCCTGGCCCTCACGTTCCTGCCCAAGCTCACCAACAACGTCTACGCCCAGATTGGCCTGATTACGCTCATCGGCCTCTCGGCTAAAAACGCTATTCTCATCATCGAATTCGCCAAGGAGCGGGTGGACAAGGGCATGCCGCTCATCGACGCCACGCTCGAAGCCGTGCGCCTGCGCCTGCGCCCCATCGTGATGACCTCGCTGGCCTTTATCCTGGGCGTGTCGCCGCTGGTATTTGCCTCGGGCGCCGGCGCCATCAGCCGCCAAACCATCGGCTGGACGGTGCTTGGCGGCATGCTCTCGGCCACGCTGCTGGCCATTTTCATCGTGCCGGTGCTCTATGTGCTCATCACCCGCTTCGCCTACGGCAAAGAAAAGCTGGCCGAGCTGGAAGCCAACTACCAGCCCGACGAAGAGCACGGTGGTCCGGTGGCAGTAAGTGAAGAAGGCTAGCTCGGCCCTTATGTGGCGCCTCACCCCCTAGCCCCCTCTCCGAAAAAGGAGAGGGGGAACTAGATGCTAGTTTTTAGTCTAGTAGCGGTTGCTCTAACTCTATGAAGCTAAAGATTAGTCCCCCTCTCCTTTCTCAGAGAGGGGGCTTGGGGGTGAGGCGCCACGTCAGGACAACACAATTACTCACTCCGTCAGCCAAACCTCCGTACCAACGGGCACGGCCGCGGCGCCTTCCTGCGTGAGCAACAGCGCCCGGATAGCGGGCTCGCCGGCGCGGGCTATTTCCTCGACGCTGGCCGTAGCGGAAATCTCCTGTTTATCAGGCTGAACCAGCCGAACCGGCAGGCTCGTGTGCAGGGCCAGAGAAGCCAGCATTACGGGTGGCGCGGCGGGCAGCAGCAGTACACCCAGGCCGGTTAGGGCCCGGCTTTCGGCAACCTGCAGAATGAATTTATTCTTCATGCACTCAGATACGAAAAGGGCGCTTACGTGGCTGTTAGGTCCACTTTAGGCAGCTGCGCTTAATAAGCAAAATGAGTACGGTGGCGCTTAACCTCGGCGGGTGATTATCCGTATTGGCATGGTGCTTGTAAAACGCTCTTCTACCCCGGGGCACCAACGCCCTTCCACTTTAAAAACATCCGCCATGAAAAAGGTTAGTCTGCTTCTCGCATTTGTCCTGTTCCTCACCACCGCCTTCCACGGCTTCGCCCAGGACCGCAAGGTCAGCTCCAGCGCCAAGGGTGCCGTGCTCGGCGGATTGGGCGGCGCCGCTGCCGGCGCTATCATCAACAAGAAGCACCGCGCCGTGGGTGGCGTGGTAGGTGGCGCCGCCGGTGCCGGCCTGGGTTACAGCATCGGCCGCACCGCCGACAACAAGCGCCGCGCCGAAGCTGCCCGCATTGCTGCTGCCAACCGCGCCGAGGCCAACCGCAAAGCCGCCTACCGCTCGGGCATTGCCCAGGGCAAGTCGGAGGCCGCCCGCGCCAAGGCCGCCAGCATGGCTGCCGCCCCGGCCGCCGCTACGGCCGCCCCGGCCCTGATGAGCAGCTTTGCCGCGCCCGGTGCTGCCCCCGCCTACGCCCTGAGCTCGGGCTACCTGCCCAACGAGGCCTACGGCCAGCGCGAGGCTGCTTACCCCACTTCCGAAGTTCGTCGCAAGAGCTGGTAGTCTAGCGTTGCCGTTCTTGCCGCAAAAGCCCAAACCAATTGGTTTGGGCTTTTTGCAACTCAATTTTTCTGCATTCTTTCTCCTAACCCTTCACTTATGAAACGCCTATTTGGCCTCCTGCTGGGAGGTGCCCTGCTGGCCGGCTGCTCCGACGCCAAAACCGATGCCGCCGCCGATGCCGTGAACGTGCAAAGCCTCAACCAACAGTTCATTGGGGCCTGGAACGCCAAAAACACCGCCCAGCTCGATACGCTGCTGGCCGACGACGTGCAGTATGCCCAGGGCGCCACGCGCTTCAACGGCAAGGCCGAGGTGTCGGACAAGTGGGTACGCGCCACGATGGGCACCATTGCCGACCTGAAGCTCTACGGCACCAACTCGGGCAGCGGCCCGGCTATGGCCTACGAGGCCGGCACTTTCTCGACCGACGTGCTGCCCGAAACGGCCGACCAGCCCCGCGGCGAGGGCGAAGGCAACTTCATCCTGGTTTGGAAAAAGAACGCCAAAAACGCCTGGAAGCTCAGCTACGTGCAGCTCGAAGGCCTCCCCGTGAAGGTGAAGTAGGCCGCCGCGCCACCTCTGCTTAAACCACAAAGCCCCGGTGGGCCGCCCCAATTGGTTGGGTGGCTCATCGGGGCTTTGTGGTTGGCAACCCGTTTATTCCGGCTCGCGCACCGCTGCCAGGTTCCTGGCCTGGTAGGTGTACACCGTGCCGGTTTGGGTGTGCTGCACCACGGCAATGCCCTTGGGCAGCAGCTGTTTCAGGTTGTAGCGCAGCGAATGACCCGGGTCGTAGTAGAGGGCCCAATGGCCGTTGCTGTCGCGCGAGCCGCCACTGAGGAGGCCGCCGCCGTTGGGCATGGGCACCGGGCGGGGCTGGTCGGCATTAGCGGCAGCCGAGCCAGACGGGTTTTCAGTTTTGAGCAGGCGCCAGTCGGGGTTTTTCTGGCCGGGGCGCGGGAGTTGCTGGGCCGTAGCGGCGGTGGTGGCAGCCAGGAGCAGCAGGGCAGGCAGTGATACGGTTTTCATGGCGGGCGATGATAAAGCGGTACAGGAGGGACGCGCTAGCTGCCAAATGGTTGCCGGCTAGTCGGTGGCAACCTGATTTCGTTGCAGCCAGTATCAGAAAGCAGCGTACTTTTCATCCATCCCATCTGCTAGCTGCTGTTTTTATGGAAAGAGAAATTGGTGAACCCGGCGAATTTCTGGGCGGTTCGATGGCCAGCCGCGCCGTCAATATTCAGCCCGACATGCAAAAAGTGCGGCGGCTCGACACCTACCACCGCACCTACCGCCGCTACCTGTGGCGCAGTATGTCGGCGCTGGCCGGCCTGCTAGTTGTGGTCGTGGGGGTTTACCTGCTGGGTTACCCCAAAACGGCCTTTGCCTTCGCCTGCTTGACCTACGCCGTGTTTCTGTTCGGGTGGCGCTTCCGCCGCATGCTCACCGGCGACGCCTACCGTAACGGGCTGCTGGTGCCGGGCATCATCACGGCCGTAGCCCCGCTGCGCGTTACGGTGGTGGCCGAAGTAGAGGACGGCGAGAGCCAGAATTCGCGCGGCATCGTGTGGGGCGTTAAGCACCTGACCGTGCCGGCACTGACCATGCACCCCGAGCAGCTGGGCGAGCGGGTGCCCTGCGTGGCGCTGTTCGGGCCCGGCGCCGACGGTATCTACACTGACTACGAGCCCCGTCCGCTGGCTTGGGGTACCGCCGACCCGGCCGTTATTGAGGCTGCCCGCGCCGCCATTCCGCCCGAAGAGTGGGAGCTGACAGAGGAGCTGGCCACGCGCACCCCGCCGGCGGAAGGCGACTATTCCATCAGCTTTTTCAACGACGACCTGGAGCTGGTTCCCAACGTAGCGCCGGTGGTTGGGCTAATGTAGCTCCCCGAATGGGGCAGGCCTGGGGTGCGTAACCTGCTCAGCAAAAAATACTACTCACTTTTTCTGATGAAGACCTATCCGTTCTCGGAGTCGCCCTCGGATTAGGGTAAAACAATGAGCCCCCAACCAATACGATGCTGGTTGGGGGCTCATTGCTTGGGGGTTTCAGACAGTAATGCCAGCCGGTTAGCTAGCGGGCAAGCTGTTTTTAATTACCCGAGCACGTCTTTGGCCTTGTCGATGATGTTGTCGAAAGTGCTCATTTGCTCTTTCTGGGCGTGGCCTTTGGGCGCGGGCGGGGCCAGCTTGGGCTCCTGGCCGGCGGGTTTGCCCTGAATCACCGAGAACTCGCCCTTGCCGTCAATGGAGGGGCCACTGGTCCAGCGGCCCGGGGCCGTTTCGCCGTTGATGCTCGTGCTCATGAAGGCATAGCTGTACTGCTGCAGCTCTTCGCTTTGCGGGAAGCTGTTCGGGATGGGGTGCACGCCGGTGGGGCCGCCCAGCTCTTCAAGCACGGCCAGCCACTGGTTCTGGTGCATGGTGTCGCGGGCAATCAAAAAGGCCAGCATATCCTTCATGCCGGGGTCGTCGGTGGCTTCCCAGAGGCGGGTAGCCAGCAGGCGGCCAGTGCTTTCGGCCATCACGTTGGCGTACATATCGGCCGCCAGGTTGCCGCTGCCCACCACCCACGAGCCGTTGAACGGGACGCCGTTGGCATCCACGGCCATAGCCGAGAGGCCCGACGAGAGGATGTGGCGCACGTCCATGCCGCCCATTACGGCCCCGATGGCTTGGTCTTTCGCCATTTCCTCTTTCAGGCTCAGGGGCGCACCCTCCAGGTTGAGGGCTACGGCCGTGGCCAGCATTTCGATATGGCCGATTTCCTCGGTGCCGGTTTCGAGCAGCATGTCGCGGTACTTAGACGGGCCGCGCGAGCCGAACGCCTGAAACAGGTACTGCAGGCACACCCGGATTTCGCCCTCAATGCCGCCCACCGCCTGCTGCAGCATGCGCGCAAACACGGGGTTGGGCTTATCGACTTTCACTTTGTACTGTAGCTCCTTATCGTGGTAGAACATAGAAAAATAAGTTGGGGTGAAGCATTGCGTTAGCCGGCACCCTGCCGCGCAACCCTCCCCTATACGCCCCGGTTTTTGGCCTGGCCGAAACGGAATTTTGGCATCTTTGAATAATCAAAAAACACGGCCAGTTGGCTGGAATCAAAGAAACTCGACACTAATTACTGCCTTGCGGCCTAACGGCTGAGCTTATGGTCGGCCGGGCCGGATGCGGAGCCGGGGCAGCGTACCTTTGCCGATCCGCTCCACCAGGAGCGGCCTTTTAGTACATGAGTGACTTATTGACTGCCGAGCCCGTTCAACCCACTTCCACCGCGCCGGCGCCCGCCCCCTTGGCCCCCTCCCAGGTCTGGCTGATGGCCATAACGTGCGGGCTGGTGGTGGCCAACCTCTACTACAACCAGCCGCTGCTGGCCGAAATCGGCCGTACATTCGGCCTCACCGAAAGCAAAGTCAGCTGGGTGGCCACCGTTACGCAGGTGGGATACACGCTGGGCCTGCTGCTGCTGGTGCCACTGGGCGACAAATGGGAGCGGAAGCGCCTGATTATGGCCCTGATTGGGCTGGTGGCCGTGTGCCTGGCAGTAGCCGCCTACGCGCCCACTTTTGGAGTATTAGTGGGCGCCTCGCTGCTGCTGGGCTTTTTCTCGGCCGTGCCGCAGTTGCTGGTGCCCATGGCCGCCTCGCTGGCCTCCGATGAGCAGCGCGGCCGGGTGGTGGGCAAGGTGATGAGCGGGCTGCTGATTGGCATTCTGGTGTCGCGCACCATCAGCGGCTACGTGGGCCTGCACTTCGGCTGGCGCACCATGTTTTGGGTGGGCACCGGGCTGATGCTGGCGCTGGTGGCCGTGCTGGCCCGGATGCTGCCCAGCAACCAGCCCTACTACGCAGGAACCTACGCCAGCCTGCTTCGCTCGCTGGGCACGCTGGCCGCCGAGCTGCCGGCGCTGCGCCGCTCCTCCATCATCGGGGCCTGCCTGTTCGGCGGCTTCAGCGCCTTCTGGACCACGCTGGTGTTCTTTCTGGAAAGCGACGCCTACCACTACGGCGCCGACGTGGCCGGCCTGTTCGGCCTCGTTGGGGCCACCGGCGCTTTTGCCGCCTCCTACGCCGGCAAGTCGGCCGACCAGAAGGGGCCGGGCTTTGCCATGCGCATCGGGCTGGCGCTGTTTGGTGGCGGCTACCTGCTGATGACCTTCGGCGGCTACCACCTGCTGGGCCTCATTGCAGGCGTAATCGTGCTCGACGTGGGCCAGCAGATGGCGCACATCGCCAACCAGACCCGCATTTTCAGCCTGCGCCCCGAGGCCCGCAGCCGCCTGAACACCGTGTACATGACGGCCTGCTTCATCGGCGCCTCGGCCGGTTCGCTGCTCGGCGGCCTCGCCTGGACCCACTACCAGTGGCCCGGCGTGTGCGCCGTGGGCCTGGGCCTGGTAGCACTGGCGTATCTGGTGAGCCGGTTTTACGGGCGGGAATCGGGAAATGACGCTGTAGTAAGTTGAGTAAAATATAAGATGTTTTTCACTGGCAACTTCATTCGTCGTTATTACAATACATTTATAATGAAGAATATCAAATAGGATAAACAGATATGCGTATTCTGATAGGTTTAGGACGTATAGTAGCTTCCGTATTAATGGGACTATTCATTGGCTTTCAATTGAGAACTTGCACTCGGTGGTTTAAACATTATTTTGAGGAGAGAGAAAACTGAGGGCAACGGGGTGTAGAATATGAGGCTGCTTATAGCGGTTTCGTGAACATCTAGCCCATCTTTACGCTTGTGCGACGTGATAGCCGCAGTGGTTGAACCACCCGAGCGCATCAGCGCTGGTAATCCAGTTGACGGCCTCTTGCAGCGCGTCGATTAACGCCTCGCGGGTGCGGGCCTGTGCCGCCCGTAGCTTGGTTTTGAGCTTGCTCCAAGCCTGCTCGACGGGGGTGAAGTCGGGCGAGTAGGGCGGCAGAAACAGCAGTTCCACGCCCCGCCCGGCTAGCCACTGTTTTACCCCACTAAGTTTATGGGCCGAT
>NZ_KB907836.1 GCF_000382225.1 Hymenobacter aerophilus DSM 13606
GCCCATCGTACTGGCCGACGGCAGCACCCGCTACGACTGCGAGTACCACCGCCAGGGCGTAGCCCAGGTCTACATGCTGCACGAGCCGCTGGCCGGCCGCCGCCGGGTGCATGTCGAGGACCGCCACGACCGGCTCACGTTCGCCCGTGTCGTGGCTCGGCTGCTGGAGCACGACTACGCCCAGGCCGAGCGCGTGACGGTGGTGCTCGACAATTTATCGGCCCACCAGCCGGCCGCTTTCTACGAGGTCTTTGAGCCGGCGCGGGCGCACGCGCTCTTGCAGCGGGTCGAGTTCGTGTTTACCCCCAAGCACGGCTCCTGGCTCAACATGGCCGAAATCGAGTTTGCCGCCTTGCTCACCCACGGGCTGCCCCAACGCGTGCCTGACCGGCCCGCCCTCGAAACCCACTGCCAGGCGTGGCAACTGGCCCGCAACCAGCGCGGCACGCCCACCAACTGGCAGTTCACCACCGCCGACGCCCGGATCAAGCTCAAACGATTATACCCGACAACCAATTAGATTTGACCTACTAGATATACCTTCTGTATAGGTCCTTCGCTCCGCTCAGGATGACAAATGGTGTTTAAACTTCCCCTCAGCCCCGCACCAGCCGCTTGTACAGCTGTACCAGTCGGGGTTGCGAAACGCCGAGCCAGTAGAGGCCGGTCAGCAGCGCAAACACGCCCTGGAGGCGGTAAATACCGTTGCGGCGGTAGCGGCGGGCCGACGTAACAACGTAGCCCGTCAGCACCCGGAACGGCCCGTGCCGCCGGAGCCGGCCCACGATTTCCTGGTCTTCGAGCAGCTGCATTTGCTCGCGGTAGCCGCCGGCCCGCCCGAAAACGGGCCGCTGCACAAACAGGCTCTGGTCGCCGTAGCGGATGCCGTTGAAGTTGAAGCGGGTGAACCAGGCGTTGGCGGCCAGAAACCAGTGCGCCTCATCGAAGCGCAGGCGGTAGCAGCCGGCCGCCGCGCCCGTGGCCACGGCGGCGCGCAGGTCGGGCAGCAGCGTGGCGGGCGGCAGCGTGTCGGCGTGCAAAAAGTACAGGATGGCGCCGCGGGCGTGGGCGGCGCCGTGGTTGAGCTGGGCCGCCCGGCCCCGGCGCGGACAGGGCACCACCCGGGCTCCGTGGGCCGCTGCTTCGGCCACCGTCCCGTCGACGCTGCCGCCGTCGGCCACCAGGATTTCCACGGCTTCATCAGGGCCGCAGATGCGCTGCAGATGGGCCAGCAGCCGCCCGATGTGGCCGCCCTCGTTGTAGGCCGGGATGATGACGCTGACGAAAGCGGGCGAAGTAGCGGGGCCGGAAGGCATAGGAATACAGGGGCAGGCAGCGGGCGGTTTCAACCCTGCATACGCAGCCAGCGGGGCGGCTGCCGGCCGGCGGGCCACATTTGGGGGCGGCGGCCCGTAGTCGGCGGGCCGTTTTCATCGGTCCTTCACGGCCGGGTGCGTAAGTTGGGACTTCATTTAGCCCCGGCCCCCTATGCACGTTTTGCTGGTAGAAGACGAAAAAAGCCTGCACCAGGAAGTGCGGCAGTTTCTGGTAGAGTCGCAATACTTGGTCGATTCGGCCTTTACCTACGCCGAGGCTTCGGAGAAAATATTCGTCAACAGCTACGATTTCGTGCTGCTCGACCTGGGTTTGCCCGGCGGCGACGGCCTCGATTTGCTGCGCGAAGCCCGCCGCAACGAAAGCCAGGAGGCCTCGTTCATTGTCCTCACGGCCCGCGGCGCCATCGACGACCGGGTGAAGGGCCTCGACCTGGGCGCCGACGACTACCTGCCCAAGCCCTTTTCGCTGCTGGAGCTGCAGAGCCGCATGCAGGCCATCACGCGCCGCAAATTCGGCCTCAAGCGCCAGGAAATGGCCTTTGGCACGGGCTTCGAGCTGGATGCCACCGGCCGTACCATTCGCTACGAGGGCCACGATGTGCCGCTGACCAAAAAGGAGTTCGACCTGCTGCACTACCTGCTGCTGCACCGCAACCGCGTGCTCACGCGGCTGCAGCTTGGCGAGCACCTGTGGGGCAACGTGCTCGAAGACGACTCTGACTCCAACTACATCGATGTGCACATCAAGAACCTGCGTAAAAAGCTCAGCCAGTTCGCCCCCGCCGATTTCATCGAAACCGTGCGCGGCATCGGGTACACTATCAAGGGCGAGAAGTGAGCGATATACAGGGAAAACCGTGTCATTCAGAGCGCAGCGAAGAATCTCGCGTGCAATAGTAACCCTGCCGTCAGGATTTACTTTGGCACGCGAGATTCTTCGACTACGGCTGCGCCTTCGCTCAGAATGACGTTCTTTTAGGTCCTTCAATCCCCGAACCCTTTAGATAATGCGCCTCGAAGCCAAGCTGGCCCTGTTCAATGCGCTGTCGAAGCTGCTGCTAGTGCTGCTGGGGGTGGTGCTGATTCCGCCCGTTGTGGGGCGCGTGGCGGTGGGCCACACCGATGAGCAGCTGCGCGAGAAGTGCGAGCAGGTGCTGGAGCTTATCCGGCGCGATGGGATTTCGACCTTCGTGCAGGGCGAGGAATACGCTGATTACAACATCCTTAAGCAGGAATACATCACCCTCACGCCCCTGCCGGCTGCTCCCAGCAGCCCGGCGCTGCCCGCCACGCGCATCTTCGACGAGCCCCGGCAGGTGGATAACAAAGTGGAGGACTTCCGGATTCTGAGCCGGCAGTTCACCTCTAACGGCCGCCGCTACCGCCTCGAAATCGGCTCGTCGCTGGCCACCGTGGAGCTGCTGACGGCCACGCTGCGGCGCATGGCGCTGTGGGTGCTCGTGATTGGGGCGCTGCTCACCATCCTGTCCGACGCCGCCTTCGTGCATTACCTGCTGCAGCCGCTGCACCGCCTGATTGTGCGCAAGCTGCAGGGCGTGCGCCACCCCTCGGCCTTCTCCTACGAGCCGCTGACGACGACCACCACCGACTTCCGCCACCTCGACGACAGCCTCAACGACATGATGCGGCAGATTCAGTCGGCCTTCGAGAAGGAGCGCGAGTTTATGAGCAACGTGTCGCACGAGTTGCTCACGCCGGTCAGCATTCTGCAGACGAGGTTTGAGAACATGCTGCAGGACCCGACGCTGGGCGAGGCGCACTCGCTGAAGCTGGTGGAGTCGCAGAAAACGCTGTACCGGCTGCGCAATACGGTAAAAACGCTGCTGCTCATCGCCAACATCGAAAACGAGCAGTTTCTGCGCGACGAGTCCGTGTCGGTGGCGGCGGTGCTGGCCGATGTGGTCACTGAGCTGGAAGACCGCCTTTCGCAGCGGGAGATTCAGCTGCAGGAAGACCTGCGGCCCGATTACGTGCTGCCCCAGGCCAACCGCACGCTGCTGTTCACGCTGATCTTCAACCTGATCAGCAACGCCATCAAATACAACCGCGAGGGGGGGCGCATCGTTGTAACGGGCCGGCCGGGGCCGCGCGGGGGCTATCAGCTGGCCGTAACCGATACCGGCCCGGGCATTGCGGCGCCCCATTTGCCCCACCTGTTCGACCGGTTCCGGCGGTTTCAGGCGGGCGCCTCGGCCCCCGAGGGCTACGGGCTGGGGCTGCCCATTGCCAAAACCATTGCCGAGTTCCACAAGGCCCGCCTCACGGTAGAATCGGAGCCGGGCCAGGGTACCACGTTTACGCTCTGGCTGCCGTAGCGGCGCAACGGGTTCACGCGGGCTTCATGCGGGGCAGCTAGTTTTAGACTGACTTTCTCCCGCCCTTACTTTCTGCCCATGAAAAAGCTGCTGTTGGGCCTGGCGCTGCTCCTGTTTCTGCTCTGGCTGGCCGTGCGCTGGCTGCCGAGCCCGCCCGCCACCGTTCGGCCGCCGGCCGCCGTGCCCGTTGTGCGCAAGCCGGCCCGCGCCGCCCTGCCCAAGCACGTTTCGTTGGTGAAGCAGACGGCGAATCGGTGAGTTGGTGAACCGCCTGTCATCCTGAGCGGAGCGAAGGACCTTATCACGCTAAAACGACCGTAACAACGATTCGCTCCGGCGTGATAAGGTCCTTCGCTCCGCTCAGGATGACAGGCGGTTCACCAACTCACTATTTCACCAACTCACCACTACCCCAGGCCGGCGGCGGTTTCGCCGGGGCCGGGCGTGGCGCTGCCGGGCGCTTCGAGGGGCAGTGCTTCGCCCGCGGTGGCCGGCTCGGGCGCCGCCGACAGCTCCCAGGTTTGCTGCATCTGCTGCAGGCCGGCCTGTGAGGTCAGGTCGTACTGGCAGGGCACGATGGAAACGTAGTTGTTGGCCAGCGCATACTCGTCGGTGTCCTGGCGCTGGTCCTCGTTCACGAAGGCCCCGATCAGCCAGTAATAAGGCCGCTTATAAGGGTCGTGGCGCAGGTCGAACTCTTCCTGCCACTTGGCCCGGGCCTGGCGGCAGAGCCGGGCGCCGGCAATAGGTTGGTCCGATTTCTTGGGAATGTTCACGTTCAGGGCCGTGCCGGCCGGAATGCCGTGCGCCAGCGCCTGCCGGGCCAGCAGCTCCACCCACTCCTCGGCGTGCGAGAAATCGGCATCGTGGCCGTAGTCGCAGAGCGAAAAGCCGATGGCCGGCAGCCCCTCAATAGCCGCCTCAATGGCCGCCGACATGGTGCCCGAGTACAGCACGTTCACGGCCGAGTTGGAACCGTGGTTGATGCCCGACACCACCAGGTCGGGGCGCCGGTCTTTGAGCACCTGGTGCTTGGCCAGCTTCACGCAGTCAGCGGGCGTGCCGCTGCACTCGTAGGCTTCGATGCCCTCAAAAATAGGGTTGGGGTCGAGGCGCAGGGGCTTGCCGATGGTAATGGCGTGGCCCATGCCCGACTGCGGCGAGTTGGGCGCCACCACCACCACTTCGCCCAGCCGGCGCATTACGCGCACGAGCGTGGCAATGCCGGGGGCCGTAATGCCGTCGTCGTTGGAAATGAGGATGAGCGGCTTAGCGGGGGCAGGTACAGACACGGGCAGCGGACTTAGAGAGATGAATAAAATTGCCGGCACCAAAGGTACGGCCACCGGCGGGCGCGCTCCTAAACGCCCCGCGGCGGCCGGATGTTTTGGCGCGGTGGCCGGCCCGGCCGGCCGGCAGAAGTATGCCAGGCTCGACCGTAGCGCACGGCCCCGGCGCGGCCCCGGCGTAGCCTGGGCGCAGAGCCGCAGCTTGGACAATGCCACAAATAATGTATTTTGCCCTCCCTATATACGCCCCGGCGCCCTGTTTCCGTCTTACTTTCTGCTCCGGCTCGTTGGGTCGTCTGCTTATGGCTTTGTTTGAAAACCGTTACCGCACGCATGATTTGGGTTTGTTGCTGTTGCGCGTGGGCATCGGCTTCATGTTCACCGTGCATGGTTACCCCAAACTCACGGGCGGCCCGGCGGCCTGGGCCGAAATCGGCAGCACCATGAAGCTGGTGGGCCTGGATTTCGCGCCGGCATTCTGGGGTTTTCTGGCCGCGTTTGCCGAGGCCATCGGCGGGCAGCTGCTGGCAGTGGGCCTGTTTTTCCGCTGGGCCTGCGTGCTGCTGCTGGGCACCATGACGGTGGCCACCATTATGCACCTGAGCCAGGGCGACGGGTTCAGCGGCTACTCGCACTCCCTCGAATCGGCCTTCCTGTTCCTGGGCCTGGCCTTTGCGGGCCCCGGCCGCTTCAGCCTCGATGAGGTGCTGTTCCCGAACTCGCAGCGCCGCCGGCTGTACTAGCGCCCGGCGCGAGGCACGCCCGGTAGCGGTAACGACGCGGCCCATCGCGTCGTTACCGCTGGTGCAAGCAACAGGCTAAATATGACATCAGTATGTCACGAGTATGACATACTGATGTCATACTCGTGACATTACTATGTTCGAGACAAAAGATAGTGATGTTCGGGGGCAGGCGTTCCGATGTCTGGCTGACCTGACGGGGCAGCGGGGCGGGCAAGTTAAGCGGATTAAACATCTTTGCCCACCGCCAACTACCCCTGCCATGCTCCTGCCCACCCTACTTTCGCTGCTGCTGACTGCCTCCTCCCCCGCTGCTGCCGCTCCGGCACCGGCCGACTGGCGCACGCCCTTCGAGCTCGGCAACGGCAACACCACGGCCACCTACGACGAGTGCCTGGCCTACTACCAGCGGCTGGATGCGGCGTATCCCGAAATCAGCCTGCGCGAGGCGGGCACCACCGACAGCGGCCGGCCCCTGCATGTGGTGGTGGTGTCGGGCGATGGGGATATGGAGCCGGCCTCGCTGCGGGCCAAGGGACGCCGCATTGTGTTCATTCAGAACGGCATCCACCCCGGCGAGCCCGAGGGCATCGACGCCAGCCTGATGCTGGCCCGCGACTACGTGCAGAAAAAGGCGTTGCGCCGCCAGCTCGACGATGTGGTGCTGGTCATCATTCCGATTTACAACGTGGGCGGGGCGCTCAACCGCAACACCAGCACCCGCACCAACCAGAACGGGCCCGAGAGCTACGGCTTCCGCGGCAACGCCCGCAACCTCGACCTCAACCGCGACTACATCAAGCAGGATTCGCGCAATGCCCGCTCGTTTGCGGCTTTGTTTCAGCGCTGGCAGCCCGATGTGTACATCGACACCCACACCTCCAACGGCGCCGACTACCAGTACACGCTCACGCTCATCGCCACCCAGAAAGACAAGCTGCACCCCGCCCTGAGCCAGTACATGCAACGCGAACTGCTGCCGGCCCTCTACGGCGGCATGGACCGCAAAAAGTGGTACCTGGCGCCCTATATCGACTTTGCCGGCCGCACGCCCGACGCCCGTGGGCTGCTGGGTTTTCTGGAAACGCCGCGCTACTCCACCGGCTACACCACCTTGTTCAACACCATCGGCTTCGTGACGGAAACGCACATGCTGAAGGCCTACACGCCCCGCGTGCGGGCCACCTACGACTTCCTGAGCCTGCTGATTGGCACGGTGCAGCGGCAACGCGCGGCGCTGGCCACCGCCCGCACTGAGGCGGCGCGCCTCAGCCAGCAGCAGCAGGAGTTTGCCCTGGGCTGGCGCCTCGACACCACCCAGGCCGAGCGGTTCACGTTCCGCGGCTACGAAGGCAAAACCCGGCCCAGCGACGTGAGCGGCCAGCCGCGGCTGTACTACGACCGCAAGGCGCCCTACGTCAAGCCCATTCCGTACTACAACACCTTTGTGCCCACAGCCACCGTGCAGCGGCCCCGCGCCTACGTGCTGCCCCAGGCCTGGGGCGAAGTGGCCGAGCGCCTGCGCCTCTCGGGCGTGCAAATGCGGCCCTTGTCAGCCGACACGGTTATCAATGGCGAGACGTACTACATCCAGGATTACAAAACCAGCCCCCGGCCCTACGAGGGCCACTACCTGCACTCCGCAGTGCAGCTGCACCAGGTGCGCCAGCCCCGCCAGTTTCTGCGCGGCGACTACTACATCGCCCTCAATCAGCCCGCCGCCCGCTACCTCATCGAAACCCTGGAGCCCCAGGCCACCGACTCGTTTTTTGCCTGGGGTTTCTTCGACAGCGTGCTCCAGCAGAAGGAGTATTTCTCCGATTACGTGTTCGAGGACCTGGCCGCCCAGCTGCTCCGCCAGAAGCCCGAGCTACAAGCCCAGCTCAACCAAAAGAAGCAGGCCGACCCCACCTTCGCCGCCAGCGGCCCCGCCCAGCTCGACTGGCTCTACCGCCAATCCGACCATTACGAGCCCAGCCACCTGCGCTACCCCGTGCTGCGGGTACTTTAAGGTGAGATGGTGAGGTGGTGAAATGGTGACAACGTCTGTCATCCTGAGCGCAGCGAAGGACCTATACAAAAGCTAACCTTTGACATTACCTTCTGTCCAGGTCCTTCGCTGCGCTCAGGATGACAGACCGTCAAACTCACCATTTCACCATCTCACTATTTCACCTCCTGCAGGGAGTTGGCGTAGTTCACCAGGTAGGCCAGGTCGCGGGCGTCGGTGTAGTTGAGGTTGTTGGTTTTGGCGTACTGGGCCAGCTGGCGGGCCTGGGCGCGGAAGTAGTTGGGCAGGTCCTTTTTGGGCGTGCGTAGGGGCAGCACCGTGCCGTCGGGCAGACCCAGGAAAAAGTTGTCCTTGACTTCGGTGTAGTAGCCCATCGGGCGGCCGGGCATACCGCTGTAGCCGCCGTAGCCGTAAGGACTGGCCGCCGTGATGGGCCGCTCGACCAGTCCCTCGCGGCGCAGCAGAATCACGGGGCCACCGCTGAGCTGCTCGAAGAAACCGGGGGCCCGGAAGTCGCTGTAATCGTTGTCACGATTCCAGCGGTACACCCGAAACACGCGCAGCAGGTTGGTATCGGCCCGCTCGCGGCGGCGGGGCGGCGGCGCAATGTTGTACGGGGTACCCGAGTAGTAGCCCTGCCGCATGGCGTAAAAATCGTCGTAGTAAAACCGCTCCCGACTGCGGTCGAGCTGCTGCTCGCCGCGCACGGCAAAGCTCTGCACGTTCACGGCCGGCAGCGTGCGCACGGTGTTGTCGGGCAGGGTCATGGTCAGCGTTTCCTCGCCCCGGTGCAGCGCCAGCGGCCCGCTGAGTGTATCGCCCGAGCTGAGCAGCACGCTGCCCTGCGCAAACTGCTGGGTGAAGCCCTGCCCGCCCCCGCGCTGGGCCAGCCCGGTCAGGGGCAGAATCAAGGCCAGCAGTAGCGGATAAAACAGATTTCTCATACCCTCAAGTTAGCTGGTTGCGCCCATATATACACGCCTTGGCCCGCCTGCACGCAAAACGGCCCGGCCAGCAATGCTGACCGGGCCGCCCGGATGCAAGAGTTTGCGTTGGCTTACTTAGTCGCGGGGCTGTGCACCTCGGCAGCGGCATTGGTGGCGCCG
Source organism: Hymenobacter aerophilus DSM 13606 (assembly GCF_000382225.1). GTDB lineage: Bacteria > Bacteroidota > Bacteroidia > Cytophagales > Hymenobacteraceae > Hymenobacter > Hymenobacter aerophilus. The sequence continues at coordinate 8,823 of NZ_KB907836.1, forward strand.
TTGTCGTGCAGAATGGTGTGGCCCAGCTTGTCGCGCTTGGTGGTCAGGTACCGCTCGTTGTGCTCGTTGGGCTCGACTTCAATGGCCACCGATTCCACCACCTCCAGGCCGTAGCCGATGAGGCCGGTGCGCTTGCGGGGGTTGTTGGAGAGCAGCCGCATCTTGCTGATACCCAGGTCGCGCAGAATCTGGGCACCCACGCCGTAGTCGCGCTCATCCATGCCGAAACCCAGCTCCAGGTTGGCTTCCACCGTGTCGCGGCCCTGCTCCTGGAGCTTGTAGGCCCGCAACTTATTGAGCAGGCCGATGCCGCGGCCCTCCTGGTTCATGTACACAATTACGCCACGGCCCTCGCGCTCAATCTGCTGCATGGCGCGGTGCAGTTGGGGGCCACAGTCGCAGCGGCACGAGCCGAAGATGTCGCCCGTTACGCAGGAGCTGTGCACGCGCACCAGCACCGGCTCGGGGCCCGAAATATCGCCTTTTACCAGCGCCAGGTGCTGGGCGTTGGTGCTGCGCTGGGTGTAGGCAATCAGGTCGAAGTCGCCGAAGTCGGTGGGCAGCTTCACCGAAATCTCGCGGGCAATCAGGCTTTCCTTTTCGAGGCGGTACTTGATGAGGTCCTGCACCGAAATAAGCTTCAGGCCCCACTTGTCGGCAATTTCGCGCAGCTCGGGCAGGCGGGCCATTTCGCCGTCTTCCTTCAGGATTTCGACCAGCACCCCGGCCGGCTCGAACCCGGCCAGCCGGGCCAAGTCCACGGCCGCTTCGGTGTGGCCGGCGCGGCGCAGCACGCCCTCTTTGCGGGCCTTGAGCGGAAAAATATGGCCGGGCTTGCCCAACTCCTCGGGCTTGGTTTCGGGGTCGATGAGGGCCAGAATGGTCTTGGAACGGTCGGAGGCCGAAATGCCGGTGGTCACGCCGTTCTTGAGCAAATCGACGCTCACGGTGAACGGCGTGGCGTGCAGGGCCGTGTTGCGGCCCACCATCAGCTCCAGGCCCAGCTCCTCGCAGCGCTGCTCCAGCAGCGGGGCGCACACGAGGCCCCGGCCGTGGGTGGCCATAAAATTGATAACCTCGGGCGTGGCGCAGCGGGCAGCGCAGATGAAGTCGCCTTCATTTTCGCGGTCTTCATCATCAACCACCACCACCACCTTACCAGCGCGGATATCGGCAATGGCGTCTTCAATCAAATCAAGCATGGAACACGGATTAGCGCGGATTTTATCGGATTTCACGGATTTTGTAGCGCCCTGCGGGCTACCGGGCCGCTGCTGCTACAACCAGCGGCAGCGGGGCAAAGTTACGCAGTGGTGATTTGGCGATTTGGTGGTTTGGTGATTTGGCGAATGAGTGAGCCGTGCCACCAAATCACCAAGTCACCAAATCACTCATTCGCCAGCTCGGTGGCGCGGTGTTGGGCAGCTTTCATGCCGGCAATCAGGGTTTCGGCCAGGTTGCCCGACTTGAACTCGCGCAGCGCGGCCTCGGTGGTGCCGCCTTTCGAGGCCACGGCGGCAATCAGCTCGTCGGGGCTTTGCGAGGAACTGTTGAGCAAGTGGTAGGCGCCGAGCATGGTTTGCTTGACGAGCAGCCCGGCCACCGACTCCGAGAAACCCATCTGCTGGCCCGCCTGCATCATGGCCTGTACCAGGAAGTAGAAGTAGGCCGGGCCGCTGCCACTCACCGCCGTCACGGCGTCGAGCAGGCCCTCATCTTCCAGAAAAATCGAGCGCCCGGTGGCGTTCAGCAGGTTCTCGACCTGGTGCAGGCGGCTGCGCTCGACTTCGGGCGCGGCCGAAAACCCGGTGATGCCCATGCCCAGCAGCGCCGGCGCGTTGGGCATGGCCCGCATCACCTGCCGGTGGGCCAGCTCGCGCTGCAGCCGCGCCATCGGAATGCCGGCCATAATGGACACCACCACCTGCGCCGGCTGCAGCACCGCCCGCAGCCCGGCGGCCACCAAGCCAAAATCCTGGGGTTTCACGGCCACCAGCACCACGGTATAGTCGGCCAGCGCGGCGCTTATTTCGGCAACGGGCAGGTTGGGGTGCTGATGTTGCAGGCGCTGGCAGTGCTCGTCGTGGCGGGCCACCAGCAGCAAATCGGGCCGGGCCACCAGGTTGTAGTGCAGAAAGGCTTTGGCAAAGGCCAGGCCCATATTACCGCAGCCCAGAATGGCAATGCGCAGTGGTTGCATAAGGTGATTTGGTGAGATGGTGAGAGGTTGAAAGCTGCCTGTCATCCTGAAAGCTGCCTGTCATCCTGAGCTTGCGAAGGACCTATACAGAAGCTAACGTCAAGTTATACTTTCTGTATAGGTCCTTCGCAAGCTCAGGATGACAGAAGTTCTTATTACCCTTCCGTTCACCGCTTGCCCTGAAACCGGGCCGTGGGCTCCCAGACGGCCGTTTTGATGCCGCGCAGGTAGCGCCAGAAGCCCAGCAGCAGCGCCGCATTCATGGAGTAGAAATGGCTGATGAAGCGCAGCAGCCGCAGATGGATGCCCAGCCGATGCAGCGCGGCATCGAGCAGCGGCAGCAGCAGCGCAAGTAGCTGCCCGGCCAGCAGCAGCCGGTACAGCCCGCCACCGCCCCGCGCCACCAGCACCGCGCAGCTCAGCAGCATGAGCAGCAACAGCAGCGGCGTGAGCCAGCGTAGCACCTTGTGCGACCAGAACGCGAAACCCACGCCGCGCCACGGCGGCCACAGCAGGCTGCGGAAAGCCGCCAGATTCTGGAAGTTGCCGGCCGAAATACGCGCCTTGCGCCGGAACTCCTCGGGCAGCTTATCCGACACATCTTCGTGGCACACGGCAGCCAGCTCGTTGATGGCCTGGTAGCCGCTTTGGAGCACGGCCATCGAGATAAAGAAGTCGTCGACGATGAAGCCGCGCGGGGCCGGGTGGTAGCAGGCGCGGCGCACCGCAAAGCAGCCCCCGAAAGCGCCCATCATGCTGCCCCACACCACGCCCTCCTGGTACTTAATCAGGTTTTCGCGCTCCAGGTAGGCTTTCTCCTGGCCCGAAATGCCGGCCTGGTGGTGGACGGGGTTGAGGATGTGGCCGCCCACCAGCCCAATGGCCGGGTTGCGGAAGTGCTTCACCAGCTCATACAGGGTCTCGGGCGTGAAGAACACGTTGGCATCGGTGAGCACCAGCACCGGCGCGGTGGCCTGCTCGGAAAGCACTTCCATCACGCCCGGCTTGCCGGTACGCTGGCTCAGCGGCCGGAACTTCAGGCCCGGATTTTCGGCGGCCAGTTGGGTGATGAGGGCGTTGGTGCGGTCGGCGGAGTTGTCGGAGCCAATGTAGAAGGTAAGCTTTTCGGGCGGGTAGGTGGTGGCGAACGTGGAGCGGATTTTCTCCTCGATAACCTGCTCCTCGTTGTACACGGCCAGCAGCACATCCACGGCCGGCAGCTCCGAACTGCCAGGGGCGTACACCTCGGCATTTTGCCGGCGGCCGCGGGCCAGGCGGGCCAGCAGCAACGGGTACAGCACGTAGGTATGGGCCACCAGCAGCAGGCTGCCCCAGAACGTGGCCGCCGCCAGCACGACGTCAGGTAGTGGCGGCACGGGCGGGCAGCAGAATGGTGTACAGATCGACGAAGCTCTCCACTACCCGCTCGTTGTTATACAGCCGCGCCGTGGTGCGGGCGGCCTCCTGCCCGATGGCCGCGGCCGGCAGCTCGCCGCGGTAGTAACGGCCCAGCTGCGCCAGCCACTCCGGCGCCGAATCGGCCACCACGATATCAAAACCGGGCTTTACGTGGATGCCCTCGGCCCCGAGCGTGGTGCTCAGAATGCACTTGCCCAGGGCCATGCCCTCGATGATTTTGATGCGCATGCCACCCCCGCTCAGCAGCGGCACCAGCATCAGCTCGTACTGCTGCATGAAATCGGCCGCCGACTCGACGAAGCCGTGCACCGTGACGCCGGGCAGCCGCAGCAGCCGGAACCGCTCGGGCATATTCTTGCCGCCCAAATGCAGCTCCAGCTCCGGAAACTGCCGCCGCGCCGCGGGCCACACCTCGCGCAGCAGCCAGTCGAGGCCCTCCTGGTTGGGCAGCCAGTCGAAGGAACCCAGCATGCACAACGTGCGCGGGCGGGGCCGGATGGCCGCATCGGGCCGAAAGCGGCTCAGCTCGACGCCGGCCGGCACGAACACCACCGGCTCGGGGCAGCCCAGCCGGCGCAGGCGCTGCTGGTCGGGCTCGGTGATGGCGGCCACGGCATCGAAGCGCGGCAGCAGTTGCTGCTCGAAGCGCTGCAGGCGGCCGGCCAGCTGGCGCAGATACCACTTTTTGAGCGGGTTGCGGGTTTTGTCGGCCAGCATCTGCCAGATGGTATGCTCGACGTTGTGAGCCCGCAGCACCACCGGCACCGTAGGGGCCAGCCGCTTCAGCGCCGCCACGTACCAGGCCACGAACGTGCCCTCCACCTGCACCACATCAAACTGCTCGCGGACCAGTAATTCGCCCAGTGCCGCCTCCACGGCCGGACTCACGAACCGCTCCACATTATAAGGCAACGAACTGGAAAGCAGGTTCTGCAGAGCCTTGCGCGGCGAAAGGCGCGTGTCCACGTCCACAGTCAGCAGGCGCACGTTGGGGCCCAGGTGGTCGAGCACGTCGGTGGGCTGCCGGTGCTTGGGCGTGTTGAGGGCCAGCACCGTTACGCGGTGGCCGGCGCGGGCCAGGCCGGCGGCCACGTCGTACATGGCAATGGCCCCGCCATCGGTGGGCGGAAACGGAACGCGCGGGCAGATTTGGAGGATATGCACGAAGGAAGCGGCGGGCTGGAAGGGCGCGTAAAGCTACGAATTGCCGGTTGTTGGTTTTTGGTTGGCGGTTGCTGGTTGTCAGTAAGCGAGCTGTCATTCAGAGCGCCGCGAAGAATCTCGCGGGCAGTGGTAACTCAGGCGTTGGAAATTACTTTGGCCCGCGAGATTCTTCGCGGCGCTCAGAATGACAGTTCGCTTACTGACAACCAGCAATTACACTGCCCGAAACAGGTCCAGCAGGCGCACAATCTGTTCCTCGGTGCCCAGAAACAGCAGCACGTCGCCGGGGCCGGGGGCCATATCGGAAGGGGGGCTGATGGTGAAACCGCCCGATTCGTGGCGCAGGCCGATGGCGGTGGCGCCGGTGCGCGAGCGGATGTCGAGCTGGCGGATGCTCTGGCCGCGCAGCTCGGGGCGCAGCTCCTCGGCCCGCATTTCCTCCAGCCGCAGCCGGTGCGGCCCCAAGCCCGTAATCATGTCCAGAAACCGGATAACCTCGGGCCGCATGATGAGGTTGGCCATGTGCGAGCCCCCGATTTCGTCGGGCATCACCACCGAGTTGGCGCCGGCGCGCAGCAGCTTGGTTTCGGAGCTTTTGAGGCTGGCGCGGGCCACGATGCTGATGCTGGGGGCCAGCTCGCGGGCCGTGAGGGTTACAAACACGTTGTCGGCGTCTTTGGGCAGGGCCGTGATGAGGGCGCGGGCCCGCTCGATGCCGGCTTCGCGCAGCGACTCATCGAGCGTGGCGTCGCCGCGCACCACGGCCAGCGGGCCGTATTCGTCTTCGGAAGCGGCGCTGAGAACGGCGTCGTTCTGCTCCACTACCACCACATCGGCCCCGCTGGCGCGCAGCTCTAGGCAGGCTTTGCGGCCGTTGCGGCCGAATCCGCACACAATCACGTGGCCGGAATACTGGCGGATTTGCTGGTCGTTTTTAAGCATGGCGAACATGGTGCGCAGGCCGCCCTCGAAGATGTAGGCGCTCAGCACCGACAGCAGGTAGGCCAGAATCAGCAGGTTAAACAAAATGTAGACCGACACGAACAGCTTACCCGCATCCGACAGCGGGGCCACTTCCTCGTAGCCCACCGTCGAAACGGTAATCATGGTCATGTACAGCGCATCGAGCAGCGAGTAGTTCTCAATCCAGCGAAAGCCCAGCACGCCGGTGGCCAGCGAGCCGGTCATCAGCGCCAGCGCCCCCACAATGCGGCCCAGGTTGAAGCGCCGCCACGCGTTGTGCAGGTACTGCAGCAAGCCGAAGCGCGGGGGCGAAGTGGAAGGTGGCATGGTCGATTCGGGCGGTTAACGGCCGGCTCAGCACCGGAACTTAGCGCCACGCAAGAACGCAATGCCGGGGCGCAATGGCAAGACGGGAATATCAGTAGCTCGCCCGAAACTGTACCGCGCAAACCCGTTTCGCGCTACAAGCTCACGTCTTCGCGTTACAGGCTCAGACGCGGAATCACCGTGCCCAGCATACCAGCCAACTGGTTGTCCATCTGCTTGAGCAGGTGAATGGTTTGCAGGTTTTCCAGCATCTCGGCCTCGTCGGTGGGGTTGCGCAGGGCTTCGAGCCGCACGGCCAGCTCGCGCTCCACGTTCACTTTGTTGAGGCGCAGGATGGCGTTGTCGCAGGCCGGCTGCAGCACGTCCAGCTCGCGGGGCACGTAAATCTGGTGGGTGGTCCAGTTGGGACTCAGCTCGTACTTTTCGGTGGCCAGCTCGGCCACTACGCTCCGGATATCGGCGCGGCCGTGCTGGATGAGCGTGCGCACTTCGGGCCAGCGGCCCTGGTTGAGCTCCTCGCGGCACAAATGCAGCATATCGGCATAGATGCCGGTTTTGAACGTCGTGTCGTCGAGCTGTTCGAGCAGGTACTGGGCCACGCTCACCTCGGGGGCCAGCGGCTGGGCCGAGTACAGCAGCAGCAGCCGGATCACCTCCCGCTCGCAGCGCTCCAGCACATCAGGCACCGGCTCTAGGTCCTGCTCCTCGGTGGCTGTGCCGCCACTGCCGGCCAGATCCTCGGGCGAGGCGCCGTACATGAGGGCTTCGGCCTCCTCTTCGGGGCTGAGCTGGGTTTTGGTGGGTGGTTTTTGGTTGTTGGCTCCGGGCTGAAACCCGGTACCGCTGCCGCCAGTGCTGGTAGTGCCGCCATTGAAGCTGCCGCCGCTGCTGGTTTTGGGCGTGGTTTGGCGGGCCAGCTTGTTGTACTCGCTGATGATGACCTGCTCGTCGATGCCGAAGGTTTGCGAGGTCTGCTGCAGAAATACCTGCCGCTTGATCGGGTCGGGCACTTTGGCGATGCTCTGGAGCACTTCGCGGATGGCCTCAGCCTTCTTCACCGGGTCGTGGGCGGCCTCGCGGCTCACCAGCTCGGTTTTGAACTGGATGAAGTCCTGGCTGGCCGTTTCAAGGTAGTCCTTGAAGCGCTGGTCGCCGACTTTACGGATGTAGCTGTCGGGGTCGTCGCCGTCGGGAAACAGCACCACGCGCACGTTCAGGCCGCCTTCGAGCAGCATATCGATGCCCCGCAGCGAGGCTCGGATGCCGGCCGCGTCACCGTCGTAGAGCACCGTTACGTTGTCGGTGTAGCGCTTCACGAGCCTAATTTGCCCGTCGGTGAGCGAGGTGCCGGAGGTGGATACCACGTTCTTCACGCCGCCCTGGTGCAAACTCAGCACGTCGAGGTAGCCTTCCACCAAATAGCACTGCTCCTCGCTGCGCACGGCCTGCCGGGCCTGGTAGAGCCCATACAGCACGTCGGATTTATGGTAAATCTCCGATTCGGGCGAGTTGAGGTACTTGGCCGTTTTGTCGTGGGGCTTGAGCGTGCGGGCCCCAAAACCAATCACCCGGCCACTCACGTTATGAATCGGGAACATCACCCGGCCCCGGAACCGGTCGTAGCGCCGGCCGGTGTCCTGGCCGTTGTCGTCCTCCTTCACCACGATGAGGCCGGTTTTCTCGAGGTATTTGCGCTCGTAACCGGCTTTTTCGGCCGCCTTAATCAGGTCGTCCCACTGGTCGAGCGAGTAGCCCAGTTCGAAAGTGGCAATGGTGGTCTGGTTAAGGCCGCGCTGGCGCAGGTAGCTCCAGCCCACGCTCTGGCCCTCATCGTCGTGCTCCAGCAGGTGGTGGTAGTGGTCCTTGGCCCAGTTGGATACGATAAACTGGGAGTCCTTCTCGTTCTGGGCCAGCTGCTGCTCGGGGGTCTTTTCCTCTTCCTGAACGTCGATGCCGTACTTTTTGGCCAGGTACTTCAGGGCCTCCACGTAGCTGGTGCCCTCGATGTCCATGATGAACTGCACCACCCCGCCCGCCTTGCCGCAGCCGAAGCACTTGTAGAGCCCCTTGGCGGGAGCCACCGAAAAACTCGGCGACTTCTCATGGTGAAACGGGCAGCAGGCCCACATATTCTGGCCCTTCTTCTTGAGGCTCACGAAGTCGCCCACCACCTCCACAATATCGGCGTGGTGAATAATCTGGTCGACGGTTTCTTTGGGGATGCGGGCCATAGCGGGCAAAGGTAGCACACCCCGGCGGCGCCCCAACTTCTCTCGTGCAGCAGAAGCCGGAACGGGGCGCTGCTAAAAGTTGCGGCTGGCCGTGGTTTCGGGGATTATCACCACGTAGTCGTAGCCCAGAATGGTGGCTTCCAGCTCGGGCGTGGCTATTTTGAGTCCTTCGTAGAGCATGGCCCGGCGCAGGGGGCGCACGTCGAACACCTGCCAGGCGCTGCCGGCCGGCGTGTTGGCTACGAAGGGCAGCACCATTGCCTCCTGAGCGTAGGAGTAGCGCACCACGTTTTTGGTGAAGTCGTCGGGGTGCTGGCCGCCTACCTGGGTGCCCTGCTTGCCGACAACGAAAATGTGCAGCGTTTTCTGGTCGTGGATGTCGGCCAGATTTTTGGCCAGATTTCCCACGTCGTAGATGTCGCCCCAGATGCTACGGCCCTGCCCGGCGTGGTTGGCGCCAAACTTAAACAGCATCTTCGGCAGCGGCTGGCCCGCGGGCTGGTAGGGCTGCAACTCCCGCAGCAGGTTGCGCTTCATCAGGTTAATGCGGGGCCGGTGGCTGCCGGCCTGGTAAATCTGGTAGCTGGCCGCGAAATCGTCTGCCATTCGTTGCACCTCCGGGCTTTCGGGCCGGGTGAAGGCGCGGAGGCTGTCGAGGGCCGCGGGTTTCAACCAGAGCATCGTGCCCGGCGTATCGCCGCCGGCTACCATGCTGGCCCGGTCGCGGGCCTGGTATGCGGTGGCCCGCGCCCGCAGGTAGATTTTGGCCGGCTTGCTTTTTACTTTTTCGGCCAGCAACTCATACAGCCGGCCCGGCATGGCAATGCCCACCTGCTCAATGCCCAGAATTGTAGTGTGCTGGCTTCGCAACTGCCGGGCCAACTCAAATTCTTCTGCCCAGCTGTAAAACGACAGTCCCATGGGATGCTGCCGCAGAAACGAAGCAGGCAGGCCCGGCTGGGCGGCCAGCCGGCTGAGGTCCTGCGCCTGGTAGCGGTCGATTTCCGCCACGTATAGCGTAGGCTTCAGCTCCCGCGCCACGGCGGCCGCAAAACCCGGAATCTGCGCCATGCCGTGGTCTTCGCCGATAAGCACCAGCTGGCTTTTCTCAATATCTGCCCGGAGCTTATCCCAGCCGGGCCCACCAAACTGGCTGCCCTGCGGGGCCAGTGCAAACTGATGGGTGCGCACCAGGCGCTGCAAGGTGGTGTCGGCGGGGGCGGTGGGCGTTTGCGCCCGGGCTTTAGCAGCTACAGCCAGCAAAGCACCCGCCACCAGCAGCCGCACCCGGCGGCCCGCTAGCATTTGCAGAAGTGAAGTCAACAGCATAAAACAAGGGAAGAAAGGGCACAGTGGCTAAGATGGCAGGAAGTACACCATAGTTGCCCCGGCTATCCGCTTTTTTCTGCCGCTGCTGCTGCCCCGGTTTCCGGGTTATCTTTGCACCTCGTACCCTACCCGCACAACCTATGGCCACTATCACCAAAGAAGCCGTTCTCAAAGCCCTCAGCTACGTCGAGGAGCCCGATTTGGGCAAAGACCTCGTGACGCTCAACATGATTGAGGACGTGCAGATTGAGGGCCGGCGCGTGTCGTTCACCGTCGTGCTCACTACGCCCGCCTGCCCGCTCAAGCAGCTCATCCACGACGCCTGCGAGCGGGCCATCCATACGATGGTTGACAAGGACGCCGAGGTGGTTATCGTGATGACTTCGCGGGTGACGACTATGCGCCAGAACCGCGACATTCTGCCCGGCGTGAAGAACATTATTGCCGTGGCTTCGGGCAAGGGTGGCGTGGGCAAAAGCACCGTGACGGCCAACCTGGCCATTGCCCTGGCCCAGACCGGCGCCCGCGTGGGCCTCGTGGATGCTGATATTTCCGGCCCCTCGATGCCGCTCATGTTCGGGCAGGAAGCCGCCCGGCCGCACGTGTTCCAGGGCGAGGACGGCAAGAACCGCATCCAGCCCATTGAGGCCCATGGCGTGAAGCTGATGAGCATTGGCTTTCTGGCCCCCGCCGAGTCGGCCATTGTGTGGCGCGGCCCGATGGCGTCGTCGGCCCTCAAGCAATTTATTACGGAAGTGGACTGGGGCGAGCTGGACTACCTGCTGCTCGACATGCCCCCCGGAACGTCCGACATCCACCTGACCATGGTGCAGACCGTGCCCGTAACGGGCGCCGTCATCGTGACTACGCCCCAGAAAGTGGCGCTGGCCGACGCCGAGAAGGGCCTGCAGATGTTCCGGCTGCCGCAAATCAACGTGCCGGTGCTGGGTGTGATTGAGAACATGGCTTGGTTTACCCCCGCCGAGCTGCCCGACAACAAGTATTTCCTGTTCGGGCAGGGCGGTGGTCAGGCACTGGCCGAAAAGCACGAGCTGCCGCTGCTGGGCCAGATTCCGCTGGTGCAGAGCATCCGCGAAAACGGCGACCAGGGCACGCCCGTGATGCTGCAGCAAGATTCGCCGGCCGCCGCCGTATTCGGGCAGCTGGCCGAGGAAGTGGCCCGCCAGGTGAGCATCCGCAACGCTGTGGCGCCCAAGACGAATATTGTCGAGATAAAGCGGTAGACTTTTTCGGCCGGCTTCTTTGCCGAGTTGCGGAAGTTCGTGCGGCGGTTACCGGGTTGTTCGATGAGCAGCCGGGTAACCGCCGCGCTTTTTTAGCGTTTGGGGCAGGAAACCACCAGAAAGCCAATCTTTGCGCCCATGAAAATCCTGCTGCCCGTTCTGCTTGCCCTCGCCGGCTCCGCTGCCTCCGCCCAAACGCCCGCTCCGCCCGACCCCACCATCCCGCGCCTGATTGCCGAGCGCCAGCAGCTGGTGAGCCAGTACGAAGCCGCCAACGGCCAGCGTAACGCCTTTCTGGCCAATAAGCCCAGCAAAAAAGACCTGCAGGAAGTGGTGGACGCCCTTAAAGGCATCATCCGCAAAGACACCGAGCTCATCCAGGCCGTGCAGGCGGCCACCCTGCGCCAGACGGCCGCCGTAGTGGCCGAAAACCAGCAGGTGAAGCAGCAGGTAACCGTGGCCCAAACCGACCGCAGCAGCACCCAGCAGCGTTTCCACGACCTCGAAAACCAGGTGCTGAACCTGCAGGAGCGCGAGCGGCAGCAGGCCCGCAAAATGCGCGACCTCCAGGCCACCGCCGACGACGCCACCGGCGCCCGCACCGGCCGCGAGGTGCTGGCCGCCGCCCTGGCCCTGCTCGCGGCCGGTCTGCTGGCCTACGTGCTGAAACTGCGCGGCCAGCTAAGCGCCCGGCCGGTGCGGCGCAAGTAGCCAGTCCAAAACCTCGCCGGCCTGGTTGGGTTTAGGCAGAACTCCTCTTTCCTCTTCTGAACGCCAGCAGCTTATGCGCCTCCTTTATATTTTGCTGCTGTGGCTGCTGCCGCTCATCAGCCTGGCCCAAACGGGCGTGCTCAGCGGCACCGTGCGCGACCGGGCCACCCAGCAGCCGGTGCCGGGCGCCACCATCACGCTGGAGGGCAGCAGCCTGGACACGGCCGCCGATGAGCAGGGCCGCTTCCGGCTGGCCGATATTCCGACCGGCAGCTACAACGTGCGGGCTTCGTTTATCGGCTACGAGCCGCTGCTGCGCGCCAACGTGGTTATCACCAGCGGCAACGCCAACATTGTGGGCCTGGAGCTGGTGGCCAGTCAGCAGCAGCTGGGCGAGGTGACCGTGGTGGCCAGCCGGGCCATTCGGGTGGCGACGGCCGAAACGCCGCTGAGCGTGCAGCGGCTGAGTGCCCAGGAAATCAAGAGCAACCCGGGCGGCAACTTCGACATTTCGAAGGTGGTGCAGGTGCTGCCCGGTGTGGGCGGCGGCGGCACGGGCGGCACCGCCGGCTTCCGCAACGACATCATCATCCGGGGCGGGGCGCCCAACGAAAACGTGTACTACCTCGACGGCATCGAGGTGCCGGTCATCAACCATTTCCAGACCCAGGGCAGCGCGGGCGGGCCGGCTGGCATGCTCAACGTGAGCTTTATCGACGAGGTAACGCTGAGCACCTCCGCCTTTGAGGCCCGCTACGACAACGTGCTGAGCAGCGTGCTGCAGTTCCGGCAGCGCGAGGGTAACCCCGACCGCGTGCAGGGCAACATCCGCCTGAGCGGCACCGAGGTGGCAGGCACCCTCGAAGGCCCGTTGGCGCCCAACACCACGTTTCTGGCCTCCGTGCGCCGCTCCTACCTGCAGGTGCTGTTCAAGCTGATTGACCTGCCCATCCGGCCCGACTACTGGGATTCGCAGTTCAAGATTACCTCCAAGCTGGGGCCCAAAACCACCCTCACGGCCCTGGGACTGGGCGCGCTCGACCACTTCGAGGTAGCCGTGCCGCGCTCCACCACGCCCGAGAAGGCCTACATCATCCGCAACACGCCCACCATCGACCAGTGGAACTACACCGTGGGTTTGAGCCTGCGCCAGCTGCTGCCCCGCGGCTACCTCAACCTGGCCGCCAGTCGCACCCAGCTCCGCAATCAGGTCGATTTTTTTGAGGGTGGCTCGGCCAACCGGGGTGATGAAAGCCGGCGCGTGCTGCTCACGCGCTCGGGCGAAACCGAGAACAAGCTGCGCCTCGATGTGAACCGCAGCGCCGGCCGCTGGCGCTACGCCTACGGGGCCGTGGGCCAGCTCATTCACTACGACAACCGCTTTTTCAACCGCCTGCGCCAGGCCGTGGTAGCCCCCGATGGCACGGTGCAGCAGCCGGCCGTCACGGTCGATTTCAATTCCAGTCTCGACTTCGCCCGCTTCGGCGCGTTCGGCCAACTCACCCGCTCGTTTCTGGCGGCCGACCGGCTTACGCTCTCGGCCGGGGTGCGCACCGATGGCAACAGCTTCACCGAGGGCGGGGCGAAGCTGCTGCGCACCGTTTCGCCCCGCATTTCGGCCACCTACGCCCTCACGCCCCGCTGGAATCTGAACGCCAGCGTGGGCCGCTACTACAAAATCCCGCCCTCCACCCTGCTCGGCTTCCGCGACAATGCCGGCCAGCTCGTGAACCAATCCAACCGCTACATCGGCAGCACGCACTACGTGGCGGGGCTGGAATTCCTGCCCGGCGCCAGCCGCCGCCTCACGCTCGAAGGTTTCTGGAAGCAGTACGACCACTACCCGGTGAACGTGCGCGACGGCATCTCGCTGGCCAACCTAGGCGGCGACTTTATTGCCCTGGGCAACGAGGCCGTGACCAGCACCGGCCGGGGCCGGGCCTTCGGGGGCGAGCTGTTTTTCCAGCAGCAGCTCACCCGCAACCTCTACGCGGTGGCCTCCTACACGCTGTTCAACAGCGAGTTTACCGGGGCCGATGGCCGCTACATGCCCTCGGCCTGGGACACCCGGCACCTGGCCTCGGCGCTGCTGGGCCGCAAGTTCGGGCGGGGCTGGGAGCTGGGCCTGAAGTACCGGCTGGCCGGCGGCGCGCCCTACACGCCCTTCAACGCGGCGGCTTCGCAGGCCAACTACCTCACCATCGGCCAGGGCGTGCTCGACTACGGCCGCCTCAACACCCAGCGCCTGGGCACCTTCCAGCAGCTCGATTTCCGGCTCGACAAGAAAATCAACCTGCGCCGCCTCACCTTCGATTTCTACGTGGATGTGCAGAATGCGCTGGCCCTGAAGTCGCCCGCCGTGCCCAGCTACGCCTTCCAGCGCACCTCCGACAACGCCGAATTCGTTTCCACCGACGGCCAGCCCCTGCGCCCCGACGGCAGCAACGGCGTCCCGGTGCTGCTCGACAACACCGGCGCTACGGTGCTACCCACGATTGGGTTTATCGTGGAGTTTTGATAAATTAAAGTCGCCTTTTGGCCGCCAACAGCTACCAAGGGCCATGCCTATGCCCCTTGCTGATTCTCTGAACCGCATCGAAACCTGGCTGGAGGCCCATGCGCTCCGACGGCAGCAATGGCACGCCGTGCTGCCCACGATTTGGCCTGCTGTGGAGTTTTAGCGCTATTTCACGCTCAATAGCTGCTTTATAATGGCGCCATACTACATGAACCAGGGCTTTACTATCCAAAACCGGTGCTTTCCGTGGGGCACGACGCTGGCCGAGGTGGCAGTGGCCCTACCGGGCAGTACCGAGCGTCTGGCGGAGCGTGACAACCAAGTTGAGTTGGAGTATGCCGGACCCCAATTCATCTTCGGATTGCGCGTAATGGTAGCACGACTGCGCGCCCCAAAGCGCGACGAGCCCGTCGTGCACGCTTATTTTGGCCTAACCGCCCCTTCTAATAGTCTTGAACCGGCCAATCCGGACACTTGGTTTCAACTACTAGAAGTAGAACTTGGCCGCCCATTTTATGCTACAAGCTATGATTTTTCGGTGCGCTATCGGAGAAGCCTTCATATCTTCTCAGCAGCTTGGCATTTCGAATCTGCGAGTCTCTATTTTTCGGTCTATAGTGGGCTGCGGACTGCGTCAGACACTCCGGCAGCGGGCCTGTACTTGTACCAGAAGGTTCTTACTATCGATTGACAATACGTCAGCAGACCGCTGCCTTGCAGTACCTTGCGGCCCATGCCTACTCCTACCGACACCCACCCCTTCCTCCTCTCCGACGTGCCGCCGGCGCAGGCGACGCCCGAGCGGCAGCAGCGCCTGCTGGTCGACCTTTCGGAGATGGATGACTACTACGTGGTGTTTGAGCGCTACGGCTTCGGCGGCGGCGGGGCCAGCTGGGCCGAGCATATCGAAACCATGCTGGAGGAGCACGACCCCGAGCTGCTGGCTCACGTAGAGCTGGCCGGGGCGGGCGAGATTTTCCGGGCCTACACCGACGGGCCGGCCGCCACGGCGCGGCTGCTGGCCCTGGTGCAGCCCATATTTGCCGATTTGGGGGCCCTGAGCAAGTACCTGGCCCAGGCCGACCCCACCGATTTTTTCGAGTAGAGACGCCTATTTACGTCTCCTCGTTGAACGACGACGCTGAACGGTGCTACTGAACGGCAACGTTGAACAGCGACGCAACAACGCAACGACGACGCGGCCGACAAGACGCAAATAGGCGTCTCTACAACCTGGCGAAATGGCTTGTGAAGTCGGGGCCTGTTGCTTGAAGACGGGCCGGGTATTAACGGTTTTTAATGTGGGCTTAACCTGACCCTAATGCGAGGAGTGGACTTTTGTGCCGTCGGACTGCTTTCCGGCGCGCTTCTTTCTTCCCCAACTCCTCGCCAATGCCCCTGCCCCTGCTTTCCCGTTTCCGTTGGTTGCTGCTGCCGCTCTGCGCCGCTTCGCTCGCCGGCTGCGGGGCCGAAACCCAGGCCGATACGCCCAAAAGAGACACGCTGCCCGAAATTCTGGTAACGGCCCTCAACGCCCGCGACACGGTGCTCACCCACGCCTACGTAGCCGATATTCAGGCGGTGCGCAACGTGGAAATCCGGGGCCGGGTCGAGGGGTTTCTGGAGCAGATTTACGTGGATGAGGGCCAGACCGTGCGCAAGGGCCAGCCGCTGTTCCGCCTCAACGATACCGAATACCGCAGCCGCCTGAGCCAGGCCAAAGCCGCCCTGGGCAGCGCCCGCGCCGACGCCCACGTGGCCCAGCTGGAACTGGAGCGCGTGAAGCTGCTGGTGAGCAAAAACATCATCTCCAAAACCGAGCTCGACGTGGCCCGCGCCAAACTGCACGCCGCCCAGGCGGCCGTGCAGCAGCAAGTCTCGGCCCAGGCCCAGGCGGGCCTCGACCTGTCGTACACGCTCATCAAGGCCCCGTTTGATGGCATTATCAACCGCATTCCGCTTAAAAAAGGCAGCGTAATTGAGGACGGCACCCTGCTGACTTCCCTCTCCGATGCCCGCGACGTGTTTGCCTACTTCAATGTGTCGGAAGCCGAGTACCTGGAGTATGTAAAAACCCGCCGCCAGGACTCGGCCCGCGCCACCAACGTGGCCTCGCTCATTCTGGCCGATGGCAGCACCTACCCGGTGCAGGGCAAAGTGGAAACCGTGGAAGCCCAATTCGCCGCCAACACCGGCTCCATTGCCTTCCGGGCCCGCTTCGAGAACCCCAAATTTCTGCTGCGCCACGGCGCCACGGGCAAAGTGCTGCTCACCAACACCGTGAAGGACGCCGTGCTGGTGCCCCAGAAATCGGTGTTCGAGGTGCAGGACAAGAACTACGTGTACCTGCTCGGCGAAGGCGGCAAAGTACGCCAGCACGCCTTCGAGCCCGAAACCCGCCTCTCCGATTACTACGTGGTGAAAGCCGGCCTCAAGCCCGGCGACAAAGTGGTGTACGAGGGCATCCAGGAACTGCGCGACGGCGCCGTTATTAAGCCCCAGCTGATTACAATGAAGCAGGCGCTAAACCGGTAGAGGAGAGAAGTGAGACATGAGATGTGAGATGTGAGTAAGGGTACGCGAACTGAAGATTGACAGAACGTCATTCAGAGCGGAGCGAAGAATCTCGCGGGCAAGTCGTTGAACGACGACCGCGCAACGACTGCCCGCGAGATTCTTCGCTCCGCTCTGAATGACGTTCTCATCTCACGTCTCACTACTCATGTCTCACTACTAAGCCCTAAGCCCTAACACCTAACCTTAATGCTCGCACTCTTCATTCGCCGGCCGGTTTTGTCGCTGGTTATTTCGCTTTTTATTACCCTGCTGGGGGCGCTGGCGCTGTTTACACTGCCCATTACCCAGTTCCCCGATATCGTGCCGCCCTCGGTGACGGTGACGGCCAAGTACACCGGCGCCAACTCCGAGGTGCTGGCCAAGGCCGTGGCCACGCCACTGGAGCGGGCCATCAACGGCGTGCCGGGCATGACCTACATTCAGTCGGTGAACTCGAACAGCGGCACCACGCTGATTACCGTGTTTTTCGAGGTGGGCACCGACCCCGACCTGGCCGCCGTGAACGTGCAGAACCGGGTGCAGACGGTAATCGACGAGCTGCCCGAAGAAGTTATCAAGGCCGGCGTAGCCACCGAGAAGGAGGTGAACAGCATGCTGCTCTACCTCAACATCATGAGCGACGACCCTAAGGTGGGCGAGAAGTTCATCTACAATTTCGCCGACATCAACGTGTTGCAGGAGCTTAAGCGCATTGATGGCGTGGGCTTCGCCGAAATCATGGGCTCGCGCGAGTACTCGATGCGGGTGTGGCTGCAGCCCGACCGCATGGTGGCCTACAACGTGTCGGCCGACGAGGTGGTGGACGCTATCCGGGCCCAGAACGTGGAGGCGGCCCCCGGCCGCTCGGGCGAAAGCTCGGGCTCGCAGGCCCAGGTGTTGCAGTACGTGCTGCGCTATACGGGCAAAATGTTCGAGCCCAAGCAGTACGAAAACGTGGTGCTGCGGGCCAACCCCGACGGCTCGGTGCTGCGCCTCAAAGACGTGGCCGAAGTCAAGTTCGATGTGCTCAACTACGGCATGACCTCCAAGATTGATGGACGGCCCTCGGCCGCCATCATGCTCAAGCAGCGCCCCGGCTCCAACGCCTCGGAGGTAATTGCCAACGTGAAGGAGCGCATGGCCGAGCTGAAAGGCACCAGCTTCCCGCCCGGCATGACTTACAACGTGGCCTACGATGTGTCGCGTTTCCTCGACGCCAGCATCAACGCCGTACTTATCACGCTGCTGGAGGCGTTTGTGCTGGTGTTTATCGTGGTGTACCTGTTTTTGCAGGACTGGCGCTCGACGCTGATTCCGGCCCTGGCGGTGCCGGTGGCGCTGGTGGGCACGCTGTTTTTCATGCAGCTGCTGGGCTTCAGCATCAACCTGCTCACGCTGTTTGCGCTGGTGCTGGCCATTGGCATTGTGGTCGATAACGCCATTGTGGTGGTGGAAGCCGTGCACGCCAAAATGCACGAAAAGCACCTCTCGGCCATGGATGCCACGCTGGAGGCCATGGGCGAAATCGGGGGCGCCATCGTGGCTATTACCCTGGTGATGTCGGCCGTGTTTATTCCGGTGTCGTTCATGGATGGGCCGGTGGGCGTGTTCTACCGCCAGTTTTCGCTCACGCTGGCCATTGCCATTGTGATTTCGGGCGTGAACGCGCTGACCCTGACGCCCGCCCTTTGCGCGCTCATGCTCAAGCCTATGGCCGATGGCGAGGAAGCTAAGCAGGGCCTCATCAACCGTTTCTTCGCCGGCTTCAACCGCCGCTACGAAAACCTGGCCCAGGGCTACCAGCGGCTGGTGCGCTACGTGGCCAACCGCCGCGTCATCACCATCGGCCTGCTGATTGGTTTCTGTCTGGCCACCTGGGGCGTGCAGTCGGTGCTGCCCTCGGGCTTCATCCCCACCGAAGACCAGGGCATGATTTACGTGAACGTAACCACCCCGCCCGGCGCCACCGTGGAGCGCACCGAGCGGGTGCTGGATGAAATCGAGAAGGTGGCCGCCAAGCTGGGCCCGGTCGAATCGGTTTCGACGCTGGCCGGCTACAGTTTGATGAACGAGGTGGCCGGCTCCAGCTACGGCATGGCCATGATTAACCTCAAAACCTGGAAGGACCGGAAGCAGTCGGTAAACGAGCTGATTGCCGAGCTGACCGAGAAAACTCAGGACATCAACGACGCCGACATCCAGTTCTTCCCCCCGCCCACCGTGCCCGGTTTCGGCAACTCGGCCGGCTTCGAGCTGCGCCTTTTGGACCGCACCGGCCGCGGCGACCTGCAGCAAACGGCCAAAGTCAGCCAGGATTTCGTGGAGGCCCTGCGCCAGTCGCCCGCCATCGGCTCGGCCTTCACCGGCTTCGACGCCAACTTCCCGCAGTACCTGATTCACGTCGACCAGGACCAGGCCGCCAAGAAGGGCGTGACCGTGGACAAGGCCATGAGCACCCTTCAGACCCTGATGGGCTCGTTCTACGCCTCCAACTTCATTCGCTTCGGCCAGATGTACAAGGTGATGGTGCAGGCCGACCCCAGCTTCCGCACCAAGCCCGAGGACGTGCTGAAACTGTACGTCAAAAACGACCGCAACGAGATGGTGCCCTACTCCTCGTTCGTGCGCCTGGAGCGGGTGTACGGCCCCGAGCAGCTCACGCGCTACAACATGTACACTTCGGCCATGCTCAACGGCGACGCCGCCCCCGGCTTCTCGTCGGGCGACGTGATTTCGACCATCGAAAAAGTAGCGCAAACCGAGCTGCCCCGCGGCTACAGCTACGAGTGGAGCGGCATGACGCGCGAGCAGATTCTGAGTGGCAACCAGGCCCTGTACGTGTTCGGCATCGTGCTGATTTTCGTGTACCTGCTGCTGGCCGCGCAATACGAAAGCTTCCTGTTGCCGCTGCCGGTGCTGCTGAGCTTGCCCACCGGCATCTTCGGCGCTTTTTTGGCTCTCAAGCTGCTGGGCCTCGAAAACAACATCTACGCCCAGGTTTCGCTCGTGATGCTGATTGGTTTGCTGGGTAAGAACGCCATTCTCATCATCGAATTCGCGGTACTCAAGCGCAAGGAAGGCCTCTCGGCCCTCGACGCGGCCGTGGAGGGCGCCTACGCCCGCCTGCGCCCCATCCTGATGACCAGCTTCGCCTTCGTGGCCGGCCTGATTCCGCTCACCATCGCCACCGGCGCGGGCGCCCTCGGCAACCGCTCTATCGGCACGGCCGCGGCCGGCGGCATGCTCATCGGCACGCTATTCGGCGTCATCCTCATTCCGGGCCTGTACGTGCTGTTTTCGGGCGGTGGCAAGAAGAAAAAACTGGTGGAAACGCCAGCGGAGGAAGCCGTGCTGGTATGATCCCACCCTCCGGCCCCCTCCCCTCCGGGAGAGGGGGAGCCCAGCAGTTCCGTTCAAAATTTCACATCAGGCTCCCCCTCTCCCGGAGGGGAGGGGGCCGGGGGGTGGGGTGTTCGTTGACACTCTAGCTCCTGACTCCTAGCTTCTCCCTAAAAATGCCCCGCTTTTCCCGTTCCGTTCTTTCCATCCTCACCGCTGCCTCGCTGGCCGCCACGGGCTGCCGGGTGGCCGCGCCCACGGCCCCGCCCCGGGCCGCCGCCGTACCGCTGGCCTTCCCGCTGGCTGCTACCGCTGACTCGACTGCCACAGCAGCGGCCACCGACTCCGCCGCGTTTGCCCGGCAGCCCTGGCGCGAGCTGTTCGCCGACCCTAATCTGGTTTCGTTGATTGACACGGCCCTGCAGGCCAACCCCGACTTGCGCATTACGCTCCAGCGCATCGAAATCGCGCGGGCCGATTTGCGGGTGCGGCGTGGGGCCCTGCTGCCCCAGGTGGAGGGCGTGGCCAGCGCCGGCGTGGAGCGCTTCGGCGAGTACACGCTCGACGGCGTGGGCAATTACGACACCAACCTCTCGCCCAACGTGGAGGGCAAGCGGCGCATCCCGAACCCCACGCCCGATTTTTTCCTGGGCTTGCGCTCGTCGTGGGAAATTGACTTGTGGGGCAAGCTGCGCCAGCGGCGGCAGGCCGCTTATTTGCGCTTGCTGGCCACCGAGCGGGGTCGCCACCTGGTACAAACGCAGCTGGTAGCCGAAGTAGCCCGCCAGTATTTCACGCTGCTGAGCTACGACAACGAGTTGCTAGTGCTGGGCCGCAACCAGCAGCTGCAGGAGCGCGCCCTCGACATCGTGGGCACCCTCAAGCGGGCCGGCCGGGCCAACGAGCTGGCCGTGCAGCAGTTCCGGGCCCAGCTGCTGCGCACCCGCGCCCTGGAAGCCCAGACCCGGCAGCGCGTGGCCGCCACCGAAAACACGCTTAACCGCCTGCTCGGCCGCTACCCCCGCCCCATCGCCCGCCCCGTGAGTTTGCTGGAGCAGCCGCTGCCCAGCCGCGTATCGGCCGGCCTGCCCGCCGCCACCCTGCTGCGCCGCCCCGATGTGCGCCAGGCCGAGCTGGAGCTGGTAGCCACCCGCGCCGACGTATCGGCCGCCCGCGCCGCCTTTTTGCCTTCGCTCAAGCTCACGCCCTTCGTGGGCCTGAACGCCTACCGGGCCTCGGTGCTGTTCACCACGCCCGGCTCGCTGGCCTACGGGCTGCTGGCCGGCCTCTCGGCCCCGCTCTTCAACCGCGCCGAGCTGCAGGCCGATTACCGCCGCTCGGTGGCCGAGCAGCAGATTGCCTACAGCACCTACCAGAAAGCCATTCAAGTGGGTTTCGAGGAAGTAACCACCAACCTGCGCGGCATCGAGAACTACCAGCGCGTGTTCGATTTGCAGCAGGAGGAAGTGGAAGCCCTGCAACGAGCCGTGAGCATCTCCGACGACCTGTTCAAGGCCAACTACGCCACCTACCTCGAAGTCATCAGCGCCCAGCGCAACGTACTCGAAGCCGAGCTGGAACTCACCGACACCCGCCGCCAGCAGTTCCTGCTGCTCATCGACCTTTACCGCTCGCTGGGCGGCGGCTGGACACCGGCGGGGCAGTAATCATCCTGGGTAAGTTCCTCTTAATTTCGACAGAGAGAAGGGTCAATTGCAACGCCCAGCGGGGCGGCGGTACTCTAAGCGGGGTACTGCCGCCCCGTTTTCCGTTCTGTATGCTGCTCCTGTTAAGTCTGCTTCTGGCGGCGATGAGGCAGTTGCGAGGCAGATTGTAGCTGGTTTCTCGCAGAAAAATCCTCGCCGTTAATCACTTATTTAATTAGGCTGTTCCAGCATTTTTTTGAGGTCGCGCAGCCGCCCGCGCACGTTTCGTTGCAGCACGTATCTGGCTAAAGGCGAAAACAACCGTAGTGGGCCTCGCAGGACAAAGGAGTAGATAAAAGTAGCCTCGGTGAGGTGGGGCCCTATGGACTCAAAGCGCCAGGAACCAGCGAAAGCGCGAAACAGGCCGGCGGGCCGCGTGAGCTTCACGGCTGCCACGCGGGGTGGGTTGAACGATACGTATTCGGTTTCCATACCAATACCGTGTTGGGATACGCACCACGATTTCACGCCCGGGCCCGCCGCCGCAGCCCCATCGAGCAGCACGGCTTCTCGTAGGAACGTGTCCCATTTTAACCGCTGGCCGTAGTCTTGGGTATAATCGAACACCACTTGCTGAGCCCGAGCAATCTGGATAGACTCCGTGAATTTAAATTGAAGCTGTTTAGGAAGTAGAAGATGGGGCAATTTTGCGCAGCAACAATACGGTGAAGGCCAACCAGTGCATGGCCAGCCAGTTTTGCAAGCTGGTTTCGTAGCGCACGAGCAGGGTCTTGAAGCCGTCAAGCCAGGCGTTGAGGCGCTCAATGACCAGGCGTCGGCGGTAGAGTTCGGGGTCGAGCGGCGTGTCATCGTCGGTCTGCCAGTCGGCCGAGCGCCGTTTGCGCGGGATGTTGGCCTCGATACCACGGCCCGCGCAGGCCTGCCGCAACCTATTGACATCAAAAG
>NZ_KB907837.1 GCF_000382225.1 Hymenobacter aerophilus DSM 13606
AAAACAGTGGCTAGCCGGGCGGGGCGTGGAACTGCTGTTTCTGCCGCCCTACTCGCCCGACTTCACCCCCGTCGAGCAGGCTTGGAGCAAGCTCAAAACCAAGCTACGGGCGGCACAGGCCCGCACCCGCGAGGCGTTAATCGACGCGCTGCAAGAGGCCGTCAACTGGATTACCAGCGCTGATGCGCTCGGGTGGTTCAACCACTGCGGCTATCACGTCGCACAAGCGTAAAGATGGGCTAGATGTTCACGAAACCGCTATAGTAAATGGAAGGATTGCACATTTTTCTTGATACATCAGTATTGTATAAGGATCCTTTCTTTAAAGGTAATTTTTCTGGCAAAATACTTTCGCTAGCTAGAATGAAAAGCTCTAATGTTTATTTTTATATGTCAAGAATAGTACTTGATGAATTAGTTAGAAATTATGAAAAAATTATGAAAGGAGAAATTGATAAGTTGGAGAAAATAGTTTACGATTCTAAGCACTATAATTTTAATTTGTCTTCTAAAGTATTCATAGATGCGAAGGTTTCAGTTGATGGATTAAAAAGATTCTATCAAAACTTATATAATGAAGGTGTGCTTGAAATTTTGTATCATGAAGATTCAATGATGTCTGAAATAGTTCGTAGAGCTGTAAATAGAACGAAGCCATTTTCTGATAATAAAAACGAATTAAAAGATGCATTGACATGGCTTGTCTACTCTAAGTTTGTAGAGGATTATGAGTTAGATAGTTGTTATTTAATGACAGATAATGTAAGTGATTTTTGTGACGCGGACAAGTTGAAGAAAGGTGACTTAGAAATACATATTGAATTGCTGTCAGATACAAAGAGATTTAAAGTTTGTCGTTCATTCAAGGAGTTTGTTCAAAAAGAGGAGCAAGCCATTGGTGAGCTTTCTGGAAATTTCAAAAGGTGGCTAGACTATCAGGATTTTGATAACATATTTATTCTAAAGATGATAAAAGCATCTTTAGGGGATGAGATAAAAAACGAAATTAAGAATAAATTCACGTATTATGACTTGAATTATCTTTTTAATCTTGATTATGATGCTAAAGGATTTATAGCATTCAGTGAGACATTCTACATGTCTAATTTAATTGACTTAAATATTAATGTATTAGACGAAGAATGCATTATTTCTGGATCATTAAATATTTCATGTGATGTTGAAGGTTATGGATATTCAGCTGATAGTGATATAGAAAATGAGTATGCATTAATAGGAGAGAAGGAATTAAATATGAAGATTGGTTTTTCGTTTAGTTATGATATGAATGAGAAGCCATATAATTTTAGTGTAGATTCAATCGAAGTTCTAAAGAATTAGCGCTGATCAGATTGATTGGCAAGTGATTAATGACTTTGCAGTCAATAGCTGGAGCAATGAGATTCAATACAATGTGAAAACTATATTAATTAGGTGAGTACTTTGATAGAGAATTATACACTGTGTTTCAACAGTAAATCACCCACCGCCGCCCGAGCCCCGCTCCGGCGGCGGTGCTCGTTCTAACCGTACCACCAAGAAAAACCCAAACCCCCACTTCTACTGTTTACTACCCTGCGTCGGCACCATCACCGGCGTACGAACCAAACAACGCAACCTATGAACATCGGAATCATCGGCGCCGGCCACATCGGCAGCGCCCTGGCGGTGCGGCTCACCAGCCTCGGCCACAACGTATACATTGCCAACTCCCGCGGGCCCGAAACCCTCAAGGACGTGGAGCAGAAAACGGGCGCTACGGCCGTAACGGCCGAGGAAGCCGCCCAGCGCGGCACCGACCTCATCGTGGTAACCATCCCGCTGAAAAACATTCCCGACCTGCCCAAAGACCTGTTCGCGGGCGTACCGGCCGAGGTGCCCGTCATCGACACGAGCAACTACTACCCCATGCTGCGCGACGGCCAGATGCCGGAGCTGGAAACCGGCGAGCTGACTGAAAGCGGCTGGGTGCAGCAGCAGCTGGGCCGCCCCGTCGTGAAAGTGTTCAACAACATCCTCGCCGACCACCTCGCCCAGCCTGGGAAGCCCGCCGGCACGTCCGGCCGCGTGGCCCTGCCCGTCGCCTCCGACGATGCCGCCGCCAAGCAGAAAGTCATGCAGCTGGTAGAAGAGCTGGGCTACGACGCCATCGACGCGGGCAGCCTGCGCGAATCGTGGCGGCAGCAGCCCGGCGGCCCCATCTACTGCAACGACCTGCCCGCCGACCAGCTGCGCGAGCAGCTGCAGCGCCTCGGCACCAAGCGCACGCCGGAGCAGCACGCCGAGTATCTGGCCAACCAGCACCAGCAAGAGCAGGCTATGGCCGCGCAGGGCATCAAGCTATAGCAGCTGCCAGCCGGATAACACTAAAGAACAGGAGGAACACTGTAGGGGCGGGGCTTGCCCCCGCCCGCCGATGAACGGCCATATCCGGTTCCGTTCATCGGTGGGCGGGAGCAAGCCCCGCCCCTACGGCATTCAGGGGTCGGTAGAAGTACTAAACTCAGTATAAAAGGCGTATGGATTCTTGGACAAAGCTATTCATTGCCGCTATACTCATCATGACGGTGGTGCTGGCGGTAATAACCTATCTGAAAGCAAAGCGGCACTATGACCGGATGCAACAGCATGGCCTTCGCGCAAGCGGGGTGGTTGTTCGTAATAAGATTAGCTGGGGGCGAACCACGACTGTGCGGCCTATCGTGCGCTTCGTAACGCAGGACGGGAGGACAATCGAAGGGTTGTCAACTTCCGGAGTTGCTTTTGCCGTGCCGCGTTACCCGGAAGGCGCCAAAGTCGCGCTTCTCTATGACCCGGAGAATCCGCACGATTTCATGCTCGTATCCGCTGACCGGAGATACCTCTGACGAAGCCTCTACCGCTACACCGGGCCGCCGCAGTGCCAGCAGAAATCGGCGTCGGGGCGGTGGCCCTCGGCCTGGCAGCGGGGGCAGCGGGCCTGCTTGTAGGCGGGGGCCGTGGGCGGCGCATCGGCCAGCGCGGCCGCTGTTGCCGTAGCGGCTCCGGCCGCGGCGGCGTGGGCACTGG
This sequence comes from Hymenobacter aerophilus DSM 13606, assembly GCF_000382225.1. Lineage (GTDB taxonomy): Bacteria > Bacteroidota > Bacteroidia > Cytophagales > Hymenobacteraceae > Hymenobacter > Hymenobacter aerophilus. Next base: position 3,049 of record NZ_KB907837.1, read on the forward strand.
CGGCCGCCGTGCGCGACATCTGGGCCGATACGATGCCGGTGGGCACGGCAATAATGGCGTAGCCCATAATCATGAGCAGGGTGGCCAGCGTCTGCCCCAGCATCGTGCCGGGCGAAATATCGCCGTAGCCGACTGTGGTCAGGGTTACCACGGCCCAGTACACGCTTTTCGGAATGCTGGTGAAGCCGTTTTCACCGCCTTCGAGCACGTACATAAACGTGCCCATCAGGATGGCCAGCGTGAAGAGCGACGACAGAAACACCAGAATTTTGAAGCGGCTGGCCTTGAGGGCGCTCAGGATGAATTCGCCCTCGCCAATAAACTGGCCCAGCTTGAAGATGCGAAACACCCGCAGCAGCCGCACCGTGCGCACCACCAGCAGGTAGCGGCTGCCCACCAGCACCAGCGCCAGCAGCGAGGGCACCACGGCCACCAGGTCAATCAGTCCCAGCCAACTCAGGGCGTAGCGCAGCGGCCGGCGCACCACCAGCAGCCGCACCCCGTACTCGACCAGAAACACGCCCGTAAATACCCACTCCACCACCCGCAGCGCCGGCCCGTACCGGGCGTTGATGCTGCTCACGCTTTCCAGCATCACGGCCAGCACGCTCAGCACAATGGCCACCAGCAGCAGAATGTCGAACAGCTGGCCGGCCCGGGTATCGGCCTCAAAAACGACGCGGTAAATGTGCCGTTTCCAGGAAGCAGCGGTGGGGGAGGGGCGGTTGTCCATAAGCGCAAACGGTGGTAGCGCAAAGCTACGGCGGCCAACCCAAAGCCGGCCGGTCGGGCTAACGAACCGGGCCAGTATGCCGGGCCGCTGGGCTCGCTCCGGTGCGCTGCCCGGTTAGCGGCCGGCCAGCACCGTGCGCAGCGGCGCCCAGCGAATGTCGGGGTAGCGGTTGTTGTCGAGCGGACCCTGCAGCTTGGCGTCGCCACTGAGCATGTTGTGCAGATACTGCATGCCCTGCCAGGGCGGAAACACGTCGTCGGGGGCCGGCGCCAGGGTTTTGGTGAGCTTGATGAGCGTGCTCAGCAGGCCCAGACCGCCGGGCCGCAGCAGCCGGTAGCGCTGGCCGGTAGCGGCCGTAGCGGCCTCGCGTAGCTGCCGGGGGCTGGCCACGGCGCCGGCCACGCGCAGGTAGCGGGGCGTGCTGGGGTCGAGGGCCGCGGCGGCCGTAAAATCGGCCGTGTCCACCATCGTAGTGAAGTCGAGGGGCTGGTCGGGGCGGCCCCAGTACAGCACCAGTCGCGGGCCGGCCAGCACCACCGGCGCCGTGCCGCGCAGCAAATCCATGAACATGCCGTTGAGCACCGAGGTGGCCTGGATGGGCGCCGCATCGAGGCGGCGGGCAAATTCGCGGCGCAAATCGAAGTTGCGGTTTGAGCCCTCGGGTACCCGGGTGAAGTCGGCCGAAAAATCGGACGGGATGAAGCGCGGCACGCCGGCCGCCACGGCCGCCTCCAGCAGCCGGCCCTGGGTTTCCACCATCACCTCGCGCAGCCCGTTCAGCGCCGACACCACGCAGGTAGCATCCCGGCAGGCGCGGGTGAGGTCGGCCACGCTGTTGTAGTCCACGCCCGTTACCTCAATGCCCTGCTGGCGCAACGACTCGGCTTCGGCCCCGGCCAGGCTGGCCGGGCGCACCAGCGCCCGCACCTCGGCGCCGCGCCGCCGCAGGTGGTGGGCAATCAGCAGCCCCAGCTCCCCGGTGGCCCCGGCCAGTACAATAAGCGGTGCCGGCGTGGCGCCGGAAGTCGTTGATTCAGTCATAAAGCGAAAATCAGCAGCGAAGGAAAGGCGCCCGACAGCCGGCCAGCAAAGGGGCGGCACCGTGGCGGACAGCTGCTTTACCCGGCCGGCGGCCGTAAGGTTTAGCTTCGGTCATATCTGCCCCCAAAAGCACCGCAGCAAACCACCCAAGTACCAGCCGCAACAGGCCGCCGCGCCCGCTACATTTGCCGGCGTATGCAAGTTGCTGTCAAAGCCTTCGGGGCCCTGTTTGATGCCCTCGTGGTGCTGTTTATGAGCGTGAGCCGGCTGACGGGCCTGAGCTACGCCGAACTTACACCGGTTTTCAAATTAGTGTACAGCATATGGGGCCGGTGGGCAGTAGCGCGAACTTTGTAGTTCGCGTCCCCGCGCCAGTGGAGCCGCCCACACGGCGCGGGGACGCGAACTACAAAGTTCGCGCTACATGCGCTACCTGTACAACGACCTGAAAACTGCTCTAATATTCTGGTGTACTGCGGGCTGGTGCGCTGGGCTGGCTGGCACTGGTGGTGTGGCGGCAGTCGCGCTACAGGTGGCTGCTGCTGGCCGGCGCCGCCGCTTTGCTGGCGCTGGCGCTGCGGCTGCGGCAGCCCGGCAGCACCGGCCAGGGGTTCTACGACTACAACATTCGGGTGCTGGAGCTGCTGGGCCGCGCCACCGGCCTGGGCTACGTGCTGGTGTCGCTGCTGATGGGCGTGCTCGTGCCGGGCGTGGCGGCCGCCATGCTGCTGCTGGTGCCGCGGCGGTGGGCACTGGCACTCTGGGCCGGTTTCGGGCTACTGCTGCTGGGCTACTTCGGACTGGGCGCCCGGTTTGTTGGGTAAGCCGACCTGGGCCGACCGGCAGTTCTAAAAATAAAGTCTATCTTTAGCCCGTTAAAAGGCAACTTGCCAACGAGTCATCAACTCGGTTCAGCCCGCTGAATTGAGCCAACAGGTTCCGCTGCTGCTTGCTTTATCATCTCCACCTCCTACCAAGCATCATGCAGACGGGAACCGTAAAATTCTTCAATGAAACCAAAGGGTTTGGTTTCATCAACAACGCCGAAACCGGCGAAGACATCTTCGTACACGTAACCGGCCTCATTGACGAAATCCGCGACAATGACAAGGTAGAATTCGAAGTAGAGCAGGGCCGCAAGGGCCTGAACGCCGTGAAAGTGCGTCGCGCCTAGCCCCACCTACTTCTATAGAGTTGAAAAGCACGCTCCCACCCTGGGGGCGTGCTTTTTTGCGCGCCGGCGGTAGCCTGGCCGGGTTGATTTAGCGGAAAGATTTTCGGTAGTTTAGCCCCATGAAGCAAGCAGCCTCCACCGTATTTGTCGTCCGGCCCGCCCGGTTCGGCTTCAACGCCGAAACGGCCCTGTCCAACCACTTCCAGCAGGCCCCCGCCGACCTGAGCGCCGCGGCCGCCGAAACCCAGGCCGTAGCCGAGTTCGGGGCGCTGGTGGAAACGCTGCGGGACCGCGGCGTGCAGGTGCGCGTATTCGACGATACGCCCGCGCCCGCCAAGCCCGACGCCGTGTTCCCCAACAACTGGCTCTCGCTGCACGCCGATGGCCGCGCCGTGCTGTATCCCATGTGTGCCCCCAGCCGCCGCGCCGAGCGCCGCCCCGACATTGTGGCGGCTCTGGGCCAGGAGTTTCAGATAACGGAAGTGCTGGACTGGTCGGCGGCCGAGGCCGAAAACCGGTTTCTGGAAGGCACCGGCAGCATTATTTTCGACCACGAGCACCGCCGGGCCTACGCCGGCCGCTCGCCCCGCACCGAGCCGGGGTTGCTGGCCGAAGTCTGCGCCCGGCTGGGTTACCAGCCCGTCTCGTTTCGGTCGGTGGATGCGCGGGGGCAGGAAATCTACCATACCAACGTCATGCTCAGCATCGGCCCCGGCTTCGCGGTGGCCTGCCTGGAAAGCATTGTGGATGAAACCGAGCGCCGGGCGGTGGAAGACTCGCTGACGGAAACCGGCCACGAAATCGTGGCGATTTCGCTGGCCCAGGTGGCGCGCTTTGCCGGCAACATGCTGGCCCTGCAGCCGCCCGGCGGCCCGGTGCTGCTGGCCATGTCGCAGAGCGCCCACGACTCACTGACCGCCGAGCAGCGGCAGCAGCTGGGCCGCCACGCCGAACTGCTGCCACTGCCCATCCCGACCATCGAAACGCTGGGCGGCGGCAGCGTGCGGTGCATGTTGGCCGAGGTGTTTCTGCCCGAAAACTAGGGCGCAATTTCCCGCCGAAAAAGCGGTTTTCGGGAGTGTTTTGGGCCGAAAAAGCGTTACCTAACAGATGACGCAAACTGCCCTTTTTCCCTCGCTCGACATCCTGCCCGAACCTGCCGCAACCCCCGCGTTGGCCCCGCGCCAGCACGCCGCCAGGCTGTGGCTGCCCAAGCGCGTGGTGTTCACCCCGGCCGCCCTCGACGAGCCCTTCGGCCAGCAGATACTGGCCCGCGCCGAAAGCCACAACCTGGAAATCGAGCTGCTGAAAAGCAACCGCCTCACGGGCCTGCGCGGCGACGATGTGCGCGACACCTACCGTCGGGCCAAAAGCACGCTGGCCGTGGTGTGCGCCCCGCCCGGCGCCCGGCGCCTGCAGCCCACGCCCCCCTCGGCCGACTGGCAGATGAACCTGGCCGAAGGCTGCCCCGCCCACTGCCAGTACTGCTACCTGGCCGGCAGCCTCAGCGGCCCGCCGGTGGTCAGGGCCTTCGCCAATCTGCCGCAATTGCTCGAAAATACGCAGAACTACGAGCAGCCCGGCCGCACTACAAGCTTCGAGGTGAGCTGCTACACCGATGTGCTGGGTATCGAGCACCTCACCGGCTCGCTGGCCGAGTGCATCCGTTACTATGGCCAGCGCGAGGGCACGCACCTGCGCTTCGTGAGCAAGTACGACCACGTAGATTCGCTGCTGACGCTGCCCCATAACGGCCGCACCCGGGCCCGCTTCAGCCTGAACGCCGAGCCGCTGGTGCGCCGGCTGGAAGGTGGCACGGCCTCGGTTGAGGCCCGGCTGCAGGCCCTGCGCCGGCTGGCGTTGCCGCGTGCGCAGGGTGGGGGCGGCTACCCGGTGGGCGTGGTGCTGGCCCCCCTTATGCCGCTGCCCAACTGGCAGCACGAGTACCGCCAGCTGCTCGACCGCCTGGCCGCCGCCCTCGATTTCGACTGCGACCTGACCGTGGAATTCATCACCCACCGCTTCACGCCCGGCTCCAAAAACGTGCTGCTCGACTGGTACCCCAACACCAGCCTCGACCTCGATGAGGCCACCCGCGCCGTGAAGCGCAACAAGTTCGGCGGCACCAAATTCGTGTACCAGCCCACCGATATGCGCCAGCTCAAGGAGTTCTTCTACACCGAGTGGCAGGCCCGCTTCCCCAACGCCCCGGTACTGTACTGGACGTAAGTGCGGGGAGCGAGTATAGAACTGTCATCCTGAGCGCAGCGAAGGACCCATACAGAAGCTAACATTGATAGTTACCTTCTGTATGGGTCCTTCGCTGCGCTCAGGATGACAGTTGTTTCTAAATCCTCTCTACACCCCCAACTCTTCGGGCGTTACCAGGCCCAGAATGGTACTGGTGCGGGTGCGGGTTTTGTTTACCAGCTCGGGCTCGTCGGCCAGCTTATGGCCTAAGGTGGGTACCATTTCGCGGAATTTCGCCTGCCACTCGGGCGTAGCCGACTGCTCGGGGAAGCACTTCTGCACCAGATTCAGCATGATGCTGACGGCGGTAGAGGCGCCGGGCGAGGCGCCGAGCAGCGCGGCAATGGTGCCATCGGCGGCCGTTACTACTTCGGTGCCGAATTCGAGCACACCGCCCTGCTTTTTGTCTTTTTTGATAACCTGTACGCGCTGGCCGGCAATGGCCAGCTCCCAGTCCTGGGCCTGGGCCTCGGGCAGGTACTCGCGCAGGGCCGCCACCCGGTCGTCGGGCGACTGGCGCACCTGCTGGATGAGGTACTTGGTGAGCGACAGGTTTTTGAGGCCCGCCATAATCATGGGCTTCACGTTGCCGAACTGGATGGAAGCCGGCAAATCGAAGTAGGAACCCGTTTTCAGGAACTTGGTGCTGAAACCGGCGTAGGGGCCAAACAGCAGCTGTTTTTCGCCGTCAATCATGCGCGTATCGAGGTGGGGCACCGACATGGGCGGCGAGCCGACCGAGGCCTTGCCGTACACTTTGGCGTTGTGGCGGGCAATAACGGCCGGGTTCACGCAGCGCAGCCACTGCCCGCTCACCGGGAAGCCCCCATAGCCGGCGGCTTCCGGAATGTGCGACTTTTCGAGCAGCGGCAGCGAGCCACCACCGGCCCCGATAAACACGAACTTGGCCTGCGTTTCCACGTCCTGATCGGTTTCGAGGTTTTGGGTTTTTATGCGCCAGCTGCCGTCGGCGTTGTGGTGCAGCTTTTCTACTTCGTGGTGGAAGTGCATGGTCACGCCCGGCTTTTCTTGGAGCAGGTAGAACATGCCGCGGGTCAGGGAGCCGAAATTGACGTCGGTGCCCAGGTCCATGCGGGTGGCGGCCACGGTCTGGGCCGGGTCGCGGCCGTCCATCACCAGCGGCATCCAGCTTTCGATTTCGGCCCGGTCGTCGCTGAATTTCATGCCCTTAAACAGGGCCGACTCGGTGAGGGCGGCGTGGCGCTTGCGCAGAAACTCCACATTTTCGCGGCCCATCACGAAGCTCATGTGCGGGATGTAGTTGATGAAGCGCTGGATTTCCTTCACGTCGTATTTCTCCGTCAGGAAAGCCCAGAACTGCTTGCTCTGCTCGAACTGCTCGGCAATTTTGAGGGCCTTGCTGATGTCGATGGAGCCGTCGGGCCGCTCGGGCGTGTAGTTGAGCTCGCAGAAGGCCGAGTGGCCGGTGCCGGCGTTGTTCCAGGCGTCGGAGCTTTCGGCGGCGGCCACATCGAGGCGCTCGAAAATGGTAATAGTCAGCGTCGGATCGAGCTCTTTGAGCATCAGGCCCAGCGTGGCGCTCATGATGCCGGCGCCAATCAGCACCACATCGGTGGCCGGAAGGGAAGGAGTAGTAGGCATAGGGGAAAGAAGCTAAGTTGATACGTACGGGCCACGGCCTAAAAAGATAGAAGAAGCGCCCCGTCGGCGCCGCGGCCGGCGTCGGCGCTTGCCTATCTATCTGTAAAATTGTATATTGACTTTCTGCCCCAGCCCGATCGGGCGCGGCTCCGGCCGCGCTGCCCGCTGCCGGGCGGCGCCGGCTGCGACCAAACGAACCCCATCGGCTATGCACCACATTGTTTATTCGAGCCAGGTAGTGGGCGAGCTTAGCGAGAGTCTGCTGCGCGAAATGCTGCTCAAATTCCGGGAGAAAAACCACCAGGCCGACATCACGGGCATTCTGCTGTACTGCGATGGGCAGGTGTTGCAGGTGCTGGAAGGCGAGCGCACGGCCGTGGAGCAGCTCTACGGCCGCATCGAGCGCGACCGGCGCCACCGCGACGTGGTGAAGCTGGCCGATGGGCCGGTGAGTTGGCGCGAGTTTCCCGAGTGGTCGATGGCCTTTGCCGTAGCTTCGCCCGCCGCCTTTGCCGCGCTTTCCGGCTACTGCGACCCCAACAACCCCTGGCTGCCCCGCAACCAGGCCGGCCTGCTGATTCGGGAGCTGATCCGGGAGTTTATTCAACAAGCCCGCCTGACCGTTTAAATGAGCCTACCGCCCGATATTCCGGCCGATTACCTGGAGCTGAACCGCCGCCTCTGGAACGCCAAAACCGCCTTCCATCTCACCTCCGATTTCTACGACGTGGCCGGTTTCCGGGCGGGCAAAACGTCGCTCAACCCGCCCGAGCTGGCCCTGCTGGGCAACGTAGCCGGCCAGCACATCCTGCATCTGCAGTGCCATTTCGGCCTCGACACGCTCTCCTTGGCCCGCCTCGGCGCCCACGTTACGGGCGTCGATCTGGCCGATGAGGCCCTGGCCGCCGCCCGCGCCCTGGGCCAGGAATTGGGGCTTACGGCCGAGTTCGTGCAGGCCGATGTGCTGGCGTTGCCCGCCCGCTTCGATGGGCAGTTTGAGATGGTGTTCACCTCGTACGGCGTGCTGGGCTGGCTGCCCGACCTGGCGCAGTGGGCGGCCGGCGTGGCCCGCTGTCTGCGCCCCGGCGGCCGGCTGGTGCTGGTGGAGCTGCACCCCGCCGTGTGGATGTTCGACAACGACTTCACCCGCATCGAATACTCCTATTTCAACCGCCAAACCATCATCGAGCAGGAAACCGGCACCTACGCCGACCGCGCCGCCCCGCTGCAGGAAACGTCGGTGTCGTGGAACCACAGCCTGGGCGAGGTGCTGGGGGCGCTGCTGGGGCAGGGGCTGGCCATCCGCCATTTCGAGGAGTACGACTACTTGTGCTACGACTGCCTGAACGGCCTGCAGCCGGCCCCCGGTGGCGGCTACCAGCTCGCCCACCTGCCCGGCAAGCTCCCGCTCATGTACTCTATAGTCGCCCAAAAGCCGTAGGTTTTTTAGGGCTTAGTTGTTAGGGCTTAGGGCTTAGAAGAACGTCATTCAGAGCGCAGCGAAGAATCTCGCGTGAGCCGATTAGAACGGTTGTTGTTCAACGATTCACGCGAGATTCTTCGCTGCGCTCTGAATGATGTTCTTCTAAGCCCTAACACCTAACAACTAAGCCCTAACACCTAAGCTACCAATTCGGCGGTGGTTACGAATTGGGCGCCGCGCTGCTCCAGGTCGGTGCGGGCCTGCTGGTAGCCTTCGGGGCTGATGGCGCGGGCGGCGTCTTCGATGAAAAAGACCTGGAAACCTTGCTGCAGGGCATCGAGGGCCGAGAAATAAACGCAGAAGTCGGCGGCCAGGCCGGCCAGGTACACGGCGGTTACGCCGCGGCCGCGCAGGTAGTCGGCCAGGCCGGTACTTTTGCGGTGGCCGTTGTCGAAGAAGCCGCTGTACGAGTCGATGCCCGGGTCGGTGCCTTTGCGGAAGATGGCTTCGATGCGGTGCTGATCGAGGCCGGATACGAATTCGGCGCCGGGCGTGCCCTGCACGCAGTGGTCGGGCCAGAGCGTTTGGGGCAGTCCATTCAGCTCGCCCTGCTCGAAGGGCTGGCGGCCGGGGTGGGCACTGGCGAAGCTGCCGTGGCCGGCCGGGTGCCAGTCCTGGGTGGCCACCACCAGCCCGAAATGGGGCTGCAGCTGGTTGGCCAGCGCTACCACGGCGTCGCCGCCGGGCACGGCCAACGACCCGCCGGGCACGAAATCGTTCTGAAGGTCAATCAGCAGAAGAGCTTGCATAGGGCAAAACGGTAAAGTGAGCGGCCGGCGACGATGGGCACTGGGCGGAGCGGCGCACCCGCTGGCTGGCCGGGCAAACTTAGCCCAATCTGCCCACTCGGCGGCCGGCTCGCCCGATTCGTGCGTACTTTGCCCCGAATTGCGGACCGGGCCCGACCCGGCATCCGAAAGCACCCGAAGGCAATGACGAAGTTTTTTCTGGCAGGCCTGGGCCTGCTGAGCAGCCTGCCGCACGTAGCCACGGCCCAGACCCTGAACCCCGTTTCGGCCCCCGCGCCGGCCGCCCCGCAGCTGGTTACTGGCACGCAGGTGTGGCTAAGCCCGCCGCCCGGTTTCGGGCCGGCCGCGGGCTTCACGGGGCTGCGCCGCGGGCCCGCCGCGCTGCAGGTAATGGAAATGTCCGGCAGCAACTACTACCGGCAGGCGGCGGGGTTTGGTCCCGCCCGCTTCGCGGCCCGCGGCGGTAAAGTCATCAGCTTCAGCGCGCTGCAGGTCGATGGCTTCCCGGCCCAGCTGGCGCGGGTGCAGCTCAGCCCCACCCAGGAAACCAGCCAGCTGCTATTCGGCGACTCGACGTTTGTGGTGCTGCTCGACGCCCGCTACCCGGCCGCCGACACCGCTGCCGGCACCGCGCTACGCCGCAGCCTGCGCTCGGCCACCTACCGCCCCGCGGCCGCCGATGCGCCGGTCGCGCTGGGCAACACCGTGTTCGTGCTCGATGAGCAGAAGTCGCCTTTCGCGCTGGCGCTGGCCCGGCAGGGCACCTACACCTACACGCTGGGCGGCCAGCGCAAGCCCGACTACGGCCCCGAGCCGCTGCTCACCGTCAGCACCTATCCCTACAACCCGTCCATCACGGCCGCCGACATCAGCGCCCAGCTCCTGACCCGCCCCGACGGCCCCCAGGCCTTTAAGCCGCGCAAAATAACCTCGGGCAAAGTGAACGAGCTGGTAACTTACGAAACCGAAGGCTTTGCCCAACTGCGGGGCCAGCGGGTGCTGGTATATCAGCAGGTAACGGTTATCGGCAGCACTGCCGTGGCGCTACAAGGCATTGCCCGCCAGGAGTTCGACCAGGCCCTGGAGCAGTTCAAAGCCCTCACCCACACGATTAAGGCACGTTGAGGTGATGGGGTGATGGGGTGATAACGCCTGTCATCCTGAGCTTGCGAAGGACCTATACAGAAGGCAATACTTGACGTTAGCTTCTGTATAGGTCCTTCGCTGTGCTCAGGATGACAGTTGCCATTAATCCAAGGCCTCACCCTCAAACGGAAACTGTGCCAGCGCCTCCCAGGGGCCGTTGCGGTAGGCCCACAGGGCCAGGCCGGTGCCGATAATATTATAGGGCTCGAAGCTGGCGGCAAGCTGCTCGTGCAGGGCGCGGGCCGCGGCGGGCGTTACCTTGTTTTGCACCGTGATGTGGGGCCGCAGCGGCTGCCTATCCTGGGGGCGCAGGTGTGCGGCCCAGCGGCTCTGCAGCGTGCGGTGCAGCTGCCGCAGTTGGTCGTTTTCGAGGAAATACGCCACGCCCTGGCCCAGAAACCGCACGCCCGCCACGCGCAGCGGCAGGGGCGGGGTGGCGGCGGCCAGCTCCTGTAGCTGCCCGGCGAGGCGGGCGTAATCGGCGCCCGGCAAATGGTGGAAAAGCGTGACGTGCGCCCGCAGGTAGTTGCGGGCCGGCGGGAAGTGGGCCGTGCGCAGCTCGTCGAAGTGCTGCTGGGCTTCGTCGTTGAGTTGCAGCGTCAGAATCAGGGGTGCGTCGATGGGGGCAGGCGGCACGGGCATACGCAGACAAATACCCCGATACGTAACCTGGGTGCCTCAGGGCTGAGCCTGCTGGCTACAGACAGAGTTGGCCCTACGCGGCTTCTGTGCATCTTTACCCGCCTGACTTCTGCCCTTTGCCATGCCCTACACCCTCCTGATTCGCCACTGCGGCCAGCTGCTCACGCTGGCCGGCCCGCCTGCCACCCAGCCGCTGGCCGGCCCCGACCAGGCCAACTGGCGCATCATCGCTGACGGCTACGTGGCCTGCGAAAACGACCGGATTGTGGCCATCGGGCCCATGGCCGAACTCGATGAAAGCCAGCTCACGCCCGCCACGCACATCGTTGAGGCGCATGGCCGGGTGGTAATGCCCGGGCTGGTAGAATGCCACACGCACCTCGTGTTCGGTGGGCAGCGGGCGGCCGAGTTCGAGCGCAAGCTGCGAGGCGAGTCGTACCTCGATATTCTGGCTGGTGGCGGCGGCATCCTGAGCACCGTGCGCGCCACCCGCGCCGCCTCCAACGACGCGCTGCTGACCGATGCCCTGCGCCATTTGGCCGACTTTCGCCGCTACGGCGTCACGACCCTCGAAGCCAAAAGCGGCTACGGCCTCGACGCCGAAACCGAGCTGCGGCTGGTGCGCGTGGCCCGCGAGGCCGGCCGCCGGCAGCCCGTGCGCGTGGTGCCCACCTTCCTGGGCGCCCACGTGCCCGGCCCCGAGTACGCCGGCCGCCCCGCCGACTACCTGGCCATGCTCGTGAACGACGTGCTCCCCCAGCTTGATCCAGCCGAAGTGCCGTTCGTCGATATTTTCTGCGAGCAGGGCGCCTTCAGCGTCGCCGACTCGCGCGCCTACCTGACCGCGGCCCGCGAACGGGGCTTCGGGCTGAAAATCCATGCCGAGCAGATGCACGAGCTGGGCGGCTGCGAAATGGCCGCCGAGCTGGGCGCCATCAGCATCGACCACGCCGACTACCTCTCGGCGGAAGCGGCCGCCCGCATTGCCACCGCTACGCAGGGCCGCACGGTGGCCGTGCTGCTGCCGCTCGTGCCGCTGTTTCTGCGGTTGGAGCAGTACGCGCCGGGCCGCGCGTTTATTGATGCGGGCCTGCCGGTGGCGCTCAGCACCGACTTCAACCCCGGCTCGTGCCCCAGCAAAAACCTGTGGCTGGCCCTGAGCATGGGCTGCCTGAAAATGGGCCTCACGCCCGCCGAAGCCGTGGCCGCCGTGACGCGCAACGCCGCCTGGGCCATCGGCCAGCAGCAGGAGTGCGGCAGCCTCGCGCCGGGCCTGCGCGCCGATATCCTGGTGCTGAACGTGGCCACGCTACCCGAAATCCCCTACTGGCTGGGCGACAACCCGGTGCACCAGGTGTTTATCGGCGGCGAGCTGGTCGAGGAAAATCCGTGAAAACGAAGCGGTGCGGCAGCACTGGCAGAGGAGCAAAAGGCCGGCACACGGCTAACCCCAAGCGGCAACGCCACTGTTGGCTTGAAGCACTATAGCCGCCGAAACCGTAGTTTAGCCGGGCCGCCGGATTTCGGTGGCGCTGGTTTTACTTTACTACTCCGTTATGCTGCTGCCCCTGTATCAGGTCGATGCCTTCGCCGACCGTCCGTTTGCCGGCAACCCCGCCGCCGTGTGCCCCCTCACCGCGTGGCTGCCCGACGCTACCATGCTGGCCATTGCCGCCGAAAATAACCTGGCCGAAACGGCTTTTTTTGTGCCTAAAGCCGACGCGGCGCACGAGTACGAAATCCGTTGGTTTACGCCGGCCGTGGAAGTGGAGCTGTGCGGGCACGCCACGCTGGCCTCGGCGCACGTGCTCTACCGCCACCTCAATTTCCAGCAGCCCGAAATTGTATTCCACTCGAAAAGCGGCCCGTTGCGCGTAAGCCAAGCCGAAAACGGTATGCTGACCCTGGATTTCCCGGCCCGCCCGCCCCAGCCGCTGGCCCGCCACCCCGATGGCCTGACCGACGGCCTGGGCGCCACCCCGCTGGCCCTGCTGGCCGGCCCCGACCTGGTATGCGTATTTGCCTCCGAGGCCGAGGTGCGGGCTCTGCGCCCCAACCAGGCCCGGCTGGCCGAAGTGGAGTTCCGCGGCGTTATCGCCACGGCCCCCGGCACCGACGGAATCGATTTTGTATCGCGCTTTTTCGGCCCCCGCGTGGGCGTGCCCGAAGACCCGGTAACCGGCTCGGCCCACACCACGCTGGTACCCTACTGGGCCGAACGGCTAAATAAAACCAGCCTCCGCGCCCGCCAGGTATCGGCCCGCGGTGGCGAGCTGTGGTGCGAGCTTCGCGGCGAGCGGGTGCTGATGAGCGGCTCTGCCGTCACCTACCTCAAGGGCGAAATCGAGTTGGGGGAGGCGTAAATGGGGATGCCGGGCAGCTGCGCCCGTTACCCCCGCAGCTGCTCGCGCCCGAAGCCCCCGCGCTCCACCACCTGCTCTACAAACAGCGCCTTGCCCGGCACCTGCAGCAGCGCCTGGTGCAACTCCTCGGGCACGCCGGTGTAGCGCACCAACCCGCCGTGGCGGTACTCGATTTCCAGGGTTTGCGTGGCCGGGTCGTAGCCCACGGCTTTGAGGGATGTGGAGCGGATGGGGCGGCGCTGCATCTTGACCAATAGGAGGTTGCGAATAATGGGCCAAGATGATAAAATTATTCGCTTCAAGAAATTTTGCTGGCTCCCGCCTGCCTACGCCGCCGGCTTCTTACGGGTCGCAGCTACCTTTTTGCCGGCTACCGGGGCGGCGAGTTTGGTGGGGTTGTCGGCCAGGAACTTGCCCCAGCTTTTACCACCGGCCTTCACGTTGTTGCCCTTCTGGTAGTGGTGGCACAGGGCCACGCCCAGCGCGTCGGTGGCGTCGAGGAACTTGCTGGCCTCGGCGATGGGGGGCAACGTGAGCGTCTGGCGCAGCATGTGGGCCACCTGCTCCTTGGTGGCGCTGCCCGAGCCCGTAACGGCCTGTTTGACTTTGGTGGGCGCGTACTCCACGTACGGAATCTGGCGCGAGAGGCAGGCGGCAATGGCCATGCCCTGGGCCCGGCCCAGCTTGAGCATGCTCTGCACGTTCACGCCGAAAAATGGGGCTTCGATGGCCAGCTCATCGGGCAGGTACTCGTCAATCAGCTCCAGCATTCGCTCAAAAATGCGCTTGAGCTTGAGGGCGTGGTTGGAGCCCAGCTTCTGCATGTCGATAACGTCGTAGCAGAGCACCGTCACCTTCTGGCCCCGCACCTCAATCACGGCGTAGCCCATCACGGACGTGCCGGGGTCGACGCCCATAATCACCTTGGGCAGCAGTTCGGAAGAGGAAGCGAGGGGAAGAATCATTTGTTGGGAGCTGCAAGGGTTGAGCTGCAAGCTGCAAGCTGCAAGCCTCAAGCTGTAAGTTATGTGGGCGCTGAGTTGGCTCGACTGCGCAAAAGCAGGCAGTATGCCTGAATACGAAGAGGCTATACCCAGCTTGCAGCTTGTAGCTTGAGGCCTGTAGCTCAAGCAAAGGCGCTAACTTGCCGAAATTACGCAACCCGCCGCTATTTTGCCCGCTTCGCCGCCTCAAAGCTACATGCAAACTCCCGAAACCAGAGCCCCGGCTGGCACCCGGCCGGCCCGGCGGGGGGGCTGGGTGGTGGCGGCCAAGCTGGGCATTACGCTGCTCACGCTGGGCTTGCTGTGGCATTCGCTCGTGGATAACGAGGCTACGGCGGCCGCGTGGCGGGGGCTGCTGGCCCGCAGTCTGGGCGGGCAGGGGCGCGGGCCGGTGTTGCTGGCGCTGCTGCTGGTGCCGCTCAACTGGGGCCTCGAAAGCTGGAAGTGGTGGCGGCTGGCCCAACATCTGGAACCCGTGTCGTTCCGGCGCAGCTTTCGGGCGGTGCTGGTGGGCCTCACGCTGGGGTTCGTGACGCCCAACCGGGTGGGCGACTACGCCGGGCGCATTATGGAGCTTAAAAGTCGCCGCCTCGATGCGCTGGGGGCCGTGTTTCTGGGGCGCTATTGCCAGCTGGTGGCCACGGTGGCGGCTGGTACGTTGGGGCTGCTGTATTTTGGCCTACGCTTTTACCTGAACGGCTATCCGGCCGCGCAAACCGGACTGGTGGTGCTCACGCTGCTGATTAATCTGGCGGTGCTGCTGCCGCTCTACCACTCCGAGCTGCTGGTGGCGGCCGTAAATTCCGTGAAGATTCTGCGTCGCTTTAGCCGCTACCTGGCCGTAATGCCCACCTACCCGGCCCGGCTGCTGACGGAGGTGCTGCTGATTTCGGGCCTGCGCTACCTGGTGTTTGGGGCGCAGTTTGGGCTGCTGCTGCTGGCTTATGGGGTGCAGGCGGCCGTGGGTCCGGCGGCGGCGGCCGTGGCGGGCACCTTCCTGCTCAAGTCGCTGGTGCCCTCGCTCAATGCCCTGGCCGATGTGGGCGTGCGCGAGCTGTCGGCTACCCATCTGTTCGGACTGCTGGGCCAGCCGGCGCTGCCGGTGCTCAGTGCCAGCCTGAGCTTGTGGGTGCTCAATATTGCCGTGCCCAGCGCCGTAGGGCTGATATTCGTGCTCCGCCTGAAAGTGCTCCGTAAGCGCCGCACCGCACCTGCTGCCGGTGCTGCTGAAACCAACACGGCCACCGATACCAACATCCCGACCATATGAGCAGTGCGTGGGGTTTGTTGCTGCTGGCGTTTCCGGCGCTGTATGCGGGGCAGATGCTGCGCCTGCGGCGCGCCTGGCAGCAACTGCCGGTGCCGGAGCTGTCACCGCTGCCTGTCGTTGTCGGCGAAGCATCCAGCGTGCCCGAACCAGCTACCACGCCGCGCTTCTCGGTGCTCGTGGCCGCTCGCAATGAAGCCGCCAGCCTGCCGCTGCTGCTCGCCGACCTGGCCCGCCAGGGCCTGCCCGCCGACGAGTTCGAGGTCATCATTACCGACGACCACTCAACCGACGACACGGCCGCGCTATTGGCTGCTGCCGCCGCAACGGCGGCTTTCCACTTGAAAGTAGTGCGGCTGGCCGACATGCCGGGAGCCGGAATGGGCAAGAAAGCGGCTTTGCAGGCGGCTCTGGCGCACGCCCGCGCCCCCTGGATAGTCTGCACCGATGCCGACTGCCGCGTGGGGCCCGACTGGCTGCGGGCCTACGCCGCACTGCTCGATGGGGCGGACTCCGAAGTGAACTTCGTGAGCGGACCGGTGCTGCTGACGGGGCCGGATACGTTGTTGCAAAACCTGTCGGGGCTGGAGTTTGCGGGGCTGGTGGGCGCGGGCGCGGCGGGCATTGCGGCCGGCACGCCCACCATGTGCAACGGCGCCAACCTGGCCTACCGCCGCGCGGCCTTCGAGGCAGTGGCCGGCTACGAGGGCAACGCCCACCTGCCCAGCGGCGACGATGAATTCCTGCTCCACAAGCTGCACGCGGCGTTTCCGGGCAGCATCCGGTTTCTGAAACACCCGGCCGCGCTGGTGCGCACGGCCGGGCCGCCCACGCTGGCGGCGTTGCTGCGGCAGCGGGTGCGCTGGGCCAGCAAGTGGCGGCATTACCGACACCCGCCTTCGCAACAACTGGCGGTGCTGGTGCTGCTGGCCAATTTAGCCCCAATGGGTGGCCTCGTGGCCTCGGTGTGGCTTCCTGCGCTGCTACCAGGAGCGGCTGCGGGCCTGGGCATCAAGCTGGTCACCGACGGCTGGTTTCTGGCCCCGGTGCTACGGTTTCTGGAGCGTCGGCACTGGCTGGCCTACGTGCCGCTGCTGCAGCTGGCCTACGCGCCTTACGCTCTGCTGATGGGCCTGGCGGGCCTGCGTGGCGGCTACGAGTGGAAGGGTAGGAGGGCAGGGTAGGGGCGAGCTGCAGCGCGTGCCATAGCCAACCATGCCGCCGCAATAGTTGAGGCATTGCGAATCTGAAGAAGTTGTGGTTAGCTAAACAGCTCTCCTTTACCTCCACGTATTCCTCATGCGCCTCTCTGCACCGAAAACCCCGCCCGAACATTTACCTTTACCTTTCACAACCTGCCCTTCCTGCCGTGACCGACGCCGAATTTGATGTTCTCGACGAGCTGTACTTCGTCACGCCCTTTGCTGATCTGCTGAAAAAAACCGGCCTGCCGCGCCCCGAACTCGTGGAAACCCTGCGCCGGCTGATGGACGTGGGCTACGTGCGCAGCTTCTGGCCCGACCCCGACACAGAGCTGGCCTACGAGGAAAGCTCGTTCGGGGCCCTGGTGGGCGACTGCCAGTTTCTGGCTTCCAAGGAAGGTCTGCTGCAACACAACACCCGCTGATGCCCGCTTCCGCCGCTGCCGTAACTGCGCCGACGCCGGCCCGCTCGCCGGGCTACTACGTGCGCCAGCGCCTGCAGCGCAACCTGCCGGCCATGCTCGGGCTGGGCTTTATCGTGCTCTGTACGCTGGTGGCCCTGCTGGGCTACTGGGTGCTGCCCGATAACTCGCCTTCGGCCAACAACGGCCTGGTGCAGCTCCAGAAGGAGGCCCCCGGCTTCCGGGCCACCATCCTGCGCCTGCCCCGGCCCGACGCGGTGCGCGACGCCGCCGACAACCCGCTGCGCACCTGGTGGCAGGGCCGCGCGCCGCGCTACCGCGAAATCCCCATCGGCGGCTACCAGATTGTGGGCGACTCGCTCATCACGCAGCCCTACCAGAACCACTCGGCCCTGGCCGACCAGCGCCAGGCCTACGCCCTGAGTGCGGTGGCCGGCCAACCCGGTTCAGCGGCCGAATTGGCCCCGCTGGCCCGCCAGAACATCATTCAGCGCACCTATTGGCTGGGCACCGACAAAGCCGGGCGCGACGAGCTGAGCCGGCTGCTGCTGGGCACGCGCATCAGCTTGGGCATCGGGCTGGTGGCGGTGCTGATTTCGGTGCTGCTGGGCATGCTGGTGGGGGCCGTGGCGGGTTACGTGGGCGGCTGGCTCGACTCGCTGCTGCTGGGTTTGATGACCGTGGTGTGGAGCATTCCGGGCATCATGCTGGTCATTGCCATTTCGCTGGCCCTCGACAGCAAGGGCGTCTGGACCTCGTTTGTAGCCGTAGGCCTCACCATGTGGGTCGATGTGGCCCGCGTGGTGCGGGGGCAGATGCTGAGCTTGCGTTCGGCGACTTTCGTGGAGGCCGGCCGGGTGCTGGGCCTGCCCCAAAGCCGCCTGATTGCCCACCACCTGCTGCCCAACATGACCGGCCCGCTGATTGTGCTGGCCACGAGTAATTTTGCGGCGGCCATTCTGCTCGAAGCCGGCCTGAGTTTCTTAGGTTTGGGCGTGCAGCCGCCGGCCCCGTCGTGGGGCCTGATGGTAAACGAGGGCTTCCAGCTGCTGGGCACCCGCGCCGGCCTGTGGCTCACGCTGCTGCCGGGCCTGGCCATCAGCCTGCTGGTGCTCAGCTTCAACCTGCTCGGCAACGGCCTGCGCGACGCCTACGACCCCAAAACGCCTTTGGCGTGAGGTGAGATAGTGAACTGGTGAAATAGTGAGTTTTATGTTCAAAGGACCTGCTTGCGCTGACTGCGCGAATAGCCCCACCGGATTTTGACCCACCATCTGCACCGCTTGCTCTGTCTGCACCATTCGCGCCGTAAGGTTTTCCGAACGTCAAACTCACTATTTCACCAACTCACTATATCACCTTATGCCCAATACTACTCCTGAAAAAAAGTTATTCCTGAAAGAGCGGGAGTTGGGGGCGCTGCTGGAAATCACCCAGGCCATCAACCAGGACCATACCGAGGCCGCGCTGTACCGGATTTTCCAGTTCACGCTGCTCGGCCAGCTCAACATCCGCCGGCTGGTGCTCTACGTGCTCGAAGAGGGTAGCTGGCAGTGCATGACCTGTTTCGGCACCGGGCAGGTCGATTTCCGGCAGGTAGCGCTGCCGTCGCTCATCACCAATACCTGCACCAGCGCTTCGCACCGGCTCGCCGAAATAGCGGGGCTGGAAGCCGTGTGGGAAAGCCTCGAAGTGGTGATTCCGGTGGGCAGCAACGGCCAGGTGCTGGCCTACGTGTTCATCGGCAATGCCCACGACGATTACGCCGGCGAGGAAGCCCTCAAGTTTCTGCAGACGCTGAGCAACATTCTGGTTGGCGCCATCGAGAACCGCCGGCTGGTGCGGCAGCGGGTGGCTTCGGCGGCCATGCGCAAGGAAATCGAAATTGCCCGCGAGGTGCAGACCATGCTGTTTCCGCAGCGCCTGCCCAACGACGCCCATTTGGCCGTGCACGCCAGCTACGTGCCCCACACGGCCGTGGGCGGCGACTACTACGACGTGGTGGAGCTCGACGCCGGCCGCCTGCTGTTCTGCGTGGCCGACGTGTCGGGCAAGGGCGTGGCGGCCTCGCTGCTGATGTCGAACTTCCAGGCCGGGCTGCGCACGCTGCTGCGCCAGGGCGCCGACCTGGCCACGGTGGTCAACGAGCTTAACCACCTCATCTTCCGCAACGCCGGCGGCGACAAGTTCATCACCGTCTTTTTCGGCCTCTACGACCGCACCACCCGCGAACTGCACTACGTAAACGCCGGCCACAACGACCCGCTACTGCTGCTCGACGGCGGCGGCGCCAGCCAGCCGCTCAAAGAGGGCACCATCATGCTGGGCGTGATGGAGGACCTGCCCATGCTGAAAGTCGGCCACCTCGTGGTGCCGCCCCACAGCCTGCTGCTCACCTACACCGATGGCCTGACCGAAGTGTTCGACGCCGAGCAGAACGAGTTTGGCGAGGAGGGCGTGCTGCGCGTGCTGCGCCAGAACCGCTACGCTCCCCTCGGCACCGTGCACGCCGAACTGTTGCGCGAAATCACCGCCTTCGACCAGGCCGGCACCGGCTTCGCTGACGACGTAACCATCCTGAGCTGCCGGTTTAAGTAGAGGCGTAAGATGAACGTCATTCAGAGCGGAGCGAAGAATCTCGCGTGCTACTCGTTGGAATAATCTTCAACGGGCAGCACGCGAGATTCTTCGCTCCGCTCTGAATGACGTTCCTTTTCTCACTTCTCACTTCTCACGCTTCCAGCCTCTCCGCCTGCACCCAGGTGCCCAGCCGCACCAGCATGGCCAGGTTGATGAAGAAGAAGGAGCCGATTTTGTCGACTTCCACCAGCTCGTTGAGCAGTAGGTGGAAAGTGATGATGACGAAGCTCAGGCCGCAGGCCAGCACCACGGCCCGGTATTCGGAGCCGGGCGCAGTGCGGTGGTACAGGGTTTCGATGGTGATGAGCGTGGCCCCGACCAGCGCAATGAACAGCAGCATGCCCGGGAAGCCCTGCTCGGCCAGCAGCAGCAGAAAGTAGTTGTGGGTGGTAGATTTTTCGGTGTTGTCGCTCACGTAGGTGCGGAAGCTGCTCACTGTGTAGCGCTTGTACTCGGGGTAGAAAGTGTTGGGCCCGCTGCCCACCAGCGGCTTATCGGCGGCCATGCGCGCGGCGGCCACCCAGCGGTACACCCGCTCCATGCCCGACACGTCTTCGAGCTTATAAGTGGCTTCCAGGTGCTTCTCGAAGTTCTCGCCGTTGAATACGGTTTTCTCGAAGTCGGGAGCGTAGAGCATGTAGTTGTTCTGGCTCACGAAGTAGCCCGCCCCGGCCAGTGCCGCCACCAGCACGCCCGCCAGCAACAGGCGCGTCTGCCGCAGCCGCATCACCAGGTAAAACAGGCCCGCCACCGGCAAACTCAGCACCGAGGCGCGGGTGTAGGAGAGCAACAGGCCTACCAGCACTAACCCCAGCACTGCACCCCATCCCAACCGTGCCGCGCCCTGCCGGCTGCGCCAGCGGTAAAAGATGAAGGGCAGCAGCAGCGCCAGCACGGTGGCGTAAATGACGTGGTTACGGTAAAAATCGTGCACCGCCCACTGCGTGGCATCGAAGGCAAAGCCTCTGGTAGCTTGCTTAACCAAGACCACCACCACCGTAAAAACAGTCCCGGCGATATAGAGCATCGTCACGCGCCACAGGTCGGCAGGACGACGTAGTAGTAGCAGCGTGCCCAGCACAAAGGGCGTCAGGTACCAGCTTTTGGCCAGCAAATACTTAATGGACTTAGTGCTATCGACCGAGAAAAAGGCCGACACCAGCGCCCACAGTAGCGTAAGGGCCAGAATAACGAGCAACGGGTGCGTCAGCTCGCGGGCCGGCAGCCGGTGGCGGCGCATGAGCAGGCTGGCGCCAATGCAGCCGCTGAGCACCAGCATCAGCGGCTCGGAGGGCACGTCGAGGCTGAGGCTGCCGCTCAGCGAAATCTCTTGCGAGAAAGGCAGCGTCAGGAAAAACAGCCAGTACACCAGCCGCCAGTCAACCAGCAGCACTACCAGGCCCAGGCCGGCCAGCGCCGGCAGCAGCGGCAGCGGCGAGGCCAGTAGCGCTGCTCCTGCCCCACCTAGCAGCAGCAGCAGCAGCAGGATTACGAACAACCGCTGAGCCGGCGATAGGGGTGCCCAACGGCTTAGCAGAGCCTGCGCCACGCCGCTCACGAGCCCGCCGTGCCGGTGGTTGCCTCAGTGGGCCGGGGCGGGGCACTGCGCCGGCTCCGCTCATAGAGCTCCAGCAGGGTCACGAGTACCACCGCTACGGCCAGGGTTATAAGCATCGAACCCGCTACAATCAGCCAGCGCACGGGCTTGCTTTTCCGGGTGGCGGGGTAGGCCTTCTGCACAATGTAGAGCGACGAGATTTTGCCCTGAAGCGTCAGATCAGCCGTTTCATATTCGCCACGGGCTTTCACTAAGCGCTCCTGCAAGTCGTTGAGCCGGGCCACGAACAGGCCCATCGAATCGGTGCCCTGCACGTAGCGCTCCAGGTTGATGGTGTTGGAGCCACCGGGGCCGGTAAGCGCCTGCAGGGCCCGGCGGGCACCGGCCGCCTGGGCAGTGTTGCCGCTGCCCTCGGCCTGGTGCAGCTTGCTTTCGAGGGTAATAATTTCGCGGGCCATGTAGCGCCCCTGCTGTTCGAGGCCGTAGATGCCGTAGCGGCGGCGGGCCTGCACCAGCCGCTGGCGCGATTGCTCGAACTCGTTCCGCAGAAAATCAAAGCGCTGCTTGTAAAGACCCAGCACGTTGCGGCGGTTTTCGAGCGTAAGCTGCTGATTCATCGAGTCGATAACCTGCACAAGCCGGTTGGCTAGCCGGGCTGCCAGTTGCTTGTCGCGGTCTTCAAATGTGAGTTCAATAGCGTCGCGCTCGTTATGCACAATCTTTAGGTTGGAACTGAACTCGTTCAGCACGGCATTTTCGGCCGCATCATCGCCCGGGGCGCCAGCTTTATAGTGCTTGAAGAGGTCGAATTCCCGGATCAGCTGCTCGGCCACCGGCTGCGACTGGCCAATGGTAATAATGCGGTCCAGGTCTTCGGAGCGGCCACCCAATTCCAGCTTGCCGCCGTCAACCAGGCGGTCGGGGTCAGTGCTTTCGGGATTGGTAGGGAAGAAAACAGCCGTCGAGCGATAGATATTGGGTAGCATCAGGGCCACGGCGGTGCTTAGTATGGCGGCCAGCACCACAGCAGCCAGCACCAATTTTTTCCACCGATTGATAATGGGCCACAAGCCCAGCAGCGAGTAAGAGGATTCGGACATAAATACAGCAGGCCGCGCCCCCGGAAAGTGAAGGCAGAAAAGGGCTGACGGCGGGCAAAGATAGCGTAAAATGGCCACCGCCGACTGGCTGCAACCCCCGGTGAAGCCCGCCGGCTTTTGCGTAGTTTTGCGCTATATGGGCTGGCGCTGGAGTTGGCTGCGGCCGCCATGCGGGTTTTTTTTGTCTGTTTAGCCTCCTTCGCGCATTAAACGTTTCTTCGGCAACATTGGCTTTGTAGTGCTGCTCAACCTGCTGGTGAAACCCGGTTGGGTAGTGCTCGAAAACGTAGTGCAGGACCGCATCGGCCACGAGTTGTTCGGCACTTTCACGGCGGTGCTCACGCTGGCTACCATCGTGGCCGCCGTGTCGGATTTGGGCACCACTCAGCTCAGTACCAAGCGCCTGGCCGCCTCGGCCAGCTACTTCACCGACTTTTTCCCTACGCTGTTGCCCCTGCGGGCCGGGCTGGGTATCAGCTTTCTGGGCCTCACGGTGGGGCTGGGCTGGGTGTTAGGCTACCGCGACCATTGGCTGCTACTGCTGGCCCTCACGGCCGCCGGGCTGCTGTTTACGCAATACATGCAGTTTTTGCGGGGCGTGCTGCAGGCGCACCAGCGCTTCAATACCGATGCCGTGCTTTCGGTGCTTGAGCGGGTACTGCTGCTGGGCCTGGTGCTGGGGCTGTTGCCAATTGGCCTCACGCTGGACCGGTACGTGGCTATGCGCGTGGTGGCGGGGCTGTTTACGCTACTACTGCTCGTGGGCCTCATCCGGCGGCTATATGGGCCGGTGGGCCTGCGCCCGCGCTGGCAGCAGGCCCGGCAGTTGCTGCTCGAAAGTCTGCCGCTGGCTTTTATTACGCTGGTGTACGGCCTGAATGAGCGCATCGACATGCTCATGCTCGAGCGGCTGGTGTCGCCAAGCGAGGCCAGCTACTATGCCGCCGCCTACCGCTGGGTTGATGCCGTGATGATGTACCTATGGACGGTGCTGCCGCTGTTTTTTGCCCGCTTTGCCCGCGCCACCGGCCAGCCCGCCCAGCAGCAGGAGCTGCTCTGGTTTGGGCAGCGGGTCGTGACGGTGCCGCTGCTGCTGGTGGTAGCCTTCGGGCTGTTTCGGGGCGAGCTGCTGTTCTTTCAGTTCGGGCACAGCACGCCGGCCGAAATTGCCCGCATGACGCAGTGCCTGCAAATCCTGTTTCTCAATGTACTGGTCCACGCCTTTTTCGCCATCTATAGCACTTTGCTCACCAGCACCGACCACGAAAAGCCGGTTTCCTGGCTCGTAACGGCCAGCATCGCCCTCAACGTGAGCCTCAATTTCCTGCTGATGCCGCGCTTTGGGGCCCTGGCCGGGGCAGCCAACACCACCTTGTGCGCCGTATTTGTGTCGGTGGGCTACGTGTGGCTGGTGCCACGGCGCACCGGCGTGGCGCTGCCGCTGCAAATGCTGGGGCGGCTGGCCCTGGCTTTTGGGCTGTTGTGCGCCGGCTGGTACGCGCTGCGCACCTACGCCGGCCTGCCTTGGTGGCTGGAAACGGCGCTGGCTGCCGGGCTGCTGCTGGCCCTGGTGTTTGCGCTGGGCGTAGTACACGTAAGCGAGCTGAAGCTGCTGCTAAGGAAAAATAAGCCGGAAGCCTGACGCGCCTCCTGCCCAATAACATAACAGTAGTTGCGCACCAACCCGGCACTCAGCCCTGAAGCCCATAAGCCTCCCCAATGCACATTGCCGTCAACGTCCGCTTTCTGCTGCCCGGCGACAAGCTGGAGGGCATCGGGCGCTTTACGCTTGAAACTCTGCGCGAGCTGGTGCGGCAGCAGCCGGAGCACACGTTCCACTTCCTATTCGACAGGCCTTTCGACGAGCGGTACATACTAGGGCCGAACGTGGTACCGCACGTGCTGGGGCCGCCGGCGCGGCACCCGCTGCTGTGGCTGGCCTGGTTCGAGGGCGCGGTGGCGCGTTGGCTGGCCCGCCACCGCCCGGCCGTTTTCCTGAGTCCCGACGGTTTCACCACGCTACGCACCCGCGTGCCCCGCGTAACGGTGCTGCACGATTTAGCCTTCGAGCATTTCCCGCAGGATGTTGGCCTACTGGTGCGCACTTACTATCGCACCTTCACGCCCCGTTTCGCCCGGGCCTCGGCGCGGCTGGTGGCCGTGTCGGAAGCTACGAAGCAGGACGTGGTGGCCCGCTACGGCATTGCGCCCGACAAAATACGCGTGGTGTACAACGCCGTGGACGCCCGGTTCCGGCCCCAGTCCGAGGCGGTGCAGCAGGCCACCCGCGAGCGGTACGCGGCCGGGCACCCATACTACCTGTTTGTGGGGGCGCTGCAGCCGCGCAAGAATCTGCAACACCTGCTGCGAGCCTTTGATGCGTTTAAAATTGCCACCGGCTCGCCGGCCAAGCTACTGGTGGTGGGCCGTACGGCCTGGCAGGCCGGCCCCATCTTCGAGGTGTACCGAAACCTGCAACACCGGGCCGCCGTGCACCTGACGGGCCGCGTAACCGATGAGGAACTGGTGCAGCTGTATGCCGCCGCCCGCGCCACCTGCTACGTGCCCTATTTCGAGGGCTTCGGCATTCCCGTTATCGAGGCCCAGGCCTGCGGTTCGCCCGTCATCACCTCCAACTGCAGCTCCCTGCCCGAAGTGGCCGGCCCCGGCGCCGCCTGCCTCGTCGATCCATTCTCGGTCGAATCCATCACGGCCGGGCTGGTGCGGGTGGAGGAGTCGGCCGAGTACCGCCAGGAGCTGATAGCGGCCGGTTTCCGCAACGGTGCACGATTTTCATGGGTCGAAAGCGCCCGGCGGCTATGGCAGGAAATTGAACGAGCGGCCGCATTGGCTCACCTTTCCTGATTAGCTTACTACTCGCCCTCGCTTAGTTTAAGCACAACTGCGAAGCCTGCGTGTTCAATACGCATTTCATCATCGATACATTCACTTTAGCCAGACTGCTAGCCAGTTCCTCCACTTGACTTTTCCCGTTTCCGCCTCAACACTGGACGCTACTATGTTGGGCTACTTAGTAGGCGAACGATATAATATGAGCCAAACCAGTGCCTGCCGACTGCTCAAAACAGGTATTAACCACACGTATTTGCTGACCGCTCCTGGCCAACAAGCAGTATTGCGAGTGTACAGCTATAACTGGCGTACCCGAGCCGAGATTGAAGCAGAGTTAGCGTTACTGCTGAAGCTGTACGCTTTAGGTTTGAATGTGTCGTTCCCGCTGGCCGATAGTGAGGGCGGATATATTCAGGAACTGGCTGCTCCAGAGGGCACCCGCTATGCGGTGCTCTTTTCCTTTGCTGAAGGGGACAAAACGCGCTGGTTAACTCCCGCTGCCTGCACTGCAATTGGCACGCTGATGGGCCGGATGCATCAGTCGACCGTCGGACAAGTGCTGGAGCGGCCAACCTACACCCCCAACCTGCTACTCACTCAGTCCTATGCTTCGGCACTGACGTTTTTCGCAGCTGAGCTACCCGAGATGCAGTATCTGCGCGATATTAGTGCGCAGTTAGCCCACGTCTTTTCCCGGGCTGGTATTGCCGCTGCGCCCACCGGCACGGTACACCTCGATATCTGGTATGATAATATGGCTATTACCAGTCAAGATGAGGTAACATTGTTCGATTTTGACTTCTGCGGCAACGGGCCGGCCATATTGGATGTGGCCTACTTCTGCAAACAGCTTTTTCACATTGAAACCGACAAGCAGCAGTACCAAGAAAAAATGAGCTATTTCCTAAACGGCTATGCCAGTGTGCGTAACTTATCGGTGGCGGAGCGGCAACTGCTGCCGGCAGCCGGAGCGGCAGTATGGTTCTTCTACTTGGGCGTGCAGGTGCAGCGTTTCGATTGGTCAAATATATTTCTCAGTGTGAATTACCTAAAGATGTACGTGAGCAAGATGCAAGCTTGGCTAACCTATCACGAGCGCCTTGGTTCACAGCAGGTACCTCAGGCTAACTGAGTGCTGACGAAATCAGGTGTCGAATTTGCGCTCCTTTTACGTTAGCAGCCTAGAAAACGCTGTTGGCAACTACGCGCTGAGAATATGCCTGGTAGCCCTTTGTTCTTGGCTCACAGTAAGCCTGCCACCTCCCCATCCCAACCAAACCCAACCTTGCACTTACACCGAATGCCGGGGCTGGTGCGGCGGCTGTTTCCGGAGTGTATCTGGGAAATGCCCGCCACCGACCCGCCCACGCTTTACCTCACGTTCGACGACGGGCCCATTCCCGACGAGACGCCCTTCGTGCTGGAGCAGCTGGCGCGCTACGGGGCGCGGGCCACGTTTTTCTGCGTGGGCGAAAACCTGGTGCGCCACCCCGACATTGCCCGGCAGGTGCTGGCCGCCGGCCACCGCCTGGGCAACCACACCCACCGTCACCTCAGCGGCTGGCGCCACCCGCGCCCCGAGTACCTGGCCGATGTGGCCCGCTGCCAGCAAGTGCTCGATGCCCTGCAACCCGCCGGCGCTGCCCCCGAGGCCCGGCCGCTGCTGCGCCCGCCCTACGGCCGCATCACCCGCCCGCTGGCCCAGGCCCTGCACCCCAGCCACCAGCTCATCATGTGGGACCTGCTCAGCTGCGACTACGACCCCGACTACGCCCCCGAAGCCTGCCTGCGCGCCAGCATCGCCCGCACCCGCCCCGGCAGCATCGTGGTGTTCCACGACAGCCGCAAAGCCGCCCGCAATCTGCGCTACGTGCTGCCCCGCTATCTCGAATACTGCGCCGAAGCCGGTTACCAGTTCGCTGCACTGTAAGTTTTCAGGAGCCGGAGGGTAATAATGAGAGGAACGTCATTGAAGCTGTTTAGGAAGTAGTCAGTCAGGCGCAAAACAGAAAAGACTCCCACAAAAGCGGGAAATTTGAGGTGCGACCCATCTCCTTTCCCTCCCTCATGGAAGTCTTGAGCAAAGATATAATTACCCGCTGGATACTGCCCTTGTTGCCGGCCCGTGCTGGTGGCCGCCGCGCAAGCGTCGACCTGGCTGAGGTGGTGGGCGCCATCTGCTACAAGCTCAAAACAGGCTGCCAGTGGCGCT
>NZ_KB907838.1 GCF_000382225.1 Hymenobacter aerophilus DSM 13606
TACTGCCTACTTCGGCGACGAGTTGGGCCTGCTGCCAGCGGTAGAGCAGCTTGGGGCTGATGCCCAGTTGCCGGGCCGCGGCTTGCGTGCTACGGCTCTCGCTGGCCAGGCGTAGGGCCTCGGCCTTAAACGCGTCGCCGTATTTACGCCGTTTGTCGGGCGACGTCCCGCTGGATTTTGCTGTCATAACAGAAGAAATATACGTCCTTCTTCTGTCCGTCTTGCCTAGACCACCTCAACCCTCTACATGCTAGTGGGCACCGTCGTGGGCGCACGCCTCGGCCACATCTTCTTTTATGAGCCCGACATTCTGCTCAAAGACCCGCTGGAAGTGTTTAAAGTATGGCACGGCGGGTTGGCTTCGCACGGGGCCACCTTGGGTATTCCGCTGGCCTGCTGGCTATTTGCCCGCCATAACAAGTTTGATGCCCTCTGGGTGCTCGACCGCATTGTGATTGCCGTCGGCATTGGCGGGGCGTGCATCCGCTTAGGCAATTTCATGAATTCCGAAATTGGCGGCTACCCTACCACCGTGCCGTGGGCTGTGGTGTTTCCGCGCGACACCGAACACCTGTTGCCCGCCACCAGCCCCCTGCCTGTCGGGGCCGTGCAGGTGGCCCGCCCCGTGCGCATGTCAGATGGCAACGTAAGCTACCAGGTATTGCCCGCTGACACGCCCATCAGCCCCAATTCGCTAATGGCCGTACCGCGCCATCCCACACAACTTTACGAGGCATTGTATTGCGTACTACTGGTGTTGCTCATCTACTATTTCTGGAACCGCACAAAAGAGCGCACCCCCCGAGGGCTCCTGCTCGGCCTGTTTATGGTGCTGCTGTTCACACAGCGCTTCTTGGGCGAATTCTTGAAGGAAGCCCAGGTAGATTTTGAAAAAGACAACCTATTTAACCAAGGCCAGCTACTCAGCTTGCCGGCAATAGTAGTGGGCCTATGGGTACTGTGGCGAGCCGGCAAAGACCCGAAAAATCCGTACGGCTACGCCCCGCGCGACTTAGAGACGGAAGAAGAGAAAGCGCATCTGACTTCGGACGTCAGTTAGCCCTATTCCACTTATAACGTCTTCCAAACGGTGGATTGTAAGGCGTTATATCGCCCATCTCGGAAAAGCGGTGGTTTTTGTCCCCACGGCCCCCGATGCTGAGGCGTGGTACTTTGGTGGGGAGACCAGGCGCTCGTTTGGAGTTTACGAAACTCATCCCTTCTGCCAGTTTCGTAAACTTTGAATCGTAGACGAGTTTCTTAAACTCGCCGGGCGCTGCAGCGGCCTGTTAGCACCTGGTGCGGGGCAGCTGCTAGCAGTTTAAGAAAGGGAGCCATTAACTAGCTGTTGAGTTACCACTTCGGTTTGCCGTTGCTAATTTTCGAAATGGATGCAGCTGAACTGGAAAGAAGAATCGGGGACTTTGACGACACGGCGAACGTGTGTGGGATTGATATGCAAGGCCCGGAATACCTCCTGAACCTGTTGTATGAGGATTTTGCGGTTAGCGTAGGCACCTTTTTCCATCCTATCAATCTTGACATTCTATTAACGGCGGGGGTCATTACGCAAGAGATAAAAGACCTTTGCCTTAGTGTTGAAAGAAAGGTCGATTACTTGACGCAACACGCTGACCTGGTCGATAAAATCAAAGGTGACCGCAGGTGGGAAGAAGTGGTTGAATTATGCAAGCAAATTCGTGCCTTGAAGCTGCTCCACACGCGTTGATTGCTGTATAGCAAAAGGGTGGAAGGTAAACAGGGCAATTCAGTTTAATGAGGGTACTAAGGCTACGCGGCACTTGCTAAGATTGAGAAGAGCAGTAGCGGTTATCGGGTAAAGCGTTTGAGCAGCTTGCCCTTCTTGGAATACACCGCGCTCACGTCGAAATGAGGGATGTCATCGCATTGGTACAACAGGCCGCGTTCTCCCACCCCGATGTCATAGCCGAACCGCCCGCGAACCACCACCGTGTCGAGCCGCCCGTGCCGGACTAGGTGCTGGTAGTAACGGTAAAAGGCGGTCGTGTCGCGGGCATTTCCACTCGGGAAGGGCACCAAGAAGGATGTGCCGGAAAACAGGCGTCGTACCAAGCTGTTGGGGTACTCAATTTTCACCACGCGGTAGGCTTCCTGAAACTCATCGCAGCCCCAATCGCTGGGCCAGGTAATGGTCACGCGGGCGGGCGGCAGGAATCGGTGCTGGAGGGCATCTACGGCCCCTCCGCCTGCGCCATAGAGCAGCAAGCCGACAACCAAGAGAACAGGAACGGCAAACAACCAGGCGATGAATTTGAGGGACCGTTTCCACATGCCGCAAGCTACGGCCGCGTGGGAAGAATTGAATGGTCCTAGTTCAGCCAAACGGTCGGAAGCTAGACGAGGAAAGTAACGGAATAGGTTAGCCCTTTTCAGGGTGGGATGTAGGCGTCACCGATCCGTCCCAAATGGCATAGCCCCCGCCGCACTGGGCAATGAGCGAGTACGCACCGGGCTCGTCCAAGGGCGTCCGGCTGCTCAATTGCCAGGGTTCGTACCCATGCACTGAGGTACCGGCAAATCGGATGTGAACCCCGTTATCGAAGTCGAGGAACAAGTTGGCTTTGTCGTCGCAGGCCACTCGAATCACGCACCGCAGGTTAACCCGATTGAAGACCAGCAGCAAACGTTCGTCAGCCGTAAGCCCGAGGGCGTCGTTGAACCCGACATTTGAGGTCATGTTAGTGTCAATGGACAGCACATGATCATTGGGCTCGTCGTCGCGGAACTCCAGAAAATGAATCTGATGGGATAGGCCAAAGCTTTCTATGGCCGAGCGACTAAGCGCACGTTGAAGCAGGAGGTTGGCGGCAGTGGTATCGGGGCGCATGGATATGGGCACATGGAATGGCAAATAACGATGCTTCTCCTTGTGTTCAAGAAAAGGGTAGCCAGGTAAACGAGCTTTGTTAAGAATTACGAGGGCAGCAACATACTGCTCTTGCCGAGGCACTGCCTAGGGCTGCTTGGCCAGCACGTAGGTATCCACGATGTGCCCGTTTTTGCTTGCCCTGGACTTCTGCCGGACAAGCCGGATTTCGTCCCCAACGGTTTCTGCGGTGCGCGAGATAACGGCATAGCTCCCGTCCTCGATGGCCGGGGAAAGCCCCTTGGCCCGGTCGGACGGCCCGTTGCGGAAGCGAAGGATGCCTGCTGCCGCCGTCCACGTAAACGCTTCCGTGGTCCCGCTTGGCAAGACATAAAAGCCGGTATGGTCTGGTCGAAACGTAAGGGTGGGGCACGCATTGCACGCGACTTCCGTGGTCGTTTGCGTGCTCTTGCGTTTCGAGAAGATGCGCGTCTCTTCCCGCACGCTACCCGACAGACCCCACGTCCCGACCAAGGCAATAGTGCGTTGGCGAGGCAAGGATGGCCGCTCAGGTAGCACGTTGCGCCCCTCCGTGCCTTGCAGCGAAGAAAGAGACAAGGGGACCCACGCCCACCAACCGTTCATGGCAAAGAGTAAGAAAAGTGTTTGGAGGACTAAGGTACCCGCTGGACGATCAAATCAAGTTCAGTCCAGCGAAACGGTCCTAAGACAAACCGGGCAATTTAGGTTAAAGAGGGTAACGGCGAACCCGCGCTCATTCGCCTTGCTTCGAAGCGTTCACAAATATTTCGACCAATCGGGCCTCCAGGTTTTGTTCCACCTCCCATCCATTGTCCCACGAACTCGTTTCGAAGCACCACCCGTCACTGCCTTCGATCATTAGCGCATCGTCCCATTCTTGTACGACCGGCCCCATGCGTCGCTGCACTTCGACCAAGGGCATGCCCAGGCACACCCCCGAAGGCAAGGTGCCGGTATAGCCAGCAAACACGCCGACTTGGTCCACTATTCCATCGCGGGCCCACACCGACACGGCGCCAAACCGGTACACGGTGAGCGTAGGCAACGTTTCAACCACGGGGGCGGGAGCTTGGAGTAGCACTTCCGCCACGGGCTGTCCCAGGCGGATGCCCGCGGCCGAATGGCCTGGCATTATCGGGGCGCTTAAGTCGAGCATAAGGTTGGTATCAAGCGTAGAGCGTGGGTGTCCAAGAAAACGGTGACCTAACTGGATTGCACGCTGTAGGAAAGACCCTTGCAGTGTAGTTGGCCCCCTAGCCCATTCAGGGTCACGGTGTACTCCCGCAAGAAGGCATCATAGACGGCTTTAAAATCTACTTCATAAGTGAAATCGAAAGCCAGGCTTATCACCTCCGTCAAAGTGAGTTCTAAGCGGGTGATACCCTCAAACCCCTCGAATACAACGGTCACTGCTCCAAGGGCATTGGGCGCCAAAAGCAAGCCCTCTTGTACGCTGGAAGGGGACTCGTAGCGGATGGACTTGATGAACACGTCATCGCTATCAAAGAGCGCCGCTAACTGCGCTAAATCCGAGGTTTCCAATGGCAACTGCGTGGCATGTAAATTAAAGCCCCAAGGTAGTATTCAGTATAGCCAAAGGGTCCGAAGCTAAACGCTCTCTGTTTGAAAAAAGGAGGATATTAATGCCTAAGGAGTCTCGTTCACGGCTCATGGAACTCTACCGTTGCTAGACCGCTGGTGTGCAGGCAGTCTTGCAGCCACGCCAGTACTGCCTGCTCTTGCTCTCCTGTGACGGTGTGCAGGAGCAAGTACAGCTTCTGGTTCGTTAAGCAAAGCAAAAAGTCTTCTTCCCAAACAGGCAGCACCCCAGCCGCATAGGCGTAACCCAAGACGTGGGTTTGCCCATCCTGTTCGGCACGCAGCAACGGCCACGTTGGGGGACGCTTTAAGCACGTGAGCAGGCGTTGTAGTGTTGGGAAATCCAGTGGCGGCGCAAAGGATAATTCATGCTCGAAGCCCATGACCAATTATTGGTTTAGCGAAACGGTCCGAAGGTAAACGAGGAGTTTCACAGGGCACACTCCGGACTGTGAATCGCTTACTGGTCGCTAGGCGGAGCGTTTGCAGGACCGGGGCAAGCTTGTGGGCTGGTGGGAGCCGCCAACTTGCGGACTCCCGGTTACGCACCAGGCGGCCGCTGCAGTCTTCGCTGCGCCGACCACCGCCAAAGCCCGCCAGCCAGTAGCGCCAGCACGGCTACCACTAGGGCCGCGTGGGGCAATTTAGGCGTTGCCTTCGCAGGATTCGCCTGGACCAGGAACTCCTCGGGGAGGAGTTCCCCGCCGGTGACGGCCAGAATCAGGCGCGCCGCTTCGGCCGGTTGGTCCCACTGCGGAAAGTGGCCGCAGTGCTCGAACCAATACAGGCGCGCATCCGGAAACTTCTCCAGCGCCAGGCGCGACTGGCTGGGCAGGCACACCCGGTCCTGCCGGCCCCAGCCAATGACCAGGGGCTCGGCAATACTACCCTTGGGCGCGGGCCGCTGCACTTCACCGTGGGCCAACTGGTCAAGCAACTCGTCGAAAGCAGGCGAGTGGGCGAAGCTGGGTGTTGTTAAACAAATAGGGTAAAACCTCCGAGTCCATGGCTAAAAGGAGAGCATCAAAAAGTGTGGGGCAGTTGGGGAGGTAGCGGTATTGCGGGTTAACTTGGAGAGCCCTTGTTATCCGTGAATGCGATGCGCCAACCAGCAACTGCTCCTACCGAATCTGGTACTGACCGGCTGAAGGCAGTCTGCCAGCTCAAGATTCATCTGCTGGGCATCAGCCCGCGAATCAGCCGGCGGGTGTTCGTGCGGTGTTACACGACCCTGGCCGAGTTGCATCATGTCTTCCAGGTGGTGATGGGCTGGGAAAACTGGCACCTGCACAGCTTTCACGTGTGAGGCAAAGACTACGGTATCAGCTACGCCGGCGGCATGTGGTTTACCGACGATGCCCGGCGGGTCCACTTGGTCGATTTCGATTGGCGGGCCAATGACATGTTCACCTCTACCTACGACTTCGGCGACTATTGGCAGCACTAGGTGCGGGTCGAGAAAGTACTGCCGCCGACGGCCGTGCCGGCCACGCCCGTTTGCGTGAGTGGCCGTCGGGCCTGTCCGCTGGAGGAAGTCGGCGGCCCCAGCGGCTACGGCCAACGCACGCTGGACCAGTTCTCGTGGAGCTACGAAGCCGTGGAGCGGCTGCTGGCTGGCGAAAACATCTTCGACGACGACGTACCGACCTGGTTTTGGACCTACCGCCCGGAATACTTCGACCGGAAGAAAGTCAACCAACGCCTAGCGGAAGTGTATCAACTTAAGGGCAATCCCGATTTTCTGCTTTCACAGGGCGGCTACGACTCCTTTTCCGCGGATGTGAAGTCGTGAAATCTGTATTAAGAAAACCAAGTGGTTTTTCTGATACACATTTCACGGCCGCTCATCCGCGAAGAAATAGTCGTAGCCGCCCTGCGAATACAGGAAATCGGGATTACCCTTAAGTTGATACAGTTTGGCCAGTTTTCGATTGACTTGGCCTTTGTCGAAGTGCTCCGGCCGATAGGTCCAGAACCAGGTCGGTACGTCGTCCTCCCGGATGTCCTCACCGGCCAGCAGCCGGTCCGCGGCTTCGTAGGCCCAGCTGAACTGGTCCAGCGTGCGCTGGTCGTAGCCGCTGGGGCCGCCGACTTCTTCCGGTGGGCAAGCCCGGCGGCCACTCACGCACACCGGGTGGGCCGGCAAGGAGGTCGGCGGGAGCACCTGTTCCACCCGCACCTGGTGGAGCCAGTAATCGCCGAAGTCGTAGGTGTAGGTGAATTTGTCGTTGACTTGCCACGGGAAATCGCCCAGGTGGACCCGCCGGGCATCGTCGGCAAAGTAGATGCCGCCGGTATACGGAATCCCGTACTCCTTGCCCCAGAGCTTAAAACGGTGCAGGTGCCAGTTCTCCCAGCCCATCGCCACCTGGAAGACGTGATGCAGCTCGGCCAGCGTGGTGTCGCCCCGCACGAGCATGCGCCGGCAAATGTGCGGGCTGATGCCGACCAGGTGAATCTTGAGCTGGTAGACCGCCGCTAGACGGTCATTGCCGGCGGAAGGCGGGGTAACGGGAGGGGGCATGGCGGTCACCGACAAAGGGGGGCTCCGAAGTTAAGCCAGCGAGTGGCTGAACCCTACTGCCCCACACTTTTTGATGCTCTCCCTATATATGTACATATATTTAATGTATGTACATAGTTCAAGAGAAATGTCTTTTGTGGGAGTCCGCGGGCAGCTGACCAGTTATAGGTGAGCCTGAATGTGAAGGAGAGTTCTGGCTATGGCAGTTGGGCCAGCCACTGCCTGGCGGCCGCCAGGCCGCTGGCCGATAATTCGTGTCCGCCCTCGAAGGCTTCGTAGTGCGGGGCAATGCCCTGGGATTTGAGGAACGTTACAGCCTCGTCGGCATAAAAAGCGGGCAGCTTATCGTCGTGGCGGCCGTGGCTGAGAAAGAAGTGGACCTTCTTCACCTCGGCAGCCGGGGCCTGGTGCTGGCGGGACTCTACCAGCAGGCGGCCGCTGAAGGCCAGCACGCCGCGCACCTGCGCCGGGTAGGTCAGGGCCACGTCGTAGGCCATGATGGCGCCCTGGCTGAAGCCCAGCAGGTACACCTGGCCGGCCGGAATGCCGTACCGGGCCGAGGCCTCCCGGATGAAGTCGAGCAGCAACCGTTGCCCATCAAGCTGCTGGGCCCGGTTGAAGACGGGCTTGCCCGACGAAAAGTCCACCTGGTAGAAGCCGAAGCCCATGGGGCCGAAGACCAGCGGGGCCCTCACCGAGAGCACCAGCGTGTGGGCGTCGGCCAGCTGCTCGCCCACGGGCAGCAGGTTGAGCTCGTTGCCGCCCACGCCGTGCAGCAGGAGCAGGAGTCGTTTGGCGCCGGTGGCCTGGGCCGGGTTTACCAGGCGGTAGGCCAGGGGCAAATCAGTGAGCAGCGGAGGCTGCGCGGAAGGGGCGAAATTCATAGAAGTAGTCAGGAAAAGCGGGAGAAGGAAGGCCAGCCACAGCCAGGACCGGCGGTTCACTGCGGAGAAGGTGCCTCCGCCCCCAACAGCACGCGGATGCCCCACGGGTCGGTGGCAATGGGGCCTTCGGGTGTCTGCGCCACGGCATAGCCGGCGGCTTGCAGGCGGGTAGCGGCCGCGTCGCGGGAAGCGGCATCGGGCAGCCACAGCTCCCAGCGCA
Source organism: Hymenobacter aerophilus DSM 13606 (assembly GCF_000382225.1). GTDB lineage: Bacteria > Bacteroidota > Bacteroidia > Cytophagales > Hymenobacteraceae > Hymenobacter > Hymenobacter aerophilus. The sequence continues at coordinate 8,118 of NZ_KB907838.1, forward strand.
GCAGGCGGGCATCGGCATCAGTAGCAACGGGCGAGCCGGCGGCCCACACGTTCAAACCCAGATGGTGGTGGTAGCCGCCGGCCCCTACGAACAGGGCACCCGACAAGCTCCAGGTTTCGATGTCGAAGCCCAGGGCCTGGTGGTAGAAGGCCGCTGCGTCGGGCAAGCTGCCGGTATAAAAGTGCAGATGACCGATGGTCGTGCCCGCCGGCAGACCCTCCCAGTGAGCTTTGCCGGCCGCTTGCAACACCCCTGCTTCGTCGAGCGGGTCGAGGGCCGATTGGATTTCGCCTTCTTCGCTCACCTGCCATTCGGAGCGCGGCCGGTCGCGGTACACCTCGATGGTAAAGCCGTCGGGGTCGGTCAGGTACGTGGCTTCGCTGTAGTTGTGGTCCGAGGAGCCCATATAGACACCCAGGGAATGTACATGCTTGATAAAGCAACCCAAATCGGCGCGGGTGGGCAGCAGCACGGCCAAGTGGTAGATGCCCAGCCGGCCCCGCCGGGGGATGGGATTCGCCCCCGGCTGCTCCTGCAGACGCACCAGCACTTGGGGGCTACCAGCCACGCCCAGCTCCGCTACAGCGGCCTGACCTTCGGTAGCCGGGGACTGGCTAAGCAGCGCAAACCCGAGCACGCGCTGGTAAAACTCCAGCGAGCGAGGCAGGCTGGCTACCGCCAGGTGCACGGTGCCCAAACGAATAGTGGCCGGCAGCTCCGTCGGCGGGTGTACGCCGATGCGTTCGGCGGGCAGCGAAGAATACGAAAGCAGGACAGTTTTCATAAAAGCGGGTAGGTAGCAGATGAGAGCCGGTGAAGCAGCGGCAGCTAGCTGGTTTACTGAGCCAGACCGAGCTGCTTCATGAACGATTGGTTGTCCCAGTAGAGGTATTCCTCCACCATTACGCCGTCTTTCCATACGCCAACGGTGGACATAGGCAGGCTGAACTTCTTGCCCGTGGGCTGAATGAACTTGCCGTCACCGGTGGGCATGGGCTTGGTGAAGGTGCCGGTCATGATGCCCGACACGGACGTCAGGTTGCCCTGGCCCAGCTTGAAGGGGTGCTGCTTAATCTGGGTGTCGGGAGCGTACACAAACATGGCTTTCAAGTCGGTGATGTGCTGCTCGATGCCCGTGGTAGTGTGGCCGTCGGGCCAGTGCACGATGATGTTCTGGCCGTGGCTTTCGTGCAGTCGGTCCCACTTCGCGTTGCTAAATACGTCGTAGTCCAGCTCATCAAATGTTTTCAGGTGCTGGGCCACCTGGTCATTGGCTTTGGCAGCGGGCTTGGTGGTTTTCTGGGCCGAGGCAGTCAACGAGGCGGCAAACAGGGCGAGGGGAAGCAGGATTTTTTTCATTAGAAAGACAACTACTTGTCAGGATTCCCTCATCGCGAGAGAACAAGACAAAGGTCCCCCGCCTAGGTACCCCCGCGCCTTATCCTAGGATAAGAAATAGGCTCCACCTGACATTAAATTGGGTTCTTCTTCCGGAAGAGCAGATTTACACGTTACGCAATTGAGTCGCTGGGGGCGGGCATACGCTTTCGATAGCGGCCCGCGCCAAACCAGCGGGTCCACTAGTACTATCCTCGCAAAGTGCTGCAGAATCCTAGCAATCATGTGACGTAGCGTAACCGGCTAATGGGTAGCGCAGTTAACACTGTAACCTGCTACTCCGGCTGGCCGATTTTCATTCCTTTCTTACCCCCTCCAAACCCATGGGCATTTCCCTCGAACAGGCGCAAGCTGCGGTGCAAGCAGCCCACCAAAAATCGCTCGAAATAGGCGTCAAGATGAATATTGCCATCGTCGATGCCGGCGCCAACCTCGTGGCGTTTGCCCGCATGGACGACGCCTGGCTCGGCTCGCTCGACATTTCGATTAAAAAGGCCAAGACGGCCCGCTTCTTCGACATGCCCACCGGCGCCATCGGCGGCTTATCGCAGCCCGGCGGCCCACTGTTCAACATTGAGGTGTCGAACGGCGGCCTCATCACCTTCCCCGGGGGCCTGCCCATCAAGGATGGCAGCGGCAAAGTCATCGGCGCCATCGGCGTATCGGGCGACACGGTCGAGAACGACCATACCGTAGCCGAAGCAGGCTTGAACGCCGTGGCCGGCAACTAAGCAGCGTTCTACATTTTCAGGGTGAAGCGTCGGGCCCGGCTGGCTGGGCCCGACGCTTTTTTCTTCCATTCTCTAAAACCACCCCATTATGGCTAGCAACAGAGGCGTTGTTTACCTGGGCCCCGGCAAAGTCGAGGTACAGGACATTGCTTTTCCCGAACTGAAAAACCCCAAGGGCAAGAAGATTGTCCACGGCGTTATTCTCAAGGTCGTATCCACCAACATCTGCGGTTCCGACCAACACATGGTGCGCGGGCGTACCACCGCCCCGGCCGGCCTAGTGCTGGGCCACGAAATCACGGGCGAGGTTATCGAAGTAGGAGCCGACGTGGAGTTCCTTAAGGTGGGTGACTTGGTATCGGTACCGTTCAACGTAGCCTGCGGCCGCTGCCGCACCTGCAAGGAGCAGCAAACCGGCATCTGCCTGACCGTGAATGAAGGCCGCGCCGGCGGCGCCTACGGCTACGTGGACATGGGCGGCTGGGTCGGCGGCCAGGCCGAATACGTGATGGTGCCCTACGCCGATTTCAACCTGCTCAAATTCCCGAACAAGGACCAGGCGATGGAGAAAATCCGTGACCTGACCATGCTGAGCGATATTTTCCCGACGGGTTTCCACGGGGCCGTGAAGGCCGGCGTGGGCCCCGGTACAACGGTATATGTAGCCGGCGCGGGCCCCGTGGGCCTGGCCGCCGCTGCTTCGGCGCAGCTGCTAGGGGCCGCCGTGGTGATAGTAGGCGACATGAACAAGGCGCGCCTGGCGCACGCCCGCTCCTTCGGCTGCGAAACGGTGGACCTGAACGAGGATGCCAGCCTGGCCGACCAGATTGCTAACATCCTAGGCGTGCCTGAAATCGACTGCTCTATCGACTGCGTGGGCTTTGAAGCCAGCGGCCACGGCTCGCAGGCCAAAGTAGAGGTACCCGCCGCAGTGCTCAACTCGCTCATGGAAATCACCCGCGCGGGCGGTTCCATCGGCATCCCCGGCCTGTACGTCACCGACGACCCCGGCGCCAAGGAAGAAGCTGCCAAATCCGGCAACCTGAGCATCCGCTTCGGCTTGGGCTGGGCCAAGAGCCACTCTTTCCACACCGGCCAAACGCCCGTGATGAGCTACAACCGGCAGCTCATGCAGGCTATTCTGTACGATAAAATTCAGATTGCCAAGGCCGTCAACGTGGAAATCATTAGCCTTGACGACGCCCCGAAAGGCTATGCGGAGTTTGACAAAGGCGTGGCGCGCAAGTTTGTGATTAACCCCCACAACCTGATTCCGAGCGCCAAACCAAAAGCCAAAACTGAAACGGCCGCTGCCTAGGTAGCCTCGCCCCCTCAGCTTTCAGCCGGACTCCCCTTGGGGGTGGTCCGGCTGTTTTGGTGATGCAAAAGGCGGTTTTCTGCGGGCATAGGCGGGCTCGGCGGCCACCGACACGCTCGTGGTTTGGGGCTTTCACACTACCAGCAATCAGTGACAGTATCCTAGCAAAGAACATTTTTAGGCGGCTGACCGGTTGTTAAGACACCTGCCGTTGAGCTAGCTTCGCAGTTGTCGACAGTACCTACCTTATTTTTCCTCCTGTTTTTCGCCCCATTCCTTTGCTGCCGTCTATCCCGCTCACCGACCCCCACGAGTTGACCACGCTCATCGACCACCGCCGGGTGCAGACGCTGGAGAAGTACGAGTTGAGCATTCTCGAAACCCTGGCCCCCGGCGACCAGGTAGCGCAGTCCTACAGCGACCTGGTGCTCACCAACATGCTGCGCGGCAAGAAGGTGATGCACCTGCGCGACCAGCAGGCATTCGCCTACTTGCCCGGCCACACCATGGTGGTGCCCCCGAACCTGAAGATGCTGATTGACTTTCCCGAAGCCTCGGACGAAACGCCGACTCAGTGCGTGGCCTTGGCCATCGACCAGCTGCAAGTCATCGACACAGTCAACTACCTCAACGAGTTCTACCCGCGCACCGAGGGCGAGAAGTGGCACCTGGGCCTCAGCCAGCATGCTTTTTATAACAACGAAGATATCACGGCCCTCATCTACAAACTGGTCCGCATTGGCTTCGACGACTCGCAGAACAAGGATATGCTGGCCGACTTTGCGGTGAAGGAATTGCTGCTGCGCCTCATGCAGCTACAGCGCCTGCACCTGACGGAGCACAACACGGCCGTGCTGGCCACCTCCAACCGCTTTGCCCACACGCTGCACTACATCAAAGAGAACATCGCCGAGAAAATCAGCGTCGACAAGCTGAGCGCACAAGCCTGCATGAGCAAAGCCAATTTCTTCCGCGCCTTCAAGCAGGAGTTCGGCCTGTCGCCCATCGACTATATCATCAAGGCCCGGATGCGGCTGGCCAAGCGCTGCCTGCAAAACCCCGCGCTCAGCATTACCGAGATTTGCTTCAAGGCCGGCTTCAGCAACCTGGCGTACTTCACCCGCATGTTCCGCCAACTGGAGCACATGACGCCCACCGAGTACCGGGCACTCTGCCAGGGGCAGGGGTGAGGTTAGCTAAACAGGCATAAGGCGCCTCTAAAATCCTACACAGTAGTTAGCTAGTTCATGGCGCAGCTACCTACCGGCTCAGCGCTACGGAATCACGGGCACTTTCTACGGAATTAGCCCCACCGCCGCGCCCCTGCGACGGGCTGTGCCCTGTGTGGCGGCGATAAAAGCGGGCGAAATACGTGGCGCTACCGAAGTCGAGCAAGCGGGCGATTTCGCCCACCGAAAGCGCCGAGCTGACCAGGTACATGCTGGCAGTTTTGGCCAACGCATCGTGCACGATAGCACCGGCCGAACGGCCTGTATGCTGGCGCACGGTATCGTTGAGGTGATTCTGGCTTACGTGCAGGCGCTCGGCGTACTCGCTCACGCTGCGCTGGCGGAAGGGCCGGTTTTCGCGCAGCACCGCTAGGTCGTCATCGAGCAACGCCAGAAAAGCATTGGTAATGCGCAGGCCCGCCGAGTGCGCCTGCTCGGCCTGGGGTTGCGCGTCGCGGTAGCACGTATAGGCCCGCTGGATGAGCACGTTGAGCTGGGCGCGCAGCAGCGGGGCGCGGTCAGACTGGCCGGTGAGGTAGTCGGCTTCCATGTCGCGCAGCAGGCCCAGGAAGTACTGCGTTTGCTCAGGCTGCAAGTGCAGCACGCTGGCCCCTCCGCCCACCCGAAAGAACGGCAAGCTGCGCAGCAGCGCCTTTTCGCTGCGGTCCGCATTGAAAAAATCCTCCGAAAACGCGCAGAAATAGCCCTGGTGGTCGGCCACTGTCGTTTGCCAGGTCGTGATGGTATTGGGGCCGATAAAGCAGAGCATGTTTTCGCGCACATAGTGCTGCTCGTCGCCGAATGTGTGGATGCCCTCGCCTCCCGTCACGATAAAAATCAGGTAAAAATCGATGCGATTGGCCTCAATCGTGTCCTTGCACTTGTAGCGAAAATCATCGCGCCGATGAAGCTCGAAATGCTCGATGGTACTGCTGCCGCTGAGTACCGGCGCCAGGCTGCGCCCCTCGCCCTGAAAGTAAAGCTGGTGGTAAGCCTGGCCCGAAAGCCGTGGAATAGCAACGAAAGAAGGCATAGCTGAACGGGAATTGAACGGACATTGAACGAACGCGGCGGCGGCAAAAAAAGCGCAAAGCCAGGAGCAAGTACGCTCGATGTTAATCGACTACGCCGCTATTTTGTGCCACCGCCACTACAATTGTCGGCGCACCCGGCTCAACGATTCAGGCGTTAGGCCCAGGTAGGAGGCAATAACGTGCTGGGGCACCCGCTGCACGATGCCAGGGTACTGGCGCAGAAAATGCTGGTACTTTTCCCCGGCTGTCTGGCTCAGCGCGGCGTTGACGCGCTCCTGCAGCGCCACGAAGCGGCTTTGCATCAACAGCCGGAAATACCGCTCGAAGACAGGGAAGCGTACATAGATGGTTTCCATATCGGCCTGAGCCAGCAGCAGCACCTGCGAGTCTTCCAGCGCATCGATGTGCAGATTGCTGGGCTGCTGGGTCAGCAGGCTGTACATGTCCGACACCCACCAGTCTTCCGGCGCAAACTGCAGCGTGTGCTCCTGGCCTTGCGCATTGAGTGAATAGCTGCGCAGACACCCCTGAGTGACGAAAGCCAAGTGCGTGCAGGGCTCGCCTGCCTGCAGCAAGTGCTGCCGCTTGCTCAGCAGCATCGGGCGCAGATACTGTTGAAAGTCGGCAAAGTCAGCGTCCGAAAGAGGTACCCGCGCCTGCAGATGAGTGCGCAGCAGATGGTAGGCAGCAGTAGTTTCCATAGGATGAAGGTACTGGAATCAGCACTTGTGTCGTGTGATCCAAAACAGCGCAGCAGTGGGGCACTCCCGGAATTCGCTCATCTTTACCAGCTACTCCGTTGTCCTTTTTCCTGTCTCGTTACCGTCCATGCTGAACCAATTTTTGTCCCGTTTGCTCCTGTGCGGCCTGATGCTCTTGTTTACGGCCCCAGCTGCCCGGGCCAAGCCTACTCCAACGCCCCTGAAGCTGTGGTACAAGCAGCCGGCAGCCAACTGGAACGAGGCGTTGCCCATCGGCAACGGGCGCCTGGGCGCGGTGGTGTTTGGTGGGCCAGCCCAGGAGCGACTGCAGCTCAACGAGTCTACAATTTGGGCTGGAGGGCCGAATAATAACGTGAAACCCGACGCGCTACCCGTCATTCGCCAGTTGCGCGGGCAGCTGCTCAGGGGCCAGGAAGTAGAGGCGCAGCAGCTGGCCCAACAGCAGATGCTGCCCCAGGGCAACAGCGGTATGCCCTACCAGATGGCCGCCAACCTTTACCTCGACTTTCCCGGCCACAAGAAAGCCACCAAGTACTACCGCGACCTGGACATTAGCCGCGCCGTGGCCTCGGTCAGCTACCAGCTCGACGGCGTGACCTATCGTCGGGAGATGTTCAGTTCCTTTCCCGACCAGGTGCTCATCGTACGACTTACGGCCAGCAAGCCCGGTCGGCTGAGCTTCACCCTGAGCGAGAATACCCTGGTGAAATACACGCTACGGGCCGACAACGGGCAACTTGTGCTCGAAGGCAGCGGGAACGAGCACGAAGGACAGGAGGGAAAAATACGCTTCCAGACGCGCGTGCAGCCGGTGGTGGAAGGCGGTACGGTGCAAACCACCGAGAAGGGTATTCAGGTGCAGAACGCCACCAGCGTCACGCTTTACGTTTCCATTGCCACTAACTTCGTCAACTACCACGACGTAAGCGGCAACCCGGGTGAGCGGGCCGCTACCTACCTCCGGCAAGCTGTTGGCCGCAAGTATGCGTCGGCTCTCAAAGACCATGTGGCCGCTTACCAGCGCTACTTCAACCGCGTAAGCCTGACGTTGGGTGTAACCGAGGCTGCCAAACAGCCCACCGACGTGCGCCTGGCCAACTTTGCCCAGAGCCAGGACCCGGCGCTGGCCGCTCTGTATTTTCAGTACGGGCGCTATCTGCTGATATCCTGCTCGCAGCCTGGCGGGCAGCCGGCCAACCTGCAGGGCATCTGGAACGATAAGCTCAAGGGGCCCTGGGACAGTAAGTATACGGTCAACATCAACACCGAAATGAACTACTGGCCGGCCGAGGTGACCAACCTGCCGGAAATGCACCAGCCGCTGTTTGCCATGCTCAAGGATCTGAGCATAACGGGCCAGCAGAGTGCCCGCACCATGTACGGCGCCCGGGGGTGGGTCATGCACCACAACACCGATATCTGGCGCATCACCGGGCAGGTCGACAAGCCCAACTACGGCCTGTGGCCCATGGGCGGCGCCTGGCTGAGCCAGCACCTGTGGGACCATTACCAGTTCACCGGCGACCAGAACTTTCTGCGCGAGTACTACCCCGTGCTCAAAGGCGCGGCCACCTACTACGTGGATGCCCTGCAGGAAGAACCGACCCATAAGTGGCTGGTGGTAGCCCCGTCGATGTCACCGGAGATCCTACCAACTAGGCGAGCAGAAAATTTCGATTGTGGCAGGCACCACGATGGACAACCAGCTGGTGTTTGACCTATTCTCGAAAACCATCCGCGCCGCCGAGCTGCTCAGCCTGGACAAACGGCCTTGGTTAAAAGTTTGGTACAAAAGTTAATCGGTGGCCGTGCCGGCGGCGGCCTTTCGGTGGGCGTGGATGACCACCTTTCGGTGGCGTAAGTACTTATAGGGGGCGCACAATAGTAGGAACGGAAAACAACGTTAGGGAGATTCAACCAGCTGCTCCGGCCAGTTGGCCAGGTCACGGAGCGGCCGCAGTTCACCGGCCGCCATGCGTTCGGGCAGGGTAAAATCGTAGCGGCCCAGCATGTTGACGTGCTCGTGCAGCAAGGGCGAGAGCCGGGCTATATCAGCAGGCTCCGGGGCTCCTTCCGTGGCTTGGTGCTCTTGCAGGGCTTGTTGCAGGCACCGGGTGTTCCACAGCACCACCGCGTTGACGACCGGACCCAGGGCGCCCAGTTGGTCCTTCATGCCCTCACGGTAACGCTGGTGCAGTTCGCCTTTCTTGCCGTGGAACACCGCCCGGGCTACGGCGTGCCGCCCCTCGCCCCGATTGAGTTGGACCAGAATGCGCCGGCGGTAGGCCTCGTCCTGCACGTAGGCCGACAAATACAGCGTTCGACGAACGGCGCCACTCTGCCCTGGCTTACCACTTACCCAACTGCTTCGAAACCCAGCTACAAACAACGTCCCAGATGTGTCCGGCTTAGCTAGACCACCTCAGCCTGCTACTACTGGCGGCCGGCGCGGTGCATGAGTTCTTCCTAACGGCAGGAAGCTGAGATTACTTGGAGCCTTCCGCCGGCGGCCAGGCTGCGTTGCGACTCGTAGTGCAGCACCAACAGAGGGGGCCTCAGCGAGGTGCAGTGGCTGTTACAGAATTCTCAAGGCAGCTCAGCAACTACGTAGAATAGTTCCTGAGCCTAGATGAACGGCCTGCTCATGTTCTTTTCTAGCCTAGATCGAAGCCTCAAGCCCTTCACGTTTTGCATCGTGCCGAGTTCTGCAACAGCCACTGCACCATTCGGGGCCAGTTAAACCAGGATACACGAGCTCACATACTGGTTTGAAGCGGCCATGGTCTTTTTGTCCAGCCACTAGTTGCGTCCGTCCATGTTAATCCTTTCAGAGAGGCAGCACCTTTGTTATATCAATTCACCTAACCCCCACTTCCATGAAGAATGTAGGATTGCTGGTCCGGCTCGAAGCGAAGCCCGGTAAAGAGCAGGCAGTACTCGATTTTTTGACGGGCGCTCTGCCCCTGGCTCAGCAAGAGCCGGCTACCATAACCTGGTATGCTATTCAGCTGGCGCCGGCCACCTTCGGTATCTTTGATACCTTTCCGGATGAAGCAGGCCGGCAGGCGCATCTTAACGGCCCTATTGCCGCTGCGTTGATGGCCCATGCGGCCGACTTGCTGGCCGTGCCGCCTGTTATTGAACAAGTAGCTATCTTGGCTGCCAAATAATTACCAGCCCCTAAAGCGACCTATGCCTGGGCACAGGTCGCTTTAGGGGCTGGCGGGCAGTTAGTCCAGTTGGCTAGCTGCTATTCTTCTCACGCGATGGCGATTGACTGTCTCCTGCTAACTCATCCGCACACGGGTGAATTAGCGTTTCGAAGCTACTCCTTTAGCGACGACACCCCGTTTAATTACTTACAACGCAATAATTATTACTCCCTCATTCTGCTTACGCAGGGCAGCGGCGAGCTACGCGCCAACTTTGCCACCTACCTGTTTGCTGGCAGTACGCTGTGTTGTTTTGGCCCTTACCAACCTTACACTATCCAAGCCAGCACCGCTGTAGCGGGCCTGGTCCTGGATTTTCATGCCGACTTTTTCTGCATCTACCGGCATCAGCAGGAGGTAGCTAGCAATGGCATCTTGTTCAACACAATTTTTGAGCCGCCCTTCTTCCCGGTTACAACAGAGGCGGTGCGTGAATTTGCCGCCCTGGCAGCTGTGATGCAAGAGGAAGTACGGCGTCAAGAGGTAGCACAACAAGAGTCCATCGTATTATATCTGAAGCTCTTTTTGCTGAAAGCTATCCGTATTCGTACTGCACAGCCCGCGTTAGGCACCGAGCAGAACCCGTCTGGCCGGGAGCCCTGGCTCCTGCAGCAACTTCAAGATGCCATTAATACGCACTACCGCCACCTGCACACGGCCGGGGAGTATGCCGACCTGTTACGAGTTCCCGCCCGAAGCCTAACGCGCCTAGTCAAGTCCCATTATCAGAAGACGCTCAGCCAACTTATCACGGAGCGAATCATTATGGAGGCCAAGCGCGAACTGTACCTAACCAGCCAATCCGTCAAGGCTATCGCCTTCGCGCTGGGCTTCGGGGATGAATACTATTTCAGCCGCTTCTTCAAGAAAAATACGGCCGTATCGCCGCAGTTTTTTCGTGAATCAGTTGGGTTCGCAAAAGCAGAAGAAAGCTAGCGCTGTTGAGCTGCTAGCGTTTGGCTGGAGAAATCGTTTTTCTCAACCAGACCGCAGGCTTTCTTCTATAGGCTGCTGGCTCCCAAAGAGACCCCATACGGCGCATAGTATATAAAAAAATTATAATTATATAGGTAATTTAGGTGGTGTTAAACAAATAGGGTAAAACCTCCGAGTCGTCCGGTTAGGGGGCGGCATTTCGGCTCGGTTACCGCTGCAGTTTGGCCAGGTAGTTTTTCAGGGAGAGGTACTTGCCGTACTTCAGGTGCACGTCCACGATGGTGGTGAGCGGTACGCCCAGCGCGTGCAGGTGCAGAATCCGCTCGCGGTCGGCGTCGTACATGGAGGGCTGCACCACACCCTTGGGCTTGCCCAGCACGATACCCTGCTCGCGCCGCGCCCGCAAGCCTTCCTTCGTGCGCTCGGAAACGAAGTCCCGCTCCAGCTCGGCCAGCATGGCGAAAATGGTGAGCAGGATTTTGTGGGTCATGTCGCGGTGATTCTGCGGGTCCAGGTCCAGGCCCTGCTTGACCAGAATCAGCCGGCACCGCTTCTGGTGAATCAACTCTTCAATCAGGCCCAGCACTTCGCGCAGCGAGCGGCCCAGCCGCGAGAGCTCGGAGACGATGACCGTGTCGCCGGCAGCAACCTTGGCCAGCAGCTCGGGCAGGCGGCGCTGTCCGGCGGTGCGGCGGGAAGACATTTCTACTTCAATCCACTCGTCGAGGGTCCAGCGGTGCTCGACCAGGTAGCGGGCGATGAGGCTCTTCTGGCTCTCGGCCGATTGGGCGCTCGTGGAGACGCGGACGTAGCCAAATAGCATGGGCAAAACGGGCAGGTTAGCGATAAGGTAAATGCGCCCCGTAAAGGTACCGGTTTTCGATACCTTTATATGGACGTTAACGCTATCATTGGTGGGTAGAAATAACGGTCGTTTACACCATCGCCTTTTGGGTAGCTTATGGCCACGCACCTGCGGATTCACCTGGGCAAGGAGCGTGAACTATACGAGCAGCCCCCGCTGGTGCCGGCCACCGAGCAGGCGCGGGTATTTGCCGTGCCGGCATGGGCCGATGGGCACCTGGCCCGGATGCTGGCGCCGGCTAACCGCGTCGGGTTTCTGTTGCAGCTAAGCTACTTCCAGATTAGCCAGCGCTTCTACGTGGCCACCCGCTACCACGCGGCCGATGTGGCGTACGTGGCCCAGCAGCTGGGGCTGGAACCCGACGGCTTTGACCCGCTTCGCTACGCCGATGCCCGGTACTACGCCCACCAGCAGCTCGTGTGCGAGCAGTTGGGTATTGCGCGTTTCGACGCGGCCGCCACGGAGCGTTTGTACCAGGAGGCCGTGCGCCTGAGCAGCCAGCACCTCAAGCCGTCGACTGTCTTCGACTACCTGGTGCTGTTTCTGCACGAGCACCGGCTGGAACTGCCCACCTACAACACGCTGGCCGACCTCATCACGCGGGCCCTGCTCGCGTTTGAGAAACGGCTGCTCCACCGCTTGCAGCAGCACCTGCAGCCCGGCGAGCAGCGCTTGCTGGACCGGCTGCTGGCCGCCGACGACCCCGACGCCCGCGAGGCGGATGCGGACCGCCGCTACCCGCTCACCTTTCTCAAGCGCATCCGCCAGGGCCTGCGGGCCGGGGAAATCCGCGAACGGGTCACCCATTTCGCCTCTCTGCGGCAGCTCTTTGAGCAGCTGCAGCCGCTCTGGCAGCGGTTGCGCCTCTCCGACCAGGCCGTCACCTACTACGCCGAGTACGTGTTGCGGGCCCAAGCCGCGCAACTCTACCGCCGCGATGAGCGGCGCTACCTCTACCTGCTCAGCTTCGTGGTGCACCAGTACTACGAGCTGGGTGATGCCCTGGTCGATACGCTGCTGCAAACCATGACCAGCGCCGCCAATCAGTGCCGCGAGCAGGTCAAGGAGACGCTTTACCAGCAACGCACCGCCACGCAGCAGCTAACCAATCAGGTCACGGGCCGGGGCTACCGGCACCTGCAGGCCCTGACCCAGATTCGCGCCCTGGTCGACGCGCCCGACGTGCCGGCCGAGCAGAAGCTCCAGCGCATCGACGCGCTGCTGCAGCGCCACCAGGTCACGGCCGCGCAACTCAGCGAAGACCACCAGCAGCTGGAGCAATTGCGCCAGGCCACCGAGCAGCAGGCCGGAGAGGCGCTGTTTCACGAGGCGCTGGCCGCCGCCTCGTTGCGCCTGCAGACTAAGCTCGGGACCCTGGTCAAAGCGCTGGTCGTGGACGAAGCAACCACCCGCGCCGACCTGTGGCGGGCGGTGCAGTACTACCAGCAGCACGACGGGCACCTGGGCGCGCAGGTGCCGCTGGACTTTCTCTCGCTCACGCAACGGGCCTACGTCCTCGATGCGCAGGGCCGGTTGCGCCCATCGCTCTACAAAGCGCTGCTGTTTCTGGAGATGGCCACGGCCGTCAAATCCGGCCAGCTCAACTTCACCTGCTGCTACCAGTACCGGGCCTTCGAGCACTACCTGCTGCCGGCCGCGCAGTGGGCCAAGCAGCGCGAAGCCCTGCTGGAACAGGCCGGGCTTCGCGCCTGGCGCGACTTTGCCACGGTGCAAACCACGCTTCAGGCGCAGCTGCAGGCCCAGTTTGCCGCCACGAACGCCCACCTGAGCGGGGCCGACAACCCGCACGCGCACCGCACCCCGGCCGGGCGCTACCGCCTCACCACGCCCCGGTTGCCGGCCGAGCAGCCCCGCCTGCCCGCCCACCTGTTTCCCCGCCACCGGGTGGTGCCCTTGCGCGAGGTGCTCACCAGCGTGGCCCGGCTCACCCAATTTGACACGGCTTTTGGCTCGTTGCCCAGCAAGCACGCCCGCACGCCGCCCCCCTTATCGCAGCTGCTGGCCGCTCTGGTCGGACTCGGCTGCAACTTGGGCCTGCGCCGCCTGGCCCAGGTTGCGCCGCAGGTGGACGAAGCGGCCCTGCAGCGCCTGGCCAGCACCCATTTCTCGCTCGACAACCTGCGCCAGGCCAACGAGCTGATTCTCAACTTTACGCGCCAACTGCGCCTGCGCGAGGCCTTTCGGCTCTCGCCCGATGTGCTGCACAGCAGCAGCGACGGGCAGAAATACGACCTGGCCGTGGACTCGCTCGGCGGCAGCGCTTCCTTCAAATACTTCGGCAACCGCCGCGGCCTGACGGCCTACTCCTACGTGGACGAAACGCTGCTTGTCTTCGACTCGACCGTGTTCAGCGCTGCCGACCGCGAGGCCACGCACCTGCTAGAAGGGCTGTTGCGCCACGCCGTGCGGCCCACCGACGTGCACAGCACGGACACGCACGGCTACACGGAAGTCATTTTCGCCGTGACCCGCATGCTGGGCATCGCCTACGAGCCGCGCATCCGCCAGCTCACCAACCAGCAGCTCTACAGCTGGGAGCCCGTGGCCACGCACCGGCAACTGGGGCAGACGCTACTGCCTAACGCGCGCCTCGACCCCGAACGCATCGCCCGGCACTGGGACGAGGTCCTGCGCCTGGTCGTCACGCTCAAGCTGCGTCACAGCGAGGCCTCGCGTCTGTTCGGCCGCCTCAACTCCTACGCCCGCCAGCACCCGCTCTACCGGGCCTTGAAAGAGCTGGGCCGGCTGGTCAAAACCGAGTTCCTGCTGCGCTACGTCGACCAGGTCGAGCTGCGCCAGCGCATCCAGAAGCAGCTCAACAAGGGCGAGAGCGCCCACCGGCTCGCCCACGCCGTCTGGCACGGGCGCAACCAGGAGTTCCACGCCGCCACCCGCTCCGAGCAGCTGGTGGCCGAGACCTGCAAGCGCCTGCTGATGAACGCCATCATCTGCTGGAACTACCTGCACCTCTCCCAGCACCTGGCCCGGCTGCCCCCGGAACAGCAAGCGGCTACGCTGGCCACGCTCTCGCCCTTCGCCGTGCTCTCCTACCGCCACGTGAACCTGCACGGCGAGTACGACTTCTCCGACCAGCCCCTGCCGGCCGAAGCCCCATTTGACATGGACTTGATTGCCGCCTGGCAGCCGCCGAGCAAACCCGCGTAACCGGTCGAGTCGGAGGTTTTACCCTATTTGTTTAACAACACCCGAAGCTGTACATCTCGTCGCGGGCCAACTGCGCATCCACGGCCCAGGGCCGGGCCGAAAACTGCGGCAGCAGTACGGTGCGCCCCACAGCCGAGCCGGCCAGTGCGGGCATCACCGGCTGCAGGACCTTGACCAGCTTCCCGGACAAGGACACCGAATGGTAGAAAACCGGAATCTGCCAGCCCTGCCAGAACCCACCAGGATCCAATGATACCACCGCGCCGAGCACGCCGCCGCGCCGGGCCAGCTCCAGCACCAGCCGCGCACCCATGGAACTGCCCACGGCGTCGATGCCAAGCAGGTCGTGCCGGGTCAGAAAGTCGGTCACTGCATCAGCCAGAGTACCGATGGAATGAATGCCGGACAGTGCCGGGGTCTGCCCGTGGCCGGGCAAGTCCACGGCAATAACGTCGCGCTCGGCCGCCAGCGTGTCGAGGATGGCGTTCCAGGACCGCCAGCTGCCGCCGAGACCGTGAACCAGTAACAGGGGGCGGCCGGTGCCGCGGCGAACGAAGTGCAGGTCCATAATTGGAGAAGGAGAAAGTGTAACCTCAAAACGTAAAGCCGTGAGAAACGGCTCACTCCGTTGGTCCGACACGTTGGTTCCGCCTCCTGTTTAAGAAAAACAGAGTTTGCGCATAGGGGGCACCGCCAGCGCCGACAGGTTTTCGAGAGAGAAACTGCTTTTGGCGCTCATCAAATGTTTAATCATGGAAGAGCAACTGGTCAAAATGCAGAAAGAAATAACCCGCCTGAAATGGCAGTCGGGCCTACTAACCGTGCTCTTAGGGGTGGCCGCGCTGTCGGCTTTTCGTACTTCTGGCAACGGCCGTTTCAAGGAAATTTCGGTGGAGCGCATCAATGTGCTCGAAAGCAATGGGCAGCTGCGCATGGTAATTTCCAACCAAAGTCGCTCGCCCGAAGTGTTGGGCTATGGCAAACCGCTGACCCCGCCCATTCCGGGAGGAAACCGGCCGGGGCTTGTGTTCTACAACGACGAAGGTACCGAGAACGGGGGCTTAGTTTTCCGGGGGGGGAAGGATGAAAAGGGAAACTTCACTGCCACTGGGCACCTTTCCTTTGACCAGTATAACCAGAACCAGGTGCTGTACCTGAGCTACCAAGACGACAACGGCGACCAAAACACCGGCTTGCACATTGACGACTGGCAAAAGAAGCCGGACTTTTGGGACTGGCGCGCCGAGTACAAGAAAGCGCAAAAAATGCCCGACGGTCTGGCTAAAGAGGCATTAATGCACCAGATGCTGGAGCCTATCCCCGGGCAGAAAGCATTTGCTCAACGCGTATTCGTGGGCAAAGACGAAAGCAAAACTGCCATGGTATCCCTGTCCGACCGCATGGGCAAGCCGCGCCTGCAGCTACTCGTGGATTCGAATGGCGTCGCGAAATTGAACTTCCTGGACCAGCAGGGCCATGTAACGCGCAGCTTGGCGCAATAGACGGTCCGAACCGTAAAAGGTGCCAAGGAGAGACAGGCTCGCTCAGTCTAGAAAAACGGTGGGTCCTTAAACACGCGCCGTTCAGTTGTAAGAGGGATTGTAATGCTTCGTATTACCCGTTACTTTTCGGAAAGGATTACCTGCTTTTGTAACTTGTAGATGCGTTCTCTCTGCTACTTGTCGTTTGCTCTTGCCTGTGTTGCGATGACCGGCTGCGCAGGTGACCCCGACCCCACTGGGCTCTACGTCTCGCGCAACAATGTCAACACCATCGACACCGTGCGCATCCTCAAGGGCGGGCGCTACATCAACCAGCTTTACCGGAAACAGGACAAGTCATTGGTTTACACCAATACGGGCAGGTGGTCGGTGAAAGCAGGCGCCATCACGTTTGACAAATTCTTTGCGGAGGAGGACGAAGCGCATGGCTATGAGTTTACCAGATTCGACGATGTACTGATAATGACTCGCTTGCCCTTAGAAACTCGGAAGGGACGACTCATTATTCACCACAAGGCGATGTACGACAACATTTATTTGGAGAGAATAGCCCCATAAGTGCGAATAGAATATGTGTGGGCCCCGTTCAGTGAAACGGTCCGAAGCTAAACGCGCTCTGTTCAAATTTAGGAGAGATAAGTTTGCAGTGAGGACGTTGCCGACACCTATGGACGCTATGAGCAGTTACTACCGTGTGGAATTAAGCGGCGAACGGGTAGCAGTCAGCTACGCCGAACTCGCCGCCTTGCGGAAAGACATCTTGCGCTACTTCGATGATAATCTGGGCGAGACGGTCAGCATCTACATGCCGGCCGACGAGTTCACCCTGCCCTACTGGAAGTACCTCTCGCTGGGCTTTACCCGGCCATCAGCCGAATCGGTGCACTACCAACGGCTGGTCGAGGAAGGATGTCTGGCCCTGCTTAACGGCATCACCCTCGAACTGCTCGACGAGCCAATTGTCATCACCCGGCACTGGGCAGCCGAACCCGTCGAAACGCTCTTGCGCTACGCGGAGTACTACCAGCCCTCGTCGGCCCGGCTGGTCCCGGCCCGGGACCACGTGCTACGCACCCTGACTTTTGTCCAGAACCTGAGCGAACGCGACTTCGACCAGTATGGGCTCTTGACTACCGCCGACCACCTGCCAGGTGCCAAGTGGTTTGCGGAAGAAATTGTCCGGGCCTATTTCAGCTGGCGGCTAACCGTGTAGGAGGCTGCGAAACCTGCGCTACTAGTCCACGAAAACGGTCGAAAAGGCAAAGTAGAGTATAAGCATCTGCCCCAATTCAGGGGGCGAGCAAATCCTCGACTCGGTAGGCGTAATGGCCCGCACTCTGTTCTGCGAAAAGGGTGCAGCGCAGCACTAATTCGCTCGGGGCCCCGTCGACACACATTCGGATGTCGGCGTAGAGTTTGGCCGGCTCCCCTTCCCCGCGTGTCAAGTAGGCTTTGGGGGCCTTGGCCGGCAGGGTAAAGCCTTGTCCGTGCTCTGCCAGCACAGCGTTAAGCTCCTCGACAGTACATCTGCTGGGTTTGCCTCCCCGAAGCACTTGCTCGATGCCCCCACGGCTGACCAGATGCACGATGTGCAGGATGGTTGCCGCGACCTGCTCCTTGTCAAATCCATGCATACCAGCAAGGTAATTCCGGTTCAAGAAAACGGTCCAAATAGCCAAAGGAGGGTATTATGCATCGCTAGCGCTGCCATAGAGCATAGCCGTAGGCCGGCAGGGCGATCGAGGTACTGACAGCCACCGGCGCAGCGGTTAGCGCATTCGTCCAACTCGCGCCTTGCACGGCTACGGGCAAGGCCACCGTCGTGGGGGTGCCCCGGACGTTGACCAGTACGAGCACTTCCTCGGTGCCCAGGCGGCGGTGCACCAGCAAAGCGTCGTCGCTGGACGAGAGGTCTTCCACGCTGCCCCGGCGCAAGGCCGGCTGTTGATGATATACGTTCAGCAGCCCGCGATAAAAAACCCCCGCCGTCGGATCGAGGCCCCAGCGGATGGGAGTGCGCTGGGCATTCATGCGGGCAGGGTCGCCGGCTTCCTGGCCATTGTAGAGCAGCGGCGTCGCGCCGAACGCCACCGTGGCCACGTAGGCCGCCCGCGCGGCTGCTTCACTGCCCCATCGCACGGCGGGCACGCCGGCCTGTACTTCGTCGTGGTTGGTAGTGAAACGCAGGCGGGTGCGCCCGGCGGGCACGCTCTGCATCTCCTGCCGGTGAGCGGCTGTCAGGCGGCTGACCGGGTCGCGGCGCACGAATACCTGCTCCAGCGCAGTGTAGAAGTCCCACCCAAAGGCCATGTCGAAACCGGACGCGTAGTGACTGGCCCGGCGGCCTTCGGCCAGCAGCAGCAGGTTAGGGTTGGCCTGGCGCAGCTCGAGCAAGGCCTGACGCCAGAAGTCGTCGGGCAGCAGGTCCGCCGCATCGCAGCGAAAGCCGTCAACGCCGTGCTGCGTCACCCAGAACTTCATGGATTCAATCATTTCTTGCCGCAGCCCGGCCTGGCTGTAGTCCAGGTCGGCCACGTCGGTCCACTGCGGCAGGGGATGGACGATGCGGCCGGTGGCGTCGCGGGTGTACCAGTCGGGGTGGGTCTGAATCCAGGGGTGGTGAAAAGAGGTGTGGTTGGCCACCCAGTCCAGCATCACGCGCAGGCCCCGGGCGTGGGCGGCGGTCACCAAGGCATCAAAGGCGGCCAGGTTGCCAAACTCGGGGGTGATGCGCCGGTAGTCGTCGACGGCGTAAGGCGAGCCCCGGGTAGGATAAGGCGGCATCAGCCACACCACGTTGCCCCCCACCCGCCGGATAGAATCGAGCCGGGGGAGCATCCCATCCAGGGTGCCCGCAGCGCTGAAATTGGCGATAAACACCTCGTAGAGCACGGCATCGCCAGCTGCCAGGGCCGGCAGCGGACTGCTGTTGGCCGTTGGCGTGGTGGGCTGGACGGACTCCTTGCCGGCGCAGCCGGCGAAAGCCAGTAGGCCAGCGGCTGCTAGTGAAAATAGCTTCATCCGGCTAAAATATAAGGGTTTCGGTTCGCAGCTACTCCTGCAAAAAGAAGCTCATTGAAACGGCTTTATCATTCGCATGTTGTGTTCACTTTAACGGTCGGAATAGCAAAGCGAGCGATTGAACTTGTGCCTGATGCTTCAGCCACTCTGATTCCTCTTGGGCGACCCTCGGGCTACTGGTGCTGTTCGCATAGGCCTCAATCGTTTCCATACACAACTGCCGAGTTGGCCTATGCGGATGATGATGCTCAATAAGCAGGTGAGCGTACACCAGTTGCCTGGCGGCGTCGAAGTGGGACAGCATCCCTCAACCAAGCGGCCAGCATAGCGGCACCAGCCACGTCCCATCCTGGGTACCTAATAAAATCGGGGCTGGTGCTACTTCGGCTAGCCGCTTCAGAACGACCTCCACGATTAGATTTTAGGGTGCTAATTAAACAGGAGAAAGGGCCTATGTAGCATTGTAGAAGGCATTTATCCTGTCCAAAAGCGGGCTTAAGGGCTTGCGGCCAATCATGATGCTGTAGAATTGGTTGTTGACGGAGCACTCTACTACTTGTCCATCCATAATCTTTAGTAGATATGGAAAGCCTTTTCGCTCTTTTACTTCCCCAAGCATCCTGGCCAAGTATTTACCATCAGGCCCAGCGTCAACTTCGCGTCGCTCAACGAAAACAACCTGAACAGATGGGGACAACGCTGGTAGCAAAAATTCGCGGATATAAGCAAAGCTGCTTTTTCGATTATTGTAATAAAAGAAGCAGGTGCCGTTCATTCTAGCCAGATACTCTTTGTAGCTTTTCTGACATTTTTTATCGCTTAAATGGGCATAAATAAGAATGAACGGAAGAGCCGGTATCGCCAGAATAAGAGCCACAAAAAATAGCGGTAACAGCCATATTAGCTCAGCATTATCAGCTATTTTCTGCCGTAGATTCTTTAGGGTGCGGAGCATGGAGAATGACTATAATCTCTTTGATATCTAATCAATGGAATGCCGAGAATTCAAAAAAACGGTCCGAAGGTAAACGCGCTTCGTTTGGTGAAACGAGCGAACTGATTTACTCTTCGAGCTCCTCATCGCCCATATACAGCACGGCTGAATCCCGCTTGTAGAGGGCGAGAAACTCGGTAAAACTCTCCGCTATTGGCCGGTAATCGCCCCCACAGAGCACATACACGGAATTGGTAGAGGAAGCACCGGTGTCCAGCCGAATGGCATAGGCAAAGAGGTGAATCATGTAATCGGCAAACACATAAAACTGCTCATGTTCGGGCCAGGTGTGCAGCAAGTCGCTGTATTTGGGCACCCCATGGTAGTCATGAAACCGCTCAGCGACAGACTGTACTTCTGCCAGACTGTTAAAGCAAAAAAAAGGCTCGTCGTACTCCCCGCCGGTGCCATTGACGAGGGCAAAGTAGCGGACCAAATCAGCGGGCAGTTGAACCCGGTGCACCATGGCAAAACGAGCTAGTTCGGCTTCGGAAGCTGTTTGTAGGGCAATCGTCCCGGCTTGTTGCCAGTGCTGCTTGGCCCATAACAGGTCATCGGGCTCGTCCATGTATTGATAGGAGAAGGTAAAAAGTGTTTCAGCAAAGCTATCCTCTTCTGCCGGCCATATTTACCAGCATAGAATTGCCATTTTGATTCAGTGAAAAGGTCGGAACGGTATCCGAGGAATGAAACCAAGAGAGCGGCGCAAATGTACTTACATTGTACATACATTTGCTTGATGAACACGCGCCTGATTCGGGTGGGCAATTCCCAGGGGATTGTGCTGCCCAAGAAGTTACTGCAGCAATACCATCTGGCCGGCGAGGTCGACCTGCGGCCCACGCCGGAAGGCTTGCTCATCACCCCTGTGGCCGCGCCGCGCCGCCAGGACTGGGACGCACGCTTTCAGCACGCCCTGGCTCAGGGACCCGCCCCGGAAGGCGAGCTGCTAGAGGGGTTTTCGGACGCATTTGAAGACACGGAATGGCAGTGGTAAGCGGCGTGCTGCGCTTTGAGGTGTGGCTCGTCAACCTCGACCCGACCCAGGGCAGCGAAATCAACAAGACCCGCCCCTGCGTGGTGGTCTCCCCCGACGAGATGAACCGCTACCTGCGCACGGTCACCGTCGCCGCGCTCACCAGCACCCGGCGCGACTACCCCTCGCGGGTGGACTGCACCTTTCAGGGCAAAGAGGGCCAAGTGGCACTCGACCACGTTCGCTCGGTCGACAAAACGCGTCTGGTGCGCCGCTTGGGCGTGCTGCCCAAGGCCACGGCACAGGCCGTCTGCGACCGGCTGCAGGAAATGTTCCAGTACTGAGGGAAAACGCTGGCCGTTTCCTGAAAGAAGCGAATAGCTTTATTATTACATCACAATCTCGCGCAGACGCCGCCTTGTATGAGTGTCCCATTAACCGATGACCAAGCCCAAGCTCTCCTAGGAACTGTTCTCAATTACGGAGTTGTTGATCGACTATGAATGCAGACCGCACGCTATTGACGGACAAGATGTGGGCCGAGTTATCTCCTTTGTTACCGGGGCAAGCCGGGAGTTGCGGGGTCACCGCTGCCGACACGCGCGGATTTGTCGAAGCGGTGCTTTGGCTGGGCCGCACGGGAGCTCCCTGGCGGGACCTGCCGGCGCAGTTTGGCCACTGGCACCGGGTGTACGTGCGCTTTGCCCGCTGGCGCGACAAGGGCGTGTGGGAAAAGGCAACGGCTTGGCTCA
>NZ_KB907839.1 GCF_000382225.1 Hymenobacter aerophilus DSM 13606
GGCAGGAGCCAAGGCGGTCATTAAGCCGAATCCACGGCGCAAGAACATGCCTCATTTCGACCCAGTGGCCTATCGGCAGCGACACCACATTGAGCAGACGTTCAGCAAAATGAAGCAATTTAGACGCTTAGCCACCCGCTACGATAAGCTGGACCGCACGTTTGACTCCTTTATCTGTCTACGAGTTATCACGCTCTACCTTAATTGAGAACAGCTCCTAGCTGAAAAAAGAGAAGCGGCGCGGCTCCGAGGGCCGCGCCGCTTCCGGCAATGCTAAGGGCAGTCAACCTGTTCAGACCGCCTTTTTGTACACCACTTTCTCTAGGTTCTCCAGCCGCTGCCGCAACTCCCGCACCTCGGTTTCTAGGCGCTCTGCGCCGTTTGCACGGTGTCGTAGCGGGCCGTCTGCCGGTTCATGGCGTCGATGACGGCGTTGGTCATCCGGTCGAAAGAGTTTTCCATGCGGGAAAACCCTTCATCGATACGCTGTTGCATTTGCTCCTGCGTCTGCTGCATCTTATCCAGCGTAATCAGAATGTCGGCTACCACTTCGGGCAGGTCGCGCTTGTTGCGGTTTTCAGAGTCCATAAGGGTAGCGTGAACGGTAGCGGTTAAGGAAGGTACGTAATCCGAGCAGCAACTGCCAGCCGGCTGGCAATCTTCTGCACACCTGGCACCACGGCGGCCGCGCTACCAGGTGTGCAGCTTAAAGCCCAGCTGTTGCGCCCGCTTCGCCAGCTCTTCGGTCTGGTCCAGGGCTACTACGCCCAGCGGGTACGAGTCGCCGTCGAGGCTGAACTGTACCAGCGCCAGACCCAGGGGCTCCAGGGTATCCTGCATCAGGTCCAGCTGCTCCGGGCCGATTTCGTCGTCGGCACCCAGGTCCGGGGCTTCCGACAGCAAGGGGCGGCCCTGGCGGGCCAGCACGTAGTTCAGGCTGGCTATCATTTCGCCGGCCGTCTCCTGCCAGTCGCATTCTACGGCCAGATCTTCCGTCAGCAGGGCATCCAGTAGGGCCAGGTCGCGCAGCTCCTGGGCTGGCACTGCGGCCGCTATGCCGCGCTCGGCCAGCTCCCCGGCAAACTACCTGGCATATTCTGCCGGGTTGGTGAGCACCAATTGCAGCCGCTTAGCCAGCTGCGGGGCGGCATCGCCCGCGCCAAAGAGGCCGAGCAAGGCCAGCAAGTCGGTATTCGTGTTCGTCGGCATAGGATGAGGAGGCATAAGGCGTAGGTTGGAAAAATGTGCCGGTTGCGCCGGACTACAAAAAAGGGCGCAACTTGCGTCGCGCCCCTTTCCTATAAAAAGTAACTTCCGGAAACCGACTAGTCGACCTTCTTGGCCGAGCGCAGGCGCTCGTTCTCGTCGAGTAGGATTTTACGCATCCGGATCGATTTGGGCGTCACCTCCAGGTACTCATCCTTCTGGATGTATTCCATGGCTTCTTCGAGCGAGAACTGACGCTTGGGAACGATTTTGGCGTTGTCGTCGGAGCCCGAAGCACGCATGTTGGTCAGCTTCTTGCCCTTCTGGATGTTGATGGTCAGGTCGTTGGGGCGGGTGTGCTCGCCGATAACCTGGCCGGCGTACACCTCTTCTCCCGGATCAACGAAGAACTCGCCGCGGTCCTGCATCTTGTCGATGGTGTAGGCCGTGCCGGCACCCGTGTCCATCGAAATCAGCGAACCGGCAATACGGCCCGGAATCACGCCCTTGTGCGGCTCGTAGGCCGAGAAGCGGTGGTTCATGATGGCCTCACCGGCCGTAGCCGTGAGCACGTTGTTACGCAGGCCGATCAGGCCCCGAGCCGGAATGTTGAACTCCAGGTGCTGCAGGTCGCCCTTGGGCTCCATGATGGTCAGCTCACCCTTGCGCATCGTCACCAGCTCGATTACCTTGCCGGCCGTAGCCTCGGGCACGTCAACTACCAGGTGCTCAATGGGTTCGAGGCGGTTGCCCTTCTCGTCTTCCTGGAACAATACCTGCGGCTGGCCTACCTGCAGTTCGAAACCTTCGCGGCGCATGGTTTCAATCAGTACCGACAAGTGCAGAATACCGCGGCCGTACACCAGGAACGAATCCTCACGGTCGGTTTCCTTTACGCGCAGGGCCAGGTTTTTCTCGGTTTCCTTGAACAGCCGGTCGCGCAGGTGGCGCGAGGTTACAAACTTGCCTTCCTTACCGAAGAAGGGCGAGTTGTTGATGGTGAAGAGCATGTTCATGGTCGGCTCATCAATGCTGATGGTGGCCAGGCCCTCGGGGTTTTCGGCGTCGGCCAGCGTGTCGCCAATGTCGAAGCCTTCGATACCCGTCACGGCGCAGATTTCGCCCGAGCTAACCTCGGAAACCTTGGTGCGGCCAAGGCCTTCGAACACCTGCAGCTCCTTGATTTTCACCTTCTTGATGGTGCCGTCGCGCTTCACCAGGCTCATGTTGGCGCCTTCCTTCAGCGTACCGCGGTGCACGCGGCCGATGGCGATGCGGCCCACGAACGACGAGTAGTCGAGCGAGGTAATCTGCATCTGGGGCGTGCCCTCCAGGGTAGGGGCTGCCGGAATGGAAGCCACTACGGCGTCGAGCAGCGGGATGATGCTGTCGGTTTTTACTTTCCAGTCGGTGCTCATCCAGCCCTGCTTCGAGGAGCCGTACAGCGTTACGAAGTCCAGTTGATCTTCGCTGGCGCCGAGGTTGAACATGAGGTCGAACACCTGCTCGTGCACCTCGTCGGGCCGGCAGTTTTCCTTGTCCACTTTGTTCACTACCACGATGGGCTTGAGGCCCAGATCAATGGCTTTGCCCAGCACGAAACGGGTCTGGGGCATGGCGCCTTCGAAGGCGTCAACGAGCAGCAATACGCCGTCGGCCATCTTCAGTACGCGCTCCACCTCACCTCCGAAGTCGGCGTGACCGGGCGTGTCGATGATGTTGATTTTTACGTCTTTGTACCGAACCGATACGTTTTTCGAGACGATGGTGATGCCTCGCTCACGCTCCAGGTCGTTGTTGTCGAGGATGAGGTCGTCGAACTGCTGGTGTTCGTCGAACAGCTTCGAAGCGTGGATAATCTTGTCCACGAGCGTGGTCTTGCCGTGGTCAACGTGGGCGATGATGGCGATATTCCGAATGTTCTGCATACAGGGGTTTTTGCGGGTGCAAATGTACGAAACAATGCGCGTAAATTCAGGCGGCCGGTTAATTATCAGCGAGTAAGGAAAAGCTGCTGGCCGCGGCGCCCAACTCCCTGACCCGCTGCCCGGTCCGGCAAATCGGCCCGCAGCGCCCTTCAGGCCCCCAACCGAACTGTAGCCGGGCCGCGTATGTTGTGTTACTGTCGGCTCTGGTGGCCGGCTTTCCCTCACCGAAAAAACGCCTTATGCGCTCTACCCTTTTAGCTCTGCTGCTTTCCGCCGCTACGCTTAGCACCGCCTGCTCGCAGGCCACTTCCCGCGACTCCAAGATGGATGCCGCCGACTCGCCCCGCGGCACCACCACGGCTTCGGCTGCGGGCAAGGAGTACCCCAAGCCACAACCCGTCACGGGCAAGCCCGGCGAGTTTCCGGTGCAGAAAACCGATGCTGAGTGGAAAAAGCAGCTCACGGCCGAGCAATACTTTATTCTGCGGCAGCAGGGCACCGAAAAACCCTTCGATAACCCCTACAACGACAACCACGAGAAGGGCAACTACTACTGCGCCGCCGACGGCAACCTGCTGTTTTCGTCGGATGCCAAGTTTGAGTCGGGCACCGGCTGGCCCAGTTTCTGGGCGCCGGCCGCCAACAGCAGCCTGAAAATTGTGACCGATAACAGCTACGGCATGACCCGCGACGGGCTGGTGTGCGCCAAGTGCGGCGGCCACCTGGGCCACGTGTTCAACGACGGCCCCAAGCCCACCGGCCTGCGCTACTGCATGGACTCGTACGGCATGACGTTCAAGAAAGCGGAGTAGGCTCTGCTAGTCCCAACTTCGGACCTTTTTCACCGTTAGCCATAGGGCCGGCCCGCTTTGGGTCGGCCTTATTTATTACCCGCCATGAACACCGCTGTTATTTTTCGCCTCCTCCTGCCGGCCGCCCTGCTGCTTGGCGCCTGCACTGCCTCACAGGAAACCAGCAGCGAAGAAGCCAGCGTGCGGCGCGTGCCCGGTCGCATCCTCACCGATGCCGACCGGCAGGCGGCCTACAACAGCAACGCCGGCTACGGCGGCGCCACGCCCGACGCCACGCCCGGCCGGGTGCGGCTCGGCGAGCAGGCCAGCGGCATCAACTCGCAGAAACACCCCGAAACCCTCAACACCAACGACAACAACACGGCCACGCCCCAAACCCGCCTGCGCCGCATAAAAGGCGCCCCGGCCGATACGCTGCGCCTGCCGTAGGCCGCCCGCTGCGCACACCAAAAAAGGGCAATGGCCCGCTGCTATCCGGCAGCGGGCCATTGCCCTTTTTGAAATTGTCGTTTCGACTGCGAGTCGAAAATCAGGCGTCCGTTTCGGGCGCTGCTGAGGTCGGGTCGGTGGCCGTAGCGGTTGTTGCTGCGGGCTTGCGGGCCGCCCGCGAGCGGCCGGTGGTTGCGCTGGCTGTTTTGGCGGCCGTTGGTTTGGCAGGCGTGGTTCGGCTGGTTTTGGCGGCTGAGGTACGGCGGGTAGTGGACCGGACAGCGGGCGCTTCGGCTGAGGCTTCGGAGTCGGGCTGCATATCGGAGTCGGCTGCCACCGAAATGCTGTCGGAGGCGGCGGAGGTGCCGATTTCCTGGCCGCGCACTATCGTATGCAGGGCCTGCTCGAAGAGGTGCTCCACATCAACGTCGAGGCGGCGGGTGGCGTCTTTTACCACTTCGCGCAGCTTGGTTTTGGTGTCTTTGCGGATGCGTTTAACCACCTCGTTGATGCGGCCATCCAGCTCTTTCTGGAGTTGCTTGGCGGCTTTCTTGAGGGCCTTTTTCTGGCTGTCCTTCTGGGCCGCTTTCTGGCTGCCGAGCGTGCCGGAAGCCTTCCGGGCCGCTTTGGCGGCCTTGGCCTGCGCCTTGGCGGCGGGGTCGTCGGCGGATTTGGCGGCTTTGCCTTTCTTGGCCGGCTTTTCTTTCTTCGACTTGTCTTTCTTAGCCGACTTTTCTTTGGATGACTTGCTCATGACGGGAACCGGAAAATGGTGGAAAGAAAGCAACGAAAGCAGTGACGGCCGGTTGCGTTGGCGGCTAACTTAAATATAGCGCTATTCGCAGATATAGGCTCGTCCGCCGGCCCCGCTGCATGGGTGTGGGGGCGCGGTTCCTGGTTTTACTCGTTCCTTTGCACTCCCGCGGCCGCCCGGCCGCTTTTCCAGCCGATTTTCTGCCCTCGAATATGTCCGTTCTTCCCCAACGCTACACCGTAACGGCCGCGCTGCCCTACGCCAACGGCCCCGTGCACATTGGCCACCTGGCCGGCGTGTACCTGCCCGCCGACATCTACACGCGCTACCTGCGGGCCCAGGGCCGCGACGTGAAATTCATCTGCGGCTCCGACGAGCACGGGGTGCCCATCACCATTCGGGCCCAGAAGGAAGGCGTGACGCCCCAGCAGGTCGTGGATAAGTACCATAAGCTCATCGGCGACTCGTTCCGCGACTTTGGCGTGTCGTTCGATATCTACTCGCGTACCTCTTCGAAAGTGCACGCCGAAACGGCCAGCGACTTTTTCCTTAAGCTGTATGCCGAGGGCAAGTTCATCGAGCAGGTGTCGGAGCAGTATTATGACGAGCAGGCCGACCAGTTTCTGGCCGACCGCTACATCGTGGGCACCTGCCCCAACTGCGGCAACGACAACGCTTACGGCGACCAGTGCGAGAAGTGCGGCACCTCATTGAGCCCCACCGAGCTCATCAACCCTCGCTCCATGCTTTCGGGCAACCAGCCCGTGCTGCGCGAAACCAAGCACTGGTATTTACCCCTGAACGAGTACGAGCCCTGGCTGCGCGCCTGGATTGTGGAAGGCCACAAGCACGACTGGAAGGCCAACGTGTACGGCCAGTGTAAATCGTGGATTGACCAGGGCCTGCTGCCCCGCGCCGTCACGCGCGACCTCGACTGGGGCGTACCCGTGCCGGTGCCCGGCGGCGAGGGCAAGGTGCTCTACGTGTGGTTTGATGCGCCCATCGGCTACATTTCGGCCACTAAGGAGCTGCTGCCCGATGGCGCCTGGGAGCCCTACTGGAAGGACGCCGGCACCCAGCTCGTGCACTTCATCGGCAAGGACAACATCGTGTTCCATTGCATCATTTTCCCCACGATGCTCAAGGCCCACGGCGAGTTTATTCTGCCCACCAACGTGCCCGCCAACGAGTTTTTGAACCTGGAGGGCGACAAAATCAGCACCAGCCGCAACTGGGCCGTGTGGCTGCACGAGTACCTGCACGATTTCCCCGGCCAGGCCGACGTGCTGCGGTACGTACTCTGCGCCAACGCCCCCGAAACCAAGGACAACGACTTCACCTGGAAAGATTTCCAGGCCCGCAACAACAACGAGCTGGTGGCCAACCTGGGCAACTTCGTGAACCGGGCCGTGGTGCTGACCCACAAGTTTTTCGGCGGGAAGGTGCCCGCCAGCGCCGGTTTCACGCCCGAAGACGAGGACGCGTTGCGCCAGCTGGCCGAGTTTCCGGCCCGCATCGGCGAGCTGATTGAGAACTACCGCTTCCGCGAGGCGCTGGCGGAGTTGATGAACCTTTCGCGCCTGGGCAACAAATACCTGGCCGACCAGGAGCCCTGGAAACTCATTAAAACCGATGAGGCCCGTACCGGCACCGTGCTACACGTGGCCCTGCAGCTGGCCGCCAGCCTTGTCACGCTGCTCGAGCCCTTCCTGCCCGAAGCGGCGGCCCGCCTCGGCCGCATGCTGAACACCGAAAAAGGCCCCTGGCTCCAGGCCGGCCGGCCCGACGCGCTGCCCGCCGCCCACCCGCTGGCCGAAGCCGCGCTGCTGTTCACCAAAATCGAAGACGCCACCGTGGAAGCCCAGGTGCAGAAGCTGCTCGACACCAAAAAGGCCAACGAGCTGGCCGCCGCCGTTTCGGCTCCCGCCAAGCAGGATATCAGCTTCGAGCAGTTCCAGCAGATGGATTTGCGCATCGGCACCATCGTGGCCGCCGAGAAGGTCGCCAAAACCAAAAAGCTGCTCAAGCTGAGCGTGGACTTAGGGTTCGATGAGCCCCGCACCATCGTAAGCGGCATTGCCGAGCACTTCCTGCCCGAGGCCCTAGTGGGCCAGCAGGTGCAGGTGCTGCTCAACCTCGCCCCCCGCGAAATCAAAGGCATCCAAAGCCAGGGCATGCTACTGATGGCCGAAAACGCCGACGGTGTGCTGAGCCTGATGCAGCCCAGCAGCGCCGTACGGCCGGGTAGTTCGGTGGCGTAAAAAACTGTCATTGCGAGCAGCGCGAAGCAATCCAATCGGACAAAGCTTGAAGCCCCAATAAGTAGAAAGCCCCTGACGTCCGTGCTGGTGTCAGGGGCTTTGCGCTTGATAAGGCTTGCCGTTTTGCTCAAGCAGATTGCTTCGCGCTGCTCGCAATGACACGAGCTACTCCTTCACATTCACCACGTTCATTGCCCGTTCCACGCCCAAAGTCCCGAAGGCCAGCACAGCCTCGCCGGCCTTCTCCAACCGTCCTTCCAAGTCAATTTTCTCATCTTCCGAGAAGGGGCTGAGCACGTAGTCCACCTGCCGGCCGCGGCCGAAGCTGGCGTCGATGCCGAAGCGGAGGCGGGCGTACTCATCGGTGCCCAGGGTTTCCTGGATGTGCTTGAGGCCGTTCTGGCCGCCGGCCGAACCTTTGGCTTTCAGCCGGAGCTTGCCGAAGGGCAGGGCCAAATCGTCGGTTACGACCAATAGCTGGGCTTTATCGAGTTTGAGGGCGCTGAGCCAGTGGGCGGCGGCCTTGCCGCTCAGGTTCATGTAGGTGGTCGGCTTCACGAGCACGAACCGGCGGCCCTTGTGCTTGAACTCGGTGCTGAAGGCGTGGCGGCCCAGTTGCCAGGGGGCGGCCTCGTACTTGCGGGCCAGCCAGTCGCCCACCATAAAGCCCACGTTGTGCCGCGTATCGGCATATTCGGGCCCGATGTTGCCCAGACATAAAATCAGAAAGACCATATCACAGATTTACGCAGATTTATGCGCTAATTACACTGATGCCAAGTAGCCTGGCGGAGTAGGTATTGCGTTACGCCGCAAAAGTAAAAAAGCCGCTCCAGCAAGGGAGCGGCTTTTTTGTGAATTTCGTTGTGCTGTTTTGACAGCTTACGCTAAGGCTATCTGCATCAGCGTAATCAGCGCCACAATCAGCGAAAATCGGTGATTTACTTCTCAGCCTGCAGCTGGCCTTTGAGGGCACGTGGGATGGCCACGGTTGCAATCGGGGCGGCGGGGCTGCTGAGGATGGTGTAGCCCTTCGGCTCAACGGCACTCACCTTGATGGATTTGCCCAGCGCGAGGTTCGAAATGTCGACCTCCACCGAGTCGGGCAGGTTTTCGGGCGTAGCCTTCACCTTGATTTTGCGGAGCTTGCTCACCAGCTTACCACCGGCCAGTACGCCCGGCGATACGCCTACGTACTTCACGGGCACCTCCATTTTCACTTCTTTGCCGTCCTGCAGTTCCAGGAAGTCAACGTGCAGCAGCATTTCGTTCACGGGGTGGAACTGGGCGTCCTGTACGATGGCGCGGTAGTGCGTGCCTTCTACGTTGAGGTCAACGATGTTCACCTCGGGGGTGTACAGCAACTCGCGGAACAGGATGGCCGGTACGGAGAAGTGAACCTGCTCGGCGCCGCCGTACAGTACGCATGGTACGTACGAATCGAGACGGACCGCCTTGGCGTTCTTCTTACCGAGATTCGCTCTTTTAAACCCTACAATCTCGAGGCTTTTCATAAAGGTGTGCTTTTGAGGAAAATCCGCCTACCCAGAGTAGGTAAACGGGCCGCAAAGATAGGCAGGCGGATTGGGAATTGAAACCCCCGCGGCCACCGCATTTCACGCAGCGCCCCGCTACCGGGCCAGCGCCTCGTGCAATTAGTTGGCAGAACTGCCGGGCAGCTGCTCCGATACCACCAGCTCGGCCTGCTGGCGCTGCTGCAGCTCGCGCAAATAGCTGGTGGCGGCCCGGAGCTGGTGGGTGTAGGCGGCCTTGCGGGCGTAGGCTATGGCTTCGGGCAGGCGGTTGTTGAGTTCCTCAAACACGGCGAGGTTGTAGTTGGCGCGGCCGGCCACCTTGGCATCGGGGCTCAGGGCGGCCTTTTGCCACACGGCGGCCGCGGCGGCCCAATCGGTGGCGGCTACCATTTGCTTGGCCTGCTCCATGTAGGCGTCCTTGCGGGAACTGGTGTACACCTCGCGGGCCAGGTTTACATAGGAAGGCGCAATGCGGCGGGCGTACTGGTCGCCGATGCGGGCGGCCAGCTCGCGGATGCAGTCGGCGGGCGGGGGCAGCTGGCGCAGGGCATCCTGGTAGGTGGGGCCCTCGGCGGTCCAGTGCAGCCGGTCCTCCTGCTTGGCCTGGTCGACTACGGTGCCCTCGGGGCCGTAGGTGCGGAAACCCGTCACGAGGCGCATTTCCAGCACCGCTACCGTTACCGGCACTTTGCGGTCGGGCTTGTCCTTTTCCTTGATGATGCGCTCCTCCTGCCGTTGGGTTACCAGCATGTCGGAGTCGAAGGCCTCCAGCACTACCAGGCCATCCACCTGGGTTTCGGCGCACACCTGCCGCACATAGCCGGGGGCCAGCGGCGGCAGAAAAAACTCGCGGGTTTTGCCCAGCAGCTGCAGGTTGGCCGGCGTCACCTGAAACCGGGGGCTGTTGCGCATCAGCGCTTCGCCCACGCTCAGGGCGCAGGTTTCGGTGCCAACGCGGTCAACCAGCAGGCCCTCGCCGGTGAAGACGCCCTCCAGCAGGTCGAAAAACTTGTCGCGGCGGCTTTCGGGCAGCACGCGGCTGGCCGTGGCAATGCGCTCCATCGAGCGGGGCATGGCCACGGCGGCCGGCGCCAACGACTGCATGTGCACGGTGGTTGTGCAGCCGGCCAGCAGCCCTAGGGCCAGTAAACCAACGGAAGCAAGACGGAGTAGCGGAGTTTTCATAGGGGTGGAAATAAAGAGGAGGAGAAAGTTCCCTTCTCCTCCTCTTTATTATCAACACCGTGCCAACTTCCAGTTTTGCTCGCCTACGGATTGCCGCATAGCAACAGCAAAAAGGGGTTTTAACTGATGATATGCAATTGATTTATAGTGGATTTATTTCGCTGAAAAAAAATATCGGCGGCAGCTATTAAATAAACAGCGAGCTGATGGACTCGTGGGTGACGACGTTGCGGATGGCCTGGGCGAAGAGCGAAGCCAGCGAAATAACACGGATTTTGGAGTTCTCCTCCTTGAGCGGAATCGTGTCAGTAATCACCAGCTCCTGCAGGGCCGAATTGCGGATTCGCTCGTGGGCCGGGCCACTCAGCACGCCGTGGGTAATCACGGCGCGCACCGATTTGGCGCCGCGCTCCATCAGCAGCTCGGCGGCTTTGCAGATGGTGCCGGCCGTGTCCACGATGTCATCGACGAGCACCACGTTCATGCCCGTTACGTCGCCGATTACCTGCATCGAGGCAATTTCGTTGGCCCGCAGGCGCATTTTGTCGCAGACCACGATTTCGGCCCCGAACTTCTTGGCGAAGGCCCGGGTGCGCACCACGCCGCCCACGTCGGGCGAGGCAAAAATCAAATCATCGAGGCCCAGCGACTGAATGTAGGGCGCCATCACGGTCGAGCCGTCGAGGTGGTCGACGGGAATATCGAAGAAGCCCTGAATCTGGCCGGCGTGCAAATCGCAGGTCATCAGGCGGTCGGTGCCCACGCTCTGCACGAAATCGGCCACCACTTTGGCCCCGATGCTCACGCGGGGCTTGTCTTTGCGGTCCTGGCGGGCGTAGCCGTAGTAGGGCATCACCACGGTAACCGAGGCGGCCGAGGCGCGCTTGGCGGCGTCTACCATCAGCATGAGCTCCATCAGGTTTTCGGCCGGCGGGTTGGTGCTCTGAATCAGGAACACGGCGCAGCCCCGGATGCTCTCGTTGAAGCTGGGCCCGAGCTCCGTATCGGCGAAACGCTGGATGCTCAGGTCGCCGAGGGGCTGACCAAATGCTTCGGCAATTTTTTCGCCTAGCTCGTGGGAGGCGTTACCGGCGAAAAGCTTGACTTGCTGGGCCATGAGAAAAAGAGGTAAGAAGGTAAAAGGGGTAGAAAGAAAAAATCTCCCGCCGGCCCAAAACAGAGGCGCGAGGGGAGAAGTGGGAGTGATTTAAAGCGCGAAAGGCGCCGACTCTTCCGGGGGAGGAAGAATCAGCGCCTTTCGCGTTGGCTGTGTCGGTTGTCCGACCAGGGCTCGAACCTGGACTTTCTTGAATCAAAATCAAGCGTGTTGCCAGTTACACCATCGGACAATTTCCGGGCGGCAGGCCGTAAGGCGGTGCCGTTTGGTTGTGCAAATGTACGGGGCCTTTTATTACAGGCAAATTTCCGGCGAAAAATTTTTGCCTGATTTGGGGTAGTCATGGGCCTTAAAGGGCTATTGGGAGCTGAAAATCAGGGTTTCAGCGGCCGAAAAAAAAGTTGACCGGCCCCCGTGGCCGCGGCCTTTGGCAATGCCACGATTAAGCCGTAGTTTTGCGGCCTGAATCGTTGCACCCAATCCCAACCTATACAAAGCAATGGCGAATACCGGCAAAATCACCCAGGTTATCGGTCCCGTCGTGGACGTGAGCTTCGCGGGTGAAAACTCCAAGCTTCCCAATATTCTCGACGCACTCGAAGTAACCAAAGGCAACGGTCAGACGATCGTGCTGGAGGTGCAGCAGCACCTGGGCGAAGACCGCGTTCGGACCATCGCCATGGACTCGACCGAGGGCCTGACCCGCGGTGCCGGCGTGCGCGACCTGGGCGCGCCCATCTCCATGCCTACGGGTGAGGGAGTTAAAGGCCGCCTGTTCAACGTAATCGGCGAGGCCATCGACGGCATTCCGCAGCCCCAGAGCGACGGTCCGCTGTCCATTCACCGCTCGGCCCCGGCCTTCGAGGAGCTGGCCACGTCGTCGGAAGTGTTCTTCACCGGCATCAAGGTAATCGACCTGCTGGCTCCCTATGTGAAGGGCGGCAAGATTGGTCTGTTCGGCGGTGCCGGCGTAGGCAAAACCGTACTTATCCAGGAGCTCATCAACAACGTAGCCAAGGCCTACGAAGGCCTGTCGGTGTTTGCCGGCGTAGGCGAGCGGACCCGCGAAGGCAATGACCTGCTGCGTGAATTCATCGAGGCCAACATCATTCGCTACGGCGAGGCGTTCAAGCACTCGATGGAAGAAGGTGGCTGGGACCTGAGCAAGGTGGATATGGCCGAGATGGAAAAGTCGCAGGCCACGCTGGTGTTCGGCCAGATGAACGAGCCCCCCGGAGCCCGCGCCCGCGTAGCCCTTTCGGGCCTGACCATAGCCGAAAGCTTCCGCGACGGCGACGGCACCGGTGCCGGCCGCGACATCCTGTTCTTCATCGACAACATCTTCCGCTTCACGCAGGCCGGCTCCGAAGTATCGGCTCTGCTGGGCCGCATGCCGTCGGCCGTAGGTTACCAGCCCACGCTGGCCACCGAAATGGGCGCCATGCAGGAGCGCATTACCTCCACCAAGCGTGGTTCCATCACCTCGGTGCAGGCCGTGTATGTGCCCGCCGATGACTTGACGGACCCGGCTCCGGCCAACACCTTCGCCCACCTGGACGCCACGACGGTACTGAGCCGCAAAATCGCCGAGCTGGGCATTTACCCGGCCGTTGACCCGCTCGACTCCACCTCGCGCATTCTGTCGGCCGACGTACTCGGCGACGAGCATTACAACACCGCCCAGCGCGTGAAGGAGCTGCTCCAGCGCTACCGTGAATTGCAGGACATCATTGCCATTCTGGGCATGGATGAACTGAGCGAGGAGGACAAGCAGGTAGTAAACCGCGCCCGTCGCGTGCAGCGCTTCCTGTCGCAGCCCTTCTTCGTAGCCGAGCAGTTCACCGGCCTCAAAGGCGTGCTCGTTGACATCAAGGACACCATCAAAGGCTTCAACGAAATCATCGACGGCAAGTACGACCACCTGCCCGAGGCCGCTTTCAACCTCGTTGGCAACATCGAGGACGCCGTAGCCAAAGGTGAGCGTCTGATTGCTGAAGCCAAGTAGGTTATTAATTTTGAATTTTAAATTATGGATTTTGAATTGGGTCTTCAGAACGTGCTTCTGCTCAATTCAAAATCCATAATTCAAAATTCATAATTCTCCCAAATATGCATCTGGAAATCATCACGCCCGACCGCAAGGTGTTTGAAGGGGAGGTTAATTCGGCCCGGTTTCCGGGAGCCGATGGCTTCTTCGAAGTCCTCAACGACCACGCCCCACTGATTTCGGCGCTGAAAGCCGGCGAAATCGTGCTCAACGGGGGCGCCAGCCGCTTCCAGGTAGAAGGCGGCGTAGTGGAAGTGCTCCGCAACAACGTCATCGTGCTGGCCGAGGGGGCTTCGGCGTAACCTGCGGTTTTCAGCTTCCATTGAAAAGCCTTTCCTTTACGGGAAAGGCTTTTTTTAATCACTGATTTTCACTGATTAATCGTGATGACACTGATTTCTAGGTTCTGGTGCATGTCAGTCGGCACCAGAACCTAGAAATCAGTGTCATCACGATTAATCAGCGAAAATCAGTGATTGAATCAGTGAAATCACAATCAATCAGCGCAAATCAGCGATTCATGGAGATTCACCCCAAAATCACCCCGATTTACCAGACTTCGGTTTTCAAGTTTGAGGACCTCAACGAACTGGAACTGTATTTCGGGGAGCCGGACAGCCGCTACCTGTACTCGCGCAACGGCAACCCCAACTCCGACGAGCTGGCCGCGGCCGTAACGCAACTGGAGGGTGGAGCGGGGGCGGTGGCTACCGGCTCGGGCATGGCGGCCATCTTCGCGGCCGTTATGGCCTATTGCGAGGCCGGCGACCATGTGCTGTGCGCGGCCGACATCTACGGCGGTTCGTCGGCGCTGCTGAGCCAGGAGCTGCGCCGGCTGGGCATTACGGTAAGCTACGTGCCCTTCGCCGACCTGACAACCAACCTGGCCGCTCACGCGCAGCCCCGCACCCGGCTGCTACTCTGCGAAACCATCAGCAACCCGCTGCTGCGCGTCGTCGATTTGCGGGCCGCTGCTGACGCGGCCCACGCGCTGGGCCTGAAGCTGGTGGTGGATAACACGTTTGCCTCGCCCGTGCTCACGCGGCCCTTAGAACAAGGTGCTGATCTGGTGATGCACAGCGTCACGAAGTACTTGGCCGGCCACTCCGACGTAACGGCCGGCGCCGTGGTGGCCCGCACGCCTGAGGATGCGGCCCGGCTCCGGCAAATTGGGACGCTGTTTGGCCTGACGTTGAGCCCGATGGAAAGCTGGCTGGCCGTGCGGGGGCAAAAAACCCTTCGCCTGCGCATGGAGGCTCACTGCCACAATGCCCAAGCCGTAGCTGAGCTGCTGGCCCGCCACCCGGCCGTGGGGGAGGTGTTCTATCCGGGCCTGCCGGACCACCCACAGCATCAGCTTGCCGCTGAGCAAGGCAGCGGACGCTTCGGGGGCATGGTTTCGTTCCGGCTCGCCGACGATACGACGGAGGCCGTGAGCCGCTTCATGCGAGCCAGCCAACGGTTCCCATTCGCGCCCTCCCTGGCCGGCGTCGATTCGTCGCTCTCGTACCCGGCCGGCACCTCGCACCGGGCGCTTACTGAAGAGCAGCGGCAGGAGCTGGGCATTACGGCCGGACTGGTGCGCCTGAGCGTGGGCATCGAGCCAATGGAGGAGCTGCTGGCCGATTTGCAGCAGGCGTTGGACGCTTAGAACGACTGGCTTATATACCCGTTGGCTGCTTGATATACTAAGTGCTTGGGCTTTTGTGCTGCAGAAACCTCCGATGGAACCTTATGTACTAGTTGCGCACGGGTTGTACTGGTTTCAGGTAGGCCATAGCGTCCGGATGACGTCAGTCACGCGGCGCAGGTCAGTTTCCGTCAGGGCCGAGCCGGAGGGCAGGCAGAGGCCGCGGGTAAATAAGTCGGTACAAACTGCGCCGCCGTGCATGGGCACGCCGGCAAAAAGTGGCTGCAGGTGCAACGGCTTCCAGAGCGGGCGGCTTTCGATGTTGCGGGTTTCGAGGTGCAGGCGCAGCTGCTCGGGGGTAACGCTGGTTTCGGCCGGGTCGAGCAGCAGGCAGCTCAGCCAGCGGTTGGCGCGGCCCGTGGCGGGCTCGGTGGGCCCCAGCGAGAGGCCGGGCAGGTCCCGGAGCTTCTCCTGGTACCAGGCGTAGATTTCGCGGCGCTTCTTCACGCGGTCATCCAGCAAACCCATCTGGCCCCGCCCGATGCCCGCCAGCAGATTGCTGAGGCGGTAGTTGTAGCCCAGCTCCGAGTGCTGGTAGTAGGGCGCATCGTCGCGGGCCTGGGTAGCCCAGGCGCGGGCTTGGGCGGCCCAGGCGGCGTTGTTGGTCGTCAGCATGCCGCCGCCGCTGGTCGTCAGGATTTTGTTGCCGTTGAAGGAAAACACCCCCACGGCCCCGAACGAGCCCAACGGTTTGCCCTCATAAGTCGAGCCCAGAGCCTCGGCGGCATCCTCGAGTACCGGCACGTCAAACTCTTCGGCCAGCGCCAGAATTTCGCGCAGCTTGCAAGGCATGCCGTACAAATGCACCACGATGAGCGCGCGGGGCCGGCGGTTCTGGCGGCGCATATCCTCCAGGGCCTCGCGCAACCGCTCGGGGCACATATTCCAGGTTTCAGCCTCGCTGTCGATGAAAACCGGCGTGGCGCCGAGGTAAGTTATGGGGTTGGCGGTGGCCACGAACGTGAAAGAGGGGCACAGCACTTCATCGCCCGGCCCCACGCCCAGCAGCCGCAGCCCCAGGTGGATGGCGGCCGTGCCCGAGTTGAGCGCCAGCGCGTGCTTTACGCCAGTAAAAGCGCACACATCCTGCTCAAATCCATCCAAATTGGGGCCGACCGGCGCCACCCAGTTGTCTTCGATGGCCTTGTGTAGGTAGTTGAGCTCGTGGCGGCCGAGGTGGGGCGGGGAGAGGTATAATCGGTCGTAATCCTGACTGTGCATA
This sequence comes from Hymenobacter aerophilus DSM 13606, assembly GCF_000382225.1. Taxonomy (GTDB): domain Bacteria; phylum Bacteroidota; class Bacteroidia; order Cytophagales; family Hymenobacteraceae; genus Hymenobacter; species Hymenobacter aerophilus. The sequence goes on from NZ_KB907839.1 coordinate 16,187, forward strand.
GGTGGTTTTCTCGCGGAAGCGCGCCGGGAAAGGCGCGAAGGCAAAGGTAAGTTCTGCCCGGGCGGGCCGCCTATTTTTTCACTACCCGGGCCGGTACGCCCACGGCGGTGCAGTCGGCGGGCAGGTTGCCGATGGCCACGGCGCCGGCCCCAAGTACGGTGCGGGCGCCAATCCGGACTTGCGGGAGCACGGTGGCGTTGGTGCCCAGGTAGGCGCCGGTTTCCAGTCGGGCCCCGCCGCCCACGTTGGCGTGGGGCATCAGCGAGCAGAAATCGGCCAGCACGGCGTCGTGGCCCACGGTGCAGCCCAGGTTCAGGAGCACGTGGCGGCCCAGGCGGATATCAGTAGTCAGAATGCAGCCCTGGGTGATGATGGTGCCGGCCCCGATTTGCAGGTGCTGGAACGATTTGGCGCTGACGCCGGGGTGGATGAGGGCCGGGAAGTGGAGCAGGGGAGAGGTGAGGCGGGCCACCACAGCGGCCCGGCTGGCGCTGCTGCCCACGGCTACGGCCACGGCCAGCGGCGCAGGCGTGGCGTTCAGGTCGGCGGCGGTGCCCAGGTAGCGCAGGCCGTGGATGAGGTCGGTGGCGGGCGGCTGGTCGTCGTAGAAGCCCACCAGCTCCCAGGCGGGCGCCGTGGCGTTAAGCTGCCGCACCAGCACCAGCACCTCGCGGCCCAGGCCGCCGGCCCCGAAAATAGCCAGCCGGCGCGGGGTGGCGGGTTGGGGCGGGGCCGAAGGCGCGGGCGCGGCGGAGCTGCTGGAAAGTTGCACGGTTAGCGGGAAGTTGAGGAATCGGAAGGGGAGGAATCGGAAGCAGAAGAAGCCGGCGTGCCGGTGAAGGCCGCGGCCGTGGCCTGGCCGGGGGCGGCCACGCCCCGCGCCCCGAGTACGCGGGCCACGGTGCGCCCCAAAATGCGCAAATCCAGCCAGAAAGACAGATTATCGACGTACCAGACATCAAAGGCGAACTTCTGCTCCCAGCTGATAGCGTTGCGGCCGTTTACCTGCGCCCAGCCCGTAATGCCGGGCCGCACGGCGTGGCGGCGGGCCTGCTGGGGCGAGTACAGCGGCAGGTACTGCACCAGCAGCGGCCGTGGGCCCACCAGGCTCAGCTCGCCGCGCAGCACATTCCAGAGCTGGGGCAGCTCGTCGAGCGAGGAGGCCCGCACCCAGCGGCCCAGGCGCGGCAGCCGCGCGGCATCGGGCAGCAGCCGGCCGCTGGCGTCGCGGCGGTCGGGCATCGTCTGGAGCTTGTAGAAGGTGAAGATGCGGCCCCACAGGCCCGGCCGGGGCTGCCGGAACAGCCAGGGCCCGCCGTTCTGGATGGCCAGCGCCAGCGCCACCGGCAGCAGCAGCGGCGCGACCAGCAGCAGGGCCGGGGCCGCCAGCGCCACATCGAGCAGGCGCTTGCCGCGGCGGGCGTACCAGGAAGAAGGGAAGGCAGACATCTTTTTGGGCGGCAAGCTTCAAGCCGCAAGCTACAAGCTTATTTTAGCTACAAGCTGCAAGCTACAAGCCGCAAGTGACGTCCAGACATAAGCTTGCGGCTTGTAGCTTGCAGCCTGTAGCTAAATCCAACTATGCTCGTCTTCCCCAACGCCAAGCTCAACCTGGGCCTCTACATCACCGGCCAGCGGCCCGACGGCTTCCGCAACCTCGAATCGGTGTTTGTGCCGCTGCCCTGGGCCGATGCCTTTGAGGTGCTGCCGGCAACTGCCGGGGCCGAAACCAGCCTTCAATTCAGCGGCCTGCCCATTCCGGGCGCGCCCGAAACCAACCTGTGCCGGCGGGCCTACGAGCTGCTGGCCGCCGATTTCGACCTGCCGCCGGTGCAGCTGCACCTGCATAAGGACGTGCCCATCGGGGCCGGACTGGGGGGCGGCTCGGCCGATGCCGCCTTTGCCCTGAAGGCCATCAACAGCCAGTTCGAGTTGAAGCTGACGCCCGAGAAACTCGAAAGCTACGCCCGCCGCCTGGGCTCCGACTGCGCCTTTTTTATCCGCAACGAGCCGGTTTTTGCCTACTCGCGCGGCGACATGTTCGACGACTTCACCCTCGACCTGCGCGGTACGCCCTGCCTGGTGGTGTACCCCGGCCTGCATATCAGCACGGCCGAGGCCTACGCGCGTGTGGTGCCCCGCACCCCGCGCCACGACCTGCGCCAGAGCCTGCAAGCGCCCGTGGAAACCTGGCGCGAAACCGTCGGCAACGACTTCGAAGAGGCCTTAACTCCGGTTTATCCGGTGCTGGCCGAGGTGAAGGCGCAGCTCTACGCTGCTGGGGCCACGTATGCCAGCCTCTCGGGTTCGGGCTCGGCGGTGTACGGGCTGTTTCCGGAGCTGCCGCAGGCGCCGGAGCTGCCATGGCCGACGGGCTACACGGTCTGGAGCGGGCAGCTGTAACGGGGCCTGTATCTTAGCCCAGCACCGGGTTGCGCCTGAGCAGCCGGCGCTTGTCCCAACGGTCGAGGACGGGGTGGATGAGCACGCTGGTGAGGATGATGAGCGTGCCCACGTAGAAGCCGGGCGAGAGTTTTTCTTCCTCGAAGCCCGCTATGCCCCACGAGTACAGCAGCACAGCCATAATGATGCCGTACACCGGCTCCAGGTTGATGGTAAGGTTGACCACGAAGGCCGAAATGCGCTTCATCAGCTCCACCGAAGTCGAGAAGGCGTACACCGTGCACACGCCGGCCAGCAGCGCCAGCCACAGCCAGTCGTAGCCGTGCAGGGCCAGTTGCAGGCCCCGGCCGTTGCTGAAATAGTGGCTGTAGAGCGGCAGAAACAGCGCGATGCTCAGGCAGGCGCCTGCCATTTCGTAGAGCGTGAGTTTCAGGGGCGGGTGCTGCTTCACCAGCCTGGAGTTGATGACGCTGAACAGTGCCGACAACCCCGCCGAAATAATGGCCACGCCCAGCCCCAGCAGCTGCCCCAACTCGGCTTGCGACACGATGTAAAGGCCCACCATCGTCAGCAAACCCAGCCCTACCTCGTAGCCGCGCACCTTGCGCCAAAGAATCAGCGGCTCCAGCAAGGAAGTCCAGAGGGCCAGCGTGGCCATGCCGGCCAGGCTCACGCTCACCGACGCCAGCCGGGCCGAGAGGAAGAACGTAATCCAATGGGCCGCTACCAGGGCGCCCACGCCCAGCAGCCGCGCCGCGTCGGCAGCCGGCAGGCGCCAGGGGCGGCGGCGCACCAGCAGCAGCCCCAGCAGCCCCAGGCTCGCCAGCCCCGTGCGCCAGAACACCAGCTCCACGGGCGGCACCGAAATCAGCTTGCCCAGAATAGCCGTGAAGCCCCAGAGCAACACAATAAAATGCAGGCGCAGGTAGTCTTTCACAAGGTGATTTGGTGAGGTGGTGATTTGGTGAGTTTGACGTTCGGATTACCTGCTGGCGCGGGTGGGGAAAGTGAAAGATGAAAAGAACGTCATTCAGAGCGCAGCGAAGAATCTCGCTTGGAGTCGTTATAACGGTTGTCGTTCAACAGTAGCCCGCAAGATTCTTCGCTGCGCTCTGAATGACGTTCGTATTTCACCTCACTAAATCGCCTATTGCGGTATCACCCGGTAGAGCACAGCGCCGATGGCGGTGAAGACGATGCTGGGTACCCAGGCGGCCAGCAGGGGCGAGAGGGTGCCCACGGCGGCCAGGTTGCGGCTCAGAATCACGAAAATGATGAACACGAAAGCCAGCACGAAGCCCAGCGCAATCTGCCCGCCTACGCCGGCGCGGCTCTTGCGGGCGCTCATAATCACGCCGATGACCGTGAGGATGAACATGGCGTAGGGGTAGGCGAACCGCTCGTACTTCTCACTCAGGTACACCTGCGTATCATCGGCGCCGCGGGCTATTTTGGTGTCGATGTAGCGGTTGAGCTCGGGCAGCGTCATCGTTTCCTGCAGGCGGTAGGTGCTGGCGAAATCCTTTGGAAACAGGTTGAGCGTGGTGTCGCGGGGGGGCAGGCTCTTGAGGCTTTCCTTTTCGCCGCTGAAAGTGCGGAGCAGCTGGGGCGTCAGGTGCCAGGCCTGCTTGGTCGAGTCCCAGCTGATGGCTTCGGCCGTGAGGCGGCGCTTGAGCACCTGCCCATCAATGGTTTCGAGCGCGAACTTGTAGCCCACGTTGTTCACGTTGTCGTAGCTCTCCATGAACGCGTAGTCCTGGGGCCCGATTTTGAAGTGCACGTTGCGCCCGCTGAACCGGTAGGGGTTCTTGATGTATTTCTTCTCGAACTCGACCCGCGTTTTGTTGGCAATCGGAATCAGCCAGCCCGTCATGGCCAGCGTGAGGGCCCCCAGAATAGCGCTGCCCATGATGTAGGGCAGCAGAAACCGGTTGAAGCTGATGCCCGAGGCCAGCATGGCCACCACCTCGGTGCGCGAGGCCAGCTGGGCCGTCACGAACACCACCGCAATAAACACGGTGATGGGCGAGAGCAGGTTGGCGAAGTACGGAAACAGGTTCACGTAGTACTCCGAAATAATCTGCCAGGCCCCCAGCTTGTGCTGAATGAAGTCGTCGTTTTTCTCCGTGAAGTCAATCACGCAGATAACCGACACGAGCAACACCACCGTGAAGAAAAACGCGGTGAGAAACTTGGTGATGATGTACTTATCGAGAATCTTCATAAATCACTGATTCACGTTGATTGATCGTGATTTCGCTGATTGTGGATGAATCAGGGCCAATCAAAGTCGATCAAAGCCAATCAGATTAGGGCAAGACAAAGTAAATCAGAACAAAAAACAGAACGTAAGAAATCAGTGAAATCACGGTTAATCAGCGTGAATCAGTGATTTAGAGTCGGGTCATCAGCCGCTTCACCATCACGTCCTTCCACTCGCGGAACGTGCCGGCCAGGATTTGCTCGCGGGCCTGCTTCACGAGCCAGAGGTAGAAGGTGAGGTTGTGGATGGAGGCAATCTGGGGGCCGAGCATTTCCTTGCTGTGGAACAGGTGCCGCACGTAGGCACGCGAGTAGAACGTGCTCACGTAGCCGCCCAGCTCGGCGTCAATCGGCTCAAAATCTTCGGCCCACTTGCGGGCGGCCAGGTTCATGATGCCCTGGGTGGTGTACACGAGGCCGTTGCGGGCGTTGCGGGTGGGCATTACGCAGTCGAACATATCCACGCCCAACGCAATATTTTCCAGAATATTGGCCGGCGTGCCCACGCCCATCAGGTAGCGGGGCTTGTCCTGGGGCAGAATGTCGCAGACCAGCTCGGTCATCTCGTACATCATGTCGGCCGGCTCGCCCACGCTCAGGCCGCCAATGGCGTTGCCCTCGCGGCCCTGCTCGGCCACAAACTCGGCCGATTTCACACGCAAATCCTTGAACGTGGAGCCCTGCACAATCGGGAACAGCGTTTGGGAGTAGCCGTAGTGGCCCTCGGTGCTGTCGAAGCGGGCAATGCAGCGCTTGAGCCAGCGGTGGGTCATGTCGAGCGAGCGGGCGGCGTAGGCGTACTCGCAGGGCCAGGGCGTGCACTCGTCGAAGGCCATCATAATATCGGCCCCGATGGTGCGCTGAATGTCCATCACGCCCTCGGGCGTAAACAGGTGCTGCGAGCCATCGACGTGCGAGCGGAACTTGACGCCTTCCTCCTTGATTTTGCGCGTGTTGCTGAGCGAGTACACCTGGTAGCCGCCCGAGTCGGTGAGAATGGGCCGGTCCCAGCCGTTGAACTTATGCAGCCCGCCGGCCTGCCGGATGATGTCGAGGCCGGGGCGCAGGTACAAATGGTAGGTGTTGCCGAGGATAATCTGGGCCTTGATGTCGTCCTTCAAGTCGCGCTGCTGCACGGCTTTCACGGTGCCGGCCGTGCCGACGGGCATAAAGATGGGCGTTTCGATGGGCCCGTGGTCGGTGTGCACCACCCCGGCGCGGGCCTTGGTCTGCGGGTCGTTGGCTACTAAGTCGAAAGTCATTGGATAAGCTGCAAGCGGCAAGCCCCAAGCTACAAGTGAAGGGCCACAAGAGGAAGGCTTGCAGCTGGTAGCTTGTGGCTTGCAGCTTTTAAACCACAAAGGTACTGCTAATACCTACTTTTACGGCCTGAAAATCTTTATGCTGCTCTCCTATTCTCCGGCCGTTTGGCTGCTGCTGGCGGCCGTGCTGGTGCAGTTCTACTTCGCGCTCTACTACTTCCGGGCCTTCGCCGCGCGCCCGCCCGCCGCGGAAACGCCTGCCGCCGCCGACCAGCCCGTTTCGGTGCTCGTGTGCGCCCGCAACGAGTACGCCAACCTGGAGCGCCTGCTGCCGCTGCTACTGGTCCAGGATTACCCCGCCGAGCTGCTCGAAATCATCCTCATCGACGACCGCTCGACCGACGGCACCGGCGCGCTGGCGGCGCAGTTTCCGGGCGTGCGGCTCGTAAGTATCCGCAGCACGCCGGCCGGGCTGGCACCCAAAAAATACGCCCTCACGCTGGGCATCAAAACTGCCCGCCACGCCCGCCTGCTCTTCACCGACGCCGACTGCATTCCGGCCACCAATCAATGGGTCAGGTACATGCAGCGCGGCTTTGCCCAGGGGGCCGGGCTGGTGCTCGGTTATTCGGCCTACGTGCCCGAGCGGGGGCTTTTAAATAAGTTGATTCGGTTTGAAACCCTGCTCACGGGCGCGCAGTATCTGTCATTCGCTTGGCGCGGCCGGCCCTACATGGGCGTGGGCCGCAACCTGGGCTACACTTCGGCCACCTTCCGGGCCACCAAGGGCTTCGCCTCGCACATCCGCAGCCTCAGCGGCGACGACGATTTGCTGGTGCAGGACGCCGTGGCGGCCGGGGCGCGGGCGGCCATAGTGGCCCAGCCGGGCGCCCACACGCTCAGCGAAGGCGCCGCCACCTGGGCCGCGTGGTGGCGGCAGAAACGGCGGCATCTGTCGGCCGGCCGCCAGTACCGGCTGGCCGATCGGGTGCGGCTCGCAACATTCATCGGGTCGAATCTCTTATACTACTTCGTGGCCGTTGCACTGCTGTTTTCTCCCGCCGATTGGGTACCTTTGGCAACGGTGTGCTTGCTGCGAACCGTGCTCCTGGGGGCCGTTTATCAACAACTCAACCGTCGGCTCGAAGCCCAGCTGCCGGCCACCTGGCTGCCGCTGCTCGACGCCGTATATTTCGTAACTTACCTAGCTCTGGGAATCTCCCTATTCCTTAACCGCTCGCTCCGATGGAAGTAAATCAGGAAAAACAGTTCTCCGCCAAAGCCAAGCACGACTTCAAACTGATTCGGGCCGCGGTGGAGAACAACGACGAAAAGGCCTACGCCGAGCTGATGCAGATTTACAAGAAGCCGGTGTACCACGTCGTGCTCAAAATGGTGCGCAACGCCGACGACGCCGACGACCTCACCATCGAGGCCTTCGCCAAGGCGTTCAAAAACCTGCACAAGTTCAATCCCGAGTTTGCCTTCAGCACCTGGCTGTTTCGCATCGCTACCAACAACTGTATCGATTTTATCCGCAAGAATAAAATCAAAACGATGTCGATTGACTCGGCCATCAAGATTGATAACGGCGACGAAATCACCATCGACTTCCGCGACCAGAACCTGAATCCGCAGGAGACGACCATCAAAAACCAGAAAATCGAAATCATGCAGCACGTCGTGTCGCGGCTGCCCGATAAGTACCAGCGCCTCGTCACGCTCCGTTACTTCGACGAGCTGAGCTACGAGGAAATTGCCACCGAGCTCAAAGCCCCGCTGGGCACCGTGAAAGCCCAGCTCCACCGCGCCCGCGAGCTGCTCTACGACATGGTGAAGGGCAAAAAGGAAATTATCTAGGGAGGAATTACGCTCCCCAGAACGTCATTCAGAGCGAAGCGAAGAATCTCGCGGGCGGGCATTGCAATGGTATTTACTACTGCAACGACCGCCCGCGAGATTCTTCGCTTCGCTCTGAATGACGTTCTATTTCACCCCCGTTTTCACTCCCCGATGAACCTGCTCGACCACTACTTCCCCCACCTCACCGACCAGCAGCGCCGGCAGTTTGCCCAGCTCGAAACCGAGTTCCGCGGCTGGAATGAGCGCCTCAACCTGGTGGCCCGAACCGATGTGGACAACCTCACCGAGCGCCACATCCTGCACTCGCTCGGCATTGCCAAGGTGGTCGAGTTCGCGCCCGGCGCGTCGGTGCTCGACGTGGGCACCGGCGGGGGCCTGCCGGGCCTGCCGCTGGCCATCCTGTTTCCCGAGGTGAAGTTTCATCTGGTCGACAGCATTGGCAAGAAGATAAAAGCCGTGCAGGACATGGCCGATATGCTGCACCTGCCCAACGTAACGGCCGAGCAGACCCGCGCCGAGCAGCTCACGACCAAGTACGACTACATCGTGAGCCGCGCCGTAGCCCGCCTGGCCACCTTCCACACCTGGATTGCCCACCGCTACAAGCCCCGCGCCGAAGCCGCCCCGGGCACCGGCCTCTACTACCTCAAAGGCGGCGACCTGACCGAAGAAATTGCCGAATCGGGGTTGAAGGCTGATGTGGTGAATTTGAGTGACTTTTTCGCCGAGGAATTCTTCGAGACGAAGAAAGTGGTGGTAGTGCCAGCATAACGCTCGTCCGGTCTTGCTACTGGCCGCCTGGCAGATGTGAGGAGCGGCGCTTGGCGCGGGCTACTGTCGCTGCATCGCGCGCTTTAGCCCAACTGATAGTCCTCTCCGGTCAAAGCGTTTGCCGGCACAGGCTCTTCCGGCGTGCCCGATTGCGGGCCTTCAGGTTGCTTCTGCGCCGCCAGCGTGGCGCTGAGCGCCTGCGCGTCGGCTACCACCTGCGCCGGGTAGTGCAGGCGGGCCAGCAGCCGGATAGCGTTGCGCGTGGTGAGCGGGCCGGCCTTGAGGCGGTAGTCGAAGTACCAGTCGTCGGCCGTAACCGTTTCGCAAAAGTGGTATTCGACGTAGCTGGAGTGCAACAACGCGCCCAACTCGCCATCGTGGGTGGCTGCTACCACCCAGCTGCGCGGCTGCAAATAAGCCAGCACGGCCTTGTTAGCGGCGATTCGCTCCCGCGTGTTTGTGCCCTTAAAGAGTTCATCGAGCAGCAGCAGGTAGCTGCCGGGGGCCGCGTCGCAGGCCAGCAGCAGCTGCCGCATGGTTTCGGCTTCAACCAGATAATAGCTCTTGCCCGTGGGCAGGCTGTCGGCCAGAGTGAGGCTGGTGAGCACCCGGCAAAAGGGGGCGCGGTAGGCGGTGGCCGAGCACGTCGCAATCGTCTGGGCCAGCAGCACATTCAGGCCCAGCGTACGCATGAAGGTGGTTTTGCCCGCCATGTTCGAGCCGGTGAGCAGGACTCCCGCCTCGGACAGGGCCAGGTCATTCGGCACGCAGCCCGGCACCAGCGGGTAGTAGCCGCCGTGCAGCCGGATGCCCTCGGCCGCCGGCCCGAAGTGCGGCACGCAGGTGGTGAAGCGCTGGCGGAAGCTGGCCACCGCCAAAGCGCAGTCGGCGTAGCCGACGGCTTCAAACACGGCCCGGATGGCGGGCGCCTGCTGCTGCACGGCCGCCCGGCAGCGGGCATATACCAGTTGGTCGAGCAGCAGCAGCATCTTGAGCGCCTCCAGCAGCCCCATATTATCCTCCACCTGAAAGAACGCCACTCGCCGCAAAACCGACCTCAGCCGGGCCAGGGGCGCCTCCAGTTGCTGAAGCGGCCGCAGGGGCAAGGCCGCCCGATGCAGCGCCCGCCCCGCCCGGTGCAGGCGGCCCAGTTGCATCAGCGGGCGCACTATTCGCTGAATCCGCGTGCGCTGCCAGAAATGGAATACTGAATTGGTGAGAGCAAACATCCCTGTGCCAAGCCAGAGTGCAGGCAGCCAAAAGCCCCCCAGCAACGTGGCCAGCAGCCCCAGCGTGAGCAGCGGCGCGAAGCGCGCGCCGGGCAACGCAGGCAGGGGTTCTCCACTAAGCAAATCGACCAAATATAGCAGTTTCGTAAACGGTTTACCCTGTTGTAGAGACGCGACATTTTGCGTCTCGTCGTTGCTGACATTGCCCAGCGCCTACTGCCGTTCAACGACGAGACGCAAAATGTTGCGTCTCTACAACACAATAGACACACTGTTCGCGAAAGCGCTATATTCACTTGCGTACTATAGCGGTTTCGTAAACGGTTTACCATCTGTTATGGTTGACCAGTGATGAAACCCTACTCGCTCGATTTGCGCACCCGCGTGGCCGCCGCCAGCGCGGAGCCTCACACGACCCGCCAACAGGTAGCTGACCGCTTCGGCGTGAGTTACTCGTTTATTACTAAGTTGCTCGCTCATCAACACCAAACCGGCTCGCTCCAGCCCAAACCCGCTCGTGGCGGTGTCGAGCGCTTGCTCTCGGCCGACGATCAAGCCTGGCTCGTGGCCTATGTGGGGGAGCACGCCGATGCCACGCTCAGCGAGTTGAACCAGGCCTGGCAGGCATATTCGGGCCGGTCCGTGTGCCAGACCTGTATCTGGGATGTGTTGGAGGAGCACAACTTGCGCCGCAAAAAAAAAGCCAGCACGCCACTGAGCGCGACACGCCGCGGGTGAGGACGGCGCGCGCCGCACACGTAGTCAGCGTGTGCACCCGCCCCGACGTGGCCCGCTTCCACTTTCTCGACGAGACGGCCCTGCGCTTGGACTATGGCCGCCGCTATGCCCGGGCTCCGGGCGGGCAACGGGTAGGCGGGGCCAGCCCGCTGCAGCGGGGCAAGGCGCTGACGCTGATCGGGGCGTTGTCGGTGCGGGGGCTGCAGGCCGTGCAAGTGCTGGATGGGGCGCTCAATCAGCAGCGCTTCGCTTGGTACATCACGCAGTGTCTGGCCCCCGGCTTACGGGCAGGCGACGTGGTGGTGCTCGATAATGCGTCCGCTCATAAGCTGAGCGGGGTAAAACAGTGGCTGGCCGAGCGGGGCGTGGAGCTGTTGTTTCTGCCGCCCTACTCGCCCGACTTCAGTCCCGTGGAGCAGGCCTGGAGCAAACTCAAAACCAAGTTGCGCACGGCGCAGGCCCGCACCCGTAAGGCCTTAACCGACGCGCTGCAAGACGCCGTACACTGGATTACCAGCGCCGATGCACGGAGCTGGTTTGACCACTGCGGCTATCATACCACACCCGCCTGAAGTTTGGTAAACCGTTCACGAAACCGCTATA
>NZ_KB907840.1 GCF_000382225.1 Hymenobacter aerophilus DSM 13606
GAAGTGGGTCCGGCGGCCTGAAAAGTTACGAAATGAGTGGCATAGCGTCGGCACCAGGTCAGGACCGTGCTGCGGCCTTGGATGCCGTAGCGCCGCTGGGCTTGTTTGTAGCTCAACTCACCGCGGCCGACTTCTCCCACCACGGCCAATTTAAAAGGCAAACTGTAGTCGCGTTGACTACGCCGCTCGCGCGGCTCAGAGGAGTTTTTCATGACAACTTTTGGAAAAGTGTCAACATATTGCCGGACGGGACAAATGCAATCAAAAGGCCACTAACGAATCCGTTAGTGACCTTTTATAAGGTTACTACGTGCTGCCCGGCGCTATTCGGCCGGCTGGCGGTTGCCGGTGTGGCCGTCGCCCTCGTCGCCGTGGCCGGGCTTGCTGGTGTGCTTGGAGTTGTGGCGGTCGTCCTGGGAAAGCGACTTATTAAGGTCGACCGACTTTTTGATTTTGCCGTCCTCGTCGCGCTTGATGTAGCGCTTGTCGCCTTCGTTGGGCTCAATTAATTCACGTTTCGACATAGCTCGCAGGAAATTGGTGCAGTTTGGTGTACGCGAGGGCAAGGGCTGGAGTTGATTTCCAGGCGCCGCAGTCAGCGTGAAAACGCCCAGTTCTACTTTAACAGCCGATACAGCGCATCGCCGATTTTCTCCAGGTCGCCGGTATCGGTGTTGCACAGGAGAATGAGGGCGGTGCTGAAATCGGGGCTGAGGAGCAGGGCGGAATTGAAGCCGTCGATGCTGCCGCGGCGCTCCAGTACGGGCCGGGCAAAGGTGCGGTCGTTGTGGTAAAAGCCGATGGTGGGGCGGCCGCGGGCATAGTCGAGGTAGGTGGGCTGCTGAGGCTTTAAGAGCAGCTGGGCCGTTGTTTGGGGCCGCAATAGCCGATTCGTGCGCAGGCCTTCCACAAGCCGGCCCAGGTCGGCAACCGTCGAGTAGATGGCCCCCGCCCCGGCGTAGTTGGCGAGGTCGCGCGTATCGTTCTGCAGTGGTTCTGGCTGGCCGCCTCCGCCGAAAGAGTAGTTGTGGTAGCCGTAGGCAAGGTTAGGAATAATGCGGTCATCCGTCAGTACGCCGGTATTTTTCATGCCCAGCGGCGTCAGAATAGCCTCCTGCAGCAGCACCGGGTACGGCCGGCCGCTCACCACTTCCAGCACTCGCGTCAACACCACGTAATCGACGTTATTGTAATTGAAACCGGGCGTGGGTTTCGATTCATCCCGCACCACGTAAGCCCGTACGAACTCCGCCAGCGGCAGCCGCTTGTCGTAGGCCTGTATAGGCTCGTTTTTCAGCCCCGAGTAGTGCGTCAGCAAATCCAGCAGGCTGATTTGACGGCAGCTCGCGGGCAGTTCGGGCAGGTAGGCGGCGGCTTTATCGGTGAGCTTGAGCTGACCCCGCTCCTGCAGTTGCAGCACTAGCAGCGCGGTAAAGGTCTTACTCATCGACGCAATCGGAAACCGGGTGCTGTCGGTGACCGGCACGGCAAACTGGAAGTTAGCGGAGCCTTTATTACCGCGGGCCACCACCCGGCCGTTCTTCACAGCCAGCATCGTCCCGTTGAAATGACCGGCCGCGTGCTCAGCCGTCAGCACCGAGTCGAGGCGGTTTTGAGCCGCGGCGGGCCGGATAAGTAAGAGCGGCAGCAGAAACAGGAGGTAGCGCATAGAGCCGGGAAGATACGCTGGCACCGTCGACTTCAGCCACTGGCAGACGCGGCTAATGTGCTTTTACTTCCCCAGCAGCTTGGCCACGTACTTGCCCACGATATCAAACTCCAGATTCACCCGGTCGCCGGGGCGCAGGTCCTGGAAGGTAGTGCGCTCGTAGGTGTAGGGAATGATGGCCACTGAGAAGCCGTCGTCGGTGCTGTTGAAGCAGGTGAGGCTGGTGCCGTTGATGCAGATGGAGCCTTTCTCGACCGTGACGCGGCCCGGGCCGGCCTCGTGGCGGAAACGGTAGAGCCAGGAGCCGTTCTGGTCTTCCACCGACTCGCAGGTAGCCGTCAAATCCACGTGGCCCTGCACGATGTGGCCGTCGAAGCGGCCGTTGGCTGAGAGGCAGCGCTCCAGGTTTGCGCGGCGGCCGGGGGCCCAGGTGCTCAGGTTGGTTTTCTGCAACGTTTCGTCGATAGCCGTGACCACGTGAGTGCCGGCCGCGGCGTCCACGGCTACCACCGTCAGGCACACGCCGTCGTGGGCCACGCTCTGGTCGATTTTCAGCTCCGCAGCGAAGTCGGATTCAACCGTAAAATGGATGTTGGTGCCTTCGCGGCGCACATCAGTGATGGTGCCTAGGGTTTCGATGATGCCGGTGAACATAAATCACAGATGGTACAGATGATTGGATGCCACAGATTCGTTCTGGTGGCGGATTCGTGCTGGATGCCAGATTCGTTCTGGTAGGAATAGTTTGTAGCCCTCTTCTGGCTGGCAGGGCTAGTTGACGAAGCGTTTGTAGCTGAGGCGGGGTTCGCCAAAGTTTAGGAGCAGGGCCACTTCAAGCTGGTAGGCGTGCAGATAATTCAGGACCTGGGCGTGGTGTAGCGTGGTAACTTCGCTGACGGCTTTCAGTTCGACTAACACTGTTTTTTCTGCCAGAAAATCAACCCGGCGGCTGCCCACTTTTTCGCCCCGGTAAAACAGCGGCAGCTCCAGTTCCTGCTCGAAAGCAACCCCGCTTTCCCGCAGCTCAATGGCCAGGCAACGCTGGTACACCACCTCCGGGAAGCCCACTCCCAAATACGTATGTACCCGCATAGCCGCTCCAATAATTTTTCCGGTCAGCTCTTTGTGCTTATACCCCTCCATACCAGATACGTTTCAGCTTCAACAAGAGCAAAACACCACCCACCAAACAAGTAAAACGAATCCGCCACCAGAATGAATCTGGCATCCAGAAAAATTCGCCATCAGCACGAATCTGTGGCATCCAGTCATCTGTACCATCTGTGATTTATTTACCCCGCCCCTCGATGATGATTTTGAGCGTGTAGAGCAACACCCGGAAGTCCATGGCCAGGCTCATGTTTTCGATGTAGAGAATATCGAATTTGAGGCGCTCGACCATCTGGGCGACGGTTTCGGCGTAGCCATACTTCACTTGGCCGAGGCTGGTGAGGCCGGGGCGCACGCGGTGCAGGTGGCGGTAGTGGGGCGCGATTTGCACAATCTGGTCGATGAAAAAGCGGCGCTCGGGGCGCGGACCTACAATGCTCATGTCGCCCTTGATGACGTTCCAGAATTGGGGCAGCTCATCGAGCCGCACCTTGCGCATGAACCGGCCCCACTTGGTGATGCGCGGGTCGTGGTCGGACGACAGGGCCGGGCCCTGCTGCTCGGCATCGACGAACATCGAGCGGAACTTGTAGATGCGAAACGGCACGGCGTGGCGCCCGATGCGCTCCTGCGAGTAGAACACCGGCCCCGGCGACGACAGCTTGACCATCAGGGCCGTGAAGGCGTACACCGGCCAGGCCAGCAGCAGAAACAGCACCGAGCCCACCACATCGAGCAGGCGCTTGGCCACCTGCTGCCACAGCGGCAGCAAGTCCTGCTTGATATCGATGAGCGGGGTGCCGAACACGTGGTTCACCTTCACCGAGCCCAGCAGAATCTGGTACAGGTCGGGCAGGATGCTGACGCGGGCCGTGGTGCCGTCGAGCAGCGTCAGGATTTCCTCGATGATGCGGTGCTCGCCGGGCTCGATGGCAATTATCAGTTGCTCTATGTTCAGCTCGCGCACCAGATCGGGCAGGCGGCGGTACGAGCCCACGTCGGGCAGCTCGGCGGCCAGCGCGGGGCACACCTGGGGGCCCAGCGGCGCGAAGCCCACCAGCCGCAGGCCCAGGTGGCGGCCGGTGCGGGCCAGGTCGCGGGCCGTGTCGCGGGCCAGCGCGCCCGAGCCCACCAGCAGCGTGTTGAAGCTGATAACGCCGCCGCGCACCAGCTGCTGCACGCTGCGCACGGCCCACAGCCGCAACACGGCCGTAATGGCGAAATGCAGCAGGAAGTAGGCCGAAATGGTTTTGTAGTAGCTGCGGTAGTTCTGCACGCCCTGGTCGTCGAGCAGCAGCACGAAGAAGATGAGCACGGCCCCGAGCACCGACACGCGGGTCAGCCGGATCAGCTCGGCCAGCCGCGACTTGCGGAAGATGTCGTTGTACTCGCCCAGCAGCGCGTACAGGCCCGTCCAGAAGGTGGCAATCATCAGGGCCGCGCCCACCAGAAACACGGCGTCGGCGCCGAAATGGTAAGCGGCGTCGGGGCTAATTTCGCGCAGCAGGTACTTGCGCACCAGAAAAAAGCACATCCACGCCAGCAGCGCCGCCAGAAAGTCGGCGCCTATCAGCTTCATTTTTTGCAGAGTACGAATCAAGAGCGAAGCAGGTAAGCGGTTCGACCGGCGGCAAAGCTGACTGTTGTGGCCGGGAAGGCCTAAATTTACGGCTCCGCTGGCCCCGGCCCCGCTGCCGGGCCGGCCCAGTGGGCGCGGCGTAAAGGTAGGCAATACCCGTTAGCCCGCTCCCGAACAAGCCCCGCCCGCCGCTCCTATTCCGCCCCCTATGCCCGCCGCCGCCGCCGACACCTACCGCCACCGAGGAATGCGCCGCGCGCTGGTGGAGGAGCTGCGCCGCAAGGGCATCCGCGACGAGCGGGTGCTGGCCGCCATCGGCACCGTGCCGCGCCACCAGTTCTTCGCCGCCGGCTTCCAGTCGCACGCCTACCACGATAAGGCCTTTCCCATCGGCGAGGGCCAGACCATCTCGCAGCCCTACACCGTGGCCTACCAGACCGAGCTGCTGGGCATCGGCCCCCACGACAAAGTGCTGGAAATCGGGACCGGCTCGGGCTACCAGTGCAGCGTGCTGCTGGAGCTCACGCTCCAGGTGTTCAGCATCGAGTACAACCCGGTGCTGTTCGAGCGCACGGCCCGCCGCCTGGCCCAGCTGCCCCACCCGCCCCAGCTGTTCTGCGGCGACGGTTCGCTGGGCCTGCCCCAGCACGCGCCGTTTGACAAGATTCTGGTCACGGCCGGCTCGCCCACGCTGCCCCGGCCGCTGCTGCGGCAGCTGCGGGTGGGCGGCGCGCTGGTTATCCCGGTGGGCGACGCCGCCAGCCAGCGCATGGTGCGCGTAGTGCGCGAAAGCGACGACGAGTTTTCGCGCCAGGAGCTGGAAGAATTCCGCTTCGTGCCGCTGCTGGGCAAAGCCGGCTGGGGCCAGCGGTGAGATGGTGAGATGGTGAGATGGTGAGTTTTATGTTCGAGCGGTCCTGATTGCGTCACTCGCGCCAATAGGCCGCTCGAACAGCAAACTCACCATCTCACCATTTCACCATCTCACCATTTCACCATCTCACCATTTCACCATCTCACCATTTCACCATCTCACCATTTCACCATCTCACCATTTCACCATCTCACCATCTCACCATCTCACCATCTCACCATTTCACCATCTCACCATCTCGCCATCTCACCATCTCGCCATCTCACCGCGGCCGTCTTACCTTTGCGCACTTTCAAGCTGAACCCAACTCCTGCCGATGACCCGCAAACCCAAGCCCGTTAAAGACTCGTTCGTGCGCATGACCGAGCTGGTGCTGCCCAACGATACCAACACGCTCAACAACCTGATGGGCGGCCGCATGATGCACCTGATGGACGTGGCGGCCGCCATTTCGGCCCAGCGCCACTCCAACCGCATCGTCGTTACGGCCTCGGTCGATAACGTGTCCTTCCGCGAAGGCATCAAGCTGGGCAGCGTGATTACGCTCGAAGCGCAGGTGACGCGCTCGTTCAGCTCCAGCATGGAGGTGCACATTGATGTGTGGGCCGAGGACATTCCGAGCGGCACCAAGGTGAAGTCCAACGAAGCCTTCTTCACCTTCGTCGCCGTCGACCAGTCGGGCCGCCCGATTGACGTGCCCGATGCGGTGCCCGAAACCGAAGCCGAGCACGAGTGGTTTAAAGGCGCATTGCGCCGCCGCCAGCTGCGCCTGGTGCTGGGCGGCCGCATGGCCCCGCAGGAAGCCACCGAGCTCAAAGCCCTCTTCGACATGGTAGCATTAGCCGCCGAGGAAGATTCGGCGAGCTGAGTTTTCAGTGGTGAGTTGCCAATAAGAACGTCATTCAGAGCGCAGCGAAGAATCTCGCGTGCTGACGGTGCATTCATGGGCATGTAGTGGTGTAGGCGAGATTCTTCGCTGCGCTCTGAATGACGTTCTTACTGGCAACTGAATGACGTTCGGGAATGTGTAAATTGCCCCTACGCCCCCTACTCTGCCCTTTTGCATGGATAACGCCGCGACGCTCGCCTTCTTCCAGAATTTCTATACCGAAGCCTCGCTGTACGTGGTGCCCGAACCAGCCGCGCCGGCCCCGCCGGTAAGCGCGCCGGCTGCACTTCCGGCCGCGGCGGTTCCGGCACCAGCGGCGGCACCTGCTATAGCGCCCGCAACGGCCAAATCCGCTCCGGCCCCACTCCCACCGATGGCCCCGGCCGTAACTCCGGTGGCAGCAGCAGCACCGGCAGCGCCGCTGGCCCCGGTTCCGCTGGTGCCCCTGCCGGCGCCGGCGCCCGTAGCGGCGCCAGCAGCTTCCAGCAACACACCAGCAATGCCCGTAGCGCCGGCAGTAGCGCCGCAGCCGGCCGCGGAGGGCCGGGCGGCGGTTACCCTGACGCTGGGTGAGCTGCCGGCGGCCGCACCCGCGCCGCCTTCGCAGCCGGGCCGGGTGCAACCCTCGCCTACCCAGTCGCCGGTGGCGCACGTGCCTTTTTCTACGCTGGGCAGCAACTTCGGCGGTCTGGTTGTCCTGGTGCGGCTGCCCGAGGCGCAGTTCCTGAAGCTGCCGCGCAACGTGTTTCTCAACAACCTGCTCAAGGCCCTGCGCCTGATTATGGAGGACGTGGTGCTGGTGAACGTGGAGCACGACTCCTACCCGGTGGCCCTGTGCAGCCTGCGCCAGCACCTGACGGCCCGGCAGTTCCTGGCCTTCGGCAAAAACCTGCTCGACGTGGCCGTGTACACCACCCAGCCCTACGAGCCGGTGCTGCTCTACAACGACACGGCCTTCCTCGGCGCCAGCGAAATCGAGATGCTCGAATACGACGCCGGCCGCAAAAAGAAGCTCTGGCAGTCGGTGCAGCGCATGTTTGGGGTGTAGGAGTGAGCTACTTCATTATCATAAGATAGCCTACTTCATCAACGAAGTGTACGAAGTATCACAGTGGTTTCTTCGACAAATACTTCTTTTGTAAATAGCCTAACACTCCAACGTCCCCATCCATGTGGCTTACTCGTATCCACTTATTGTTAAGAATCTCTTCAACAGTTAGCAAATCACGAGAATTTAATTCATAATGAATCTCTGAATTAAACTCGGGTTTTCCTCGTATTCCTGTTCTTTTCACATTTATATAACATGTATCACCAACAGCGTATTTTTTTGAAAATGTTTTTACCGCACGTTTGTTGGTTTGACCGGAACATTGTTCTACCGTGAATAAATAAAGAAGAGGTATTATCAGGCATTTTACTATCTTAAAAACCATCTGAGTACAGTTTTGGCTTACGTATAATAACTTTATAAACCACATAGACGCATATTTTTTCTTATCATTATTGCAGTATTTTTTTTAATAACAAGATACAAATACGCGTTTCTACGGCCGAGCAGGTACACCGTTCGCGAAACTGCTACTACAATATCATTATCTATTTACTTCAATACCGAGGCCAATTTGGCTTCCAGCTCGGCGCCGCGCAGGTTTTTGCCTACGATGCGGCCCTGGGGGTCGAGCAGAATGGAGAAGGGAATGGCCTTGATGCCGTAGGTCTGGCCGGCGGCTGATTCCCAGCCTTTCAGGTCCGACACCTGCTTCCATACCAAGCCGTCGGCTTCGATGGCCTTGAGCCACTTGCCGCGGTCCTGATCGAACGAGACGCCGTAGATTTCGAAGCCGGGGCCCATGTTCTTGTACTTATTGTAGGCCCGCACCACGTTAGGGTTTTCGCGGCGGCAGGGCCCGCACCAGCTGGCCCAGAAGTCAACGAGCACGTACTTGCCGCGCAGGCTGGTGAGGGCCAGCGGCGCGCCCTGGGGCGTGGGCAGGTTGATTTCGGGGGCCGTGGCGCCCTCGGTCGTCGTGCGCAGCCCGTCGAGGCGGGTAACCAGCGACCTGGTGTAGCGCGAGTTGGGGGCCGAGGCTTTGAGGGCCGTGGCCACCGAGTCGGCCAGGGCGAAGTTCTCGTCGGGGTTGAGCACGTTGGCCACCACGAAGCCCGACACGATGGAACCCGGGTTCTGGCGCACCAGCTGCAGCATCTGCTGCTGGCCGCGGCGCTGCAACGCTTCGGCCCGCGCCTGAATGGCCTGCATCGAGTCGGTGCGGCCGGCCTGGGCGGCGGCGCTGTAGCGCTGCTCCAGCCGCGGCATGGCCTGCTGCAGCTCGCGCTGGTTGGCCTCGGAGGCTTTGTTTATCTGGCGCAGCAGCTCCGAATCGGGCGAGCCCTGCACGGTGTAGGTGGCGGGCAGCTGCTGGGCGTCGCCGGCGAGCTGCACGCGCTGGCCGGGCGCCAGCACCACCAGGGCCTGGTTCTGGTCGGTGGTTTTCACCTGGTAGAGGCCGGCTTCGGTCAGTGGCCCCTTCAGTACAAACTGGCCCTTCTCGTCTACAGTAGCCGTATCGCGCGACACAAACTGGGTGTCGCCCAGCTCGGCCAGGTACACTTTGGTGCCGGCCGGGGCGTTCTGGAGCTGGCCGCTGAGCTCGTAGCCGCTGGCATCGGCGCCGTTGGTAGTGGGCGTTGTGTTTTTGTTGCAGGCGTTGGTCATGCCCAGCAGGGCACCAAAATAGAGCAGGCTCTTCATGTTCATTGGTTAGGCAGAAAGCGAACCAGCCCGAAAGCAGGCCGGCGTACGGGGCAAGAACCCGGAATCAGGGCGCAAGTTGCCGATTTCACTTGAAAACGAATCAACCTGCCTGGTCGGCAGTCCAACCATTGCCGCTTGGCAGGGGTTCCCGGCGCCCGGCGCCGAAAATTAATCCAGCGGAATGTGTACCGAGATTTCCTGGCCCAGGTCGGTGCCGCGCAGGTTGCGGGCCAGCTCGTAGCCGCGCGGGTCGAGCAACACGGCCGTGGGTGGCTGCTTCACGCCATACGCCCGGCTCACCTCGCCCGACTGGTCCAGGACCTGGGCCCAGGGCAGCGACTCGGCAGACAACGCCGCGCGCCATGCGGCCGGGTCGGCCGCGTTCCACACGCTCACCATAACCAGGCCCCGGCTACTGAACTGACCGTATATTTTGCGCAGGTTGGCATTCTGGGCCGCGCACTCGGCGCAGCCGGGGGCCCGGAAATCGAGCAGCACGTAGCTGCCGCGCAGCCTGCGCAGCGTCAGGGTCGTGTCGGTGGCGGTGGGCAGGGTGAAGTCGGGTGAGGCGGGCCGGTTGTCGCGGCGGTTCTCGGTGGCATCACCGGGCGTGGCCGGCGCGCCCAGCCGCTGGCAGCTGCCCAGCAGCAGTAGCAACAGGAGTCCGAGGTAGAAAGCACGCATGGGTTGGCCGTAAGCAGGTGAATTGTCTGCCAATCTACGGATTTCGCCCGCCAGGAACCTGAGCCAGCCGATAAATTAAGGTGTAACTGATAATAGCAGCACTTTTTGCGCATAAAAAAGACCCGCGCTGCGGCGGGTCTTTTTTATGCGCGGCTGCATTCATTGGCAGCGGCCGTTCTGGGATGCCGGCTTACCCCTCCAGGTGCTGGCGCAGCAGCTGGTTGGCCAGCTTGGGGTCGGCTTTGCCGCCGGTCAGCTTCATCAGCTCGCCCATAAACATGCCGGTGAGGCTCTTTTTACCAGCGCGATACTCGGCTACTTTGGCCGGGTTGGCGTCGAGCACCTGCTGAATCATGGCTTCGAGGGCCCCGGCATCGGACTGCTGCAACAGGCCCTGGGCTTCGGCAGCGGCGGCGGCGGTTTGCGCGGGGTTTTCGAGCAGGTAGGGGAACAGCTGCTTGCTGGCGACCGAGTGGCCCACTTTGTTGGCGTCAATCAGGCCAATGATGTCGGCCAAGTGCTGGGCCGAAAGCGGGAACTGGTCGAGGGTGAGGGCGCGCTCATTCAGGTAAGCCTTCACCGGGCCGGTAACCCAGTTGGCGGCGGCTTTGGCGTTGGGCGTCAGGCGGGTCAGCTCATCGAAATACAGCGCCAGCTCCTTCTCGGCCGTCAGCACCGAGGCGTCGTAGTCGGAGAGGCCCAGCTCGCCGGTGAAGCGGGCGTAGAGCTGCTGGGGCAGCGCCGGCATCTGCGCCTGCATACGGTGCAGCCAGGCGTCGTCGATGATAACCGGCGGCAGGTCGGGCTCGGGGAAGTAGCGGTAGTCGTTGAGTGTTTCCTTGCTGCGCTGGGCGTTGGTGGTGCCGCTCTGGGCGTCGAAGCCGCGGGTTTGGCTGTCGATAACCTCACCGGCTTCGAGCAGTTCGATCTGGCGCTCAATCTCGTACTCGATGGCCCGCTGCACGTTGCGGAACGAGTTCATGTTCTTCACCTCCACTTTGGTGCCGAACTCGGTGGCCCCGTTCAGCATCACGCTCACGTTGGCGTCGCAGCGCAACGAGCCTTCTTCCATGTTGCCGTCGCAGATGCCCAGGTACTCAACCAGCTTCTTGATTTCGGCCAGATAGGCGTAGGCTTCCTCCGAGTTGCGGATGTCGGGCTCGCTCACGATTTCGATGAGCGGCACGCCGGCCCGGTTCAGATCCACGAGCGTTTCGGTTTCGCCGGCCAGGTGCATGCTCTTGCCCGCGTCCTCCTCCATGTGGATGCGGGTGATGCCGATGGGCTTGGTGGCACCGTCGGCCAGGCGGATTTCCACGTGGCCGTCGGTGCAGATGGGCGTTTTGTCCTGGGTTATCTGGTAGCCCTTGGGCAGGTCGGGGTAGAAATAGTTTTTGCGCGCAAACAGGTTGTCGCGCCGGATGTGGCAGTTGGTGGCCAGGCCCATTTTCATGGCAAACTCGATGGCCGAGTGATTGACGCGCGGCAGCGTGCCGGGGTGGCCGAGCGTGATAACGCTCAGGTTGTGGTTGGGCAGGGCGCCGTACTCGTTTTCATCCGAAGAGTACATCTTGCTGCTGGTCAGCAGCTGGGCGTGTACTTCGAGGCCGATGACGGGCTGGTATTTGGCTTTGATATGTTCGTCCATGAATCACAGATTACCGCTGATTGGGCGGCTGATTAGGCTGATTAAGGTTGCTAAGATAACCCAGCTAGGCGGGTGAATGCCGGATACCGGGGCAAGTGTCGCGCCAAGTAGCGCGAGGCCTGTTTTTGGCAGGCTACGCTGGCAACAAAACTATCGTCTGCCGCCCAAAGGACCAGTTATGCCAGCGCCTTTTCTATCAGCCCTTTCGCTTTATCAACGGCCGCGCCCAAACCGGCCGCGTTCTTGCCGCCGGCCGTGGCGAAAAATAGCTGGCCACCGCCGCCACCCTGGATTTCCTTGGCCAGTTCGCGCACAAGCGTGCTGGCGTTGAGCTTGCCACCCTTCGCCAGCTCATCATCGAGCATGACGGCCAGCTGGGGCTTACCGTCGATTTCAGCGCCGAGCACGGCTACCAGGTTGGGCACCGCTTGCCGGAGCTGGAAAGCCAGGGTTTTCAGGCCCTCGGCTGAGGTGACCTGCACTTGAGCGGCCAGGAAGTTCACCTCTCCTAGAGCCTGCACCTGCCCCGCCAGCTGCTCGCGCTGCTGGTTGATACTCTGCTGGGCAAACTGCTCGATTTGCTTGCGCAACGTGGCAATTTCCTCGGTCTGCTTCTCGATGCCGGGCAGCAGGTGCTGGGGGTTGCCCAGCGCCTCGCGCACCTGGCCCAGCAAGTCCAGCTGCTGGTTCACGAAGGCTTCGGCGGCCTCGGCCGTGACGGCCTCGATGCGGCGCACGCCCGCACCTACCGCGCTTTCGCTCGTGATTTTGAAGTAGCCGATGTCGCCGGTGGTGCGCACGTGGCAGCCGCCGCACAGCTCCACCGAAAACTCACGGTCGAAGGTGATGACGCGCACGAACTCGCCGTACTTTTCGCCGAACAGGGCCGTGGCGCCCAGGTTCTTGGCCTCGTCGATGGGCACGTTGCGGCGCTCGTCCAGCGGAATCTGCTGGCGGATGCGGGCGTTCACCAGCGTTTCCACCTGCCGGAGCTGGTCGTCGGTTACTTTGGTGAAGTGCGAGAAGTCGAAGCGCAGCAGCTTTTCGTTGACCAGGGAGCCTTTCTGGGCCACGTGGGTGCCCACCACCTCGCGCAGGGCGGCCTGCAGCAGGTGGGTGGCGGTGTGGTTGCGCATGATCTGGGCGCGGCGGGCGGGCTCGTAGCGGGCCGTGAACTCGGCCTCCAGGTCCTGGGGCAGCTCCAGCACGGTGTGCACAATCAGGTCGTTCTCCTTTTTGGTGTCGATTACCCGCACCTTGCTCAGGGCCGACTCCAGGTAGCCGGTGTCGCCCACCTGCCCGCCCGACTCGGCGTAGAACGGCGTCTGGTCGAGCACCACTTGGTACTCGGTTTTGCCCTTGCGGTCGGTGCGGCGGTAGCGCAGGATGCGGGCCGGGGCCTCGGCCTGGTCGTAGCCCACGAAAGCAGGCTGCTCCTCCGATTCGAGCACAATGGTCCAGTCGCTTTGCTCGGCCTCCTGGGCGTTGCGCGAGCGGCTTTTCTGGGCCGCCAGCGCCTGCTGGAAACCTTCCTCGTCCACCGTCAGGCCCTTCTCGCGGGCAATCAGGGCCGTGAGGTCCAGCGGAAAGCCGAACGTGTCCGACAGCTCGAAGGCCGTGGCCCCGTCGATGCGGTTGCCCTGCTGGCGGAAGCCTTCTTCGAGCGAATCGAGGCGGCGCAGGCCGTTTTCGAGCGTCTTCAGAAAGCTGATTTCCTCCTCCTCAATCACGCGCTGCACGAACTGCTGCTGGGCCTTGAGCTCGGGGAAGATACCGGCCATCTGGTCGGCCAGCACGGGCACGATTTTGTACAAAAACGGCTGCTTCTGGTTCAGGCTCGAAAACGCGTAGCGCACAGCCCGCCGCAGGATGCGCCGAATCACGTAGCCGGCCTTCACGTTACTCGGGAGCTGGCCGTCGGCGATGGTGAAGGCGATGGTGCGGATGTGGTCGGCAATGACGCGGATGGCAATGTCGGTCTTCTCGTTCTCGGTGGCCGGCTGGTCGGTCACGGTGGCCGGGGCGGTACCGTGGTACTCCACGCCAACTTCCTTCGCGATGAACTGAATCAGAGGCTGGAAAACGTCGGTGTCGTAGTTGGATTTTACGCCCGACACGGCCATCATCAAACGCTCGAAGCCCATGCCCGTATCCACGTTCTGCTGAGGCAGTTTCAGCAGCGACTTATCGGCCCGGCGCTCGAACTCCATGAACACGTTGTTCCACACTTCCACCACCTGCGGGTGGTCGGCATTCACCAGTTCGGCGCCGGGTTTTTGGGCCCGCTCCTCGTCGGAGCGCAGGTCGATGTGGATTTCGGTGCACGGACCACACGGACCCGTATCGCCCATTTCCCAGAAGTTATCCTTCTTGTTGCCGGGCAGAATCCGCTCGTCGGTGGTGTATTGGCGCCACAGCTCCTGGGTCTCGGTATCGGGGCCGAGGCCATCGCCCTGGTCGCCTTCAAAGTAGGTTACGTAGAGGCGGTCCTTGTCGAGCCCATACACATCAACGAGCAGCTCCCAGGCCCAGGCAATGGCGTCCTTCTTGAAATAATCCCCGAACGACCAGTTACCGAGCATCTCGAACATGGTGTGGTGGTAGGTGTCGTAGCCTACCTCTTCGAGGTCGTTGTGCTTGCCCGATACGCGCAGGCACTTCTGGGTATCGGCAATGCGCTTGAAGGGCGCGGGCTTGTTGCCGAGGAAGTAATCTTTGAACGGGGCCATGCCCGAATTGATGAACAGCAGCGTGGGGTCGTTTTTGACCACAATCGGGGCCGAGGGCACGATATGGTGGCCCTTGGAGGCAAAGAAATCTAGGAATTGCTGGCGGACGTGGGAGGCGGTTGGGAGCATAAACGGGGGCCGGGAGCCGGGTAAGACGCGGGGCGCGCGCCCATGCGTGGAACGGTGGAGTGGAAGAAGCTGCCGCCACAAATTGGCAGCAACCGGGTTTTTACCTATTTTTCGCCATTAAACCCAACGGCGCTACCTGCAAAGGTAGCCGACCCGGACAGAAGTGAGAAATGTTGTGCGAAGCAAAAGAAAGCGAAGTTTTCGCTTCTCGTTTCGTTGCCGGCAGCTCACGCAACGTCGTCGTTCTATGAAACGCGAAGCAGGCGCTTCGCTTCGCTGTCCTACGGTTCACGCCACAGCCTTCCCCATGCCTTACAAAGACCACGAAATCGAGAAGCAGTACTTCACCATCGGCGAAGTGGCCCAGCAGTTCAACGTGGCGCCTTCGCTGATTCGGTTCTGGGAAACGGAGTTCGATGAGTTGCGTCCGCGCAAGAGCAAGAAGGGCAACCGCCTCTACACGCCCCAGGACATCGATATTTTCCGCACCATCTACCATCTGGTGAAGGAGCGCGGCTACACCATCCCCGGCGCCCGCGACCTGCTCAAACAAAAGGGCCCCCAGCTCAAGGAGAAAATCGACGTCATCCAAAGCCTGGAGAAAGTCCGCAAGTTCATGGTGACCATGAAGAAGGACCTGGACGCGCTGGGCAAGGCACAACAGGGCTGATGGAATCCGTCATTGTGGTAACTGACAGTAGCGAAACTCTGCCGCTTTTCGAAAAGCTGATGCGGCAGCATTTGCCCTCGGCAGTGTCTAACCGGATGACTGACCCGGAGGAGTTTACAGTAGAATCATCCAGTGGGCAGCGCATCTATTTTAGGAAGTCTGACGAAGTGAATGCAGTTGGTTGGGACGAGAATGAGTTGCTGATTATCAATCACTATTTCTCCAGCAAACCAATGGTTTACACCCTTTCTTACCGGGAAATCGACTTTGTGAAGTGGGCTTTGTCTGTTCTTGTCGACTCATCGCATTATTTAATTGACAATGATTGCGGTACGCTGCTTCCTGGCCACGAATTCGTTTTGAAGATGCGTAAGAATCCGAATTGGTATTGGTTCGATGACTTATAAGATTCAGTATCTGCTATCCTGATGACTGCTGATAATACCGACGACACCCTGCTGCACGAAGTCGCCCTGACGCTGTTTCCCAACGTCGGGCCGCAGCTCACGCGGCAGCTGATGAGTTACGCCGGCTCGGCCCGCAACGCGCTGCACCTGCCGCCGGGCAAGCTGCTGAAGATTCCGGGCGTGGGGCCCAAAACGGTGGAACTGCTCGTGGGCAAGCCCCGCACCGACGCCTTCAACCAGGCCGAAGAGGCGTTGCGGCGGGCCGAGAAAGAGGGGGTGCAGCTGTTGTTCTATACCAGCAAGTCGTTTCCGGCGCGGCTCAAGCTGCTGCCCGACGCGCCGGCTTTGCTCTACTACCAGGGCACCGCTGACCTCAATCACCCCAAAACCCTGGCATTGGTGGGCACCCGCCAGGCCACCGACTACGGCCGCGAACAGACCGAGCGGCTCGTGAAAGGCATTGCCGCCCACCGCCCGCTCATCGTCAGTGGCCTGGCCTACGGCATCGACATTGCCGCCCACCGCGCCGCGTTGCAGGAAGGGCTGGAAACCATCGGCGTGATGGCCACCGGCCTCGACGTGCTGTACCCGGCCGTGCACCGCAAAACGGCCGAGAAAATGCTGACGCAGGGCGGCCTGCTCACCGAATTTCCCTTCGGCACCCCGCCCGATAAGTACAACTTCCCCTCGCGCAACCGCATTATTGCGGGCCTTTCGGACGGGACAGTGGTGGTGGAAGCGGCCAAGAAAGGCGGGGCGCTGATAACAGCCGACCTGGCCCAGGGCTACGACCGGGACGTGCTGGCCGTACCCGGGCCGCTGGGTTCGGCCGCGTCCGAAGGCTGCCACGAGCTCATCAAGAGCAACAAAGCCGCCCTTTATTCGGAACCCCGCGACATTGAGCAGCTGCTCAACTGGGACCTGGCCCTGCACCTGCACGGCCGCCCCAAGGCCCCCAAAACCTTCGACCCGCTCGATTTCACGGCCGACGAGTTCGGCCTGCTGACCGTGCTGCAGGCCACCCCCAACCGCGAAGAGCACCTCGACGCGCTAGCCTGGAAAGCGCAGCTGCCAGTGCAAACAGTGGCCGGGCTGCTGCTGAGCCTGGAGTTCGGCGGGGTAGTGAAAGCTCTGCCCGGCAAGCGGTTCGCGCTGGTTTAAGCGGTTGGTATTTCAACTGAAGCCGTTGGTTTCCCTGACAGCTATCAACTAACCTCATGCTTCTCTACAACGACCAACTGCACTCCGAGCCTGGGTTTGCGCTGCCGCTGCCCAAACGGGGGCTGCAGTTCAACGACGGGTTCTTCGAGACGCTGGTGTGGGCCGATGGCCGCCTGCGCTACGGTCCGCAGCACCTGGCGCGCATGCAGCGGGCCGCCGCCGCGCTGGCCCTGCCGTTGCCGGCGGCGCTGGCCACGCTGGCGGCCCTGACGGCCACGCTGGCCCGGCTGGTGGCGGCTCAGCCCGAGCCAGCCGCAGCGCAACGGCTTCGGTTGCAGCTCTGGCGGCCCGGCGGCGGCCTCTATGCGCCACCAGAAGGTAGCGCGCCGGCCGAGTGGCTGGCTACGGCCCGGCCGTTTGAGGGGCGCACGGCGCCGGTGGCGCGGGCTGGCTTCGGCGCTACGGTGCGCACCCAACTCAGCCCGGTATCCTTCTGCAAAGGCCCCAATGCGCTGCTGTACGTACTGGCGGCCCGCGAGCGGGAGCAGCGCGGACTTGATGAGTTGCTGCTGCTATCGGCGGCGGGGCACGTGGCCGAGGCGGGCGCGGCGGCGGTGGGCTGGGTGCGCAGTGGCGCCGTGTACGTGCCGGCCGAAACGGCGGGCGGCGTGAGCAGCGTGCGGCTGGCGCACCTGCGCGCCGTGGCGGCCCGGCTGGGCGTGGCCTGGCACGAAGGGTTATACGAGCCGGCCGCGCTGCTGGCCGCCGAAGCCGTGTTTACGGCCAGCGTGGCGGGCCTGCGGCCGGTGCAGCAGATAGAAAGTCAGCCGTTCGAATCGGCGGCGCACCCGCTGCTGCGGCAGTTGCTGGCCGCTGATGCGGCGGCCTGAACTGCTTTGGCCTGAGCTGGTTGGCCGATGTTTAGTGGGTGCGCTTAGCGCTGCTTTTGGCGATGCTGGCGCTGCAGCTGCATCCAGCTTTCCATGTGGCGGACCAGGTCGGCCTCGGTCACGTCGTTTTCGCGTAGGATCTGGCGACGGTCGAAGGCGGGATTTTCCAGCGAATACAGAGCCACCCAGGCCCGGTGCTTACGGGAGAGGCCCGGCAGCCCATCGTCATCGGCATTCGGGTCGGGGGCAGACGAAAAATTCAGCATCGCCCATTTACGAAATCGACCCTGAGTCGGATTTTAAGCTTTGGCCTGGGCGTTCCGGGGCCAGGCTACACGGCTACCGGGGCCTTAATGGCGGGCCAGGGGTCGTAGTTTTCCAGCGTGAAGTTCTCGTAGCGAAAATCGAAGATGTTGGTGATGGCCGGATTGAGGCGCATTTGGGGCAGCGGGCGCGGCGCGCGGGTAAGCTGCAGCGCGGCCTGCTCCAGGTGGTTGCTGTAGAGGTGAGTGTCGCCGCCGGTCCAGATGAATTCGCCAGGCTCCAGGCCCGTTACCTGGGCCATCATCAGCGTGAGCAGCGCGTAGGAGGCAATGTTGAACGGCACGCCCAGGAACACGTCGGCTGAGCGCTGGTAGAGCTGGCACGAGAGGCGGCCATCGGCCACGTAGAACTGGAACAGGGCATGGCAGGGCGTCAGGCGCATCTGGGGCAACTCGGCCACGTTCCAGGCCGAAACCACCATGCGGCGCGAGTCGGGCTGGGTGCGCAGTAGGTGCACCATCTGGGCTATCTGGTCGATGCTCTGGCCATCGGGGGCGCGCCAGCTGCGCCACTGCTGCCCGTAGATGGGGCCCAGTTCGCCGTGCTCGTCGGCCCACTCGCGCCAGATGCTCACGCCCACGTCTTCCAATGACTGGTTGCTGGTGTCGCCGCGCAGAAACCAGAGCAGCTCGTGGATGATGCTTTTGAGGTGGACTTTTTTGGTGGTGACCAGCGGAAAGCCGGCCTGCAAATCAAACCGCATCTGGTAGCCGAACACCGAGAGCGTGCCGGTGCCGGTGCGGTCGGTTTTGCGGGTGCCGTGGTCGAGAATGTGCTGGAGCAGGTCGTGATACTGGCGCATAAAGCGGGGAAGGCGGGTTGAGGGGCCAAAAGTAGAGAAAAACCGGCCCTACTTCTACCCGCGAGCCTGGGCAGTGGCAGTTAGCACTATGCGCCACTGTTCTATTTCGGCATACTCCTTTACTACCCGACCGCGCTCAACCAGAAACCGCCGCAAGTACCGTTTGAGTACCAGCGCGTCCACCAGATTGCCCAGCCAGCCCAGCGGCGAGGCAAACGCAAATACGTCGCGCATAAGTGTAGCCCCCGAATCCTGGGCCTCAAAGTAATGGTCGTGGCGCATGTAGCGGAACGCACCGCGCTGCATCTCGTCGCGGAAGTGGTGGGGCGCGTCCAGCGCGGTTATGCGGCTGGTCAGCGTCTGCCAGAGGCCGAAGTGCCGGGCCCGGAACGTCACCGAGTCGCCGAGCTGCAACTCGCCGCTTTGGACGCCGGCCACGATGGTTTCGCCGGTCTGGCGGGTGGAAATGGTGTGCAGGTCTACGCTCAGCGCCAATCGGAAGCAGCGCTCCGTCGGGGCGTTGATGGAAGTGAGAACTTCGATGGTAGGCATGTTTGGTAATTGGCACTCATAAAAATGCCCCACGCACTTGCGCACGTGGGGCATCTTTCCTGTTTCTAGACTAACTGATTACAACGACTTCGCAACCGGCTTAGCGGCCGGGGCTGGCGTAGTGGCGGCGGTGCTGGTTTTGGCGTCCTTCTTCATGCAGCACGAGGGCGAGCCGGCCATGGCGCAGGAGGCTTTGGCTTCGGTGGTGGCCTTCTTGGTCTTTTTATTCTTCGCGCCCTTGTCGCCCTCCGAGGCGGTGGCGGCTGAAGCGGTGAAGGCGAACAGGGCGAGGGCGAGCAGGACGTTTTTCATGACAACGAATGTGGTGATGGGGGAAACAAATGACCCAAAGCGGCGGTTGCGTTTCGGCTGCCCCTAAAGTACGCAACGGCCGCCGGCATTCCAACCAGGTCGGGCCTGACATTTAACGCTTTTCCGGTGGGCGGCCCCGCCCTTTGTTCATCGATTCGCGAAGCCGGAGCTTCGCGCTACTACATGCCCCTTCGCCGCTACGCGCACCTGACTTTGTGGGCCCTCGGGCTGCTGACGGCCCTGGCCGTGTTTTTCGTGGCTCAGCTGCGGTTCAACTACAATTTCAACGACTTCTACCCCGCCGGCGACCCCGACCTCGACTACTACGAGCAGTACGCGGCCCGCTTCGGCAACGACAACGACTACGTGCTGCTGGGCCTGGAGGCCCCGGCGGGCCAGACCGTGTTCGAGCCCTCCTTTCTGGTGCGGCTCGATTCGCTGACCCGCTTCCTGAGCGGGCGGCCCCACGTGCTGCGCGTGTCGTCGCTGACCAACGCCAGCAACCCGGTGGTGGAGGGGCCGGGCGTGTTCAACCTGCCCTACCTGCACCCCCGCGAGCCCGGGCGCCGCGCCCTCGACTCGGCCCTGATTTACCGCACGCCGGGGCTGGTAGGCAACCTGATTTCGCGGGATGCCCGCGCCGCCACCATCCTGTTCCAGACCTCGCCCAACCTGAGCAAGCCGCCCGGCGACTCGCTGCTGGCCGCGCTGCGCCGCGAGCTGGGCCGCCAGGGTTTCGCCGAAAACCAGTACCACCTGGCCGGCAAGCAGGTGGCCCAGTCGGTGTTCGTGGATCGGCTGCAGAACGAGTTGGTGCTGTTTATGAGCCTCTCGGTGCTGCTGGTGACGGGGCTGCTGTGGCTCACGTTCCGGACTTGGTGGGGCGTGGTGCTGCCGCTGGTGGTGGTGCTGGGGGCCATTTTGTGGGGGCTGGCCGTAATGTCGGCTTTCGGGGTGAGCATTGATTTGATGACGGCCCTGCTGCCGGTGATGCTGTTTGTGGTGGGCATGTCGGACACCATTCACCTGATTACGCGCTACGTGACGGAGCTGGGCTACGGGGCCGAAAAGCGGGCCGCCCTGCTGGTGGCCATGCGCGAGTCGGCCTTCGGCTCGGGGCTCTCGGCGCTGACTACCAGCATCGGCTTTTTCTCGCTGATGACCAGCTCTATCCGGCCCATCTACAATTTCGGACTGTTCACGGGCATTGCCGTGCTGCTCACGTTCGTGCTGAGTTTCACGCTGCTGCCGGCCATGCTGGCGCTGCTCAAAAAGCCCCAGCTGCGGGTGCCGCGCGAGCAGGGCCACAGCTGGGACGGCGTGCTGGGCCGGCTGTTCCGGCGGGTGCTGGCGCGGCGTCACTGGGTGGTGGGCATCAGCGCGGTGGTGCTGGTGCTGTCGGTGGGCTCGGCTTCCACCATCCGCATCAACTCGGCCCTACTCGACGACCTTTCTAAAAACGACCCGGTGAAGCTGGATTTCCGGTTTTTTGAGGAGCAGTTTGCCGGCGTGCGGCCCTTCGAGCTAGCCCTGCAGCCCGGCCCCGGCCGCACGGTGTTCGATTTGGAAGTGCTGCGCGAAACTGAGCAGATTGAAAGCTACCTGCAAAAAAGCTACGGCCTCAACTTCGTGGCCTCGCCGGTTACCATCATCAAATCGGTGCGCAAGGCCCTGAATGGCGGTATGGTGGAAGAGTATCGCCTGCCCGCTACGGAGGCCGAGCTGGCCCGGCTGCTGCGCAAGGTGAAGCTGTTTCGGCAGAAGCCCGAGTTCCGGGCCCTGGCCCTGCCCGATGCCACGGCCGGTCGCCTCACCGGCCGCATGGCCGACGTGGGCAGCGTCCGCATCCACGGGCTCAACACCGGCCTGCACCGGTTCCTGCGCACATCCACCGACTCGACGGTGCTCCGGACCCGGCTCACCGGCTCGGCCAACCTCATCGACAAGAACAACGAGAACCTGAGCCGCGACATGATTATCGGCATGAGCCTCGACATCATCATGGTCACCATCATCGTGCTGGCCCTGTTTCGGAGCCTGCGCATGACCATTGTGGTGCTCATTCCCAACCTGGTGCCCATCCTGATTGTGGCCGGTGTGATGGGCCTGGCCGGCGTGAGCATGAAGGTGAGCACGAGCATCATCTTCACCATTGCCTTCGGCATTGCCGTCGACGACACCATCCACTTCATGAGCAAGCTCAAGCTGGTGCTGGGCAAGGAAGACAACCTGTTCCGGGCGGTGCGCAAAACCTACCTGATGGCCGGCAAAGCCGTCGTCGTCACCTCCCTGATTCTGGTGGGCGGCTTCTCCACGCTGCTGTTCTCCTCCTTCGACGGCACCTTCTACGTGGGCTTCCTCATCGGCCTGACGCTGCTGTTCGGCGTCGTGGCCGAGCTGACGCTGCTGCCGATTCTGATTCTGTGGCTGTACAAGCATGAGCCCAAGGCCATTGTCGAGGAAGTGGTGGTGCCGTAGGCGGGAGTGGTTAGTGGTTAGTGGTTAGTGAATGACGTTCCTTTACTCCCGAACTTCCCGCCCGCTTCGCTGGTTGACACTGGTAGCCCCGCCAGAAAGCTTATCTTTGCTTAGGCATCACCCAAAACCGCAATTCATGGAAGTATCCGTCGACTCTCACCCGCTACTGCCCCGCATCGAGCAGGCCCTCGACGGCATCCGGCCCTACCTGGCCGCCGACGGCGGCAACGTGCGCGTCCTCGAAATTACCGACGACATGGTGCTGCGCCTGGAGCTGCTCGGCGCCTGCGGCACCTGCCCCATGTCGCCGATGACGCTCAAGGCCGGCGTGGAGGAATCGGTGAAGAAAGCCGTGCCCGAAATCCGGGCCGTCGAAGCCATCAACGTAACGCCCATGAGCGAGCAGCCCGCCGGTCAGGTTCGTTTTTGAGCTATTCGCTAACAGCGGCTAGCTGTTAGCTTACGTTTTCACATCGCGCCCCGCTCCTGCCGTTTCATCGGTGGCAGCGGGGCGCGGTGATTCTACGATTAGCCCGAATTCTAAAGCCCCAGCGGGGCGGCATATCGGTAGCTAATCATCACCAAATGGGTTCAAAGCCCCAGCGGGGCGACACCAATCGTTAAACCGTTCGTGTCGCCCCGCTGGGGCTTTGAACCCATTTGGTGATGATTAGCTACCGATATGCCGCCCCGCTGGGGCTTTGCACGGCGGAGTTTGATAAACATTAACTCACCCTATTGGCGGGGCATATGGTACCCGCCAGGATTTTAGGAGAATAGATGAAATACAACCTGTTATTCTGCGAGGCGGCCACTGGCATTGTCCTGATGCAGGACTACTTAACGCGGTTTCAACAGCATGACCACACAACAGAACTACCTTTCACGGAAATTGAAGTAGCTATCAATGAGGCTGTTCGGCACCGAATTCTGGCTATTCTACTCATGCATCCAGAGGTTGAAGTAACCCTTTTTGATGAGCAGAAAAACTATGTGAAAACCTACCCTATTGGCCGTTAACGAACCAGCTTATTCCAATTTCCTCCCGACCTTTCGGCCACCATTTGCCCGGTTTCGTTGTTAGCCTGACGAATCCCAAACTATAGAATCTGTTGGCGGAACAACCTACTTATACCGAACCCTACGCCCTCGAAAAAGAGCTGCGCAAGGTGCAGGGCCTTCTCAAGCTGGAGCAGCAGGAGGACTACGAGCAATTCAAAATCAAGAGCGCCCAGGCCAGCATTGCCGAGCGCCAGCGCCGGGGCCTTACGTGGTACCCGGTCAAGATAATCCAAGAAGACATTGGCTTCGGCGGCAAGCTGGTGTTGGAGCTGGAGCGCCAGGGTGGCCAGGGCGGGCTGCACCTGTTTCAGGTGGGTAAAAACGCCGCTCTGTTCGCCAACATCCCCGGCCGCGCCGCCTCCGACCGGCCCACGCTCTCGGGCGTCGTTACCAGCGTCAAGCGCAACAAAATCCGCCTCAGCACCACCAAGGAAGACCTGCCCGACTGGACCGACGAGGGCAAGCTGGGCGTAGACCTGACCTTCGACGAGGTGAGCTACCGCGAGATGGACTACGCCCTGGGCAAGGTAATGGGCGCCTACGACTCGCGCCTAGCCGAGCTGCGCGACGTGCTGCTGGGCGCCCGCCCGGCCCGCTTCCGGCCCGAGGCCGAGGCCACGCTCTACTACCCTTCGCCGCTCAACGAGAGCCAGCTGGCCGCCGTGCGCCACGTGCTGGCCGCCCAGGATGTGGCCATCATTCACGGCCCGCCCGGCACCGGCAAAACCACCACGCTGGTACAGGCCATCATCGAAACCATCCGGCGCGAGCGGCGGGTGCTGGTGTGCGCGCCCAGCAACACGGCCGTGGATTTGCTGACCGAAAAGCTGGCCGAGCGCGGCGTGAATGTGATTCGGATGGGCAACCCCTCGCGGGTGTCCGACCTGCTGCTGGAGCACACGCTCGACGCGCAGATTATGAACCACAAGAGCTACGCCGAGCTGCGGAGCCTGCGCCAGACCGCTGAGCAGTACCGCGAAGCGGCCGGCAAGTTCAAGAAACACTTCGGCTGGGAGGAGCGCGAGCAGCGCCGCCTGCTCAAGCAGCAGGCCCACGAGTTGCTCCAGGAATCGGACCAGCTGGAGCGCTACATCACCGAGGACCTTTTGGAGCAGGTGCAGGTGATTACCTGCACGCTGGTGGGGGCCGGCAATCGTGCCATCCGCCACCTCACCTACGAAACCGTGTTTATCGACGAGGCTGCCCAGGCCCTGGAGCCGGGCTCCTGGATTCCGATTTCCAAGGCCAACCGCGTGGTGCTGGCCGGCGACCACCAGCAGCTGCCGCCCACCGTGAAAAGCGAAAAAGCGGCCCGTGAAGGTCTGCGCGAAACGCTGTTCGAGAAGTGCATCAAGCGCCAGCCCGACGTGGCCCGGATGCTGGAAACCCAGTACCGCATGCACGAGCTGATTATGCGCTTCAGCTCGGAGCAGTTCTACGACGGCCGCCTGAAAGCCGCCCCCAGTGTCGCCCACGCCGACCTGCCCGCCTACGACCCGCGCTTCGCCCCCGACCTGGCCGTGGAGTTCCTCGACACGGCCGGCTTCGGCTTCCAGGAGCTCACCATCGAGGAAAGCCGCTCGACGGCCAACCCCGAGGAAGCCGACCTGCTGCTCAAGCGGCTGGCCCAGTTGCTGGAGCCCTACGACCCCGCCGACCACGAAACCGACCTGCTCACCATCGGCGTAATTGCCCCCTACCGCGCCCAAATCAACTACCTCAAGGATGCCATCGAGGAAAACGACGAGTTGGTGGGCCTCATGGAGCACCGGATGCTGAGCGTGGGCACCGTCGATTCGTTCCAGGGCCAGGAGCGCGACATTATCGCCATCAGCCTCACCCGCAGCAACCCCCAGGGCGAAATCGGCTTCCTGAGCGACATCCGGCGCATGAACGTGGGCATGACCCGCGCCCGCAAAAAGCTGCTGCTCATCGGCGACTCGGCCACGCTGGGCGCCCATCCGTTCTACAAGGCCTTCATCGACTATACCGAGCGCATCGGCGCCTACCGCACAGCCTGGGAGCTGGAGGGTTGAGAGGGGATTTGTCCATCATTTCCCGACCCGTTCGCCAGCATTTCCGTAACTAGCGGTAGTATTTTTTGCCTACCTATTTCCCTGCGTCATGACCCAGATTAGTGCCAACAAAGTCGTTACCATCACCTACGACTTGAGCGTAACCGACGAAAACCAGCAGAAAGTCCTCGTTGAATCGGCCGATACGGATGCGCCCATGGTGTTCCTGTTCGGCCAGAGCGGCCTGCCCGAAGAGTTCGAGCGCCAGCTCGCCGACAAGAACTCCGGCGACTCGTTCAGCTTCAGCCTCACCCCCGAGCAGGCCTACGGCGACTACGACGAGCAGGCCGTTGTGGACATTCCGCGCAGCGTGTTTGAAATCGACGGCCAGACCGACGAGGAGATGCTGCAAGTGGGCAACTTCCTGCCCATGGCCGACAATCAGGGCCACCATATGCAGGGCAAAGTGGTCGAAATCAGCGACGACAATGTAAAAATGGACTTCAACCACCCGCTGGCCGGCATGGTGATGCACTTCGACGGTAAAGTAGCCGACGTGCGCGAAGCCACCGCCGAGGAGATGGACCACGGCCACGTGCATGGCGAAGGCGGCCACCAGCACTAGGTTTGGCTATTCAGACAGAATGAGAAACGGGGCCTTCGCGGGCCCCGTTTCTCATTTGAATATTTCGTGGGTATTCCGTTTTTTGCTAATTGGATTTCATACTATCCTCTATCTCCCTAACGCACCCTACAACTTTTTCATTGTCTCTTCATAAGGCTAGCCCGGCTAGCCTTGTTGGCGTTTTCGCTTCTCTTCTCAATCTATAAATACTTCATTTCAGTGAAACACAACTACTTTATAGCCTCCTTCTTATTAAGCCTTCTTATCCTTTTTATGGTCGTGTGTTAATTAAGTAGAATTGGAGGATTGAAAGAAGAAGTGGTGAATGAACAGGCTGATGACGCCGTCATGGAAGAACGTCTTCTTTGAGAAGCAAATAGTCTTGCGCGTGAGCCGCTTGAGGCGGGTGCGTAAGGTGAGATGTTTGCGCTCCAGGCGCTGGAGCTGCGTTTTGTCCTCCACGCGCTGCTCGGCTGGCAGCCGGTCCACATAGGCCCACCAGGCATCGGTGATCCACAAGGCCACCGTCAGGCCCGCAT
>NZ_KB907841.1 GCF_000382225.1 Hymenobacter aerophilus DSM 13606
AAGAAGTAGTGGCCGATGCGGCCTACGACAGTGATGCGTTGCGGGCCCTGATAGCGCAGGCAGGAGCCAAGGCGGTCATTAAGCCGAATCCACGGCGCAAGAACATGCCTCATTTCGACCCAGTGGCCTATCGGCAGCGACACCACATTGAGCAGACGTTCAGCAAAATGAAGCAATTTAGACGCTTAGCCACCCGCTACGATAAGCTGGACCGCACGTTTGACTCCTTTATCTGTCTACGAGTTATCACGCTCTACCTTAATTGAGAACAGCTCCTAGTCAGTGACCACTAGCTGGTCAGGCGGTTACCAGCACCTGCTGACCGGCCGCGCACCGGAGCATCTTGCCGTACTTCTTGCGGCCCTGCTGCAGCTGGGCCGGGGTCAGCTCGTGGACCCAGACGGCGGGCTCCTGGGGAGCGGGGCGCTAGTAGCGGGCGGGCGTCCAGTGGATGAGCTGCCCCTCGAAGACGGGGCCGTAGTGGTCCTGAAACCAGTTCAGCAGCGTCTCCGCGTTGGGGAATCCATCGTGGTGTGGTGGGCCAGCTGCTCTAACTCGGCCCCGAGGATGGGGCGCTCGTCGATGAACAGCTGCCGGCCGTCGAGGATGCGCAGGTGCTGGGTGCTGGTCACTGGGGCATCGGGGCGAAACGTTCGGCCAGTGACCTGGTCTTCGTTGAGGCAGAAGTGGATGAGCTGGCCGGTCTGCCAGCGGTGGCCCCGGCGGATGGTATGAATCTTGGTGCCGGCCTGAATTGGGGATGCAAATGCGGCGTCAAAACCGAGGAGCATAGGCGTGGCTGCTCGCGGCGTTCCGGGGGCAGTTAGGGCACGGGCGGGTAGCATTAGCCGCCCGAAGCGCTGTGCGGGAAGTTGCAGCCAATAAATGCTCGTGTTAGTTTAGCCGGGTGCTGCGGGCTAAGTAGAAGTGGCTTGGCCGAAGTGCTGCTGCAGGACCTGATTGACTTTGTCGCGGGTGAGGGGCTTGGTGAGGAAGCCGGCGATGGGCAGGTCCTGCATCTGCTCGACGTCGCGGGGGTTG
The DNA here is from genome assembly GCF_000382225.1 of Hymenobacter aerophilus DSM 13606. GTDB lineage: Bacteria > Bacteroidota > Bacteroidia > Cytophagales > Hymenobacteraceae > Hymenobacter > Hymenobacter aerophilus. Next base: position 1,042 of record NZ_KB907841.1, read on the forward strand.
AGGGAGGTGGTGAGCATGATGATGACGACCGACGGGTTTTGGCGTTCGGGCCGCTGGGCGTAGGCGTGCAGGAACTCAATGCCGTTCATCAGGGGCATCTTCAGGTCGAGCAGAATGAGGGCCGGGCAGGTGGGCGAGGCGGGCTGCTGGCAATGGGTGCGCAGCAGGTCGAGGGCCTGCCGGCCGTTTTGGGCCACCAGCACGGTGTCGGCCACGCCCAGGTGCTCGAGCAGGCGCTGGTTGAGAAAGTTGGTGGTGGCGTCGTCGTCGACGAGCAGGGTGCAGGAAATGGCGGCCATGAAGCGGGAGGGACGGGGGCAAAAGGAGCGGCGCTACGCGGCGGGGGCAGCGTGCGGGAGGTGGACGAAAAACGTGGTGCCGGCCCCGAGCCGGGAGTGGACTTCGACGCGCCCACCGGCGTTGTCGACGATGCGCTTGAGCATGAACAGGCCGATGCCGGTGCCCTCGACGTGGTCGTGGAAGCGCTGGAACATGGTGAACAGGCGCGGCAGGTGGTCGGGGTCGAAGCCCAGGCCGTTGTCGTGAACTTCGAGCACGGTGAAGCCCTCGCGCACGTAGGCCCGGACGTCGACGTGGGGGCGGCGGTCGGGGTGGCGGTACTTGAGGGCGTTGCTGAGCAGGTTGTAGACCACCGAGCGCAGGTTTTTCTCGGAGAAGCGGACGGCAGACCCCGCGCTGACGGCCACGGTCAGCTGAGCATTGCTTTCCCGCAGCTGCGGGGCCAGATCCTGGCGCACGCCCTCGACCACGGCGGCCAGGTTGACCAGGGTGATAGCGGGGGCATGCTCTTTCTGCAGCTTGCTGACCTCGGTGAGGTGGTCGATGGTGCGCTTGAAGCGGTCGACGGCGTCGAGCATGTGGCCGAGTACGGGGCCCACGGTAGGGCTCTCGGCTACGGCCGGCGGCAGTTCCAGCTGCAGCAGGTGCAGCAGGCCCTCGAGGTTGGAGATGGGGGCTTTGAGGTCGTGGCTGGCCGTGTAGATGAAGTTGTCCAGGTCGGCGTTGGTGCGCAGCAGCTGCTGGTTGGTGGTGCCCAACTCGGCGTTCAGGGCCTCGGCCTGGTCGCGGGACTTGCGCAGCTTTTTGGTCAGTTTTTGCAGGCCTAGCTCGGCCAGCTTCTGCTCGTGCACTTCCACCACGGTGCCCACGATGCCCGCGAACGCGCCATCGGGGCCGAAGCGCGGCAGGCCCCGGTCGATGGCCCAGCGGTACTTGCCGTCGCGGCGGCGCAGGCGGTAGAGAAACTCAAAGGGCACGCGGCGGTCGTTGGCGTCCAGAAAGGCGGTACCCGCGGCGTCGGCGTCATCGGGGTGCACGGCCTGCGTCCAGCCCAGGCCCAGGGCCTCGGCTTCGGTTTGGCCGGTGTAGGCGTACCACTGGGCATTGAGGTAGGTGCACTGCCCGTCGGGGTCGGTCACCCACAGCATGGCCGGGGTGTTGTCAGCCATCAGGCGGAAGGATTCTTCCCGGGCTTCCACCACCCGCCGGGCCGCCACCTGCTCGCTCACGTCGGTGACCACGCACACGATGCCTGTGACCTGGTGCTGGGCGTCGAACAACGGTTGGTACACAAAATTGTAGTAGCCGGGGGCGCCGGGCGGGTGGCGGAGCAGCTGAATGGCCTGCTCCTGGGCCACGTAGGGCGTGCCGGTGCGGCGCACCTCGGCCAGCAACTCGGGCAGGCCCTGGGCGCGCAGCTCGGGCATGACCTCAAAAAACGGGTGACCCACCAGCGCTTCGAGCGGGTGCCCGAGCATCTCGGCCATGGGCGGGTTGACGACGTCGAACACCGAGTTCTCGCCCCGGAACAAGCACACCGCCACCGGGGCCTGCGCAAACACTGCCTGGAGCTGCTCGCGCTGGGCCTCACGCTCTTGGCGGGCCAGCACCTGGTCGGTAACTTCGTAACAAAACACCAGGATGCCGTCAATCTGGCCGTGGACGTCGCGGGTGGCCTGGTAGGTATAGGTGATGAAGGTGTGCTCGAGCTGGCCGGAATTGGTGCGGTCCAGCACCACGGGCTCGTCGATGCCGTGGTAGGTTTCGCCGGTGCGGTACACGCGGTCGAGCCGGTCGAAAAACGGCTGGCCGGCAAACTCGGGAATGGCCTCGCGGTAGGGTTTGCCCACCAGCTCGCGGCCGCCGAAGATGGCGCGGAAGCCGTCGTTGGCCAGCTCCACCACGTGCTCGGGGCCGCGCAGGCTGGCAATCAGGGCGGGGGCTTCGGCCACCAGCTGGTGCAGGCGCTGGCGCTGGGCGTCGGTTTCGGCCTGGGCCTGGGCCAACTGCCGGGTACGGGCCTGCACGCGGGCTTCGAGCTCCTGGTTGAGCTGCTCCACCTGCTGGCGGGCGAGCACCTGCGCGGTGACATCGGTCGCGAAGGCCTGCACCCCCACGATGCGGCCGCAGCCGTCGCGGGCGGCCTGCACCGCAAAGGTGAAGTAGCGCAGCTCGCGCCGCCCCGACTGCGGGGGGTCGAGGTAGTACGGGGCTTCGGCGGCGTAGTAGGGCTCGCCCGTGCGGTAGGTGTGGTCGTAGAGCGCGGTGCCCTGGTAAGCGGAGTCGTCTTGGGTGGTGGCAACGGGCAGGGCCTCCAGGTAAGGCTTGCCCACCGGGTCGGGCACGCCAAACTGCTGGCGGAAGCCCTCGTTGGCAAACTCAATGACGTGCTGCGGGCCCATCAGGCTGAGCACAATACCGGGCGCCGCGTCCATAAACTCGTGCAGGCGCTGGCGCTGGGCGTCGGCATCGGCGCGGGCGGCTTGCTCGGCGGCCTGGCTTTCGCGCAGGGCTAGCTCGACGGCGCTACGGTTTTGGTCGGCCGTGTCGGTGAAGCTGACGACGAGCAGCTCGCCGCTGCGCCGGGCGGCCAGGCGGAAGAAGTTGTCGAGCCCGTCGGCCTGGTAGTTGACCTCGTGCAGGCCGGGGTACCCCTCGGCGTACGCGCGCCGGTAGTAAGCAAGGATGCCGGCGGCCATAGCCTCCGGAAAGCGGGTAAGCAGCGTGCCACCCGGGCGCTCGGCCAGGCCGGTCATGCGCTGGCCGGCGGGGTTGAGGTACTCGATGGCGAAATCAGTAATCTCCCCGGCGGGGTCATATACGGGGCGCAGCACGTTGACGCCCGTGAGCGAAACGTCGAGCAAGTCGCGCAGCGCGCTATCGGGAAAGGGCAACGGGGGTGGGGCGAGGGAACCGGAAGCCATGGGCAAGCGGAAAGAAAGCGGAATGAAGGGGCAACTTACCAAAAAGGGTGCGGGCAGCCGGTTGATAACCGGGAATACGCAAGCGGGGCTTTCGCGGCTGGCAGGGCCGGGAAATGTAACGAGCGGGCCAGGTGGTCTACCCGGGTTGGCGGGCAGCCGTTACAAGCCGTGGGCGAGGGTAAAGAGGATAGTGGCGCGGGTGCCGCGCAGGGCTTCGGCGGGCTGCTGGGCGTAGCACCGAAGCAGCTTGCCGTACTTCTTGCGGCCTTGCTGTAGCTGGGCCGGGGTCAGCTCGTGGACCCATACGGCGGGCTCCTGACCCTTCGGAGCACGTTTCTGCACGGCAATCAGGACGACGCGCTGGGCGCCCAGTACATCGGCGTAGAACGCGCCCTGCTGGTCGTAGCTGTATTTCTCCACTGTCTGTAGGAACTGGGCCAGGTCGCGGCAACTGGTGGTTTTGAAGTCTACCACCGTGCGGCGTAGCTTTTTGGAGCTGTCGATGAGCAAGTCGGGGCGGACTTTGACGAGCAGGCCGGTGGGCTCGTGGGTGGCGGTGAAGGTTTGTTCGGCCTGGCCGCGGCTGGAGTAGATGACGTGGCGGGGGTAGCGTTGGCGGCGGATGGCGGCGGCCAGCTGCCCGGCCTGCTGGTACTGCAACTCCTGCTTTCCCAACGGCAACAGTTCCCCGGCCTGCCGGTACTGGTCGGGCTCCAGGATGGCGCTGTGGAAATAGGAGCCGAAGGTTAGCGCGTCCTGGTTGAAGAATCGGGGCTGGCCCAGCAGCTCGGCGGCCAGGTTGCTGAGGTCGGTGTTGCTGATGGCCGGCAGGGCGCGGTACTCGGCCTGGGTGATGCTGGGGTGGTGCTGGAGGTTCTGGAACATGGGAAGTAAAAAAGTGGCCCCCTCCCCTGCTGGTGGGTTGGGGGCCGGGTGGTTACTGATGGGTTGCTTCGGCCTGCTGCTGGGGGTCGGGGGCGGCTTGCAGCTGCGCCTGGGGCTCGGGCTGGTAGCGGGCCGGCAGCCGGTAGCCCTGCACGATGCGGGTTTCGGCGGTGCCGGTCAGGGTTTCCTCGCGGTACAAATCGAAGTCCTCGGCGAACTCGCGCAAGGCCTGCACCTGAGCCGGGTCGGCGGGTACGTAGCTGAACTCGGCGATATAGTAGGTGGCGGGCTTGCCGTCCTTCTCCGTCTGCTTCTTGCTGGGCGTGACGGTGAGCAGCACCTCGTTCAGATTCAGGTCGTCGTAAAACAGCTCGGCGTTGAGCTTCTGCAGGTTCTCGACGCTGTAGCCGTGAAAGAGCACGGCACAGATATGACCGGCAGGGTCAGCAAAGTAGATTTCGGCCCACGTCTTGCGGCCCATGTTGAGAATGTTGTCGGTGAAGATGCGGAGGGCCATCGGGACAAAGCTGATGGACTTGCCGAGCACCGTCTGGCCGTTGACGTTGAACACGCCCGCTTTCAGGTCGGCCCGGATTTGCTTGGGGTGGCCGGGCAGGTAGCGGAAGCGGGGCGTTTCGGTCAGGTCGCCGGTGTCCTCGTCCACGGTCTGCACCATGTAGGCGCGGCTGGGCTGGTGGGGGTTGGCCGTTTCAGTAGCGGCGGGTGCGGCCTTAGCGGCGGCGGGTTTGGTGGTGGTGGCCATGTTGGCGGGGGTTGGGGAAAATGGTGGGGCCACTTGTCGGCGGGGCCCCTGGGCCGTGTTATTGGGCGTCTCCGGCGTCGCGGAAAGTCAGTTCCCAGCCGGCGGTGCGTAGCTCGTGCAGCACTTCGACGGCGAAGAATCGGGGGCCCCGGTCGTTGAAGCCTCTATCCTGGAGGTATTCGGCCGCCGTGGCGTAGCCGGCAAACTCGGCCGCGTTGCCGATGGCCGTTTCGAGTGCGTCGGTGTGTTCCTTTACTTTTGACATGGTGCTGGTGGATGCGGGGCCGGCGTTGCTGCGCCGGCCCCTGGTGGATTACTGGACTGGTGCGGGGGTGATGATGAGGCGGCCGGCCTGCACTTCGACGCTGGCGACGGTGCCGGGGGCGAAGCCGGCGGCCTCCAGCCAATGGCCCGACAGCATGAGTTTGGCGGTGGCTACAAAGCCCCAGCGGCGGGCCCGGTGGCGGTACTCTATTTTGATGTGGCGTTGCATGGCGGGGCTATTTGAAGGGGCCGGGAGGGGTTGAGGCAAGCGCGGCGCACGCGGCGAGCAGCGGCTGCATAAAGGGCTCGGACAGTAGCGGCCGGGCGGCTAACTCTTCGAGGCGGGCGGCGCAAGCGGCGAGGCGCTGCTGGAGACTGAGGCCCTGCAGGCTGGCGGCCCAGGTGCCGGCCCCGCTGGTGGGGGCCGGTGCTACGGGGGCGGACGGGCTACACATGAGCGAGGCGGCGGGCTACGCGGTGGCGGCGGGCGCGGCAGGTGAAGGAAGGGCCGGCCGGCACCCCGCAAAGGGCGGCGGCGGTGCGGGCGATGGTGCGCTGGGCCTGGTAGCGGCAAACCGGAACTCCGGCGGCGGCAGCGGCCGCAATGGCGGCGGCAACGGCCTCGAAAGGGCAGGTACCGCAAACCGGCCCCATGAACATAGCCCCGCCCACCGAGTAGGTAACCGAGTAGTAAACCGCTAGATGGCCCTGGGCCAGCAGGCAGGAGCTGGCGGAGGCTTGCACAATGGCGGCGGGCCCGGACCAGGCGGCGGCGGCAAACTGGGAAAACTGCTGGGGGGTGAACATGGCGTGTAGGATGTAGGCCAACTGCGCCGGGGGCCTCTCCCCCATTGCTTATACTAATATACGTATAATTGTGGGTAATAAATACATGATAAAGTAAAATTATACGAAATAAAAGCTTACGATTATAGGTATTATTGTTGTATATTGTGTAATGAGAAATGTGCAAATTCAGATAGGAGTAGTAGGCAGCCGCGCCTTGGCCGAGTGCCCGGCCCTGCTGGCCCGCCTAGATGCGCTACACCGGGCCGGCGAGGTGGCGGGAATAGTGAGCGGGGGCGCTACGGGAGTAGATGAGCTGGCCGCCCGCTGGGCCATGCGCAACCTGGTGCCGCTGACCGAGTACCGGCCCGACTACGCTGCCCACGGCCCCGCCGCGCCGCTGGTGCGCAACGGACTGATAGTGGCCGCTGCCGACCTGCTGCTGGTGTGCTGGGACGGGGTGAGTACCGGCACCCTGGACAGTGCCCGGAAGGCGGCCCGGCTGGGGCTGGCGGTAGAATGGCTAGCGGCCCCGACCCCCAGTGCGGCCCCGGTGGCGGGCGGGCTGGGCCTGTAGCGCCGGGGCGGGGGCGGGTGGCCGGCAGCGAAGCCCGCCAACGGCCCACCACGCGAGGCAAGCCCCTGACCCGCCCGATGCTGCCCGGCTGCCTAAACGTGGCACCTTACCGCCCCGCCGACGCTGTGGCGGGCTGCCTGACCGGCGGGCGACAGAACACCTTGAAAGCCTCGGCCGGGGGTTTGGGGGCCAGCCTTGAGGCCCCCGGTGCGCGGCGAAGCCCGCACACTATCCGCGAAGCGGGCCTTGAACCGGGATGCTGGGCGAAGCCTGAGCATGATAGCGCCGCCAGGAGTCGGCAGGCGGCTTTGGGGGCTGGGGGTGCCGGGGCCGCGGGCGGCGCGGGGCCGGCGGCTGAAAACACCGGAGTAACCCCTGGGGCCGAATACTACAGATGGGCCGCCGGGGCCGCTTCAAGCCGCTGTGGGGTCGTGGTGGGTGGGTACGGCCGCCGACGCCCGCTTGGGATGTGGTGACTGGAGGGAGCCAGCGGCCCTGCGAATTGGCGGAGGAAACCGGTGCGGGGGCTGGCGTCAGGTCCTGTTGCGTGCTAAAGCCGGCTGACCGTAGGGAGGCGGGCGGTGGGTTAGCGTCGGAGGGCTGGTGGCTGACCAAAGGGAAGCGGCCGGAACCGGGGGCAGTAGAGTCAGGAGCAGGTGCGGGGGTGAGAGGCTGGCCGACCAGCGGGAGGCGGGCCGGGGGTGGGTTTCGGTAGCGGAGGGTGGGGGCCTTTTTCCGGCCCCGGCCTGGAGCGTGGAACGACATCGGGGCGGGAGTATCAATTGAATCGGGGGGATGCAGGAGCCCGTGCGCAGCACCGCAGCGAAGCGGAGCCCTGGACAGCACGGGCCGAAGGCAGCGCCCAACTTATAATAATCCAGCTTATAGAACCGATAAAACCGGCTCTGCTCAGGACTGATTGAGTTGTATTCTGGTAAAATTGGCTGATCTTGCTTACTTTAGTATGCGTTCAACTTTACATACTGAACCATGCCGCGATTTATCACTTCCGATTCACCCCCGCGCCGGGCCGTGGTGCTCAGCCCCCGGCAGGCCAACCGCGAGGCGGCCCGGCTGGCGGAAGCCGTGGACCATCTGGCCGCTGCTTACGCGCAGGCCGTGCGGCGCTGGATGGGCGACCCGGTGCTGCGGCTGGTGGGCCGGCCCATCATTACGGAGTGCTACCGGAGTCCGGAGCGGCAGAATGAGCTGTACGCGCAGGGGCGCACGAAACCGGGGCTTGTCGTGACCTACAAGCGCGGGGGGCAGTCGAACCATAACCTGGGGCCTCCTACCCCAGCGCTGGATGTGGCGTTTCTGCTGGCCGATGGCTCAGTGTCGTGGTCGGCGCTGCTACTCTCCAAGTTTGCGCGGCTGGTGAAGTACGCCGATGCGCGGGTCCGGTGGGGCGGCGACTGGAAGATGCTGGACCGGCCGCACTTCGAGGTTCCGCCGGGAGCGGTGAAGGGAGGGCCGGGCCATGAATAGCGTGTTCGAGCACTGGGGCGTGCTGACGTCGGTGGTGGCCGGGGCGGTGGCGGTGCTGCTGTACTTCGTGCGCAACTGGCGGGTGGTGGAGGAACTGAAGGCCAACTGCACGGCCAATCAGCAGAAGGCTGAGGCCCTGACCCTGCGGGTGGATGAGTACCACGTTTCGGCGGTGGCGCGCGAGGAAAAGCTGCGGCTGGAGATGAGCAAGCAGGCCGAGGCCATCCGCACGGAGGCGTTGCAGCAGCGCACCGAGATACGCAAGGAGATGCTGGAGCTGGTGATGAAGCTGAGCGAAAAGCTAACGCACATCGACAAGACCCTGGCCCTGGTGGATGAGCGCACCAAGACGCTGAGCGACTTCACTAAAGATCAGCAGAAGCGCAACGAATGGGCCGACCGGATTCTGGCCCGCCTGGACGATAGATGAGTTGTCAGTTGTCGGTTGTCAGTTGTCAGGCTGTTCAGCATTACCGGCAACTAACAACTGGCCACTGACAACTGACAACTGACAATCAACTAACCACTACTACCATGTCGAACAAACTCAGTATTACCGACCGGCTGACGTTGCCCACGCCCCGGTTCTTTCGCAAGGTGCGGTCTATCTCGGTGGCCGTGGGGGCGGTGGGTGCTATTCTGGTGGCGGCCCCGGCCCTGCTGCCGGCGGGGCTGGTTACGCTCGGGAGCTACCTGGTGCTGGCCGGCAGTATCGGGGCGGCCGTGTCGAGTACGGCGGTGCAGCCGGGGGAGCAGGCCGCGGAGGCCCAGGGGCGCAAGGAGTTGATGGGCGGGTCGTCGGCCGAGTCGTTGTAGGGGCTTTGCGGATAGCCGTAGAAACAAACAGCCCCGGCCGGTGTGAGGTCGGGGCTGTTTTGGTTTTGGTAAAGTGGTCGTGGATTAGCGCGCTGAAAGCAGCCGCCAGTTAGCGGGTTGGGCGGTTAACCGGCCCCGAATATTCTACCGATATTGTGCCCCTAAGCTGCGCGCCGGGGCTGGCACGCCCCAGGAGGCGTGTTGGAGGGCCGGGGCAGCCCCGTATATTTTCAGGATACTATAGCCGGCTCCGGCCAGGCACCCTTAGCGACCAATGGTTAACGAAGCACAGATTGAATACGGCTTTATCGGCGACCTGCAGCGCCTCAAGTACACCAACCGCCCCGATATCCGAGACCGGGCGGCGCTGGAAGCCAACTTCCGGGAGAAGTTTGAGGCCCTGAACCGGGTGACGCTGTCCGATGCCGAGTTCAGCCGGCTGCGGGACGAGATGGTGAGTGCCGATGTGTTTCAGGCATCGAAGACGCTGCGCCAGCCCAACACCTTTGTGCGAGAAGACGGTACGCCGCTGCACTACACGCTGGTGAACCTGAAGGACTGGTGCAAGAACGACTTTGAGGTGGTAAGCCAGCTGCGCATCAACACCCACAACAGCCACCACCGCTACGACGTGCTGCTGCTGCTCAACGGGCTGCCGCTGGTGCAGATTGAGCTGAAAACCCTGCAGGTGTCGCCGCGCGTGGCCATGAAGCAGATTGTGGACTACAAGGCCGACCCCGGCAACGGCTACACCCACACGCTGCTGTGCTTCGTGCAGCTGTTTATCGTATCCAACCGCAGCAACACCTACTACTTCGCCAACAACCGAGGAGAACTGCGTGGAGCAGAACACCAACACCGGGGCGCTGGTGCGGCGGCTGCTCTCGACCGACTACGCCGACAAGGTTATCGTGACCACCATCCAGAAGCTGGGGCTGGCCCTCGACCCGCGGCACCACCAGGACTACCAGAGCCAGCTGGCGCCGCTGCGCGACAAGCGCGTGGTGCTCATTTTTGACGAGTGCCACCGCTCCCAGTTCGGCGAAAACCACCAGGCCATCAAGGAGTTTTTCCCGAAGGCCCAGCTGTTCGGCTTCACCGGCACGCCCATTTTTGAGGACAACGCCAACTACACCCAGATAGACGGGCAGGAAGCCTCGTACCGCACCACCGAGGACATTTTCCAGCAGCGGCTGCACGCCTACACCATTACGCACGCCATTGAGGACAAGAACGTGCTGCGCTTCCACATCGACTATTTTAAGTCGGGTGGCAAGGCCGACGGGCAGGCGGCCCCCAAGGCCGGCACCGCCCCGGCCCGGCAGGCGGTGGTCGATTCGATTCTGGCCAAGCACGACGCGGCGACGCTGCAGCGCCGCTTTAATGCGGTGCTGGCCACCCAGAGTATCAACGACGCCGTGGCCTACTACCAGCTGCTGCGCCAGACCCAGGCCGAGCGGCAGGCCCAGGACCCCGACTTCCGGCCCCTGCACATTGCCTGCGTGTTTTCGCCACCTGCCGAGGGCAACGCCGACGTGCGCCAGATTCAGGAGGACCTGCCCCAGGAAAAGCAGGACAACCAGCAGGACCCCGACGGCAAGAAGGCGGCCCTCAAAGGCATCATTGCCGACTACAACCAGCAGTACGGCACCAACCACAGCATAGCCGAGTTCGACCAGTACTACCAGGACGTACAGCAGCGCATCAAGGCCCAGAAGTGGCCGGTGGCCGACTACCCCCGCGCCCAGCGCATCGATATTACCATTGTGGTGGACATGCTGCTCACGGGCTTCGACTCCAAGTACCTCAACACGCTGTACGTGGACAAGAACCTGAAGCACCACGGGCTGATTCAGGCGTTTTCGCGCACCAACCGGGTGCTCAACGACACCAAGCCCTACGGCAACGTGCTGGATTTCCGGCAGCAGCAGGGGGCCGTGGACGCGGCCATCGGGCTGTTTTCGGGCCTGGAAAACAAGCAGGACCCCAAGGAAATCTGGCTCGTGGACCCCGCCCCGGTGGTGCTGGCCCGCTACGAGGCGGCCGTGCAGCAGCTCGACACCTTTATGCAGGGCCAGGGCCTGCCCACGGCGCCCGAGGAAATAGCCAACCTGAAGGGCGACGCCGCCCGCGGGCAGTTCATCGAGAAGTTCAAGGAGGTGCAGCGCCTGCGCACCCAGCTCGACCAGTACACCGACCTGGGCGCGCCCGAGCAGCAGCAGCTCGAAACGCTGCTGCCCACCGACGATTTGCGCGCCTTCCGGAGCCAGTACCTGGAAACGGCCAGGCGCCTGCGCGACCAGCAGGGCCGGGGCACCGGCCCGGGCGACGGCGACCCCGGCGCGGGGCAGCAGCTCGACTTCGAGTTCGTGCTCTTCGCCTCGGCCCTGATTGACTACGACTACATTATGGGCCTGATGGCGGCCAGCACCGCGCCGGGCCCGCCCAAAAAGCAGAAGATGACCCGCGAGCAGGTGATTGACCTGCTGATGTCGAGCGCCAACCTGACGGACGACGCCGACGACCTGCGGGCCTATTTCCGGCAGCTGCCCACCGACCGCCCCTACAGCCCCGAGGAGATACGAGCGGGCTTTGCTGCCTACCAGGCCGCCCAGACGGCGGCCGCCCAGGCGGCGCTGGCCACCCGGCACGGCCTGGCCCCGGCGGCCCTCACGGCCTTCGTGGAGGGGATATTGCGCCGGATGATTTTCGATGGCGAGGCCCTGGGCGACCTGCTGGCCCCGCTGGGCCTGGGCTGGAAAACCCGCGCCGCTAAAGAACAGGCGCTGATGGCCGAGCTGATTCCCCTACTGAAGAAAATGGCCCCCGGCCGCGACATATCCGGACTGAAAACCTATGAGTAACGAAACGAAAAAAACGGCCCTGCCCAAGCTGCGGTTTCCCGAGTTCCGCGAGGCGGGAGCGTGGGAAGCACTCACTTTGAAAGAAATCAGCGACCCAATCACCGAAAAGGTTGGTAAGCTGGTATTACCACCTGTAAGTATATCAGCAGGTACAGGTTTTGTATTGCAAGCCGATAAATTTGGCCGTGATATATCAGGTGCGCAATACAAAAACTACACTTTATTAAGAAAAGGTGATATTTCCTATAACAAGGGTAACTCTAAGACATTTCCACAGGGATGCGTTTACCAGTTGAAGGAATTTGAACAGGTTGCTGCCCCAAACGTCTTTATTAGCTTCCGATTTAAAAAGGGTTTCATTGCTGGATTTTACAAGGGATACTTTGACAATAACTTTCATGGGGAACAATTGCAAAACTTTATTACAAGCGGCGCTCGTAGTAATGGGCTGCTCAATATCAGTAGTAAAAGCTTTTTTAGCATCACACTGCCAACACCTGTTGATATTGCAGAACAGAAAAAAATAGCCGCCACCCTTTCCTCCCTCGACGACCTGCTCACCGCGCAAAGCGCCCAGCTGGCGGCCCTGCAAGCCCACAAGCGGGGCCTGCTGCAGGGGCTCTTTCCCGCCGAAAGGGAAACGGTGCCCAAGCTGCGGTTTCCCGAGTTTCAGCAGGCGCCGGAGTGGGAGGAGAAGACGTTGGGGGAGGTTTGCAAAATGCAAGCTGGAAAATTCGTTGCTGCTTCAAACATTCACGATAATAATCAGGCTGATTTATTTCCGTGTTATGGCGGAAACGGTTTGCGCGGCTATACAAAGACTTTCACGAACGATGGGCGTTATTCTCTTGTCGGAAGGCAGGGCGCGCTATGCGGAAATGTGATGCTTGCAACCGGAAAATTTCACGCAACAGAACACGCTGTTGTTACAACACCAAAGGCGGCAGTTGATACTGATTGGCTTTACTACTTGCTTGTTGTTCTAAACTTAAATAAGTATTCAACTGGTGCAGCACAGCCTGGGCTTTCGGTGCAAAATTTAGAAAAGGTCGAAATCAAGATTCCAACTATGGAAACTGAACAACGACAAATAGCCGACTGCCTTACCTCTCTCGACAACCGCATCACCGCGCAAACGCAAAAAATCGAAGCCCTCAAACTTCATAAAAAAGGGCTAATGCAGGGCCTGTTTCCCGCTGCCGCCGAACCTGCTGCCTGAGCAACCCGACTGTCATGCTGAGCATGTGGCGCATTGAGCCAGGGTGCGGAGCCGTAGTCGAAGCATCTCGCGTGCTTCGTTGGGTCGGTTGCGCAACGTCAGCACGCGAGATGCTTCGACTACGCTCCGCTTCGCTCAGCATGACGTTCTTTTTTCTGCTTGGCATAACGTTCTGACGTTCTTATAACACCGTTTCCCCCACCAATGAGCAACCAACAAAGCCAACAACTCGGCCGCACCCTCTGGGCCATTGCCGACCAGCTGCGCGGCGCCATGAACGCCGACGACTTCCGCGACTACATGCTGTCGTTCCTGTTCCTGCGCTACCTCTCCGACAACTACGAAACCGCCGCCCGCCGGGAGCTGGGTGCCGACTACCCCCAGCTGCCCCCCACCGACCCGCGCGCCCCGCTGGCCGTGTGGTACGCCCAGAACGCCGATGACGTGCCCGCCTTCGAGCAGCTCATGCGCCGCCGCGTGCACTACGTGATTGAGCCCCGGCACCTGTGGAGCCACATTGCCGAGCTGGCCCGCACCCAGCACCCGGAGCTGCTCAAGACCCTGGGCGAAGGCTTCCAGTTCATCGAGGAAGAATCGTTCGACAGCACCTTCCAGGGGTTGTTTTCCGAAATCAACCTCAGCTCCGACAAGCTGGGGCGCACCTACGCCGAGCGCAACGCCAAGCTGTGCAGCATCATCCAGAAAATCTCGGAAGGCATCCGCGACTTCTCCACCGACGCCGACACGCTGGGCGACGCCTACGAGTACCTCATCGGGCAGTTTGCGGCCGGGGGCGGCAAGAAGGCCGGCGAGTTCTACACTCCCCAGCCCATCTCCACCATCCTCTCCGACATTGTGGTGCTCGACAGCCAGAACCCGGCCGCCGGCAAGCGCGAAAAGCTGGAGCGGGTGCTCGACATCACCTGCGGCTCGGGCTCGCTGCTGCTCAACGTGCGCAAGCAGATGGGCCCGCACGGCATCGGCAAGATTTACGGCCAGGAGCAGAACATCACCACCTACAACCTGGCGCGCATGAACATGCTGCTGCACGGCGTGAAGGACACCGAGTTCGAAATCCACCACGGCGACTCGCTCAAAAACGACTGGGACCTGCTGAATGAGCCCAACCCGGCCAAGAAGGTGGCCTTCGACGCCATTGTGGCCAACCCGCCCTTCTCGTACCGCTGGGAGCCCACCGACGCGCTGGCCGAAGACTTCCGCTTCAAGAGCCACGGCCTGGCCCCCAAGTCGGCCGCCGACTTTGCCTTTCTGCTGCACGCCTTCCACTTCCTGAGCGCCGAGGGCACGATGGCCATCATCCTGCCCCACGGCGTGCTGTTCCGGGGCGGGGCCGAGGAGCGCATCCGCACCAAGCTGCTCAAGGACGGCCACATCGACACGGTTATCGGTCTGCCGGCCAACCTGTTTTTCAGCACCGGCATCCCCGTCTGCATCCTGGTGCTCAAGAAGTGCAAGAAGCCCGACGACGTGCTGTTCATCAACGCCGCCGACCACTTCGAGAAGGGCAAGAAGCAGAACTTCCTGCGCCAGTCCGACATCGACAAGATAGTGGGCACCTACCGGGAGCGGAGCGAGGAAGAGCGGTATGCCCGCCGCGTGCCCATGCCGGAGGTGGAGGCCAACGGCTACAACCTCAACATCTCGCGCTACGTGAGCACGGCCACGGCGGCCGAGGAAATCGACCTGCAGGCCGTGCACCAGCAGCTGGTGGCCCTGGAGGCCCAGGCCGCCGAGGCCGCGGCCCGGCACAATGCGTTTCTGGCGGAGTTGGGGCTGCCGCTGATTTAGCGGGGGGGCGTTGGGCCTCATCCCTGCCCCCCTGGTGCCGCCGGCTACTTATGCGCGGCGACAGTGGGCGGTGAGCGGTATCAGCACTGAGCGTTTTGTATCGTCACGTATCGTCACGAAAAGCCTCTTCCTGGACATAGGAAGAGGCTTTTTTGTGATAATCCTTTCGTCACGCTATCGTCATCCTTTCGTCACTGGCCCGAGTTGCCAGCTGCTGTTACGCTTTGGAAGGCCGTTGCTGTTGCGAGGCTTCCAAGCGGTCTGCTCTTTTAGGGCAAGCGCCGGAGATGGCGACGGCCTGGCCACATCTCCAGTAGGGGGTTGCTAGCGTTATGTCGCTTCTCTGGGGCTGGCAAACAGGGAAGTGGGTACGTTTTGGGCAGTTTGGTTTACTGCCGCGGGGGCCACCACCTTTTCGGCAGGACGGACAGCGCTATTGGTTGGTCAGCCTCAGCAGATGACGGTTTGCCGTCAGAATCGGGACGCCCTCAAACCTGAAATCCTTGTCGTGGGTGACGATGGTATGCTGATGGTGCTGGCAGAAGCGCACGTAATAGAAGTCATTGAAATCAGCAATGGCCGGAATACGCTCCAGCATCTGCCACACATCTACTTCGTCTACCGAATCGGACACAATGCTGATGTAGTCCTGGTAGGCAATAAACTGATAGGTGAAATTATCGCGCTGCTGGCGGAAATGAGCGGTGCCCCGGTAGTTGTCTTTGAACGTCCACCCCCGGGTGTCTGCTCCTGTTCGCTCCTGCTCCTTTTTGTGCACCCTGAACCCGGCTTGCAGATAGGCGTTAAGGGTTTCGGCAATCAGTAGGCTGGTGGCTACAATCACGGGAGTGGTGCCATCAGAGAGTTCGGTAAGCTTCGCCCAGAATTCCAGGTAGGGCTTCGCATCAGGCGTAGGGGCTCCTTCGATGATATAGAACCACACGTTGGCGTCAAAAAAATAAAGCCGGCCAAGGGCCGGCTCTACCGTGCGAATGTCGCTGATGTCGAAGCTCATTAGGCGTAGACTGCTTCCGTCAGGGCATTGTCGTACTGGGCGCAATAGGCAGCGTCGAGGGCTTTGCGCCGGATTTGGTCGAGCATGTTCTCGACAATGGCCGTGCGGTGGGCATCGGGGGCGAGGTTGCTGAAGGTAACGTACTGGGCGCGCGCCTGACGCTCGGCTCCTTCGGGTACATGCAGCAGGAAGCGACCCCAGGCAGCGTTGAGGAAGGCGGAAGTAATGAGGTTAATGTCGGCGAAGGAAACTTCGACCTGGCGGTGCTGGAGCCAGGCAGCTTCGAGCTGCTCGGCCAGCAAACGGCCATCTTTATCGAGGATGGCGTTGGCTTTGCCGATAAGGTCGCGGACAACGATTTTAGTATTCGTCATGGAGCGCGCGAAATAATAGTGAGATGAAACGACCTACAGGGTAGTGCAAATCCCGTGCTAATGGGGGGCAAAGGTAGTAACTTACCTGAAGATAGCCAGGGATACGGAAAGACGCAAGAAAAAATAAATCAGCCTGAATTGCTAATTTATTTAGGACAGGGTAGTTTAATATTAACGATGCTGCCTTGAAAGGGTTCAATAAGCTGGCAGGAATCGGGGCAGAGGCTGCTCCAGAACGCATTGCCGCTGATAATCTGCAATTCGCCCCGCTGCTGGCAGCAGTACTGGTGGAGCTTACTGAGGCCGTGGCCCCCGACCACACCGTAGTACCCTTCCTCTTTCGGGCGGGTGGTGTGGCCGGCCTCCAAGGCCCACTGAATAGCGGCTGTGTGGCTGGTAATGGCGGCGTTGTGTTGCTGAATAGGCTTGAGGTAGCCTACGCCAAGGTCGACGAGGGAGAAGTGCAGCTTTTGTTTAGAAGGATAATACTGCCCACAAGTAAACAGCGGGTTGGTGGTATTGGCGTGCAGGCTGACGTTGGTGAACACCTCATTGAAGCTGAGCATCATGTCGGAGCGCAGGTTGGGATGCAGCTGCAGCTTAGCATGCGCCAGGAGTTGCTGGTCGATATAGTCGTTGAACCCTTCGTCCTCTTCCGCGTCGAACCTCCGGAGCCGGATAGCCGTGCCGTAGCCATCGGTGAGTTGCACGTTGAGATTGTCACTGAAGCCGTTGCGGGCCAGGATGGAGAACCGGCCGCGCAAGTCCGCCGAATCGAAGGTAAAGTCGAGGTGACGGGTTTGGTGGAGGCGGTGCATCATAGCACCGAATACAGCACTTAAATTAGCATCCAGCCACTGTAAGCGCTGCAAATCGACGGCGATGCTGCAGCCCTGATACTGCTGGCAGCTTTGCTCAAACTCGACCAGTTTGGTTAGCCCCTGGTGCGCCGTTCTGATATCACCAGTAAGGGATACACGCACTTGTTGGTCAGTCTGCATCATTCGCCACCGGTAAGCATGAACCACAAAAATAACCTTGCGGCTATGTGGTAGCTAATCAGGTTGGTATTGTTTGGCAAGAGAGTTTTGCTAAAGGCTGTTCCGCGCCCAGCGCTTAGCGTAGCCGATAGCGACGCAACAATCGGCGAGCCTAAGGCCCCTGTTCGGAATACTCATCGGCTTTGGTTGGTTTACGGATGGTATGGAGCGGGCTCCTCGTAGGTGGCTGTAGGGCCTGGCAGTTCTGTTGGGTAAGGTAGTGCGGAGGTATTGTTGACTGTGGACAGATGCAGGCCGCGGCGCTCAAACGATTGCACGAAGCCGGCGAAGCTGTGGGCCACGAAGGGCAGGCCACCAGCTGCTTTGAGCTGGTTGAGGAAAGTTATCTGCTCGTCGCGGAGCCGGTCGCGGCCGGCTTTTACTTCCACTCCCAGGAATAGGCCATCAGCGCGGCGGAAGCCCAGGATGTCGGGGACGCCTCGAGGGGAGTTGGGATGGGGGCGCCAGCGGTTGGTGTTTGCCCCGTAGGGGTCTCTCGTACTCGCCCCGGTTAGCTTCGCTGTCCTTCGGTTGGGCTGGCTCCAGGCTTCGTAGCCGTGGGCATCGAGGTAGGCCAGGATGCTGCGGGTGATGCACTGGGCGGCGAGCGTGTCGTGGTCGTATTCGAAAGGCAGCTGGGGCATGGGGCCGGGGGCTAGCGGTTGGGTTGGCGGTACTGCTCGGCCAGGCGGCGGTCTTCGGCGCGGTGGCGCTTGTCGATTTGCTTCTGGGCCTCGGGGCTGGGTTTCCAATCCGTCCGGCTCTTGCGGTGAGTGGCCTGGCGGGCCTCGGTGCGCTGCTGCTCGGCCTGCGCGGGGTCGAGGAGCCCCCGCTTCAGTTTGCCCTTGATGATGCTGAGCTTCTGACGGATGCTGCCGGCGTTGGGGTGGGCGGCGGGTATTTGCTGGGCCACATTCGTCAGCATCTTCGGGGCGGCCTCACCCAACAGCTTCACTTGCTCGGTTTCGGTCCCTGCGCCCTGGGCCTTGCGGTCGTGGTGGGCGCTTTCGAGGTAGAGGGCTTTTTTGTCGAAGTAGGTGTTGATGATTTCGTAGATGGTGGCTACATCGAGGCTGCTGTAGTAGGTTTTGAGGGTGCCGCCGGTGCGGGCCTCTTTCAGGGCCAGCATGATATCCTTGATGCTGTCGTGGGTGTAGGTCAGGGCCAGGTGTTCGGCGGCTTCCATCAGGTCGGCAGCGTCGGGCTTGTGCTCGGCGCGCACGGAATCCACGAAGGCGCGTAGGATGGCTACCAGCAGCTTGATGACGCTGCGCTCCCCGATGGTCCGCTTGAGCTGGAACAGCTTGGGGGCGGCCAGGGCCACGGACTTGGTGAGGCCCATGCTCATATCGGCCAGCAGCTCGCGGATGGCGGGGGTGGTGCTGTGGGCCAGCTCCCTAATCCCAGCGGCTTGTACGATAGCCAGTATCTGGCCCTCCGGGGTGGCCGTGGGAGTTGCCAGCGCCGAACTGTGGGGCTGGTGCTGGGGCGAGTTTGAGACGGTTATCTTCAGCATCGTTGAGCATAAATCGTTTGGCGGTGGCTACCCAGTCGGCGCGGCGGGGAGGCTCGCCGGTTTTCTTGTCGCGCCAGATGTTGACTTTCTCGTGGTAGAAATTCAGGTCGGCCAGTTCGTAGTCGGTGCCCTGGAAGGCGGCAGTGAAGGCCTGCTTGTCGTAGATGGCCGACTCCTGGAAGGTGGCTTCGGGCAGCTTGCGCCGGCCGGCCCTGGGCTTGTGGGTATCCTCGGTGTTCTGGGCGGTGGCGGCTGCCTGGATTTTCCCGGCCTGCCCCCCTTTTTGCTTTGGCGCGCCCCGCTCTACTCGCGGCGTCTTTTTGGAGGCTGCGCTTGCGGCCGGTACCGGCTCGTGTGAGGTAGTGCTGCCGTCGAGGACTTCCGCACTTGAAAGCCCCTCCCCTTCCAAGACCTCTATTTTTTTTTGTGGACCACCCCCACTCCTGTTTTCTACTACACTGTTTACATCTTTTGTTTTACCATATAAGGAGGCTTGGGCCACTTCTGGCCCCGATAAACCGTTTACCGCGGCCACTTCTGGCCTAAGCGCTTGGGCCACTTCCGGCCCTGGTAACGGGTTTTTATCGGGGCCACTTTTGACCCTGATAGCGGCGTTTACCGGGGTCACTTCTGGCCCCGATAAATCGGTAAGCGAACAGCTGCTCCGCTCGTGCCTGGACCGGCTGGGCTGGTAGGCAATCAGGCCCCAGGCGGTTAGTTCGCGCAGCGCGTCGCGGTAGGTGTGGCGGCTGCCGATATGAGCGGCCTGCATGAGTTGCTGGTGGTCGAGGTCGAGGCAGGCGGGGAAGCGGGCGGCGTTCCAGTCGAAAAACAGGGCCCAATACAGGCTGACGTGGTGGGGCCGGGCGTCGGGCTGGTGGGTCAGACGCTCGTGGGCGGTGCGCGTGTGCTGCACATAGTTCATGGGGCCGGCCCTACGCTGCGTCTTCGGCTACTACCTGCCGGGCTTTCCTGGGGGCCCGGGGCTGTCGCTCCGGCTTGGCCTGGGGCTGCTCGACGGGCATGTCGTCCTGGATGGTTTCGCTCGGCAGCTCGGTCGTGGCCTGCTGCTCGGGCTCCTGGTTGAACATCTTGAGCTGGCGGCCGACCTCGCTGCATTTGCCGCGCAGGGCCGCTTCCACCTCATCGAGGACGTGCTCCATCAACTGCTCCAGAGCCTCGGTGTGGGGGTAGCGCCAGGCATCGGACTCCTCGAACTGTTCGGAGGGGTCGGTGAAACTGACGTACTGGGCTGTCATGTTAAGCACCTTGCCGTTTTCGAGCTTGCGGAAGCCCATGAGCGTAACGCCGCCTTTGGCCCCGGCAATGATGCCGGTTACGCCGTAGCTGTCGAACCCGGCGGGCAAATCATCCCGGTCCTCGGTGGGCCAGTAGTTGGGGCCTTCTTCGAGCTGTTCGGTGAGCAGGCAGAAGTGCGGGACGAGGCGGGCGAAGGCCTGCTCCAAGTCGGGGTGGACGGGCTCGGTGCCCTGCATAGTAAACTCGCGGGGCTTGCTTTCCAGGTCGAGCTGTTCGGTGAACTCGGCGGCCAGCAGCTGCTTTTTGACGGTTGCTTTGGTGATTTGGATAACGGACTTCTGGGCCTGTGGCCCGACGATGGTGGCTAGTTCGGTGCTCATGGCTTTGTGGGCGTGAGAGGGTGGCTGAAAATGACAGTGCGGCAGGGTGGGCTAACTGGCCGGGCTGGTGGCCCGGGCGTAGCGGCGGGGGTACTTGTCGAGGCTGGAGCGGCGGAAGCCCCAATCCCGGTCGTTGAGGCGCACGCCCGGCAGGCGGCCGGCGCGGCGGGCCCGTAGCAGGGCGTCGACGGACAAGCCGATATAAACGGCGGCCTGGGCGGTGCTCATCACCACGTCGGGCGGGGGCGGTGGGGCCTGGCGGGCGGCTTCGGCGGATTCCAGCTGGGTCAGGCGGGCGGTGAGATTGTCCCACTCGGCCGCGGGGACGATGTAGGCGGCTTGCATGACTACTGGCCAGCTAGTTTCTCAGCGCGGGCCTCCAGGGCGGCCGTGCGGGCTTTGGTGGCCTCGGCCGCGTCGAGAATGGCCTCGACCAGCTCAGGCTTCTTGCTGCGGCCCTTCACCACCTCGTACAGGGCCCCGCGGGTTACATCAGTACCCTTTTCGGCCAGGGCCTCCTGGGCGTCTTTCAGCACGGTGTGGTTGCGGGGCAAGGTATCGAGTACCCGCTGCAACAGGGTTCTTTCTTTTGCTTCTTCGGCCATAGTTGTAGGTATTATGTGGGTAAATGTGTATGTTTGTATTACGCAGGCGGCAAATACGCTCACTAACATAGGCATAAAGTTGCGGGTATCAAGCAACCTAATACCCATAAAAATGGATAAAAAGGCAACTGTAACCACCAGAATCAACGAATTACTGCAACACTACGGCCTGAATGCCAATAGTGTAACGCAGAAACTTGGCTATAATACCAATAGTAAGATGTATAAAATCTTATCGGGTACGGAGCCAAGTTTTCCCACACTTGTAGATATTCTGGATGCCTTCCCGGAGGTGTCGCCCGCTTGGCTGGTAATGGGCCGCGGCACGATGCTGGAATCCGAGGTCCGCCCTGCTGCCGCGCTACGTGCCAAGCCAGCGCTTAGTCAGTCGGTCGTGAACAACGGCGGGGTGTTGGTGGTGACCGTGGACAAGGACGGCGTGGACAACGTGGAGCTGGTGCCGGTAGCGGCTCAGGCGGGCTACACGCTGCAGCACAACGAGGCCGTGTTCGTGCAGGACCTGCCGCGCTACCGGCTGCCGCACTTCGAGCAGGGCAAGTTCCGGGCCTTCGAGGTGGCCGGCGATTCGATGACGCCCACGCTCAATCACAACGACGTGGTGGTGTGCTCGCTCGTCGATAACTGGCGGCTGCTGGTACCCGATGATATGTATGTGGTGGTGACGGCGGAAGCCGTGATGCTTAAGCGCATCCGGACGCGGATAACGGACCTGGATGCCGAGGTAATCCTGCACTCGGACAACCCCCACCGGCGGCCCTACCCGCTGGACGTGAAGGACATTATGGAGCTGTGGCGGGTGCGCGGCTACCTCTCCACTTTCCTGCCGAGCGCGCCCGACGTGACGGCGGAACGGCTGTGGGATGTCATCGAGGCGCTGGGCTATGATAAGAACGAGGTCCGGCGGCACCTGGACGAAGATGCAACCCCTGACGCTACCCTATAGGAAAACCCGGCTGCTTGCGGACACGCAAGCAGCTGTAAATAAATAGTTTACCGAGTGCTCTGGCGAGATGGTGAGGTTCCAATAAGAGGCTCACGTATTCCTTACCGGAGCACCCGGAAAACAGCCCCTCACGTCGTGTAGGCCGTTTTCCGGGTTTTTTGCGTCCGGGGGTTTCGGTGTTCCTGGGTGCGTTTCTTTCAACTCTGGGTGGGA
>NZ_KB907842.1 GCF_000382225.1 Hymenobacter aerophilus DSM 13606
CCCCGAACTCTACCGCCGACGCCTGGTCATTGAGCGCCTCAACGCCTGGCTTGACGGCTTCAAGACCCTGCTCGTGCGCTACGAAACCAGCTTGCAAAACTGGCTGGCCATGCACTGGTTGGCCTTCACCGTATTGTTGCTGCGCAAAATTGCCCCATCTTCTACTTCCTAAACAGCTTCATTCTGAGCGCAGCGAAGAATCTCGTGTGCTGATGTCAGATTACTGTTGCAGTGTCAATAGGCGAGATTCTTCGCTGCGCTCTGAATGACGTTCTTCCTAAATATACCCTAGACCCACTACCCAATATGCTGTTCACCCTGTACTTTCTAGGCTGGTTTGCGCTGCTGATGGCTTCGGCCTGGGTGCTGGGGCGGCGGTTGCTGCCTGCGCCGGTGGTAGGAGCGGAGCGGCCGCGGGTGAGCATCCTGATTGCGGCCCGAAATGAGGAAACGGCCATTGCGCGCTGCCTGACAGCTATTCGGAACCTTAACTACCCGCCCGAGCTGGTGGAGGTGCTGCTGGGTAACGACGGCTCGACCGATGCCACCACGGCCGTGGCTGAGGCCGCCATGCAGGGCTACGCGGGCACGTTTCGGGTGTTCGACATCCGGAAAAACCGGGGCCTGGCGCGGGGCAAGGCCAATGTGCTGGCCCAGCTGGCGCGGTCCGCCACATCGGATTTCTTCTTTATCACCGACGCCGATATTGCTGTGCCGCCTACCTGGCTGCGCGGGCTGCTGGCCTGGGCCCAGCCGAATGTAGGCATCGTGACGGGCCTGACGCTGGTAACGGGCCCGCGGCTGTTTCATCGGTTGCAGGGGCTCGACTGGCTGCTGTCGTTGGGGTTGGTGCAGGTGGTTACGGATTTGGGCCGGCCCGTAACGGCCATGGGCAACAACATGCTCATCACCCGCGAAGCCTACGAGGCCACCGGCGGCTACGAGGCGCTGCCGTTTTCGGTCACCGAAGATTTTGAGCTGTTTAAGGCGGTGCGGGCCCGGGGCTTCGACTACCGCAACCTGTTCCGGCCCGAAGTGCTGGCCGAGTCGCTGCCCATGTACACGTGGCGGGGGCTGCTGCACCAGCGGCGGCGCTGGATGCGGGGCGTGGAGCAGCTGCCGGGCTGGCTGCAGGCGTGTCTGGCGCTGTACGGCTCGTTTTACCTGGTGCTGGCGGCGCTGGCCGTGGTGGCGGGGCCGGGGCTGGCGCTGGCCGTGTGGTTGGCCAAGGCTTGCATGCAGGGCGGGCTGGCCATCGTCTGCTTCCGCCGCGTGGGCCGTCGCCCGCCGCTGGAGCTGCTGCCCCTGTTCGAGCTCTACACGCTGGCCCTGACGGTGAGCCTGGTGCTGTTCCGGCTGCTGCCGCTGCGCTTCGAGTGGAAGGGGCGGAGCTACCGGTAGGTTGTGAGGGGGGAGGAGGTGAGAGAGTTGAAAGTGCTGTCATCCTGAGCATGTTGCGCTTGGAGCAGGGACGAAGGAGCTTAGCACGTAACAACGGTTCGTTTCAGCGCAGGAAGCTTCTTCGTCCCTGCTCCAAGCGCAGCATGCTCAGGATGACAGTACTTTTGCGTTTTATAAACTCCTCCCGCTACTATCCTACATCACCCCAACACCCCCGATATGACCTTTTCCGATTCCCACGCCCACGTCTATTCGCCCCAGCTGAAACCCGACCAGGACGAGCTGCTGCAGCGGGCCTACGAGGGGGGCGTGGAAACTATCTTCATGCCCAACATCGACCACGAAAGCATTGACGCCATGCTGGAAGTGGAGGCCCGCTATCCGACGCAGTGCTTCGCCATGATGGGCCTGCACCCCTGCCACGTAACGCGCAACCTGGAGCGCGAGCTGTACGAGGTGGAGGACTGGCTGGGCCGCCGGCCGTTTGCGGCGGTGGGGGAGTGCGGCATCGATTTGTACTGGGATAAAACCCTGCTGGCCGAGCAGCAGGAGGCATTGCGGGTCCAAGTGGCGCTGGCCAAAAAGCACCAGCTGCCCCTCGTGCTGCACACCCGCGAGGCCTTCCGCGAAACCGCCGATATCATTGCCGAGGCCCAGGACGGCACGCTGCGGGGCGTATTCCACTGCTTTTCGGGCACGCCGGCCGAGGCCGAAGAAGTCATCCGGCTCGGCTTCAAGCTGGGCATCGGGGGCGTGGCCACGTTCAAAAACGGCGGCCTCGATAAAGTGCTGCCCGGCATCGGCCTGGAGCATCTGCTGCTCGAAACCGACTGCCCCTACCTGGCGCCCGTGCCCCACCGCGGCAAGCGCAACGAGCCCGCCTACGTGCCCCTGGTAGCGCGCCGCGTAGCCGAGCTGCTGGGCGTGCCTGTTGAGGAGGTAGCCCAGGCCACCACCCGCAACACGCTGGCGCTATTCGGAGAGGCCGGTGATGGAGGGGGAAGGAAGTGAGGCAGTAGGGGATGACAGTTCCTCCGTTCACCCAAAACCAACTTCCTACCTTCGCAGCTCCACCCGAAACCCGTTCCTGCCCGTGGCTGCTACTCCCGAAAGCCCTCAGTCTTCTATCCTCGTCATCTACACCGGCGGCACGGCCGGCATGGCCTACAACAAGCGCGGCGAGCTAGTGCCGATGAAGTTTGAGCACATCCGGCGCAAGATGCCCGAGCTGCGCCAGCTGAACATGCGGGTGGAAGTGGTGAACCTGGGCGAGCCAATTGATTCGAGCAACGTCACGACCGACGACTGGCTGCGCATGGCTGCCCTCATTGCCGAGAAATACGACCAGTACGACGGCTTCGTGGTGCTGCACGGCACCGATACCATGGCCTACTCGGCGGCGGCGCTCAGCTTCCTGCTCGAAAACCTAGGCAAAACGGTGGTGTTCACCGGGGCGCAGGTGCCCGTGGGCGGCATCCGAACCGATGCCCGCCGCAACCTGGTAACGGCCCTCGAAATGGCCGCCGCCCGCCTCCCCATGGGCAAGTCGGTGCGCGTGCCCGAGGTGTGCCTGTTTTTCAACGATCTGCTGATTCGGGGCAACCGGGCCAAGAAGGTGGAAAGCCAGCAGTACGACGCCTTCCGCAGCGAAAACTACCCGCCCCTGGCCCAGGCCGGCATCGAACTGGTGTTCCACGACCAGCAAATCCGGCCGCTGCCCACCGGCCGGCTGCGGGCCCACCAGCGCCTCGATGAGCGGGTGGCCCTCATCCGGCTGTTTCCGGGCCTTACGGAGCGGGTGCTACGGGCCCAGCTCGAACTCGACGATCTGCGCGGCTGCGTGCTCGAAACCTACGGCTCGGGCAACGCGCCTACCGCGCCCTGGTTTCTCAAGTGCCTGCGCGAGGCATCGGAGCGGGGCGTGGTGCTGTTCAACGTGAGCCAGTGCGAGGAAGGCCGGGTGCTGCAGGGCCGCTACGAAACCAGCGCCTACCTCTCGGAGCTCGGCCTGGTAGGCGGCGACGATATTACGGTGGAGGCGGCCATTACCAAGCTCATGTTTGTGCTCGGCCAGGGCTTGGCGCCCGCCCAGGCCCGCCGCCTGCTGGCCCAGGATCTGCGCGGCGAAATAACGCTGCTATAAACCGGTATCTGAGCCGTTGCCGGGCAAGCAGCTTGCGTATCCGGAAAATCGGGTGTTATTTTGCGCCACCAAACCGCATCACCCAGAGAGGTGTCCGAGTGGTTGAAGGAGCACGCCTGGAAAGTGTGTATGGGTGCAAGCTCATCGTGGGTTCGAATCCCATCCTCTCTGCAAAAGCCTCGTTTCTGTTTCAGAAACGAGGCTTTTTTATTGCAAGAGTACGCAACTGGCAGCTGCTTACTTCTTGGCGCCCATCAGGCTGTTGGGCATCAGCACGGCATCGATGGACTGAATGATACCGTTCTCGGCCACGATATCGGTGTTGACGATGGTGGCCGTGTTGCCTTTGCTGTCTTTTAGCATCAGCGAGTCGCCCTGGCGCATTACGGTGAGGGTTTCACCCTGCACGGTGGTCAGTTTTTCGCCGTCTTTGAGGTTGGCGGCCAGGTAGGAGCCGGGCACTACGTGGTAGGCCAGCAGCAGCGCCAGCTGGCTTTTGCTGGCCGGCTTGAGCAACTCATCGAGCTTGCCGGCGGGCAGCTTATCGAAGGCGGCGTTGGTGGGGGCAAATACGGTGTACTTCGTGGCCCCGCGCGCCTGCTCATCAAGCCCCGCGGCCGATAAGGCCTTCATCAGGGTGGTGTGGTTGTCGGAAAGCTTCGACATCTGAAGCAGGTTGCCGTTCGCTTTCTGGGTGAGGGGCGCGCCGGTAGGGGCCCCCGTCTGGGCCGAGGCGGCGGTGCCCAGGCCGAGCGTGAGCAGGCCGGCGAGCAGAATGGAAAAGAAGGGTTGGTTGCGCATTTCGGTAAGGATTTAAAGTAAGTGACTATAAGGTAATGAATTACGGTGTAAAATGTGGAGGCGTTGCCGGTAGCCGGAATATTACACCTTCGCCCACCAATGCGGCGTCGTGCAGTTCAACCGGCAAAAGCCAGGGGAGATTCGGCAGGAAGTGCCGCGGCCGGATTGCCTGCTGGAGTAGATGAAGCCGGGCGAGACTCCAGTGTAAAAGGCGCGACTGCCCGCACGCTCCATTCGGGCATACGACGAGCCGGGAGCGGCAGCCAGCCGCGTTCCTCCGGCGTTCTGTGGTTCGGCTTAGGCCGCGGCGGCAGGCTGGGGGAGCAATTCGGCCGGATGGGCCAGCGTAAGCGGCAGGCTTATCACAAACTCGGTATACTCGCCCTCGCGGCTTTCCACGCTCAGGGTGCCGCGGTGGCCTTTCGTGACGATGTCGTAGCTCAGCGAGAGGCCCAGGCCGGTACCTTCGCCGGTGGGCTTGGTCGTGAAGAAGGGCTCGAACACGTGCTTACGCACGGCCGGGCTCATGCCCGTGCCGTTGTCGCGCACGGTAATCTGTACGGTGCTGCCCGTTTGCCGGGTACTCAGGCATACTGCAGGCTCGAAAGCGGGTCCCAGCTGTTGCTGTTTTTCGTGCAGGGCATAAAACACATTGGCCAGCAGGCTGAGCAACACCCGGCACAAATCCTGGGGCACCACCCGCAGCCGGGGCAGCTGCGGGGCCAGGTGCAGCGTGGCGTGGGCGCTGAAATCGGGGTGCTCGGTCAGCCAGCTGTGGTAGGCGCGGTGCAGGCAGTCTTCGGTCAGGGCGTTGAGGTCGGTTTCCTCGGCCGGGCCACTACTGACGCGCGAGTGCTCCAGCATGCACTTTACAATGCGGGCGGCGCGGCGGCCGTGCTGGTTGATGCACGCCTGGTCTTTGCGCAGCTCGGCCAGCAACTCCGCACTCAGCGCCCGCCCCTCGGCCGATAGTGGCTCCTTGTCGAGCCCGTCGGCCAGCTCGTCGAGCAGCTCCAGGCTCAGGTCGGAGAAATTGTTGATGAAGTTGAGCGGATTCTGCATCTCGTGGGCCACGCCCGCCGTCAGCTCGCCCAGCGAGGCCAGCTTCTCGTGCTGCACCAGCTGGGCCTGGGTGGCCTGCAGCTCGGTCAGGGCCTTGTCGAGATGGTCGCGCTGGGCCGCAATCTGCTGGTTCTTTCCCTTCAGGCGGCGGTTGCTGGCCTGCTTGAGGTAAATGTTGCGCAGTAGCAGCGCGGCCAGCAGCAACACGCCCCCCAGGCCCACCAGCAGGCCCCGGAAGCGCAACTGTTGGCGTTCGGCCTTCTGGGCCTGGAGCTGGCGGGTTTTCGTGAGCAGCACAATCTGGTTGCGCCTCTTGTCCAGCTCGTAGCCGTAGCGCAGGGCGCTGGTGCGGCGCTGCGTATCCTCCCCCGAAAGCGTATCGTCATAGGCCATCTGCAGCGTCCGGAAGCGGTAGGCCTGCCCGAACCTGCGCTGGCTGGCATAGGTTTCGGCCAGCAGCTGGGCGGCCTCGCGGCTGTTGCTATTGCTGTTGCTGCGGCTGCGCTGGCTTAGCGCCAGGGCCGAGTGGGCCAGCGCCAGCGTGCTGTCGGGCTGCTGCCGAAGCTGGTAGGCGCGGGCCAGGGCCAGCTGCAGCGCCGGCACGTTGTACTCGTCGTGGTGGGTGCGTATGAGGGCGCGGGCCTGCTGGCCGTGGTCCAGGGCCGCGGCCGGGTTGCCCAGGCGGCTGTACACTTCGGCCAGGCTGATTTCGGAGCCGGCTTCGCCCTGCTGGTCGCCCTGCTGCCGGTTCAGGCGCAGGGCCTGCTGGTAGCAGCGCAGCGCCCTGGGCCAGTCGTGCAGCATCTGGTACGAGTCGCCGAGCGTACTCAGGACGGTCAGCACCATCTGGTGGTCACCGAGCTGGCGGCCAATGCGCAGCGAGGCTTTCAGGGCCGGCAAAGCTTCGGTGTAGTTGCCGGTCTGGTAATACGTGGTGCCGATTACCAGCCTAAGCCGATTCTGGGTCTGCAGGTCGTGGGCACGCTCGGCCAGGGGCAGGCCGCGCAGGGCAGCCTGCAGCGCCTCAATGGGTCTGGACTGCACCATCGCCAGGGTGCTCAGCTCCAGCCAGGCCCGGCTTTCGCCCCGGTAGTGCCGCAGGCGGGCGAACAGGCGTTGCGCCTGCCGGGCGTAGCGGTGGGCCACCGTAAACTGGTTCTGGCGCCGATACAGGTTGCTGAGCGCCAGCATGGCCTCGCCCTGGCCCACCGAGTCGGCCAGGGCCCGGGCCAGCCGCAGGGCCTGGTGGCTTACCTGGGTGGCCTGCTCCGCGTCGGTGGTTTTCAGGGAGTGAGCCAGCGCCTGGAGGCGCCGCACGCGCACCGTATCGGGCCGGCGCTGGGTGCGCAGTAGCTGGCGCAGGCTATCGGGGGCCGCCAACTGGCTGAACGCGGGCGGCGCGGTTGCCGGCACGCTCAGTAGCAGAGCAATCAGGAGGCATCTCATAGGAGTAGGCTCGTCGGGAACTCAGAACGGCGGGGCCGGCAGTTGTCAGCCCCCGAAGCCCCTGAAACACGAACTCTGCCAGCTTCCAAACAGCACCCGGGGCAGGGGCGGCGGTTGGCTCTGCCGCCGGGCCTACCAGTTGGGATTATGGATAACTCCCACGGTGGTATCTTCCGACGATAACTGCTGGTGAGTCTTGAACCGAACGGTACCTAATGTGATGACTGCCTGAGAGCCAAATTCTGTGGGAATAGGAAAAGCCCAAACAGCGGTTGTGCCAAGAACTATTTCGATTCCCATATCCTGGGCGTATTGCATGGCTTTCTCCACTTGATAAGCTTCAGCTACCGGCAAGTGCCAAGTAGTCTGGGATGCTTGCTTGGCGAGTGTGGCTTGGTCGTCAGTTAAAATGATATGTAGCTCACTGTCGTGTTCCATCTGAAATATAGCCACGGCCGGACCTGCCTGCTTGGGCGATGGGGCCAGCAAGTGCTTGTAAAAGGCAACGACTTTCAGCCAGGTTGCCGGAGAGGCATATATGGCTAAAATTCCGCCATCGATAGCATCTTGGGTGCGGGCAGAAGACTTAGTGGGGTCATTCATGGTGCAGGGAGTAAAGTGAGGTGGAAAACATTTTCCTTTATGAATATAACCTAATTTATCATATAGTTATAAATTATATTTGAAAAGTTATAATATAATAAAATGCTTATACTTCCCGCGTGGAACTACCGATTCTGATCGGATATGTAAGAGGAAGAAGTACGGCCGGTCAGCACAGCGCCGACTCTTCTAAAAGCTCCAGTCTCGTGTACGGTGCGCCTGGCTGTAGCGGCGAGTTGCCGCATTTCGTCGGTCAATGATACCAAGGCAATAACGTAGCTGCTGGCCGGAGTATAAAGTGCCAATCGGCGGCTTTTCTGGAGCAGTCGGAACTAGCGGGCCGCCCACTCGGCCAGCAGGGCGGGCACCCGGGGCGAGTCATCGGTGAGCCAGTTCAGGGCCGTCGCGGGGTCGTCGAAATACTGCGCGTCGAAGCGGATAGCAGGCTTTACCAAATCGTGCAGAGCGTCGACGGCGAGTTGATGGTAGGTTTGGTGGCTGCCGATGATGAGCACCAGTCGCTGCAGGGGGAGGGTCATCAGCGCGGGCATAAAGTGGGCGCCCAGCCACAGCTCATCATATACCGTGAGCAGCGGCACGGTGCGCATATCAATCAGCAGGTGCCGGATGGCGTGCTCGTGGGCCAACGCCAGCAGAGCCGTAACGTCGGGCCGGCGCAGCACCGAGCCGCTCCCAAGCCGGTACTCGACCCGTAGCAGGCCCAACTCCGTATCGGTTTGCAGGCAGAAGGCGGAAATAGAGTGGTGCAGCATACGGCAAAGCGCGCCGGTGGGCGCGGGCAGGAACTCAGGCGGGCAGGAATTCAGGCACTTCGGAGGCCGCCGAAACGGGCCAACCACAAAACTGCACCGCCGGCGGATAGCAACCAAACCAGCGGCCGGCGCCAAACGGCATATCGGGGGCGAATGCAGCGGCCCGAACAGCCTGCTGCCGACGGCGTAAAGCAAAAAACAATGGTGGGCCGGTAACGGCAGGCGGCCCGGCTGCGTATGCCGGTGCATGCACCGACGCATCGTCGGGCTGCTCTCGCTCTATTCTATGCCTGCATCCAACGCCCCCGCTCCCCTCAACCCCGACGGCTCGCGCCGCACCTTTATGAAGCAGGCCGGCGGCATCCTGGGCCTGGCCCTGGCGCCGCCCTTTATCAGCCAGGCCGAGCGCCTGACGGCCCTTTCTAAAAAACTTGAAGGCGTGTCTACCATCAACCTGAACGTAAACGGCACCCTGCGCAGCATCCGGGCCGAACCCCGCGTAACGCTGCTCGACGCCCTGCGCGAATACCTCGACCTGACGGGCTCCAAAAAGGGCTGCGACCATGGCCAGTGCGGCGCCTGCACGGTGCTCGTAGACGGCCGCCGCGTAAACAGCTGCCTCACGCTGGCCGTGATGAGCCAGGGCAAGGAAATCACGACCATCGAAGGCCTGGCCAAGGGCGATGAGCTGCACCCCATGCAGGCCGCCTTTCTCAAGCACGACGGTTTCCAGTGCGGCTACTGCACGCCGGGCCAGATTATGTCGGCCGTGGCGTGCGTGAACGAGGGGCACGCGGGTTCCGAAGCCGAGGTGCGCGAGTGGATGAGCGGCAACATCTGCCGCTGCAGCGCCTACCCCAACATCACGGCCGCCATCCTCGACGCAAAAGGGCAAATGGGGAAGGGCTAAGTCGGGAAAAAGAACCTCATGCAACGCGCAGCAAAAGCCTGACGCGCTTTTTTCCCGCATCCGCCAACCCGCCTGCTCTCCATCCTGGCCCCAGCCTCTCCCCACTACACCATGAATAACTTTTCCTATATCCAAGCCGACAAAGCCAAGGACGCCACGGCGGCCAAGCGCGACGATAAGTCGGCGGCCTTTATTGCCGGTGGCACCACGCTGCTCGATTTGATGAAGCTGAGCGTGGAAAACCACGACCAGCTGATCGACGTGAATATGCTGCCCTTCCGGGGCATCGAAAGCACCAAAGACGGGCTGCGGATTGGGGCCCTGGAGCGCATGAGCGATGTGGCGGCCCACCCGCTGGTGGCCCGGCAGTTTCCGATGGTGGCCGAGTCGCTGCTGCTGGCGGCCTCGGCCCAGCTGCGCAACATGGCCAGCATCGGGGGCAACGTGCTGCAACGCACCCGCTGCGGCTATTTCCGCGACACGGCCTTTCCGTGCAACAAGCGCAACCCCGGCTCGGGCTGCCCGGCCCTGACGGGCGACAACCGTAACCTGGCCATCCTGGGCACCAGCGACGCCTGCATTGCCACCAGCTACCCCGGCGACCTCTCGGTGGCCCTGATTGCGCTGGATGCCGTGCTGACACTGGAAAACGCCAAGGGCAAGCAGCGGCAGGTGCCACTGACCAAGTTCTACCTGCTGCCCGGCAGCACGCCCCAGCGCGAAACGGTGCTGGAGCCCGACGAGCTGATTGTGGCCGTAACCATTCCGCAGACCGAAATGGCCCGCCGTTCGAAGTACCTCAAGGTGCGCGACCGGGCCTCCTACGCCTACGCGCTGGTGTCGGCGGCGGTGGGGCTGGAGGTGCAGGGCGGTACGATTAAAGCGGCCCGCGTGGCGCTGGGCGGCGTGGGGGCCCAGCCCTGGCGCTGCTTCGAGGCCGAAAAGGCGCTGGTGGGCCAGCCCGCCACCGAGGCCACGTTCCGGGCCGCCGCCGAGGTGGCGCTGCGCGGGGCCAAGCCGCGCGAGCACAACGCGTTCAAAGTAGAAATGGCCCAGAACACGCTGGTGCGGGCTTTAAGCGAAGTGGCCGCTGCCTGATTGCCCTAGTGGCTTTCCCGCAGAGGCGCGCAGAGGTTTCCGCAGAGGTTCGCGGAGGTCGTTCTGTGCCAGCCGCTGCGTTTTACCTCCGCGACTCTCTGCGGGAAATCAATCTGAACTGACATGGAAATCAAGGAGAAAGAAAACGCGCCCACCAACATCGTCGGCAAGCCGCTGAACCGGGTGGACGGGCCGGCCAAGGTAACCGGGGCGGCCCGCTACTCGGCCGAGGTGCCGTTGGCGGGCACCGTGTACGGGGTGCTCAAGACCAGCGCCATTGCCAAGGGCCGCATCAAAAGCATCGATACCAGCCGGGCCGAGAAGGAGCCGGGCGTGCTGCACATCTTCACCTACCAAAACCTGCCCAAGCCCGCCAAAACGCCCCAGCAGGTGGAAAAGTGGCGGGCCGCCCAGAGCTACCTGCCCATGCAGGACGATCGGGTGCAGTACGCCGGCGAGCCGGTGGTGCTGGTGGTGGCCGACACGCTGGAGCGCGCCACCCAGGCGGCTGAGCTGGTGCAGGTAAGCTACCAGGCCGAGCTGCCCATCGACTCCTACCTCGACCCCAAGGCCGAGCTGTTCGACCCCCAGACCATCCAGAGCGGCAAGCAGCCCGGCCACACCGAGCGGGGCAACCCCCAGGCGGCCTACGCCGGCGCGCCCGTCAAGCTCGATGCTACCTACGTGCACGCCATCAACCACCACAACCCCATGGAGCCGGCCGCCACGCTGGCCGTGTGGGAAGGCAACGACCGGCTGACGGTGTACGAAACCACCCAGAACATTACCGGCAGCCAGACCGCCCTGCTGGACGTGCTGGGCCTGCCCCGCGACCAGGTGCGGGTGGTAACGCATTACCTGGGCGGCGGCTTCGGCTGCAAAGGCTCGGTGTGGCCCCACACGCTCATTACGGCCCTGGCCGCCCGCGCCGTGGGCCGGCCGCTGAAGGTGGTGCTCACGCGCAAGCAGATGTTTACCGGCGTGGGCCACCGCGAAGACCAGGAGCAGAACCTGAAGCTGGGCGCCACCACCGACGGCAAGCTGCTAGCCCTGGTGCACACCAAAAAGGCCACCACCTCGCCCTGGGACAACTACACCGAGTCGAACAGCAAGGTGATAAACATGCTCTACGCCTGCCCCAGCTTCGGGGCGACTTACGAGCTGGCGCGGGCCAACGTAATGACTTCGGTGTGGATGCGCGCGCCCGGCGAGGCCCCCGGTTCGTTTGCGCTGGAAAGCTCGATGGACGATCTGGCCCACCAGCTCAACATCGACCCGCTCGAAATCCGCCTGCGCAACTACGCCGACCACGATTATAGCAACGACAAGCCCTGGAGCAGCAAAAGCCTGAAACAGTGCTACGCCCGCGGCGCCGAGCTGTTCGGCTGGGACAAGCGCAACCCCACGCCTGGCCAGACCCGCCGCGGCCGGCTGCTGGTGGGCCACGGCATGGGCACGGCCACCTACCCGGTGCACAGCGCCCAGGGCACGGCCCGCGTGCGCCTGTTTGCCGACGGCCACGCCGTGGTGCAGTCGGGTGCCACCGACCTGGGTACCGGCACCTACACCGTCATGACGCAGGTTTCGGCCGATGCGCTGGGTTTGCCGCCCGACAAAATCCGCTTCGAGCTGGGCGACACGCGCCTGCCCACGGCCCCCGGCTCGGGCGGCTCGCAGGCGGCTGGCACGGTGGCCTCGGCCATCATGGAAGCCGCCCAGGACGTGTGGGCGAAGGTGGTGAAAATGGCGGTGGCCGATAAGAAGTCGCCGCTCTACAAAGCCAAGCCCGCCGATGTGAAGGTGGAGCTGGGCCGCATGTTTCTGGCGAAAAAGCCCGCCAAAGGCGAAACGCTGGTGGCCGCCCTGGCCCGCAGCGGCCAGACCGATATCGAAGGCAGCGCCTCGGGCAAGTACGGCGCCGGCTACGAGAAGCAGTACTTCGAAGCGGCCGACAGCGACGACAAGAAAGGCGGCAACCCGAACCAGGAAAAGCCCGGCGAAAAGCAGGGCCAGGGCCACTCCATGCACTCGTTCGGAGCGCACTTCTGCGAGGTGGAAGTCGACCCCGAACTGGGCACGATTCGGGTGACGCGCTGGGTGGGCGTGCACGGCGTGGGCACGGTGCTCAACCTGAAAACCGCCACCAGCCAGCTCATGGGCGGAGCCATCTTCGGCATCGGCTCGGCGCTGATGGAGGAAACCTTCCGCGACCCCACCTACGCCCGCTACACCAACTCCGACCTGGCCAGCTACCACGTGCCCGTCAACGCCGACATTCCGGACATGACCATTGAGTTTGTGCCCGAAACCGACCCCTACATCAACGCGCTGGGCGTGAAGGGCATCGGCGAAATCGGCATCGTAGGGGTAGCCGCCGCCGTGGCCAATGCCGTATTCAACGCCACCGGCCGCCGCATGCGCAGCCTGCCGATGACGCCCGACAAGATGCTGGAGGCGCTGCGGCTGCCGGCGTAACGACCACCCCACCCCCCGGCCCCACCCTCGCTCTAATCGCGACATCCTCCGGGAGAGGGGGAGCCAGACGCGAGAACTGTTCTGTCAGAACGCACCCCCTCTCCCGGAGGATGTCGCGATTAGAGCGAGGGTGGGGCCGGGGGGTGGGGTGATAATTAGAACGAAAAGCCAATTGTTCCCAAAACATGACCGAACTCGAACGCCTCCTGCATGCCTACGACCAGCACCGCGCCGCGGGGCGGGCCTGCGCGCTGGCCTCGGTGGTCGACGTGGCCGGCTCGGCCTACCGCCGCCCCGGCGCCCGGATGCTGGTGACCGATGAGGGCCAGCTGACCGGGGCCATCAGCGGCGGCTGCCTCGAAGGCGACGCCCGCCGCCGGGCCCGCCGCACCATCCGCCAGGGCCGCCCCGCGCTGGTCACCTACGACTCGACCGACCCCGACGACGACCTGCAATTCGGGGCGGCGCTGGGTTGCCAGGGCATCGTGCAGATTCTGCTGGAGCCCCTCGACTTCCACGACCTTAACAATCCGCTGGAGCTGTTGCGCCGCTGGGCCGACGCCACCGCCCACGCCCCGGCCGTAGTAGCCACCGTGTTTGCCGGGGTAGGGGCTGCCGATGAAGTGCAGGTCGGCCAACGGCTGCTGCTGGCTGACGGGATGGTGCAGGGGACGCTGCCTGCCACGGCCCGCTTTTACCAACCGCTGCTGACTGATGCCCGCGCCGCCCTGGCCGCTGGTCAACCCGCTACCCGCCACTACCCGGCCGGCAGCGGCACGGTGCGGGTGAGCCTGGAAATCCTGCGCCCGCCCGTGCGCCTGACGGTGTACGGCGCCGGCAACGACGTGCAGCCGCTAGTACGGCTGGCTGCCGGCCTCGGCTGGCGCGTAACGGTGGTCGATGGCCGGCCAGCTCAGGTCGCCGCCAACCGCTTCCCCGAGGCCTACGTCGTGCGGGTGCTGCCGCTGGAGCAGGTGACCCGGCAGCCCTACGATGGTTCGTTCGCGCTGCTGATGACCCACAACTACTACTACGACCTAGCGGTGCTGCGCCACCTGCTGCCCGACGCCACCACGCCCTACATCGGCCTGCTGGGCCCGCGCAAGAAGTACGAGCGCCTGCTGCAGGACCTGGTAAAGGATGTGCCCGACGCTGCCGGGCGGCTGCAAAGCCGCCTGCACAGTCCCATCGGCCTGAACCTCGGTGCGGAGACGCCCGAGGAAATTGCCCTGTCCATCGTGGCCGAAATCCAGGCGGTGCTGACGGGCCGCCCCGCCGGCTTCCTGCGCAACTCGCCGCATCCCATTCATCCCACCCTGCACGCCGATGCCCCGCTGGTGCCCGAGGGTAGGGTAGGAGCGGTGTGCGAGCTGTAGGGGCGGGGCCTGACTTCGCCCCTATGTTGTTCTTAGCTTACGCACCACATGCCCGCCATTATCCTGCTGGCTGCCGGGGCTTCCAGTCGCCTCGGCCGGCCTAAACAGCTGCTTACCTACCAGGGGCAGACGCTGCTGCGCCGCGCCGCCGAGACGGCCGTAGCCGCCGCGGCCGGGGCGCCGGTGGTGATGGTCAGCGGCGCCCAGCACGAAGCCCTGCTGCCCGAGCTGGCCGGGCTGCCACTGGTGGTGGAGCCCTGCCCCAACTGGGCGGCCGGACCGGGTGCCTCCATCAAGTGCGGCCTTCGGCTGCTCGAAACCCTCTGCGCCGCCTGGACGGAAGTTGTGGTGATGCTCTGCGACCAGCCCCACGTAACCCCCGCGCTGCTGCGGCAGCTAACCGACACCCGCGCCGCCACGGGCCGCGCCATCGTGGCCAGCCGGTACGCCGATACGCTGGGTGTGCCGGTGCTGTTTGGCCTCGAAGCTCTGCCGCTGCTGCGCCAGCTACCCGATGCCGCCGGGGCCGGTCCGCTGCTTCGGCAACACCCGGCGCTGGTAGCCGCCGTGCCCTTCCCGGCCGGGGCCATCGACGTCGATACGGAGGCGCAGTACGCGGCCCTGCTGGCGAACAACGCAAGTGCAGCGAAGTAGAAACGCGACCCATCGCGTCTCATTATCGCACAATCAGTGAACTATTAGCGCCTGAGCAACAACATCAGCAGCGACGAGACGCGAAGGGTCGCGTCTCTACACTCTGCCACCCACTTTTAGCCAATTGGGGCGGACCTTGGGAGATAGGTGAAAAATAATACTAATGGCATATGGTTATTCTGATGCTTGGCGTTACCTTACTTGCTCATCCGTAATCCCTTATCCTATGTCCATTGAATATTCGCTGGTTGAGCGCGGCAACCCCGGCAACAGCAATTCCGCCAAAAAATGGTATGCCGTAGCCCGCTCGCAGGGCGAAACCACTGTACGCGACATTGCCTCCCGCATCAACCAGATGAGCACCGTGAGCACCATCGACGTGATGGCCGTGCTCGAAGCTTTCTTCCAGACGGTGCCCGACGAGCTGGCCGACGGCCAAATCGTGCGCTTCGGCGACTTCGGCTCTTTCTCGGTGAGCCTGCAAAGCGACGGGGCCGACTCGGAAAAAGAGTTCACGGCCGCCAACATCAACAACGTAAAGGTGGTGTTCCGGCCCGGCAGGCTCTTCGCCCAGGCCATGCAGGGCGCCAGCTTCCGCAAGGCAAGCGCGACCCTGCCAAACACCGAAGCGCAAAAGTCCCTCCGCTCCGGCAAGAAAAGCTAGCCGCCACCTAAGCCCCGAACGTGACATCCCGTTGTCATGGGCGTGACATCCCGTTGTCATGCCCATGACAACGGGATGTCATCAGATAACCACCGCAGGCCCGCCCATCCCGGCGGGCCTGCGGCGTTGTGGGGTTTCACCTCACCCCCCGGCCCCCTCTCCTCAGGGAGAGGGGGAGCCTTTATGGGAGCTGTTAGCTGATAGCTATTGGCTGATAGCTTTTCTCGTTGAACGAGAGCTAACAGCTAAAGCGTCTGGCTCCCCCTCTCCCTGAGGAGAGGGGGCCGGGGGGTGAGGTAACGGCCGGCAACCGCCGGCCGGGAAAACCGTTACTTTCCCGACCCCTTAACGCCTTGCATCCCATGCTCAACCGCCTGCGCCGGCTCTGGCAGCCTTTGCGCGAATCGCTTTGGTTTGTGCCGCTGCTGATGGTGCTGGCCGCGCTGGGCAGCGCCTTCGGGCTGGTGCAGTTCGACCAGGCCAGCAGCGCTACCGGGGCGCGGCGGCTGCCACTGCTGTTCGGGCTCGATGCGGGCGGGGCGGGCGGCATGCTCATTGCCATTGCCGGCTCCATGCTCACGGTGGCGGCCCTCACGTTTTCGCTGCTGCTGGCCGCCATTGCCCAGGTCAGCAACCAGTACTCGCCGCGGGCACTGCGCAACTTCATGCGCGACCCGCTCAACCAGCTGGTGATGGGCTACTTCGTGAGCGTGTTCACCTACTGCCTGGTGGTGCAGGGCACCATCCGGGGCGCACACATCGACTACTTCGTGCCCACTACGGCCGTGCTGGTGGCCCTGCTGCTGGCGCTGGGTGGGGTAGCTACCCTCATTTTCTTCATCCACCACGTCGCCGAATCGTTGCAGACCGGCACGCTGGTGCACCAGATAACGACCGAAACCGAGCAGGAAATCGGCCGGCTGTTTCCGTTTGATTTCGGGCAGGAGCTGGAGCCCGGGCGCCTGGCCGCCGCCGAAGCCTACGGCGCCGAGCCAACCGGCTGGTTTGCCGTGCCCGCCCCGGCTGCCGGCTACCTGCAGTACCTCGATGCGGCCGGCCTGCTCGCCTGGGCCACCCGCCACCGCACGGTATTGCGCCTCGAATGCCACATCGGCGACTTCGTGGGCACCGGCCAGGCGCTGCTAAGCGTGCGCGCCGATATGGACCGCGACGACCCCGCCGAGGCCGACTGGCCCGCCGACCTGCTGCACTACGTGGGCCTGGGCCGCCACCGCAACCCCACCCAGGATGTGGCCTTCGGCGTGCAGCAGCTGGTCGATATTGCCCTCAAGGCCCTCTCGCCGGCCGTGAATGACACGACTACCGCCGTAATGGCCATCGACTACCTGGGCGAGCTGACGGCCCAGCTGGCCCGCCGCGACTTTCCCGGCGTGCTGCGCTCCGACGGCCGGCACCTGCGGGTGCTGGTACGCGTGTACTCGTTTGCCGATTACGTGCGACTGGCTTTCGATTTGGTGCGCCAGAGCGGGGCCGGCAACCCGGCCGTGCTGCGCCGGCTGCTGCGCGCCCTGGCCCTGGCCGCCAGCCAGGTGCGCGACCCCACCCGCCTGCCCGCCTTGCGTCAGCAGGCCGAGCTGCTACTGGCCTGCGCCCACCAGCACCTGCCCACCAACTACGAGCGGCAGGAAGTGCAGGTGCTCTACGACGAGCTGCGCTCCACCTGGGAGCAATAGGCATCAGGAGGCAGCTTCGCGCATTGTGGTGGAGCCAAACCGGGCACCCGGCGCTACCGGCAAAGCGCAACGCCGCCATTGCGCAGGCGGCGGCTTAGCTGCGCGAACTGCGCCGGGGCCGCCGGGCACAACCGCAACCGTGAAATCCCGTTATCTTGCCCGCAACACTGCCAAGCCCCTGCCCCTTATGAGCGACGCTACCGCCGCCCTTTCGCCGCCCCAACCCGGCGTCCAGCACATCCCCAAAGACGACAAGCGCATCACCCGCGGCTGGACGTTCTACGACTGGGCCAACTCGGTGTACCCGCTGGTAATTACCAGCTCCATCTTCCCCATCTACTGGGGCAGCATCACGTCCGAAATCAGCCCCCAGACGGATGTCGTCAACTTTCTGGGCTTCGACGTGCCCGGCCCTTCGCTGCTGACCTACGCCATTTCGGCCGCCTTCCTGCTTATCGCCCTGGTCAGCCCGTTCCTTACTTCGCTGGCCGACTACTCGGGCCGCAAGAAGCTGTTTCTGCAGATATTCTGCTACCTGGGGGCCCTGAGCTGCGCGGCGCTGTACTTCTTCACCAAAGACAACCTCACGCTCAGCACGTTTATCTTCATTGCCGCCACGGTTGGTTTCAGCGGCAGCATCGTGTTCTACAACTCCTACCTGCCCGAAATCAGCTCCGAAGAAAAGTTCGACTCACTATCGGCGCGGGGCTTTTCGATGGGCTACATTGGTTCGGTGCTGCTGCTGGTTATCTGCCTGGGCATCATCATGGGGCCGCACATTGCGGGCGGCCCCGAGGGCGTAGCGCTGTTTGGCATGAGCACGGCGCAGGCCACGCGGGTCAGCTTCCTGCTCACGGGCGTCTGGTGGGTGGGGTTTGCCCAGATTCCGTTTCTCACGCTGCCCCCCGATGCCGGCCGCCCGGCCAACGCCCCCGTCAGTCAGGACGGCTGGCTGCTCAACGGCTTCCGCGAACTGGGCAAGGTGTGGGACCAGCTCAAGCAGCAGCCCAACCTCAAGCGCTTCCTGCTGGCCTACTTCACCTACAACATGGGCGTGCAGACGGTGATGTACGTGGCCACCATCTTCGGCGACAAGGTGCTGAAGCTCGATAGCACCTCGCTCATCGTCACCATTCTGCTGCTGCAGATTGTGGGCATCCTGGGGGCCTGGCTGTTTGCCAAGCTCTCCGACCGCATCGGCAACACGCGGGCCCTGAGCTGGGCCGTGTTTATCTGGATGCTGATTTGCGTGGCCGGCTACTTCGTGCAGGCCGGCTGGAGCTTCTACGCCCTGGCTTCCGTTATCGGCCTCACGATGGGCGCCGTGCAGAGCCTCTCGCGCAGTACCTACTCCAAGATTATGCCCGAAAACACCCCGAATTCGGCCGCCTACTTCAGCTTTTTCGATGTGGTGGAGAAGCTGGGTATCGTTATCGGCACGCTCTCGTTCGGCCTGATTGCCCAGCTTACCGGCTCGATGCGCAACAGCATCCTCTCGCTCATTGTGTTCTTCATCCTGGGCTTGGGCTTCCTGCTCACGCTCCGCGGCAAAAAGCTGCGCGACGACAACGGCCCGGCCCCCGACACCTTCCCCGGCCCCCCGCCCGCCTCGCCCGCCGCCAGCACGCCACTTTAGGAGCTGTTCTCAATTAAGGTAGAGCGTGATAACTCGTAGACAGATAAAGGAGTCAAACGTGCGGTCCAGCTTATCGTAGCGGGTGGCTAAGCGTCTAAATTGCTTCATTTTGCTGAACGTCTGCTCAATGTGGTGTCGCTGCCGATAGGCCACTGGGTCGAAATGAGGCATGTTCTTGCGCCGTGGATTCGGCTTAATGACCGCCTTGGCTCCTGCCTGCGCTATCAGGGCCCGCAACGCATCACTGTCGTAGGCCGCATCGGCCACTACTTCTTGCCCC
>NZ_KB907843.1 GCF_000382225.1 Hymenobacter aerophilus DSM 13606
GGCAGCCAGCGCCACTGGCAGCCTGTTTTGAGCTTGTAGCAGATGGCGCCCACCACCTCAGCCAGGTCGACGCTTGCGCGGCGGCCACCAGCACGGGCCGGCAACAAGGGCAGTATCCAGCGGGTAATTATATCTTTGCTCAAGACTTCCATGAGGGAGGGAAAGGAGATGGGTCGCACCTCAAATTTCCCGCTTTTGTGGGAGTCTTTTCTGTTTTGCGCCTGACTGACTACTTCCTAAACAGCTTCATTATATTCCATGGCACTTGGTGCAGGCACCTATGCGCTTTTTCGTAAGAAGGCCATATAGGGCGAAATCACTTTCCTGCGATGCGCTATTAGGTGTGTATTAGCAACCGAAAATAAAACTATATCTAGTTGCTATTTTAGTTGTAATCTAATGCTTCAACAACTGGCGTTTCAGTGATTTGCTATGCTGGGTCTCCATGAAATTTCGGAACACATCCAGGTTCTCCGTACGTCGGCTATTTTCCAGTGCTGCGAAATACTCCTTCTTGTCCTCCCGGAACACAACGGTGAGTGGTTGTCCGAAGTAGTGCTGAATGAAGTTCATCAACAGCCGGGACGTGCGGCCATTACCGTCGTTGAACGGATGGATACTTACTAGTTGCTGGTGCGCATCAAAGGCGATATGCAACTGATCCTGCAGTGTTGCGGCCGTAGCCATACGCTGCCGGAGTTGCTGGGTAAGCTGATCGACCAATGTCGGGACCTTCTGGGCGTTCGGAAACGAACTGGCCCCCAT
Organism: Hymenobacter aerophilus DSM 13606; assembly: GCF_000382225.1. Classification (GTDB taxonomy): domain Bacteria; phylum Bacteroidota; class Bacteroidia; order Cytophagales; family Hymenobacteraceae; genus Hymenobacter; species Hymenobacter aerophilus. Next base: position 766 of record NZ_KB907843.1, read on the forward strand.
GATGGAGACCTTGTCGATGCGGAAGTCGCCTCGGGCGGCATCGGTGCTACCTAAGATGCTGTTGGTCCGTAGTCCGGTCGTGCGCATCACGGTGCCGGCCAGCTCCTGTAGCAGCTGTGAGGAGAGAGGGCGCCTTTCATCAGCCCACCGCAGGGCTAGGTCCAAGGCCTGCGCATGATCGGCCAGCATATCGTAGCCGTCCCATGGCAGCGTTGGGTCGATTACCGCTTCCTCTCTTACCAGGAAGTCGAAGGCCGACTGTACCGTTACCCGAGAACCCTCAATCATCGTCGAGTGGGCCGATACCATAACCTGGCTCAACTGCTGACGTGATAGCCTGTCCGCCTCGGGTAGCTGTTGCACCAAGGCCGTCAGACGCTCAATCTCATTCCACTCACTCATGCAGCCAGCGCTTGGCGTAGGCTATCGACATCCACAGTGGCCAGCGCCACCGGATACTCCAGGCCCGAGACGTGTATCACTTGGTGCGCCCAGGCGGCCAGATCGTGCGCGTAGATGATGGGGCGGTCAGCTGCATCGTGGTACACCGTCTTGCCCTGCATGAAAGCCTCTACGCTGGCGCGTAAGGGCGTAGGTACTTCTTCCAGGGCTTTGTCCCGTGGGTCAGTCAGTAAGTGCGTCAGGTAGGCTCTGAGTGCGCGATATGCTTCTTGGTTATGAGAGGTCATGGCAGGGTAGGGGAGAGGGCCCCAGACTAAGCGTTCTTGGCCGGCGATTTGAGCCCGAGCACTGTCAGCAGCAAGCCGGCTGGGTTCTTGTCGGCTTTAATCTTATCGGTCTTGAGGCGGTACATAAACTTGAACAGCTCATCTACGAGTTTCTCATCCCCGATGATCTGCGCAACCAGCTTCGGGTCTTTGATACTGAGCGACTCCAGATGCCGGCGTGCCATCAGAATCTTAGCTTGCTCAGGGGATTCATCGAATGGAATTGGTAGCTGCCTAGGTTGCTGCTTGGTCACGTAGAAGCGCACGGCATGGAAGGAACGGCCCTGCTTGAGCAGGGTATAGCCGATCTTGAGCTCCGTATTCTCGTTGATCTGGCGTACGGCAATGTCGAGTACCTTAGCCTTCAGATCGCTAATGCGCTGAAACTGTTCCGGCTCTTTTCCCTTCGGATCCTTGAGTTTGAGCATGTGCTTGAACTCGTCCAGATCGTAGGTCTTCGTTTCTCCGATGTCCTTCCATTGCGAAGCCATCTGGTAGATGCGCTTGGCATACTTGCTGGAAATTTTCAGAGCTGAGAATAGCTGAAAGGAGGTGAAGTTGTTCTTCAACTCAAACAGGTACGGGCGAATATCTTCCGAGAGGCGGATGCGCAGGTAGCCCTGGCCCTTGACATACTCTACCTTCTGAAACATCCACAGCTGCACATACGAGTGGTCATTCTCCACCTCGAACATGCGCGAGCCCATGGATTCGGTTGCTTCCTTCAGTTGCTTGTAGTGCCACTCCCGCCCAGTCATGGCTACCACCTCATTCATATGGATCTGGTACTCCTGATTGGGCTTGTCTTCCCGACGTAGTTTGGAGAGCAGGAAAAACAGTAGGTCCAGTTGACAGGCAGTATAGTCATAGCGTGCCGTGGTGATAGCGTTATGCTGTCTGATTTCCAGTAATTCAGATTGATCCATAGTAGCTGGGATAGAAAGCAAATATAGAAAAAGAGTTGAAAAACTACACTGCTTTTTGCAGGGCGTTTTTAACTGATAAAAAGTCGTAGTTCGACCCCAGTATGACTGATAAAAAGTCGTTTTTAACTGATAAAAAGTCGTTTTTAACTGATAAAAAGTCGTTTTTAACTGATAAAAGGTAGTTTGTAAAGCTCGTATACATCAAACAATCAGAAGGTTATGAGCCCTGCAAATAGACAAATACCTAAAAATACACAAGTTGTTGATTCGCACGCGAGTCTAAAAATTGGCTTTCAAGGGGTGAGTACATAGTTCGAGAGGCCAAGAAAAAAGCAGCAAAACGGAAAAGCACAAAGAAGTCCAAAACCGGATTATGTGATTGCACTATTTTAATACTTAATTATACTTTGATTATTTTAACACCTAGCTCCTGTTTTACTTCATGGACTATCACTCCATGATCGTGGTAACCACGATCATCCGTTCAAGAATCCTAACAGGATGTAAAAACGACTTTTTATCAGTCGACCCAGAATCACTGCTGTCCTGTGACCGGACTATACTTTCGAGCACCTATTTAACAGGGTATGACTGATAAAAAGTCGTTTTTCAATTGTACCTTTTGGGATGGTCTAGTGAAAACGGACAGTGAGCTAAAGTAAGTTAGTTTTCAGGTCCTGTTCAAATTTGAGTACCATTGAAACACGGGCCGGCTCAAAATTGGGTGCGAGTGGAAATGAGCTGGGGAAAAAATAGTGGGTGTGCAGAAAGTCGAGGAAACTGGAAAAGTTGGTCGAGGGGAAAAACGGTGGGGCGTGAAAAGACGGTGCGGCAGGAGTGCGGCAGCGAGTATTTTATGACGAGTTGGTAGGGGGTGGGTAGCACCGAGTTGATCGGTAGTGTCCAAATGAAGCCAGGACCAAAGTAGGGGTAGCGCAGATGTTGGGGCCGGGCCATTTTGGAGAGGCAGCCCACAAGCAAGCAGCTGGAAAATACGGGCCGGGCCCGAAAATGAGTCGGACGAAAAGTAGGGGGAGTAGTGGTCGGGCCGGGAGGTGGCGTGCAGTGCCAGAAGTGCAAAACGAACGGGGAGCAACTGAACCGGGAAAGGTGGAACAGTGGCATGCCCGGTACAGGAAGACAGGCCGAGGTAACGCCGTTTTGGAGAGAACCGACTAAGGGGAAGCAGCGGAAATTATCAGCGGCGGAAAAACAGTATCTGGCAGAGATCTGGGTGGGGGAAGAAATGGGCGAGTGTCAGAAATGCGGGGTTGCTCCAAAACAGGCCTGGCTAAAAATGCGGCGCGGGTAGTAAGTCAGTGCAGCAACAAAAGTGGCCGAGCGAGAAAGGAACAGCTGGCGGGATGAGCACGCGGGGGAGGGGCGAAGTAGAAAAGCGTCGAGTCCGAAATTGGAAATCGACGGCGCAGGAAGTGAGCCCGGAATGGAAAAATCTTTCTTTTTCCCACTGCTTTTTTTTGTTGTCGGTGCTGGACAAGAAAATCGGAAACAGGAGGAAATGCCAGAGAGAGGCGAAGTAGAAAAGTGGCTTGGATAGAGTTTTCGGGGGTAAGGTTTTTTGAGCAGGCCGGTAGATTCAGAGAGTGTCGATGGCAGCAGCAAGGGCCGCGGGTAGGTAGGGGCTTGGAGTAGGGCCCGGGGAAAAAAGGAGGAGTCAGAAATTTGGCATCAGTGAAAAAAGACGGATACCAGATAAAACGGTGGAGGCGAAAAGTGACGACGGGGGCAAAGAGCAGCTGAGTATATTTTGGGACCACCGGCAAAAAAAAGACAACGCAGATTTTGGCCAGGAGCAGAATTACGGACAAGGCAAATTTTGAGCGCCGGCGAAAAAAGCAGTGGAGCCCAAAAGTGGGAGAAGCAGAAAAACGGGAGGCGGCTTAAAAGGGGTAGAGCCGAAAAGTTGGGCCAGTGGGAAATTGATAGGAGCAGGAAAATGGGAGCGGGCCGAATGCAAGGTTCAGCCGGGAGGCGAGGAGTCCGGGAAATGCGGGCGGTGGTTTTAGCTCGATGCCGGCGGGGAGAGTAGGGTAGCAAGTCCGGGTTAGGGACGCGAGTAGTAGGTCGGCGACAGGATAGGCAACGCGCTATTTTGGGGATGGTGGGTTGGAGGAGGTAACCGAAAAAGCGGGGCCAGGTGAAATAGCGTGTCGGTGAAAAAGACCGGTTCAGGTTTTAGACGTAGGCGGCGTTGATAGCAGTAGGGGGCGATGGGTAGGCGTGGAGATGTTGGGGAAATGAGCGGACCGGCTCAAAGCAGAATGGAGGGGGCCAGGCTCATTCGGGTGGTGATGAAATTCTGGGGTAGCTGAAAAAATGGAAGGGGCAGTCGAACAGAAAAATCGAATAATCATCGGCCGCGGATTTTGGGAAGCTGGCGGAAAATTGCGCGGGTTAAAAAAGGACCGGCGTCAAAAAAACAGGATAGCTCAAAGTAGAGGCAGCGGAAGTTGGGCGCGGCGGGAAGGTTACTTCGGAGCAGAGAAGTGGCGGGCGCAACAAATGCAGCTGGAGAAGAAAACGAGGGGCGCATGAAAAAGACACTGGGTGAAAATCGAGCGGTGGGCAAAGTGGCCAGTGAAAAAAAAGACCCGAAACCACTCCAAAGGAAAAGAGCGGTGACGGGTGCAAAACGATAGAAGGGCCGGCGTTAGAAAATTGGAAAGTGGGCCGCCGGATAAAAACGGATAAGCGCTACTGGGGCGGAGAGTGACGGCCGATAGTCATAAGGTAAAAAGGAAAACGGGAGTCACTGAGAAATTGAGCCCAGTCGTGAAAAGTGGCGCGAGGGGGTAGTTCGGTAGTAGGGCCAGTTCGGTAGTTAGGCAGGAAGTAGGAGCCGGCAGAGTAGGACGGCCAGGGGTTGGGATAATTCGGTAGAGCAGCGGTAGAGTAGCGGGAGCCCAGGTAAGCGGATACAGCAGAAGAAGCAATAGCAGCCACTGAGTCTTAGAGCTACAATGGCCGAAATGCAAAAGGCTCAGTAGGTCAGTAGTCAGATAGTTTGGGAAGGGAGCTGGTCGGGCTCGAAGGGATAAAGGGGAGGCAATCCGAAAAGTCCAGGTGCAGGAGAAAGCCGGCGGGTTGGTGCAGGTGGTTAGGGTGCTGCTGGAGGTGGGAGCGGAAAAGAGCAACCGGCAAAATCCAGAGAGCAGAGGAAACGGCAGCAGTAGTGGGTTCGGTAACTGGGCGATAAATTCTTAAAAGCTAATCGTTGGGTTGGGGGCTGGGGAGGGGCGGAGTAGCAGGATAGCCAGGATAGAGGAAATCCGACGCCTGAGAGAAGCGCAGGGGTCGGAAGTAATCAGTAAGGCAGCAAAGACTCAGCGTAGCGTAGTGAGGCTAAGAGTAGCTGGTAGTGTCTAAACAGATACAAGGACCGGCAGTAGGAAGTAGCGCCGGCGTAGTGTAGATTGGGGACGACATAGGGTTTCTAAACAGAGCCCTAGTCATAGTTTAGCGAGAGGAGGACCTGATTATCATCGCTACCGCGCTGATAATCAGGGACAAACATAGTTTGTCTTGGTAAAATAAATGCTACCGCATTGATAGCCAGCATCTAAGTAGGTAAAATAAATACTTTTAATGCCTTTTGTAGTGCAGCTTCTAATGTAAGTTACGAATGATGTGGTAATATTTAATATAACTTATTGATAATCATGCTAGAAGTCGGTAAAATAAATCATTAAATTCCCCATCCATCATGGAACCAACCCCAAAGAAAAAAGGCCGCCCGCCCGGTAAAAAAACGGCCGAACAGATGGGCCCCACGGTTCATCTCGTACCGGAAGTGGACCGGCTGTTTACGGCGCACGCGAAAAAGCTCAAGCTGACTAAGGGCGAATACGCCAGTGCGGCGATTGCCTATTTTGCCGAGAACAGGCTCGACCCGACCAAAGCGCCGGCGCAGAGTTTTGCCCATGTCACCAAGACGGTGTCGCAGGAGGCGCGCGCGATTCGGGTGCAGAACGTGGACATTGGCAACCGGCTGATTTCGATACTGCGCAACTGGGAGAAGTCGCTCTACGGGTTCTTGCAGCAGCAGCAGGGCGGGACGCTCAATTACCTGGAGCAGATTGAAAGCGACATACTCCGCCACCAAGTCGCCGTCGAAACCAACTTCCTCGCGCCGATGGTGGAACTGCTGGTCAAGAACGATATCGAAACCTACATCGCCCGCGTGCTCCTAGAACGAACCAACCTGCGCGTGGCGAACAGAGAGCAAACGGAGTGGGCAGCGGCGCACAAGACCGTTAATGACGACCGCGACCAAAAGCTGGTAGCGCAGATGCGCGAGTTCATCAAAACCAACAACGTGCCCGCGCCAAGTCTGGCGGCCAAACCCCAGGTGCCAGTGCTGCCGCCCAAAGCACCGGCCACCCAAAAGGCGGCAACTCCGAGTGCCGACGTCCCCCCCCAATAGGGCAGCCCGCCCCAGAGGCCCAAGGCCCGGTTGCAGCGGTCCGCGCTTCCAGCCGGCCGGAATGCCCCGCCCGTTTTTGCCGCTGCAACCGGCGATACAACCCGGGAGGCAACGGCAACTTTTCGGCCTTGCAACCGGAGAGGCAACCGGGCTTTTTTCTTCCGCTTTCTTCTCCCACCGGCCGATGTATGCCAAGGTAATCAACCCCAAGACTAACGGGCAAAAAGTGTATAACAACGCCGGCAGCTCCCAGCGGTGCGCCAACTATTTGGTGAAGGAAGCGAAGGAGGCCGGCGGCGAAGCTACCTTCTTTGGGGCCCCCGGCACCGAGGCAAAGACGGCCGCCGAGGTCGTGGCCCTACTCGACGGCAACGTGAAGGGTTTAGGAAAAGACGACCCCAAGTTTCACTCGCTGGTGCTGAGTCCGAGTTCCGACGAGCTGCTACTGATTGGCAATAATGGGTGTTGTTAAACAAATAGGGTAAAACCTCCGAGTCCGTGGCCAAATGGCCCTGTCGCTCGTGATAAGGTGCAAAATCGGCGTAAGCGCATCGGAAACCCGATAGTATTACACGCACCTTAACGCAATCAAAAGTGGCTAGCGAAAACGAACGTTAAGGCTATCATTCCGGCCACATGCCAGATAACATATTGTCCAACAGGTCGCTAATTAGGAAATCCAGGCAGTGGTATGCCCGAGTCGGAGGTTTTACCCTATTTGTTTAACAACACCCAATAATGCGAAGGCGCTGGAGGAATACACCCGGAATGTGATGGACTTGTACGCCAAAAACTTCCAGCTGAAAAACGGGCGGGAGCTGGGCGAAGCCAACCTGGTGTGGGCGGCCACCATCCACCAGGAACGCAAAAACCGGGGCACCGACGAGGGGGTGCAGGGCGAGAAAAAGGACGGGCTGCAAACCCACGTTCACCTCATGGTATCGGCCCGCGACGCCGACCAGAAAATCACGCTCAACCCGCTGGGCAAGGCCGACCGTTTCAACCGGGTGCAGTTCCAGGCCGAAGCCGTCACCCAGATGCAAGTGCAGTTTGGCCGGGTGGTGCCGCTGGGCATTGCGGCCAAAGAGCCGACGCGCCGGCAGCTGGTAGAGCAAAAAGTGGAGGAGATAACGAGCAAGGCGGCGGCCAACCGGAAAGAGAAAAAGCCGCTGACCCCGGAGCAGATGGCCGTCAAGGATGCCCGGCTCGACGGGCAGGTAGCGCGGGTAAACACCAAGCTCATGGCCCACGAGCAGCTCGACCCGGCCCGGGTGAAAGACATTGCCAAGGAGCGCAAGTACGACAACGTATTCTACGCCACGCTGGGGCAAATCGAGCGCAACGCGGAGAAGGGAAAGGACACGCCCGGCCCGTATGCCTACCTCACCACCGGGCGCGTAACCCGCGAACCGCAGCTCCGCACCGACCGGAACCGGGAGCCAAACGCGGAGTTTGCCACCCGCCTGCCCAAGCGCCAGCAGGAGCCGGCCGAGTTGCCCGGCATTGCGGCGTTGCAGCGCTCGGTCAACAAGCTGGGCACGGCCCTGGCCGCCAAAGGCCGGAGCCAGGACGTGCGTAGCGACGCGGAAAAAGAGCAGGACCGCGAAATCGAGCGATGAAGTTGTGCCCTATCCTGACCTTTATATGCACACTAACTTTTCCGTTTATGGCCACCCCCATCCCCATTGCCAAACGCAATTCTTCGGGCACCGGTGGGCTGATTGCGCTGATACTTTTGCTGGCCCTGCTGGGCGGCGAGCATTACTTGCCACCACCCGCAATGCCCAGTTGCACCCCACGCCCGAAATGGTAGCGCAGGCTGCCAGGGTAAAAGAAGCCGAAGCCACTGCGAAGAAAGCGGCCGCCAAAGCCAAGAAAGATAAAGTCGCTGCGCCCCCCGGGCAGCCGCAGCCGCTGAACCTGAATTCGATGATGGGCAAGTCAGCCGATGGCGGGCCCGGCATGATGGAGCAGGGCATAGCTTACGTCAACGAGTACGAAGCAATGGGCGCAGGGCTGGGCATCCGGTTCGTGATGATACTGGCTTGCGTGACGTTGCTCTTTATGCAAAAGCCGCCCGCGCCAAAGGGTAGGCGCGCCTCCAACGTCACCAGGGAGGCCGAAGGCGTCGGCCCGTGGGCCCTGTGCAGCCCCACGCTCTCGGCGGTACCGGTACCGGTGGAGCCGGAAAAAATCAAACGTCAGCACGCGGAGGACATGGTGCAAAGGCGGCTCCAGATCCGTTCTTCGTCCATTTAATTCGTCGAGTGATTGCTAGGTGTAGAGTCCGATATCCTGATTCGTTGAGTCGAGCGGCAATGCCTCGTAGGCTCATGCCCGTAGCCCGTAGTAGCCTCGCCAACTGTGCGGCCTGCCGGTTGGCTAAGCTCTTCTGGGCATTGCGCTGCAGGGATTCCAACGCCTTCTGTCGGAAGGCCGGCGTCAGCTTGGCGGGCGTGCCGAGCTGGAAGCCCCGCGCCTTCTTGGCCGCTAGTGCATCGCGGGTGCGGGTAGAAATAGCCGTGGCCTCCTTCTGGGCTACGGCGGCCAGGATGTGCAGGGTAAACTCATCGGCCGCGGGCAGATCGACCGACTCGCCCGCAACGGGGCTTTCCATGAGCGTGGCCAGGAAGGCGACTGCAGGCGAGTCGGTCGAGAACCTCTGTTCAGCGACTGTGTTTTGGTAAACACATAGGCCCATGGTGGCCGTCTGGTTGGGCTGCGCAGCAGGGCGCAAGCGGTGGGAGGGTGATTGCCTTGGGCAGCAGGAAATGGCTCAGCAGCCCCACCGGCCGGTTCAGTCCGCGTACTCTGCTGCTGCAAACGGGTCGTGGGCTACCGCTTTAGACCGGGTTTCTCGCCGCACGCGCTCAACGACGCTGTTGCCAACTGCCAATCGCACGAGTAACGACATCATCCGCCGGCTTGGAATTTGGGCGCCGGCTTTCATTTCGGCAAGTAAATCCGTGGCCGCCCGGGTATAGTAGTCCAGGACGTCGGCCATATAGCACGCATCGGCGCAATAGATAGGTGGGTCCAGGTCCGGCACAAGCGGCGAGTGGGCCAGCCGCTGGGTAAGCCGGACCAGGTCCGCATAGTCGAGCCAGAGGTCGTTGCAGTCTTCCCACAAATCAGGCTCAAACGCGTGGAAGGCCTGCGCAAACGCTGCCACGGGCAAGGTGGGGAAGTGGTCGTGGAGCTGCTCGGCGACCCAGAGCACGGCCTGCGCGTGTTGGCCGGGCGTGGCCCAGCGGTAGGGGATGGTGCGGCTTCCGGGGCGCGCCAGGGTCGGAGTGGTGGGTTGCATGAGAATATGAGGAAGTAAGGAGGGCACAGGAGGGGAATGAGTGATGTTTACCAGCGATTACGGCAACTGGGTGCCATACTCGCGTCTGCTCGTTGAGGAAAGGGCCGCGATGTGGGCACTATTTCGTCAAGCTGGGCTACGCTGAACAGGTAGCTGCGTAGCCCGGGATTGAAGAGCAGGGTAACCAGGCCATCCACGCACCCAATCCGCCGCTTCTGAGTGTCGTCGAGCAGCCGGCGAACGTAGTAGTGCTTAAGAGCGCCCATCTCGAACGAAAACCTGATCGCGTCCAGCTGATGCCACGCGCAATAGATTTGCTCATCCGGCGTGTTTTCAACCGGGATTGTGACCTCCTCCAACGGGAATACGTGGTGGTTGCGAATCACGCAACCATCCGTGCGGATTTGGTGCAGCACCCAGGCCACGAGAAAGTGCATAGGCTCGCCAGGCGAAAATTTGCACACAAAATTTTTATTCCAGTGCGTGCGCACCATCTTAAAATCGGTCTGCTCTCAAGCCAGCTGCAACACGAAAGGGGGCGAGAACGGAAGGTGACGGGACGGGGGCATACGGCGAATAGAATAGCAGATATCAGACGGAATTAACCAGGCGCCCCTGCCGTCCTCGGCTAGAGTTTGCCCAGAACATTGTCCAGAACATTGTCCCACTGTTGTTGCTCGCGCAGCTTCGCTTGCTGCACGGCTACCAGCGGTTTGCTGTATACTTCCAACAAGCATAGCACCGGAGGCACCCCCTTTTCGTAGTACTGCACCCGTACCCGCTCGCCTTCCCAGTCCAGCCCGCCCTGCAGGTCGCTGCAGGCTCTACCGGGGCCGAACAAGCTGCGGGCTAGCTCGCGCAGCGCCGTGCGGGTGGCTCCGGTATCCACGGTGACGGCCCGAAACATGGCGAATTTGCCGTCTTGGAACTGATAATAGGTGACAACATCCTCGTTGTGCTGGCCAAACCAGCCGCTTTCCTGTTCCGACATCCAGTAGACTCCGTGCTCGCCATCTTGGGCTTGGGGGATTAGCCCGGAAAAGTTGCGCAGCGGCTCCCCAAAAATATGGCCTTGCATGCCATTCAGCGAATCGGCTTGTGTACACAACGTGTGGGGGATAGAGTTAGAGGCGGCGGTATCCGCGAAGGGATTGGGTGACGCTTGGGAACAGGCGCTCAGCAGCAGAGCGCCGGCAAGGGCGGTCACGGAGCACCAGAACAGGTGAGGAGGCGACGGAGACATGGAAGAGGTGGTGAGGCCAGCAAGGCTTCTGACGAGCTCATTGCAAACATACTATAATAGGTTTAATAAATAAGGTTTAATAAGTTAGGTAACTTATATTAGATGCACACCGCACATTTCGGCTTTTCCGAATGATGTGCTTATGGTCCCTGCTGCTGAACCGCGCCTAAAACAGATTGCCCAAAAGCTGAAGCAACTGCGGTTGGACAAGGGCTATTCCTCCTACGAAGCGTTTGCATTTGACCATGAACTACCGCGCGTCGGGTACGGTCGCCATGAGCAAGGCAGCAACCTCACCCTAAAAAGCTTGTTGCGGCTGCTAGACATTCATCAAATAAGTCTGGCGGAATTTTTCGCCGATATACCGGCGCACCAAGAAGGTCGCACGATAGTAGGAACGGAAAACAACGCTGCGGAATCCTGAGCTGGCTGTCCATCCCATAAAATGGGTGTTTAAACGCCGATGAGGCGTTTTTTGAGAAAAGCAGGTCCTTGCCAAGCTGGCTTACAGCTTTTGCTCACCTCACGTATTAAAGAGAGCATCAAAAGTATGGGGCGGTCAGATTACGCGGCCGGCTGTAGGTGAGCTTGCAGTGCCTGGAGGTCGAATGCCCCAACCTTTCTGATGCTCTCCAATGATCTTTAACCGAACCTAAAAATGCGGGTTAACTTTGGGTACTCCCGTTTCATTGAGTAGAAGTTAAGGTGTACCAGCACCCACTTCAGGCCCCCCGGTTATTCCACCAGCCGGGGGGGCTTCATACGGGTGATTATATACATCACCCGCTTCTGAACCATAGCGCCTCGGGCAACTCACGCCATGACAAAGTCAACCAAAAAGCGTCTTCGGATCGTTGGTATGGAAAGGAAACAGGCTCCTGACTCGGGTTCGCCGGCTGGTTCATCTCCTGCTTTTCAGCACCCGATATTCGCCTCAGAAGCCGAGTATGACCAATCGGTTGAAAGCGTCGTGGCGCGCATCCGAAGCGGGCAGGTGAAGGCCCGCCTGCCCGACGGATAGCGGCTCGGCTCGTGCTCGTGGACCGATTCAGCGCTGGGTGTATCCAGGAGCTGAGTAGCGAGCGGGTTTCGGCCAGGCTACGGCTCTTCTTCTGGGGACTGTTGGTGCTTGGGGGATAGCGGCCATGGGTTGCGCAGGCCCGCATTCCGCTGCTTGCTCTGGGCAATGAAATGCGAAATTTCCTGCAGTTCTTTCTCCGTTGGCGGCTTGGATTGAATCAAGCCTGCGTCTTCAGGTTCTTCGTCGGGAAGTTGGGTCATCTAAGTAGCCTGTCTTAAAAGGGTTGCTTAACGTAATGCGGCTTGTCGGACAACTCACGAAATTGTAGTGGCTTTGGCCTCACAGAGCGGGGCGCTGCTGGCATGGTACCTTGGCGGGGGCCAAGCGCCTCTTGAAATGGCAATGTTAGCAGCTCAACGCTAGGGGAAGCCCACAAGCAGGGGCATACATCATCGCTTACACCCATTCCCATGTCCACAAGCCAGGGTTTCTCCCTCATTACGCCGCTCCATATCCAGCGGGCGAAAACGGCCTTGCGCGAGGCAGGCATTCCCGTGGCCGTGGGCTGTCAGGCCCTGGACCTGGCCACCGCCTACTACCACCAAACCCCGCAGGTCAGTCAAACGGATGCCATGCGCCGGGAGCGCAACCGGATTCAGGACGAATTGGAAACCGTCAGCAGCCAGCTGCAAGAGGAGCGTCACAAAACGCAGCGGCTGGAACAGGAGTTAGCCGCGGCACGGCAACTGCCTAAAATGCACCAAAACAAGGCATATCAACTGCGCAAACGGCTGCGGGCAATACGGGCGGTGCTGGAGCATGCTCAGGCGAAGGATACGACCAAGCTCAAACGCATTGCCGAGTTGGTGGCCGCGGCGGTGGCGGGGGACGAAGAGCCAGTGCGGGAAATGCTGGGGTAGAGGTCTGCAGAAATTTGCTTACCCAGCGCCTACGCAAATCACCGTTTTGCCGCCCGCTTACCAGCCCCGCTTGCCGCGCACCCGCCGCGGCCCAAAGTAGCATTCGTTCAATATTACTAGCAGGCCGGAGACGATTACAACCTAGCATTGTATACAACAGAAAGGCAGTTTTTAGTCGATGGTGATTCCTTTGTCGGCATTTCTATTGAGGACCTATAATTTGACCCTTAAGAGTCTGTACTCTCTGCAAATAAAAAGATAATATGGCGTGGTTGATTATAATATTATTTTTCTTTTTGGTTTTTACCTTCTTTACCTATTGGGCCTATAAGCTAGCTGGCTACCTGCGCTATAAAACAACGGTACGCATGTGGCTAATTGCTTTCTACGCTGAAATATTCGTCCTTTTTCTATTACCTAAGCATATACGCCTGCCCAGCTTGCCAACATTATACAAACAAGGCGGATACTTTTATGTGCTAGAATTCACCGCAGATTTAGATAATCTCGTTCCGGCTTTATTGCGAGGCCAGAAGCCGGAAGAATTGCTACTATTGCTCTTGCCGTTAGTACCCGCGTTATTGGTTCTCCTCTACACAATGTACACCCACCGCCAAATGCCATCAGCCCCTCCGACCGAGCCGGGCACAGATAGCCCATAACTTCCTTTGGGTAAACTCCTCGCAGCTGCCCGGCCCAGGTGCTGATGGCCCACTGCAGGCCCGGAAAAGCACCTGGTTGTGAGTTCACGAAACTCGTCCACGAATCGAAGTTTAAGAAACTCGAAACCGGATGCTTTCCCCAAGCCTAGACAAACGTGGGACTTTTCGGGGTACTTAGTCGCGGGAAAGTTCTGTTTATCTACCATGTAACAAGCACCTACTTGCAATGGTCATTCAACTCCTGCTTTCTTCCGATATCAAAACTTTGGAGGACTGGGCATGAGGTGGTCTAGCTAAAACGGACAGTGAGAAGTCTTACCTTCCACTGCCCATGACCGAGAAACTGAATCTTAGTGGCTTGCCTGCCACGCGCAAGAAATACACGCCCGCTTTCAAAGCCGAGTGCGTGCGCCAAGTAGCGGCTGGAGCCCGACAGACGGACGTGGCCCGCGCCCAAGGTATTTCGCCGGCCTTGCTCGGCCGCTGGCAGCGCGAGGCCCTAAAAGCCGCCGTGCCCAGCAGCGCCGAGCGCGACGAAATCAAGCTGCTACGCGCCGAATTGCGACGCGTGGAAATGGAGCGGGACATTTTAAAAAAAGTCGTAACCATCTTTGCGCAACCGCCTCAGTCATGAGCCGCTACCAGTTCATCCAGGCCTGCACCGAGCCCTGGCCCGTGCGGCTATTGTGCCATTTGTTGGCGGTTAGTGCAGCCGGTTATTATCAGTGGCAGCAGCGCCCGGTCCAACTGGCTGCGGCCTGGCAGCCAGCAGCGCAGGCGGCGTTTACGCGCCATGCTTGCCGCTACGGCACGCGGCGGTTGCGCGCCGAATTACGCGCCGAAGGCCATGCTGTGGGTCGCTACGCGCTCCGTTCCTGGCTGCGCCGCAACGGGTTGCGGGCGCTGAGTACGCGCCCACAACGCCCCCGCACGACGGTCGCGGACCCGGCCGCCGTTGTGGCTGAAAACCGGCTACTTGGTCAACCTGCCCCCACTGCTCCCGACCAGGTGTGGGTGGGCGACATTACCTATTTGCCCCTGGTGGGTGGGCGTTGGTGTTATCTGGCCACGTGGCGCGACACCTGTTCGCGCCGGGTCGTGGGCTGGCACCTGGCCGCGCAGATGCCGACCGAGCTCGTCCTGCATGCACTGGAACAGGCCCTGACGCTGCGGCAGCCCGCGCCGGGCCTGATTATCCACGCTGACCGCGGCAGCCAGTATACCAGCGCCGCTTGCCGGGCGCGCATCAAACAGGCCGGCGCCCTGTCCAGCTTCAGCCGGCCGGGTAATCCGTATGATAACGCCCAGGCGGAAGCTGGCTGGAGCACGCTCAAAACCGAGCTGCTACCCCACGGAACCGTCTTTGCCAGTCTCGAAGAGGCCCACCTGGAGGTTGCTCACTACCTCGACACCTACTTCAATTTGGACCGCCGCCACTCTGCCCTCGGCTACCGCTCGCCCCATCAATTTGAACGCGACTTGAATCTCAACCTATCTTAGCGCACTGTCCGTTTTTACTGGACCACCGCAGCATTAGTAGTTATATGGTGGATTCCTCAGTTGATCTGGCTAGGCATTGCCGCGCTACTGCTGGTCGGGGTCATGCTTGGCTTGCGCCGCTTTTGGATCCACTGGGTGCTTATGTGGGTGCCCTATGCGATGATTGGGTGGGCAATAGATACTGCCGTGGGTATGCATCGCAATAGTTATAAGTTTGACAATCTTATTAGTTTGCTCGACCATGGCTCGAATTTTCGAATACAATGGGCTCCTATTTTATTGGCGGTGCCTTTTCTGATCGTGTTACATTTCATTTTGTTCAGAAAGCAGGCGCAACGTAAGGCGCGTGATGCGTAGTCAAAGGAACATTTGTTGTTGAAACCTTACATGTTGCATACGTTGGACATGATATCACCCCAAGCAAACGAACGGCCAGAGGCATATTATGATTAGGTAATTATATACACAAAATGGTCATGCAACTACTGCTTTCTTCTGGCGATAAGAGTTTAGAATACTGGATATTGACATTTCTAGTATGGATCCCGCAATTATTATGGTTATTCATCGCCGCAATGTTGCTTGTTTGGGTAATGATTGGCTTACGTCGCACTTGGATTCGTTGGGTGCTCATGTGTATACCCTACATAATGATTGGAGGGGCAATATATCAAGCAATAAGCCCGGCTTTTTGGTATTATAAGCATGATTATTCATTTAGCGTAATTGCGCATAAAACATTTCTTCAAGACAATTGGGTCCCTACAGTCTTAGCACTGCCTTGCCTGATCGTATTACATATCGTCTTGTTTAGAAAGCAGGCGCTACTTAAGGCGCGTGATGCGTCGTCACCATCTTTGGGATAGGGTACGAAAATCGGGCCTTTATCGGAGCCTAGCCGGTGATTGTTTAAATCACCGTTTGGCTGAACACTAACAGGTGTGACCCGTCCTGAAAAGCGTTGACCGTTTTTGTTGTTAGTCCGGATTTCTATTGACCAACCGAAGTTAGTCCGTTTTTTCGTTGACCACGCTATCGTCCACGACCTGCTGGCGGTAGTAGTTGCGCCATCGCCGTTTCAGCTTCCCCTCTTTCTGATGCGCCTGATCCGGCACCAGCATGTCACAGCTCAGGTGGGGACGCTGGTAGTTGTAGAGGTGCACGGCCTGTTGCAGTACCGTTTGTGCCTGCGCCAGCGAGTACACGCGCTGATGCGCCAGATACTC
>NZ_KB907844.1 GCF_000382225.1 Hymenobacter aerophilus DSM 13606
AGCGGGTAGAACTTGCCGTTCATCTGCTGGAAGAAGTCCACGCCCACGGCCACCACCAGCGACTCGTCGGCCGGGGCCACCAGCGGCAGGCTCAGGCTTTCAGCGGGCCGCTGGGCATTATCCAGCGGCAGCTCCGCCGTACTCACCTCGGCGCTGTTGTAGGTGCCGGTCTCGAAGTTGAGGCTGGCCACGGCCGCGTTGATGCGGTAGTGGGTCGCCCCCTGCGGGGCGGCCACGTCGCGCGAGGGATTGAGCTCGCCCAGGTTCACCGCGTGGGTGCCGGTAGCCCGGTCCAGCGTGGGCTCCACCTGGCCGAAGTAGGTGCTCGACAAGGCCGAGCCGGCATTGAAGTCGAAGCCCACCAGCGCCGGCAGGTTCTCGGGCAGCACCTGCCGGCCGCCGCGGTCGGAGTCCTCGTCCAGGTTGAGAATCTGCTTCATCTTCTGGGCCAGGCGCGAAACCATGAGCCGGTCGGAGGCCAGGGCCACCACCCGACGCAGCGCGTCGCGCACGAGCTTGCCCGAGGAGGCGGCCGTGGCAAACTCGCTGGCATTCTCGCGCACCCGCTGCATGGAGGCGGACGAGTTGAACTGGCTCTTGTTGGAGCCCTGCTTTTGGCGCACCGTGCCGTCTTTGGCGAAAACGACGCCGCCCACGGTGCCACTGATTTGAATTACGCCGGTCTGACGTGCCATAGTGGTAGGGAAAAAAGGGTGAAAAGAAATTGACTGCCTTCGCTGCGTCTATGCCCTACCGGGGGCAGTCAACCCGGTAGTGCCGCTTTATTTCCTGTTTGAACTCCCGCCACAGCCAGGGCGGCACGGCCGCGGCCACCCCGCAGCGCCACAGCCCCCGCCCACCGGCCTGGGCCCGCTGCTGCTCCTGTACCCAGCGTACCCGCTGCCGGCCCGGCGCATAGGCCCAGTCCCAGCCCCGCGCTACCAGCACCGAATCCAGGGTCACGAGCTGCTGAGTAGGAGCGAGGCGCACGCGCACCGCGCCCAGCGTCCGCCCGTAGCGGTCGGTGCCGGCGCGCGTCAGTTCCACCAGCCCGCCGGCCGCGCTCAGCAGCACCCGCACCGAGTCGGTGGCTGCCGGCCCGAACGGCTGGCTGCGCTCCGGCGCATCCACGCCCAGTAGTCGCACCCGCTCGCGCTGGCTCTGGCTGAGCACCTCATAGGTGTCGGCATCCACCACCCGGCTCACCCGTACCAGCTCCTGGGCCCGCGCCGGTGTGCCGACTACCGCCACCGTCAGCAGCAGCGCCGCCAACCGCCTAAGCAGCAGCGGAACAGGGGGGCGGGGGGAAGTTCGATTCCGTTTCATTCCCGAACCTACTCAGTTGCCCGGCGCGTTGTATCTTCACTTGTCCCAACCGCCCCCACAATACCCCACATGACCCAGGTATGCATTTACCCCAAAGACGCGGCCCGGCTGACCGGTACCCAGTACACGGCCGGTAAGCGCCTGCTGCAGCGCATTCGCGCCGCGCTCGGCAAGCCGGCCGGCTCCTACGTGTCGGTGGGCGAGTTCTGCGCCTACACCCGCCTGCCCGAGCCCGAAGTCACCGCCGCCATCAACGGCGTGCCGGTCCTTCCCCGGCGCTAGCCCCGGCCATGGCTCGCCCGCCTCTTAAGCATGGCTTAAGTATGGCCTAGGTATGGGGCAGGTATGCGCGGGGCCCGCCGGACTGCTAAGCCGCCGGCTCCACCGCGCATACTGCGCCCACCAGCTCGTCTTCCTGCGGCGGGCTGCCTTCCCAGATCCGGCGCATGGTGTGGTGCTGAAAATCCTCCACGATTTTGGCGTAAATCAGCGTGGTCTGGATTTTCTTGTGGCCCAGTACTTTCTGCAGTACCTCCACCGGCATACCCCGCAGCAGGCTTTGGGTGGCGAAGGTGTGGCGGGCCGTGTGCATGGTCACCAGCTCACAGGTCGGCACTGCCGCCCGGATAATGCCGCCGTCGCCCGTGCTCACCAGGTCGGCCGAGCCCGTCAGGCCTGCCAGCCGGGCCACCCGCTTGAGGTAGCGGTTCATCACCTGGTTGGGATGCACCGGCAGCAGCCGCAGCCGCTCAGCGTCGGCGTACTTGTCTAAAATGGCCGAGGCCGCCGCCGTCAGGTAGATGCTCACCCCGGCTCGGGTCTTGCTTTGCACTAGCCGCAACAGCCGGCCCCCGTTCCACTCCTGCAGGTTGCCCGCGTGCAGGGCCGAAACGTCGGAGTAGCGCAGGCCGGTGTAGCAGCAGAACAGAAACGCGTCCCGGGTAGCCACGAGGTTAGCCGGCAGCATGGCCGAGGCCAGGGCCTGCAGGTCGGCGGCCGACAGATACAGCTTGGGGGAGTCGGCCGGCTTGGCCACCAGCCGGCGCAGCTCAATGGGCACGCAGACGGCCCGCTCGTCGCGCAGAAACCGCAGAAACGACTTCAAATCTTTCACGGCCGTGTAGAGCGAGTTGGGGGCCAGCCCGCGCACTTCCCGCAGGTAGCCGAGCAGCGCATCATGGCGGGCCAGATCGTAGGTACCGGGGTCCAGCGGCTGGCCGCTCCACTGCTCAAAGCCCGTAAACCAGTTGCGGGCCACCACGTGCTGGCGCAGTGTCTCGCGCGAGTAGCCTCGCGCCCGCATGGCCTGCCGGTACTGCTCGTAGGCCACGGCCACCGGCCGGACGGTGGGCGGCTCCGGCTCCGGAGCGGGCCGCAGGGCCGCCCGCAGGCCGGCCAGGGTAGGGGCCTGACCGGTGGCCCGCAGCGTGCGCCACCACTTGAGCACGTTGTCGCTCATCAGCCGCAGCAGGTCGTTGGCTTCCTCGGCCAGCGGGTAGGAGCGGCGGAAGTGCTTTTTGTCGGCATTCCAGTCGGCTGGTTTACACTTTTCACCCGTGGCGCACTGGAAGCGGACACCTTCGAAATACACCACCAGATGCACCGGGCAGCGGCCGGCGCGGTCTTTTTTGTCGCTGCGGAGGACAAACTGGGTTACCATAAAAAGGGGGGCGTTAAAGGGGGCGTCCTTCGCGTAGGAAACCCCGGATTTAACGTCGGGGAGTACCGATTCCCCCAGACGCAAAAAACCCGAAAAACGGCTTTCCCGATGGGAGGAGCGGTTTTTCGGGTGCTTTGGGTGGGTAATCTGGAGCCTCCTGTCGGGGCTCATTGCACGGCGCGGAACGCCAGGCAAGTATCTGTTTTACAGCCGGCTACAAGCTTGTAGCCGGCTGTTTGTTTTATAGGGTAGCGTCAGAGGTTGCATCTTCGTCCAAGTGCCGCCGCACCTCATTGCGGTCAAAGCCCAGGGCCTCGATAACATCCCACAGCCGCTCAATCGTCAGGTCCGGTGCGCTTGGGACGTAGCGCGACACGTACCCGCGCACCCGCCACAATTGGCGGATATCAGCCACGTCCATATCGTAAGGCTTGCGGTGTGGATTGTCCGAGAACAGCAGCACCTCTTTTGTGCCAGAGGTCATACGCTGCTTGATGCGCTTGAGCATCACGCTCTCATCCGTCACGACCACGTAGACCTCGCCCAGTTCCAGTAGCCGCGGGTTCTCCACCCACGAGGCCAGCACCACGTCGGCGTGGCGGATGGTCGGCTCCATAGAATCACCCGCCACCTCGAAGGCCCGGATCACGCCCCGCTCGAAGCCCGGAATCCGGTACTTAGGCAACTCCTCCAAGTACACCGCCTCGTTATGCTGCAGCGAATAGCCCGCCTGAGCCAGGATGGGCACCAGCTCGACGTTGGGTTCCCCGTCCAGGCCCATCGTCAGCGTCAGTACCTGCGTGCTGTCGCCCGTTGGCCCGACCGCTGGCTTGGCAACCTGGGGCCGCTGCATTTCCCCCTTACCCATTAGCAGCCAGTCGGGCGATACATCCGGGAACTCGGACAGAATATCCACTAGCGTCTCATACGAGGGCCGCACGTCGCCGGAAAGCACCTTGTAGAGCTTGCTCGTGCGCGAATAGCCCATGCGCTGGTTGGCCTCATAGGTGGTTATGCCATGATGCTCAAAAAGTTGCTTGATGCGCCCACCCGTGTCACCATCCACGCCGGCCGGAACTTTTTTCTTCTGATTCTCAGTCGCTTCCATTGTTGTGCGCCGTTTTTGTTACACATTTTGCGGAAGAATTACCGTTTTGTGTGCTAATTACAGTAGTAATACACTCAAATGTACTAAATGCATAAGATAATGGAAAACATGCCGAAATCTTTTTCTGACACGCCCACCCTCCAGGGCCTGATTAGGTCGCTGGGCAACAAGACCGATATTGTCGGCAAAGCCCAGCAGATTCTCGCCGACCAGGGCCACACGTTCGCCCGCAGCACCATCTACAGCACCATCCAGCGCAACGGCGTCAATAATGCCGTCATCGAGGCCGCGCTGCTCGATGCCGTGGCCGCCGAGAAAAAACAGCGGGCCGACCTCGACGCCCGCCGCCACGCCCTAAAAGAATAGCCATGCAAGCCGTCATCATCATTCCCGAAACGGAGTGGCGGCAGCACTTGGCCCGCCTCGATAAGCTGGAGCAGGCCGAAGCCGCCCGCCAGGCCCCGCCACCCCCGCCCGACGAAGTGCTTTCCACCGCCCAGGCCTCGGTCTACATTGGCCTGTCCATCGACGCGCTCCTGCGGGCCCGCCGCGCCGGCCGCCTGCAGGGCGTGCGCCTCAACGAGAAGGATTGGGGCTTCCGCCGCTCCGTGCTCGACAAGTACCCCCGCCGCTACCACCGGCCCACCCTGCAAGCCGCATGAGCCAGACCATCGTTTCCCTGTTCGACCACTCCGGCCGCTTTGTAGAGCCTTGGGCCGCCGCCGGCTACACCTGCTATTGCGTCGACGCGCAGCACCCGGCCGGAGAAACGTGGCAGGGCAACGTGTGCCTGGTTGGCGGCGACTTACGCCGTTTCGTGCCCCCGCCCGGCCCGGTCGCTTTCGTGGCGGCCTTCCCGCCGTGTACCGACCTGAGCAACGCCGGCGCACACCTGTTCCGGGTCAAAGGCCTGCGGGCCCTGGCTGCCTCCCTCGACCTGGTGGGCGCGGCGGCCGACTTGTGCGACCGGCTGGGAGCGCCTTACTTCATCGAAAACCCCAGGGGCCAGCTCCGCCACTACTGGCGCGAGCCCGACTATCAGTTCGACCCCTGCGAGTACGCCGGCTGGCTCCCCAACCCCGAGCCCGAAGCCTACACCAAGCGCACCTGCCTCTGGACGGGCCACGGCTTCCTGATGCCCGAAAAGCGGCCGGTGTTCCCTGTACGCGGCTCCATGGTGAACAAGGTGCCCGGCTCGAAGAACCGCGCCAACATCCGCAGCCTTACCCCCCGCGGCTTTTCTGCCGCCGTCTTCCACGCCCACCACCAACCCCAGCCCCTCGCATGCTAGCCCAACTCGCTCCCATCGTCGGCCCCGAGGCGGCCACCTCCCTTATCCGCATCCAGAAGGCCCGGATAAAGGACTACCAGCTACTGGCCGAATTCAGCGAGCAGCGCGACCCAGAAGCTCCCATCCGCAGTTTCGCCCTCGCCAGCCAGGAACTCATCCACCCCGACCTGCAGCGCTGCTTCGCCCGCCTCGTTCCGCATCTGTGCCTGCTCTGTGAGCAGCTGAGGGAAACGCCCGACTTCTGGCCCGACGACGAGGCCGAGCAGCTGCCCGCGCACTTTGACAGCTTCACCGTCACGGGCCTGAGCCTGGGGCGCAGTGGGGGAGGCGTAACCCTCATCGGCCAGCGCCGCCTGGCCGGCAACCGGGTACTCAACCTCATCAGCCCCTACGTCGCCTACGAAGCCGAAACCGGCCCCGAATACGACTACGCGGGCCTGTTGGAATTGGCCGTAGCCGAAGCCCTGACCGAAGTGGAAGCCGCCCTGCGCGGCAAACACAACGACGCCGGCCGCCAATTGCCTTTAGCTCTTAGCTAACAGCTTATAGCTGATAGCTCTTCACCCGAAAGAAGCACAGGCTAACCGCTACGCTATCAGCTAAAAGCTAACAGCTTAAATCCCGTGAACTACGTCCAGCACACCCGCGCCGCCCACGAGCACCTGAGCCAACAGGCCCAGGCCCGGCCCCACCATGTTAGTCTGTATTGGGCCCTGTTCTTTGAGTGGAACGCCGCCCGCTTCCCCGCCGGCCTCGACCTCGACCACCCCGCCACCATGCGCGCCGCCCGCATCGGCAACGAGCGCACCTACCGCGCCGCCCTCTATGACCTTGACTCCTGGCAGCTGCTGGCCTACCAGCCCAGCCAGTCGCGCTACGGCCGCAGCCGCTGCTTCCTCACCGACCTGTCTCAATCGCCGCCCGCCATCGGGGGCACTACTGCCCCCGATGAACCCGATGTACCGGGCCCGAAATTGGCCCCGACAAACCCCGGTACCCCGGGCAGTTCTGCCCCCGATGCTGCCCACCCATCGGAGGCAGAAGTGCCCCCCCTGAACCCGCCCACCAGGGGCACAAGTGCCCGCCATGAAAAAGCCGCATCGGGGGCACAACTGCCCCCAGCACTCCGGGCACAAGTGCCCCCCATGCGGGCTGCATCAGGGGCAGAAGTGCCCGAAGACACCTTATATGGTAAAACAAGAGGTTTAAACAGTGTAGTAGTAAACGGTGGTGGCGCACCAAAAAAAAAATGGGAGGGGGGCGAAGGCGAAGGGCTTTCAAGCGTGGAATTGCTCGACGAGCCCAACCCACCAAACGGCGCAGACCCGACCCCTAAAAAGAAAGTTGCGCAAAAGAAAAAGGGGGTAGGAGGGGCCACCATTCGCCAGGTTGGCCAAGCCCAGAATGCCGACGCCAACCCGCCCCCCAAACGCGGCCGCCCCCATCGCCCCGAAGTCCCCTTCGCCGAGTCCGAGCTGGCCGCCTACGAGAATTTTGCCGCCGCCTTCGCCGGCACCGATTACGCGCTAGCTGACCTGCGCTTCTACCATGCCCAAGTCGCCAACTGGCGCAAGAACGGCGAGCCACCTCGCCGCCGCGACTGGAAAGCCACCGCCACCCAATTCATGCTCAACGATGCGCACGATAACCGCCTCAAGCTCGCCCCCAGCCCTCAAGCCAATGACGCTAGCCCCGGAGCACTCTTTGCTCGCACTGGCTACCGCTCCAAGTACGATGCGTGAACTGGCCGCCACGCCCAATCCCGAAGCCCGCGCCTTGCTGGCCGAATTGTCGGTGGGACTGACTATGGCCCAGGCCGCCGCCGCCCCCAAGCTGTTCCAGCTGCGCCGCCAGCTCGGCGAGGTGGTGCTCGTTAAATTGCTCATCGTCATCCTGCGCGCCTTCCTCGACTCGCTCCGCGTGCCCGACAAGCCCGACGCGGCCGACATCCTCGAGCTGGCCGACACGCTGGCCTACACCTATACCCACGAGAGCGTCAAAGACATCATCCTGGCCCTGAAAGAAGCCCGTACCCGCGGCAGCAAGTTCTTCGCCTCGCTCGACGTATCGCGCATCTACGCCCTGCTGGCTGAGTACTTTCAGCGCAAAGCCATCTACCTCGAAACCCAGCACCTCGACCGCAAAGCCCAGGCCGCCGGCGAGGCCACCGCCACGCTCACCCAGCTCCAACAAACCGCCCCCCAGCTAGTAGCCGCCATCGGCCGCCGCATCCCCCTCGACCACCCCAACGCCGAGCACCTGCGCCAGCGCCTCACGCTCATCAACCAGCGCCAGAAGCACGGCCTGCTCCCCGCCGCCGAAGCCGAGCACCAACGCCACCAGCTGCAGCTGCTCACCCAGCGCAACCCCCGTCCCGACTGGCAGCCCAGCCCCGAGGCCCAAAAGGAAATTGACCGACGCCACCGTGCCGAAGACCGCCGCTTAGCTGACAAGTACCGGCCCAATACCGCCGCCTGATTCTCAAACACCATGTCTACCACCTCCCTCACTGCCCACGACCACGCCCACCTGGCCAGCATCATGCTCAACACCAAGTGGGCCAGCATCGCCCGCATCATGCACGAGCTAGATTGGAAACACTACGCCACCCACGGCCGCACCCCCACCGCCGGCGAGCTGCGCGACAACGCCCTGCAGCACCTGGCCAAC
The DNA here is from genome assembly GCF_000382225.1 of Hymenobacter aerophilus DSM 13606. Classification (GTDB taxonomy): domain Bacteria; phylum Bacteroidota; class Bacteroidia; order Cytophagales; family Hymenobacteraceae; genus Hymenobacter; species Hymenobacter aerophilus. Next base: position 8,056 of record NZ_KB907844.1, read on the forward strand.
TGCATCCGCGACGCCCGCACCAACGGCGAATTCGCTTCCGGCCTCGTAACTGGCGACTTCTCCTACGACGCCATGCTCTGCCCCGAAACGGGCACCGTGATAGGCCTGTTCTGCTCCTTCCTCATCAAGGGCCCCGACAGCCTACACGTCGACTCGTAATAGGACCCGATGTGAACTATATGGTGACTGTCGCCACCATATTGCTGTAATCTGACACTGCCAGCAGTAGTCTTATCAAGCCTCCTACGCTTTTACTTCCGTTCTTTGCCTCTTATGAAAAGCCCCTCTGCAGCCTCGATTTTCTCCTGTGGCTACCAATTACGGACCCTCCCCAGCTTCATTGAGCATCTTCACCAGGCCGATGTAAAAATCGTGTTAGATGTGCGCGAAACACCCTGGAGTTACCGGCCTGGGTTTTCAGCCAAGCCACTTCGCGAAGGACTAGCTGCCGAAGGTATTGGTTACGAACACGCTCGTTACGCGGGCAACCCCAAAGCTATTCGCAAACAAGCTGATTCTCATCAGCATTGCTTGGAATTATACGCCGACCACTTGGAGCAGTATCCCGATATCGTAACGCAGTTCGACCAGTGGATACAGCCCCATCTGGCTCAACACACCAACGTGTGCCTGCTCTGTTACGAACGCCACCCCGCCGACTGTCACCGGGCATATCTACTATACCGCTGGCAGAACGTAACTGGTCACGATGTGTCTATCATCCACCTGGACCCCGAAGGAGCCCCCCGCTTTACAAATCAAGACCTAACTGCTGTGCAGGCCTTGGTTTGCGCTTAGGCGAGGCTTTACTTGCCAAATATTCCGCCGTCTGAGGGTACCACATTCCAATTATCCCAAAGTTACCCTGATGCTTGGCAAAGTTGCCCATCAGCAAATGCAGGTCATGCTTTGTAAGGTCCGAGAGTTCACGCATCCGGCTTACGGCAGCCTCTCGCCCCTTTTTGCGGCCCAGTTGCGCTAGGCCCCAGTCCATGATACCGGCAGTGTGCCCACCGGGGCAGTCGGGGTGCGCACACCGCCACTGTAAATGCACCTTGAATTCCTGCGGGTCGAGGTCGCGCATCTGGGGCTCGTCGAATAGTTTCAACCGGCTCTTCAGTGCCTGCATCAACGCCCGATGCTTGCGCAACTCGTCGGCGGGCCGCTCTACCACCCAGATTCTTTCTACCTGCCCCACCTTAATCACCCCGAGCGAAGTCTTAGCCGCTTGCTGGGCCGCCCGCAAATCAACCGCGCAGGGGTAATGCCAAGCCGGGTTTTTAAACAGTAGCTCACGGCGGGCGGCCCAGTTCTGCTTGCTGTCCATCTCGCCTACCACCCGTGGCATGCCCACTACTTTGTAGCTTTCCGGGCGTACGTCGGTCGTGTTGCGCTCTACATTAACCTCTATCCAGTTGTAGAGGCTGTACTTCCCGAATGCTGGCAGGTAGCGCAGCGGTACCGGGTACAAACGGATGGGTGTTCCATCCTCCCTGCACCCGGCTGTGCAGACCACCTCTCCGTACTTTTTGCTCAACTCCGGGTAGGTTTTACCCCAAATCAGAATACGTTCGACGGGCATGGCAATTAGCGCAGGAGAGTGGTTTTTAAAACTGAATTAAGCGGGTCGGGGCCATATCTGCAACGCTAGCTTGGCTAGTTCCTTCCCCCGCTGCCGAATATCCGAAGCGTCCCACAGGTAATCGTCTTCAAATCCCTGGAAGTACACGTTCAAGCGTATTCGACTCTGCTCCGCTATCTTTTTGCGCTTCCTGGAGAAGGGGCCGTTACTGACCGACGAATTTAAGGACCCAGTTAATAGCGTCAAATTGCCCAACTGGTGCAACACTTCTTTTCTCTCTTCTTCGTCGATATAATCCCACGTACCCGCCTCTGGCTGCTGTGGGTACACGTGCTCAATTGTCAAATCAGATTGCAGATGCACCTGCTCCTGTCGGCTGGTTTCTAATTGTAGATCCAGCGCGTGCAGCAACATCTGCAGGCGCGGTTTACTTAGGCACTCATAAAGTGGCTTTGTGCTGCAGGAGGCCTTAAATTCCTCGTCCGCCGGCCACCGCGTGGTTTCGCTGCTCAGCCCTCCTAAAAAGTCCGCTACCGTTGCGCGGGTGATGGTCGGCGCCTCTTCTAGCACCTGCAGCAAATCCAGCGCGATGTTGTTGTAGTTCTTGGGGGTTAACTGGCATACCATCCGCCGCACCAGGTACGACTCCAGGTCGGTTAGAATCCCATCCAATTGCCGGGCATCCGTCTTGCTCTCCCAGCGAGTGTACAGGCCCAGTAGCACAGGATAGAACACGCTGGTATCCATCACCTGCAGGCGGTGCATCAGCGTACTGAGCCTGGAGCGGCTGCCCCGCTCAAAAAAGCCCCGGTACACGTCGCCGTACTGGCGCAGGTTCGCCAGTTCCGTTTCGGCGTTGTCACTGGCCGCCTCCAGCCACCAGCTCCGAAACTCCGTGTACAGCTGCGTAATGGGTAGCTGCTCCTGCCGTTGCAGGGTCAGGAAGTGGAAGAAGAACAAATCCAGCCGGGACCTCTTTAGGCGGCCCTGCCGCGTTTCCTGCTGCCAAAACTTGCCCCGCTGCCCCGAGTCGTCAAACTCCGCCCAGTACTGCTTGTGCAGCTCTTCCAGGTTACGCTGTTGCTTGTTGGCTTCCAGAAACACCAGGTTGCGTATCAGGTCTGATGGCCGCAACTGAACTCCCCGTCCATTCAACGACTCAAAAATTACTTGCGGGTCATCTTCATCCTCCAGCTCTACCATCACCACCTCCAGGCGCTTGGTGATGCACTCCAGCAACGCATCCACCCGCGCACTTATCAGGTCTTGAGATGGCCCTTCGTCCGTCGCCTCTAAGTCTTCGGCCAGTAAGAATGCCTCAAAAACCCCCGTAAAGTATAGGTAAGCCTCCACCAGCTGGGGGCGACGGTCATAGTTCCTCTTGCGGAAGCCCTTGGTGAGCGGAAACAACCTGTTCACTTCCTGCGGCGAACCGGCCGTTAGCACCTGCTCGAACACTTTTTGGTCGCCGCTGGTAGGCCACACCTTAAACTGCTCGTAGGCAAAATCAGACCGGTAGTTGTTGCGCGTCAACCGTTCAAAAACCCGGTCGATACCTTCTACCTCCTGCGCCGCCGCCACGTCGTGCAGTGCCGTCAGCACAATCTGCAGCGTTGTCATGCGCTGCTGGCCGTCAATCACGTTGCGCGCCGGCACGGCACGGCCCCACGTATCCATCTTGGCCAGTACCACCGCCCCGATAAAGTGGTTGGGTAGCTTTTTACGAGCCGCCGCGCTGCCCCGGCTCATCCGCGCCAGTTCCTCCTCGGCCAACTGCTGAATATCCAGCCACAGCGGCTGCCACTGGTCCAGCTCCCCCCACACGTAGGGCCGCTGAAACAGAGGTACCACGAGCCGCCGTTCCTGCTCGAAAATCTGACCTACGGTTAATTTGCTTGGTATCATAATTTCGAAATGAAGGAATACAGTCTTTTAATTTTTACTCTTCGTTCCCGTAAGGAATCCGTTCAAATGCTGCTTGCGTTTCTGCATCTTTTCGTAACTGAAATAAAAGGATATCTTGTCTATCAAGGTTGTAGTACATGTCATCTGGATGTTTTTCCACTACTCCAACGCCGAAGATCTGCTGATACTTAATAATTGCCGTTTTGACAAGAGCTCCGTAGCTGACGTCTAATAAATCTATTAATACTAACTTCTGATCACCAGTCAGTATAGTGTCGTTAATTCTACGGCTGATTACATTAAAGAATTCAGTCAAAATGAAAAATTGCCGCTGATATGTAATGAATTCTTCTTGTCCGATTAGCTTTGTGGCTCCCATTCTTTCAGACGAAGTAATCCTTTGATCATTAAGAATCCTATAGCTAATACTGGGGACATCTAAAAACAAGTGTTGCTGCCGCTCCACAGCCTCGCTAAACCGTTCTACAATTTTTAGCGTCAAGTCAAAAAAGCTTTCATTTGCCTGCCGATCCATTGTTTCTTGAAATTCCTGTCGCTGGCGGTCAAAATCGTTTTTTTGATCTTGCATCAATTGATTCTGCAGCTCATTGGCTTTTATTTGAGCTTGAAACGAACTGTACACCAATAGAAGACCTATTCCATTAATCAATGCCCCCGCTGTCCCACCAATTGTATCACCTATCTGCCCCGTCTGCGTCAATCCTAAACCGTTACTAATTAATGCCCAAATCAGCATTCCTAACGGTATTGAGACAGCCATTAAGGCCATTGTCAATAATACAATTGTTAAGTTCTTTCCTTCAAGCAGCTTAATAGACATTGTATCCTGTTTATGTTACCTACGCCCAATACCGAGCCCCCAGTGTCGCCTGATTCAGCAGGTGCTGATACACAGCATCTCGCTTCTCTAGAAATACATCATTCGGGTACCCTTCCTGCTTACCCGGTAGCTCAGAATCCAGCAGGTCACCGATCATATTCCGCACCTTCATTTGCAGCTGCGGGTTCTTGTGCCAGTCGGGGGTGAGCACGTGCTTCTTGGTGGCGTTATCCTGCAGCTTGGTCAGCAGGTGCTGAGCGGCCAGCTTCACCCGGTCCTTCTCGGCCTGCTTCAGCTCGCCCACAAACAGCAGGTCGAAGATTTCCAGCTCGTCCTCAGTTAGCCCTTCGGCGGCCGACCTTTTGTCCTCCTCCTGCAGCTTGCTCAGGTACTCCTTGAGCGCCGCGAAAAAGGCCTCCACGTCCGAGCTGGCCGTGTTGTACTGCTGGATGATGTCGTGCAGCTTTTGGGCCAGGTCCACCCGGCCTACGTTGCGGTTCAGCAGCTGTTGGGTGCGGTCCTGCAGGAAGGCCACCATATCCGTTATGGCCAGGTTCTTATGAGGCCGCTCCTGGAAGCGCGTTTGCAACTTCTCCAGGTCGATGTTGCTCAGGTTGATTTCCTGCCCGGTCGTGTCAATCGAGTAGCCCTTGCCGCCGCCCTGGGCCACAATGGCCTCGTCAATCAGCGAGTCGGCCTTCACGCGGGCCCCGTCGAAGTTGCCGCTGTCGTCCGTCTGCCGGCCCATGATGCGCCGCACGTACTCCAGCGCGTCCTTCGTACGCCGGTAGCGCCCCAGGTAGGGTCCGCCGCCCTTCAGCAGCTCCTCGGTCAGAATATCCGGCTTGCAGGCTTGGTAAAACGACGTTACCGCCGTTTGATACACCCCAAACTCTTTCTTCAGCTCGTCGGTCTTCGACAGCACATTGGCCATGTCGTCCAGTTGGTTCAGCTTGTCGAAGGTGGCCTTGCTGTCCAGTACCTCCGTCAGGTTCAGGCCCTGTTTGTCCAGGAACTTCACGGCCTCCCCAATAGCGGCGTCCAGGTGGCCCAGCAGCGCCTCGAAGTCCTCGGCGGGGTAGTCTTTCTTCTCGCCCTCCTCGGTGTTCTTGGCCTTGGCATACTTGGCCAGGGCCTTTTCCAGCCGGCCCCCGGCCATCAGCCCGTAGTAGTCCACAATCAGCCCATTGGTTTTGGCTATGGGCACCAGCGTATCATCGGTGGCCACGGCGCCGGCTTCGTCGAGGGCTACCGCTACGCGGTTGGCCCGCGCGATGGTCTGCATCAGCGTGTGGTTCTGCAGGGGCTTATCCAGGTAGAGCGTCGAGACGGTGGGCGCGTCAAACCCGGTCAGCCACTTGGCGCACACAAACACCAGCCGCAGCGGACTGGTGGGCTCCCGGAACCGGTCCTCGATGGTGGCGTGGTCGTCGCCCCAGGTCTTGTTCATCAGGGCCCGGTGGGGGCGGATGTTGAGGCCCAGCTTGTCGAACTTCTGCTCTTCCTCAGCTTCCTCACTCACGATAACGGCCATTTCCGTGGCCTTCATCCACTGCTGGGTGCGTTTCAGCGCCACCCACTCCGGCGTGTTTGGTGCGGCCGCGTTCAGCTGGCCCTGCAATTCTTTCAGCCGCTGTTTCCAGCTGGCCACCACCTTGTCGTACATCTTCACGGCGGTAGGCTTGTCCAGGCTCACCACCATGCCCTTGCCCAGGTAACCCCGGTTCGGAAAGTGCCCCACAATATCCTGCGCCACCGTATCCAGCCGGTCGTTGTCGGTTATCACCGTCACCACGTTGGCGTACTTGCGCGTCAGCCGCTCCTTCTGCTCGTCGCTCAGGTTTTCGTCGGCCATGATTTCGGCAAACTCCTCGTTCAGCGCATCGTTCTGCAGCTGCATCTGCGGCACCCGGTTGTGGTAGTACAGCGGCACCGTCGAGCCGTCGAGTACGCTCTCCTGAAAGTTGTACTGGCTCACGTAGCCCCCAAACCATTCCCGGGTCGTCTCCACCGCATCGAGCAGGGGAGTGCCCGTGAAGGCCAGGTACGACGCGCCCTTGAACGCCCGGCGCATGTTGTCGCCCAGGTCCTTGTACTGGCTGCGGTGGGCCTCATCCACCAGCACCACGTAATCCTCGCCCTGCGTGGTCAGCTGCGGGAACATGCCGCCGCCCTTGCCGGTCGGGTTCTTGAACTTCTGAATCAGGGTGAAGATGATGGGCGTGTTGGCTTTCACCAGCTGGGCCAGGTGCGCGGCGCTTTTAGCCCGCGCCGGCTGCTGCTCATCCAGCAGCCCCGAGCGTACAAACGTCTTCCAAAGCTGGTCTTCCAAATCGTCGCGGTCCGTTACCAGCACAAACTTCAGGCTAGCCCCGCCCTTCAATTTCTTCCGCACCTTCTGCACGAAGTAGGCCATCGAAAAGCTCTTGCCCGAGCCCTGAGTGTGCCAGAACACCCCCAGCTTGCCGGCCAGCTCCTGCCGTTTTTCCAGTGCCGCTACGGTGTTGTTCACGCCCAGGTACTGGTGGTTCTTCGATACAATCTTGGCGCGGTTAGCGTAGAAGAGCACGAAGTTTTCCAGCAGGTCCAGCAGGGTTTCCTTGCGGAACAGCGCCCGCATCACCCGCTCAATGTCGGTTTCGCCCTTGGGCACCACGGTTTCGTTTTCGTCGGCTATCTTCTCCCAGTTGAAGAACTGCTCCCAGTCGGCGGTGTGGCTGCCGACTTTGGTTTCCAGCCCGTTGCTGAGCACCACCACCAGGTTGTAGTCAAACAGCTGCCCGATGTCGCGCCGGTAGTCGGTCAGGTTCTTGTCGTAGGCCTGCCGGGTTTCCTCGGTCGCGTTTTTCAGCTCCACGAACACCAGCGGCAGCCCGTTCACGAACACCAGCAAATCGGGCCGGCGGGTGGCCTTGCCCTTAATGGTGAGCTGCTGTACCACCGCGAAGTGGTTGTTCTCCGGGTGCTCAAAATCCAGGTACCGGACCCGCGTCAGCACGGCCTCGCCCTTGTCGTTCTTGGCTCCCGGCATATCCTTGCCCTTCTGGAGCAGCTGCGTAACGGCCCGGTTAGCCTCAAACCGGTTCATGCCCGGCCGCGGCTCCGTCATCAGCTTCAGCGCATCGTGCAGCACCTCCTCCGGGGCGTGCGGGTTCAGCGCCCGCAGGCTTGCGGCCAGCTGGCTCAGCCGCACCACGCCCCGGGTATCCGCGCGCCCGAATAGCTGGTTGGCTATCGGTTCGTCTTTCTTGTGGAGGTTGAGGTGCTCGTTATAACCTAACTCATTCATCAGCACCTGCACGCAGGCGCGTTCTATATCATCTTCGCTAATAAAGGCCATAGGGGCGTAGTGGGATTAAACAGGAGTGGGAATAGCGTTGGGGACTAACTGACCGCTCAGTAGCCTTGGGAGCAACGCGTCGCGGGTGGCTCGAAGGGTGGCTATTTGAGCTTGTAGGTTGGCAATCTTGCCAAGCATTGGTCTAACCAAAGAGTCGAAAGCTTCAAGTGCTTCATCTTTTGGCACAATGATCTGATATTTTTTCAAAACGCTCCATTCGGAACGTGGCATTTTAGTGCCGTTTGAAATCATGTCAGCAAATTCAATAAAATGGTCACTAAAAACAGTGAACAAGACAAAACCAAGTGCTGCATTACTTCTCGGTTTGATTACAATAGCGTCAGTTGAGCATACCCCTGAAAAATGGCTCAGACAAACTTTGTGGAGATACGCTCTTATTTTCCCAAATAATATGTCGCCTTCTGCAAACTCCAGCTTGTCACTATTGATGTCGTCTGCCGTGCCAGTTTCTTTTATGGAGATGGATTTTACAGACAGGTGCTCTAGGAACTGTTCTCAATTACGGAGTTGTTGATCGACTATGAATGCAGACCGCACGCTATTGACGGACAAGATGTGGGCCGAGTTATCTCCTTTGTTACCGGGGCAAGCCGGGAGTTGCGGGGTCACCGCTGCCGACACGCGCGGATTTGTCGAAGCGGTGCTTTGGCTGGGCCGCACGGGAGCTCCCTGGCGGGACCTGCCGGCGCAGTTTGGCCACTGGCACCGGGTGTACGTGCGCTTTGCCCGCTGGCGCGACAAGGGCGTGTGGGAAAAGGCAACGGCTTGG
>NZ_KB907845.1 GCF_000382225.1 Hymenobacter aerophilus DSM 13606
TATAGCGGTTTCGTAAACGGTTTACCATCTGTTATGGTTGACCAGTGATGAAACCCTACTCGCTCGATTTGCGCACCCGCGTGGCCGCCGCCAGCGCGGAGCCTCACACGACCCGCCAACAGGTAGCTGACCGCTTCGGCGTGAGTTACTCGTTTATTACTAAGTTGCTCGCTCATCAACACCAAACCGGCTCGCTCCAGCCCAAACCCGCTCGTGGCGGTGTCGAGCGCTTGCTCTCGGCCGACGATCAAGCCTGGCTCGTGGCCTATGTGGGGGAGCACGCCGATGCCACGCTCAGCGAGTTGAACCAGGCCTGGCAGGCATATTCGGGCCGGTCCGTGTGCCAGACCTGTATCTGGGATGTGTTGGAGGAGCACAACTTGCGCCGCAAAAAAAAAGCCAGCACGCCACTGAGCGCGACACGCCGCGGGTGAGGACGGCGCGCGCCGCACACGTAGTCAGCGTGTGCACCCGCCCCGACGTGGCCCGCTTCCACTTTCTCGACGAGACGGCCCTGCGCTTGGACTATGGCCGCCGCTATGCCCGGGCTCCGGGCGGGCAACGGGTAGGCGGGGCCAGCCCGCTGCAGCGGGGCAAGGCGCTGACGCTGATCGGGGCGTTGTCGGTGCGGGGGCTGCAGGCCGTGCAAGTGCTGGATGGGGCGCTCAATCAGCAGCGCTTCGCTTGGTACATCACGCAGTGTCTGGCCCCCGGCTTACGGGCAGGCGACGTGGTGGTGCTCGATAATGCGTCCGCTCATAAGCTGAGCGGGGTAAAACAGTGGCTGGCCGAGCGGGGCGTGGAGCTGTTGTTTCTGCCGCCCTACTCGCCCGACTTCAGTCCCGTGGAGCAGGCCTGGAGCAAACTCAAAACCAAGTTGCGCACGGCGCAGGCCCGCACCCGTAAGGCCTTAACCGACGCGCTGCAAGACGCCGTACACTGGATTACCAGCGCCGATGCACGGAGCTGGTTTGACCACTGCGGCTATCATACCACACCCGCCTGAAGTTTGGTAAACCGTTCACGAAACCGCTATAATTCATAATTCATAATTCATACTTAAATCCTACGCCTCTTCCGTGCCTGCCACGAAGGGGGGTTTTACCACTGTGGCGGGCAGGTTTTTGCCGCGCACCTGCACGAAAATTGGGGTGCCGGGGGCGGCCAGGGCGGTTTGCACGTAGCCCAGGCCCACGCCTTTGCCTAGGCTCGGCGACTGGGTGCCGCTGGTTACTTCGCCGATAACGTCGCCGGCCTCGTTTACCAGCGGGTAGTGGCTGCGCGGGATGCCGGGGCCATCCATCAGGAAGCCGACCAGCTTGCGCTCTACGCCGGCGGCCTTTTCGGCCTTCAGGTTTTCGGAGTTGGTGAATTCCTTGGTGAACTTGGTAATCCAGCCCAGACCGGCTTCCAGAGGTGAGGTTTCGTCGGTGATGTCGTTGCCGTAGAGGCAGAAGCCCATTTCGAGGCGCAACGTGTCGCGGGCGCCCAGGCCGATGGGCTTGAGGCCGTGGGGCTGGCCGGCCTCCATCACGGCATCCCAGACCTGCTTGGCGTACTGGTTGGGCACGTACAGCTCGAAACCGCCCGCGCCGGTGTAGCCGGTGGCCGAAATGATGACATCGGGCGCGCCGGCGAAGGTGCCCTGCACGAACGAGTAGTAAGGAATGGCGCTCAGGTCGGTGTCGGTGAGGCCCTGCAGGGCGGCGGTGGACTTGGGACCCTGCACTGCGAACAGGCTCATCTCATCCGAAATGTTCTGCAGGTCGGCGCCCTCAGTGTTGTGCTGCTCGATCCAGTTCCAGTCCTTCTCGATGTTGGAGGCATTGATGACGAGCAGGTAGTCCTCGTCGGCCAGCATGTACACCAGCAAATCGTCGATAACGCCGCCGGTTTCGTTGGGCAGGCAGCTGTACTGGGCCTTGCCGGGCACGAGCTTGCTGGCGTCGTTGCTGCATACGCGCTGGATGAGGTCGAGGGCCTGGGGGCCGCGCACCCGGAACTCGCCCATGTGCGAGACGTCGAACATGCCCACGGCCCGGCGCACGGTGTGGTGCTCGTCGAGGTCGGAGGAGTAGCGCACGGGCATGTTGTAGCCGGCGAAGGGCACCATTTTGGCCCCGAGCTGCTGGTGAACGTCGTTGAGCGGAACGGTTTTGAGCGTGTCGGACATGGAAGTAAGGTGGGATGGTGAAACGGACCGGCCGGCGCGAGCATGCGCGCCCGGCCAATGGTGGGGCGAAAGTAGCCAATATTGGCCGGCTGGTCCGGGCCTCGTTGCCTATCTTTGGCTCAGCGCGGCTTCGGCGGTTGGTTTGCCGGGTCGGCATTCCGCATCCCGCCCGGCCGCGTTTTCTGCATGAGTGACGACCTGAAACAAGAATTCGACGCGGCCCGCATCCGGCACATGCTTTTCAAGTCGAAGCTACGCTCCTTTCTGTACGGCAGCGACACGGCCGAAGGGCCCATCCGCGACCCCGAGCAGTGCGCCATGGGCCACTGGATAACCCAGCACGCGCTGCCCGCGTACGGCCACCTGCCCGAAACCCACGCCCTCGACCAGCTGCACCGCCGCATTCACATCGAAGGCGGCCGCCTGATGGACCTGCGGCTGGCCGGCCAGTCGGACACGGCCATTGCCGGGCTGGCCAAAATCAATAAGATGGCCGCCGAGATTGTGGCCCTGCTGAACACGATGGAAACCCGCCTGCGGGCCGAATAAGCCGCCCGCCTCTGCCTCTGCCCTGCCCTCGCTCCCCTCCTCCCGCCCATGAAACTTAAGCTCCGGCTCTCCACCAAGCTCTTTGCAGGGTTTCTGACTATTTCGGCGCTGTTTGCGGCCGTGGTATTTCTCAACTACCAGCTTTCGCGGGCCGTGCTGCGCAACTCGCAGCGGGTGGCCAACTCGCAGCGCATCACCAACGAGGCCACCTCGCTGCTGCGCAACATCATCGATATGGAAGCCGGCTTCCGGGGCTACCTGCTGCTCAACAACGAGGTGCTGTTGGCCCCCTACTACGAGGGCGAGCGGAACCTGCTGGGCCGGTTTGCCAGCCTGCGCAACGAAATGCCGGTGGCCGGCCAGCAGTTCAACCGGCTGCAGCAGGCCCAGCGCCTGTTCGAGCAGTGGGATTCCTACTCGCACCTGCTCATCAGCGAAAAGCGCGAGGCCTTGCGCACCAACCCCGACCAGATTGGCATCAAGGGCCTGGAGCACGCCAACCTGGCCTCCGACCTGACGGGCAAGACCCTGATGGAAAAAATCAGGGAGCTGTTTGCCGAGTTCGACCAGGCCGAGGCCCAGACGCGCCGCCAGCAGCGGCTGCGCCTGCAGGCCAGCATCCGCGAAACCCGCATTCTGTCGGTGGGCGTTACGCTGGCCACTATTGCGCTGGGGCTGCTGTACGCGGCTTACCTGGTGCGGCAGTTGTCGCGGCGCATCAGCGGCATGGTGGGCCAGGCCCAGCGCATTGCCGGCGGCGACTACGCAACCCACATTCCGGACACCGAGCAGGATGAGCTGACCAAGCTGGCCACCTCGCTCAATACCATGACCGATACCATCAACACCACCATCCGCATGCTGGAGCGCCGCAACCAGGAGCTCGACCAGTTTGCCTACGTGGTATCGCACGATCTGAAAGCGCCGTTGCGGGGCATCGAAACGGCTTCGCGCTGGATTGAGGAGGATTTGGGCCAGGATGCGCCCGAGCATATCCGCGAGTTTCTGGTGCTGATGCGCACGCGGGTGCGGCGCATGGAGCACCTCATTACCGGCATCCTCGACCTGGCCCGGGTGGGCCGCACGCCCCAGGCCGACGAAGACGTGTTCGTGCGCCAGCTGCTGCGCGAAATCGTTGATTCGCTGGCTTTGCCCGAGGGCTTAGAGGTAGAATTACCGTTTTATCTGCCCACGCTGCATACCAACCGGGTGCAGCTGGAGCAGGTGTTTACCAACCTCATCAGCAACGCCGCCAAATACCACCACGACCCGGCCCACGGCCACATCGCCATCGGCTGCGTCGAGATGCCCGAGCTCTACACCTTCACGGTTACCGACGACGGGCCGGGCATTGCCGCCGAGTACCACGACCGGATTTTCATCATCTTCCAGACCCTGACCGAACGCGACACGCTGGAGAGCACCGGCGTGGGCCTGGCCATCGTCAAGAAGATCATCGAGCGCCGCGGCGGCACCATTCGCGTCGAGTCGGCCGAAGGGGCCGGGGCCAGCTTCATTTTCACCTGGCCCAAGCAGGCGCCCAGCCGGCCAACCCGCCCTTCGGCGCCCGGCGCCCGTATAGCCGAGTAATTATTGTTCTTATCTGCTCTGTCTGCCATGCCCTTCTCCTCCCAGCCACCCGCCATTCTGCTCGTCGAAGACGACCAGCTTGATATAATGAACGTGCAGCGCGAGCTGCGCAAAAACAACGTGAACGTGCCGCTGCACGTGGCCCGCAATGGCCGCGAGGCCCTCGACCTGCTGCGGGGCGAAGGCGGCCAAGCGCGCATACCGCGGCCCAAGGTGGTGATGCTCGACCTGAACATGCCCCGCATGAACGGCCTGGAGTTGCTTGAAATCCTGCGCGCCGACCCCGAGTTCCAGGACCTGAACGTGTTCATCACCACCACCTCCGACCTGGAAACCGACCGCCTCAAAGCCCAGCAGCTGGCCGTAAGCGGCTACATCATCAAGCCCCTGAGCTTCGACAGCTTCGGCGAAGGCGGCACCACGGTCGATGGCTTCAGCCTGTTTCTGGACTTGCTGAAGCTGAAATAAGGACTATGTTAAAAGTGTCATCCTGAGTGCAGCGAAGGACCTATACGGAAGCTATACACATTGATTGGCTTCTGTATAGGTCCTTCGCAAGCTCAGGATGACAGCCGGTCGGCTTAGTCCCTCAGCCCCAATCCCATCACAACAGCCGGAACCCCGGGCGGTGGTGCTCGGTGGGGCCGTGCTGCCGGATAGCGGCGCGGTGCGCGGCGGTGGGGTAGCCCGCATTCTGTTCCCAGCCGTAGGCGGGGTAAGCGGTGGCCAGTTCCCGCATCCGGTCGTCGCGGAAGGTTTTGGCCAGCACCGAGGCCGCCGCAATGGCGCGGTAGAGCCCGTCGCCGCCTACAATGCAGGTGTGGGGCAGCGTGGCGTGCGGCCGGAACCGGTTGCCATCAACGAGCAGATGGGTGGGCGCGGGCCGTAGCTGGTCGGTGGCGCGGTGCATGGCCAGGTAGCTGGCCTGGGCGATGTTGAGGGTCGTTATTTCTTCCACCGAGGCCTCGGCAACGGACCAGGCCACGGCTTCACGGCAGATTTCGGCACGCACCAGCTCGCGCCGCCGGGCCGTCAGCTGCTTGGAATCGTTGAGGAATTCCGACCGGAAATCGGGCGGCAGGATTACGGCCGCCGCAAACACCGGCCCGGCCAGGCAGCCCCGGCCGGCTTCGTCAAGCCCGGCTTCGAGCGGCTCGCCGGTAAAGGAAACAAGGAGCATGTTGTCAGGGCTTAGGTTTTAGGGCTTAGAAGCGAGGGTATGGAAACTGGTGCTGGATCTGCCTTTGCAAAGAAAAGGACCTTATCCCGCTATACTAGCCAAGCGGCCGTGTAGCGGGATAAGGTCCTGTGTCTGTTGAGCGGAACAGTAAGTTCTAAGCTCTGTAATCTAAGCTCTATAAATTATTGGTGCGAGCCGGCGTTGGAGCCTTCGCGGCTGGGGTCCTGCTCGCCGCGGCGGGTGCCCTGGCTGTCGCGGGGGCCGTTGTCGATGTTGGACTCTTCCAGATCGGTCATGTACACATTGGTGGTGGGCCCGAGGCCGCCGTTTTTCTCGGCCAGCGCCGCTTCAGCTTCGGCATGCTTGAGGTTGAAGAGCGGGTCGCCTTCCTTGAGTTGCTTATCGGAGGGCTGATTATCGGGCTGCTTGTTGGGTTGGTTGGCCATAAGAATAAGGGGCCGGGCGGAATGTGAACGGCCGGCAGTAGTAGGATACGCGCCGGTTTGGCGCGGGGTTGGCCACGAAGGCCCTGCGCAGCTCCGGCCGGCCTACAACGCGTGGGCGCTCAGCGAAAAAACAGGGCAATAAAAAAAGCCGCTACCCTGGGTAGCGGCCTTTTCGGTCATATTGGCTGACAGCTGTTAAATTCATCCACCCTACTAATTGCTGCCAGGGTGCCAATACTACGCGGTAAGAGCCTTCCTTTCCATAAACCTTACCAGCGCTGAATAATTAGTAGGTCAAAAGTATACGATGCCCACGGGGCAAGTGGATTTTTTGGCCGAATGGAAAGTTTCACCCGCTCAATGGCCGGTTTTGCCCGGCGAGAGAATTGCGCGGCAACGGCCTCATCATTTGGGGCGGCCGTACCTTTGGCTTTTCCCGCCCGCCGCTTACTCTGCAATTTATGGCCGACGCCGCCCCCGCTTTCGACGAAACCCACAACCCCTGGCAGGTGCAGGCCTCCGAAATAAAGTACCAGAACCCCTGGATTCGGGTGCGCGAAGACCAGGTGCTGACGCCCGCCGGTACGCCCGGCATCTACGGCGTGGTCACGATGAAAAACAAGGCCCTGGGCATTGTGCCCGTCGATGCCGAGGGCAACACCTGGCTGGTGGGCCAGTACCGCTACCCGCTGAGCGAGTACAGCTGGGAAATCCCGATGGGCGGCGGCCCGGTAGAGCTCGACGTGCTCGAATCGGCCCAGCGCGAGCTGCGCGAGGAAACCGGCCTGCTTGCCCGCCGCTGGACCAACATCATGCGCCTGCACACTTCCAACTCGGTGACCGACGAGGAAGGCTTCGTGTTTCTGGCCCAGGAGCTGGAACAGGGCGACACCGAGCCCGAAGAAACCGAGGACCTGCGCCTCTGGAAGCTGCCGCTGGCCGAGGCCGTGCAATTGGTGATGGACGGCCGCATCACCGACGCCGTGAGCGTGGCCGGGCTGCTGAAAGCGGGCCGCCTGCTGGGCGTGTAGGACGGCTGCCGGCCAGAGTTGCCATGCTGCGGGCGGCGCGGCGTTCATCCGTTATCCAGCTACCACCTTTATTTTTGTGGCATGACGCATCTGCTTCGTTATATCGGCCAGCGCCTCTACACTACCTGGGCCACGTTCTGGTTTGCGGCCCCGTTTCTGGTCACCTATCCGCTGCAATGGGCCCTGAGCCGCCGGCCGGCCGGCCAGCCGTATCTGCGCCGGCTCAACAAAGCCTGGTCGCACTTTTTTATCGCCATGTGGGGCGTGCCGGTCGAAACCGTACGGGCCGCCGAAACGGTGCCGCCGGGCCAGCCCTGCCTGTACCTAGCCAACCACAGCTCGCTGATTGATATTCCGCTGCTGTTTCGCACCCTGCCGGGCGGGCCGAACGTGCTGGGCAAAAGCTCGCTGGCCAAAATTCCGCTCTGGGGCCCCATTTTCGGCCGCACCTACATCACCGTCGACCGCAACAGCGCCGTGAGCCGGGGCCGCTCGATGGTGCGGGCGCGCCAGGAGCTGGCGGCCGGCCGCTCGGTTATCATCTTCCCCGAAGGGCAGATTTCCAGCCAGCCCGGCCAGCAGCTGGAGCCCTTCAAGGAGGGCGCTTTCCAGCTTGCCATTGCTGCCGGCGTGCCCATTGTGCCCATCACGATGCCGCTCAACCACCATTTCCTGCCCGATGTGGGCGGGCTGCGGGTGCGCTGGGCCCGGCTGGCCATCATCGTGCACGCCCCCATCAGCACAACCGGCCTGACTGCCGCCGACGCGCCCGCCCTGCAGCAGCGCGTGTACGATATTATTGCCAGCGGCCTGCGGCCCGAGGCCGGGGGCGTGCCGGGCCCCGGTTCCTGGCGGCGGCCGGCGCCGGCCCCGGCAGCGCCCGAAACCAGCGCGCCCGTGCGCCAGCGCGAGCCGGCCGGGTAAGGCAGGCCCAATCGCACAACCGGCCCGCAGGCTGTATCTTGCAGCCCGGCAACGCCGCTTTTCTTCACTCTTGAATTTTCGCTGAACCCGTGAGTACCGACCTGGCTACCCTGCGCGGCCTGGCCCATCTGGCCCGCCTCGAATTCGACCCCGCCCACGAGCAGCAGGTGCTCGGCGACCTGAACAAAATCCTCGACTGGGTGGACCAGCTCCGCCAGCTCGACACCACCGACGTGGAGCCGCTGGTGCATCTGAGCCAGGAAGTCAACGTGCTACGCCCCGATGAGGCTCACAACACCGTCAGCCACGCGGCCGGCCTGAGCAACGCCCCGCGCAAGGACTCCGACTACTTCCGGGTGCCCAAGGTACTGGAGTAAGTGCCGCTGTTAGCTGTTAGCTGTTAGCTGAAAAAACGTCATGCAGAGCGAAGCGAAGCATCTCGCGTGCTGACGTTGCCAACGTAACCGCAACGTCAGCACGCGAGATGCTTCGCTTCGCTCTGCATGACGCTTCAAAACTTCATTCACTCCCCCGCCCCGCTTGACTTCGCCCGTTTCTCCTGCCTCCCCTACCACCCGCCGCTGGCCCTGGCCGCTGCTGCTGCTGGCGTTGTGCGCCGCGCTGGCCGTGGGGCTGGCCGGCTGGCACTACTTTACGGGCCCCGAAGCGGTGCTGCCCCTGCGGCCCGTAACCCAGCTGACACCTGTGCCCACTACCGTGGCCGAGGTGGCCGTGGGACTGGCCCGGCTGCCGGTGCAGGCCAACGGCTACCTCGTCACGCAGACCTACGACGTGGCCGGCCCGTTTCTGCGGCCCGATGCGGCGTTGGGGCTGGTGGCGCTGCTGGGCGTGGCGCTGGCTTACTTTCTGGCGGCCGTCACCCCGCTGAGCCGGCTGTACTTTGTGGCCGGCATGGCCTTGGTAATTTTCCTGCTGATGTCGCTCAATGCCGACCTGCTGGATGTATTCGTCATCGGCAAGCAGTATTTTCTGCTCCTGAGCCTGGCTTTGCTGGTGGGGCCGGCTTACTACTTCCACGCCTTTCGGCCCGAAGTGCCGTTTCCGGTGCGGCTGGGCACGTTTGCCGCCTTGGTGACGGGCCTGGGGCTGCTGCTGTTTCTGCGCAACCCCAACCCGGCCGACTACACGGCCCTGCACTTAAGCGCCTACTTTACCACGGCCGGGGCGGTGGCGTTTGCGCTGTTGGTGCTGTGGGTGGCCTTCGAGAACGTGCACGGCCTGCTCTGGCTCAACACCCAGGCCGATACGCCCGCCGGCCGCTACGGGCTGTGGCCGCTGCTGCTGGCCAGCCTGCTGTACCTGGGCGCCCTGCTGCTCTACTACCTCAACCAGAGCGAGCTGCTGGTGCTGCCCGGCCTCTACCTCGACCCCTACCTGCTGCTGCTGCCGGCCGTGGTAATTGCCTGGCTGGGCCAGAACCGCCGGGCCGCCAGCCTGCCCGAGGGGGTGCCGCCGGGCGCGGCCGCCACGCTGCTGCTGGTGCTGGCGCTGCTGGCCGCCGGCACGCTGGGCTACGCCCTGGCCACCGCCAACGACCCGCTGCTGCAGGCCGGCCGCGACTTCACGGCCCTGGCGCTGCTTTGCCTGGGCGGGGCTTTTCTGCTGTACGTGCTGCTGAATTTCGGGCCGCTGCTACGCCAGAAGAAGGCCGTGTACCGCGTTGTGTTTCAGCCGCGGCGGTTTCCGTTTTATGCCATGTACGCGCTGGGCATTGTGGCCGTGGTGGGCGTGAGTTTGCGCAACAACTTCTTCGTGCTCGACCAGGTCCAGGCCGGCGCCTATAATAATCTGGGTGATCTGGCCCGGCTGGAAAGCGAAATGACGCCCGACGACCTTTCGCGGGCGCTATTGGCCGAGCGCTACTACGCCGAAAGCGACGTGCTCGACCTGCACAACCACAAGGCCAGCCTGGGCCGGGCGGCCCTCTACCGCTTCCGTCTGCAGCGCCAGAACGAAATCAACATCCTGCGCCGGGCCCTGGACCGGCGGCCTTCGCCCCGCATCTCGTTGCGCCTGGCGGCCCTCTACAACGAGCCGAAAGACTTTTTCGACCGTCTCGCCGTGCTGCAGGAAGGATTGAAGGCGAATCCGGCCAATGCCCCCCTCAACGCCGACCTGGCTCAGCTTTACTCCCGCTCCACCCTCGCCGATTCGGTGGCCCACTACCGCGCCCGCGCCCTGGCCGCCGAGCCGAACAGCCCTGTGCTGGCCGCCAACGAGCTGGCCTACCGCATCCGCCAGCAGGACTGGACCGGCGCCGCCGCGCTGGCCAAAGAGGCCCATGCTGACAACCCCGCTTTCCAGGCCAACGCCCTGCTGCTGGCCCAGCTCAGCGGCCGCGCGGCCACCGGTTCCGCTGCCCTGCTGCCCGATACCACCCGCAGCCTCGATGACGCCCGCTTTGCCCGGCTTTACCAGAACGCGCTCAGCCGCGCCGCCCGCCAAGACACCACGCTGCTGGCGCTGCTGCCAGCCCTGGTCGCCAACCCCGCCAACGCCCCCTACCTCGACCAGCTGACGCTGCTGCGGGCCTTTACGCTGCACTACGGCGGCCGGCCCGTGGCGGCCCAGCAGGCGCTGTTGCCGCTGGCCACCGGCTCGGGCTCGGGCGCCGCCTATTACCAGCAACTGCAGGGCCTGTGGCTGCTCGACCAGGGCCTGCCCGCTCCGGCTGCCGGCCGCCTCCAAGAAGCCCGCGAGAACGGCGCCGCCACGGCCGCATTGCCCCAGGCCTACGCGCTGGCCCTGAGCGGCCAGCCCGATTCGGCGCGGCAGGTGGCGGCCCAGGTGCCCGCCGGCGCAGCTTCGCGGCTGTTGCTTGCGGCCCTGCAGCCCGACCTGCGCATCACCTACGCCCAGGTCCCCGACTCGGTGAAAACCCAGTATCTGGTGTTGCGCGGCGACGAGCTGCCGGCTGACCAACTGCTGCCGGCCGCCACTTCCGTTACAACGCCGGCGCTGCAATCCACGGCCCTGTTGGCGCAGCTGCCACGCGCCCTCGATGCGGGTCAGCTTGATGCCGTGCGCGCCACACTCAATAGTGCCGCGCCACCTGTAACGGCGCCAGGCGCTTCGGCCTGGAACGTGCTACGGGGCGAGCTGTACGTGCGCGGCCGGCAGTGGCCCCAGCTTCGGGAGTTGGTGGAGCAAGGCAGGTTTACTGGCTTTGATGTCTACCAGCGGCTGTATTTCCGGGCGGTGCTGGCTGAGGCCGCCAAGCAGCCCGCCGAGGCCGGCCGCTTCTATGCCCAACTGGTGCAGCAGGCGCCGTTCGTCGAGAACGGGCTGGTGGCTGCCGCCGCGTTCCACACCCGCCGGGGCGACTTCCCGACCGCCTACAACGTGCTGTTGCGCGGCGTCGAGTACAACCCCGAATCGGTGCCGCTGCTGAAGGCCTACGTGCTGGCCGCCGTGCCGGTGGGCCTGACGGAGTACGCCCAGGCCCCGCTCTACCGCCTCGGCACATTGCTTTCGGCGGCAGATTATGGTACCTTTCGCAAGGAGTACGACGCGGCCCTGGCGGCCCGGAAGGCCTCCTGGAACTAACCTGTAGCCCCTCGCTGTATGCAGCCTCCCGTTATCCAGACCGACGATATTTCCAAGGTGTACCGCATGGGCGCCGAGGAAATCCACGCCCTGCAATCGGTGTCCATCACCATTGAGCGGGGCGAATACGTGGCCTTCATGGGGCCGTCGGGCTCGGGCAAATCTACGCTCATGAACATCATCGGCTGCCTCGACACGCCCTCGGGCGGCAGCTACGTGCTCAACGGCCACGACGTGAGCAACATGAGCGACAACCAGCTGGCCGACGTGCGCAACCGCGAAATCGGCTTCGTGTTCCAGAGCTTCAACCTGCTGCCCCGCGCCACTTCCCTCGACAATGTGGCCCTGCCCCTGATTTATGCCGGCTATGGCAAAAGCGAGCGGCACGAAATGGCCCGCGAGGCGCTGCGCAGCGTGGGGCTGGCCGAGCGCGCCCTGCACAAGCCCAACGAGCTGTCTGGCGGCCAGCGCCAGCGCGTGGCCATTGCCCGCGCCTTGGTCAACAACCCCAGCATCATCCTGGCCGACGAACCCACCGGCGCCCTCGACACCCGCACCAGCCACGAAATCATGGAGTTGTTCGAGGCCCTGTACGCCCGCGGCAACACCATCATCATGGTAACCCACGAAGAGGACATTGCCATGCACGCCCACCGCATTGTGCGCCTGCGCGACGGCCTCGTGGAAACCGACGAAGTAAACCACAACGTAATGACCGGCCAGCTGGCGAAGGGGTGAGCCTTCTGTCATTGCGAGGAGGCACGACGAAGCAATCTGTGAGAGCAACGTTTTAAACTTTGGTACGCTCAAAGCCCTTTCACATGCACATGCCAGATTTTGGGCTTCGTTGGACTTCGCCTTTTGTCCTGCGGATTGCTTCGCGTTGCTCGCAATGACAGAAAATTCACTTCACTCATGAAAATCTATACCAAAACCGGCGACAAAGGCCTGACTTCGCTTATCGGCGGCACGCGGGTGCCCAAATCCAGTCTGCGCATCGAGTGCTACGGCACCGTGGATGAGTTGAATTCCTACATCGGCCTCGTGCGCGACCAGCCCGTAAATGAGGCCCGCCGGCCGCTGCTCAAGGAAATCCAGGACCGCCTGTTCACGGTAGGTGCCTCGCTGGCCTCCGACCCCGAGAAGTCGAAGATGAAAATCCCGGACCTGCACGCCGAAGACGTAACGCTGCTGGAGCAGGAAATGGACCGCATGAACGCCGACCTGCCCGAGTTGCGGGTGTTTGTGCTGCCCGGAGGCCATCAGTCGGTGTCGTTTGCCCACCTCGCGCGCTGCGTGTGCCGCCGGGCCGAGCGGCTGGTCATTCAGCTGGCCGAAGACGAGTTCGTGGCCGATCTGGTGGTGATGTATCTTAACCGCCTGTCCGATTACCTATTCGTGCTCAGCCGCCAGATGGCCCACGAGCTGGGCGCCGAGGAAGTGAAGTGGGAGCCGCGCATGTAGTGCGGCCTCCTAACGCCTGTTAGGCAGCTTCCGCCGAAAAAGTGCATCTTTAACTTAACCGGCCCTCCTTTTCGGCGGGTTAGCAGGCTTTCAGCCTATAATCGCGCCCGGCCATCTTCATTGTAGCCCGCGTTCCAGCCGACCCGTTTCCCCTACTCCTACCCATCCATCCCACCCCATGCTCGATACCCTTACCATCACGACGCAGCGCACCAGCGCCCCGCGTCTACCCGGCATCAACTTCGCCCAGCTTGAATTCGGCAAAACCTTCGCCGACCACATGCTGGTAGTCGATTATCGCGACGGGCAGTGGCAGCAGCCGCACATCGTGCCCTATGGCGACATGAACATAAGCCCGGCCAACTCGGCCATTCACTACGGCCAGTCGATCTTTGAGGGCATGAAGGCCTACAAAAACCACGATGGCGAAGTGGCCCTGTTCCGCCCGCTCGACAACTTCCACCGCTTCAACGCCTCGGCCCGCCGCATGTGCATGCCCGAGCTACCCGAGGAAGTGTTCATGCAGGGCCTGCTACAGCTCATCCGCCTCGACAGCGGCTGGGTACCTACCGATGCCGGCAGCGCCCTCTACATCCGCCCCTTCATGTTCGCCACCGACGCCATGCTGGGCGTGCGCCCCTCCGAATCGTATCGCTTCATGGTGATTACCAGCCCGGTGGGCCTGTACTACGCCAAGCCGCTGCGCGTGCGCTTCGAGGAAACGTACGTGCGCTCGGCCGAAGGTGGCGCGGGCGCGGCCAAAAACGCCGGCAACTACGGCGCCGCCATGTACCCTACCAAGCTGGGCCAGCAGGAAGGCTACAATCAGCTTATCTGGACCGATGCTTCGGAGCACAAGTATGTGGAGGAATCGGGCACGATGAACGCCATTTTCATCATCGACGGCCGCTTGGTTACGCCTGCTCTGAGCAGCTCCATCCTCGACGGCATCACCCGCCGTAGCGTGCTGCAGCTGGCCCGCGACTGGGGCATGCCCGTGGAGGAGCGCAAAGTATCGGCCCTCGAAATCCTGGAAGCCCAGCGCAACGGCACGCTGCAGGAGGCCTTTGGCGTCGGCACGGCCGCTACCATTGCCTCCATCGCCGTTATCGGCTACCAGGGCGAAGACTACGAGCTACCCACGCCCCCGGCCGACGCCTTCTCGCGCCGTGCCGCCGCCGCCCTGGCCGCCATCCGCAGCGGCGAAGCGCCCGACCCCCACAATTGGATGGTGCGGGTTTGATTTTGAGCTGTTAGCTAAAAGAACGGAAACGGCTGGAATATGCCGAGCTTCGTTCATAAAAAACTGTAAATTAATCATTCACTTATGCAGGCTAACAGCTAATAGCTTTCAGCTAACAGCCAAAAAAAGCCTTGCTTTTTTTCCTATGACCCACGACCAGGTGAAGGAATTGAAGGGCCGCGCTGAGGCCCTGAGGAGGTATCTTTGACTACGATGCCCGCAAAGAACAAGTAAACGAAATCGAGGCCCAGACCACGGCTCCCGGCTTTTGGGACGACTCCAAGCAGGCCGAAGCCACTATGCGCGAGCTCAAGGGCATCAAGGTCTGGACCGATGACTACGAAGCTGTTGAGAAGCAGGTCGATGACGTAGAGGTGCTCTACGAGTTCCACCGCGAAGGCGACGTGCCGGAAGCCGAAATGCAGCGCGAATTTGCCGCCGCCGAGCAGTCGGTGGAGCGCCTGGAGTTCAAGCGCATGCTCTCCGACGAAGAAGACCAGCTGTCGGCCGTCATCGACATCAACCCCGGCGCCGGTGGCACCGAAAGCCAGGATTGGGCCGAAATGCTCATGCGCATGTACATCATGTGGGGCGAGAAGCAGGGCTTCACGGTCCGGCAGCTCAGCTACCAGCCCGGCGAAGGGGCCGGCATCAAGTCAGCCTCCCTCGAAATCGACGGCCAGTTTGCCTACGGCTATCTGAAAAGCGAAATTGGGGTGCACCGGCTGGTGCGCATGTCGCCCTTCGACAGCAGCGGCCGCCGCCACACCTCGTTCGCCTCGGTGTTCGCCTATCCGGTGATTGACGATACCATCAACATCGAAATCAACCCGGCCGACATCAGCTGGGACACCTTCCGGGCCGGCGGCGCCGGTGGTCAGAACGTGAACAAGGTGGAAACCGCCGTACGCCTCACCCACGCCCCGTCCGGCATCATCATCGCCGTACAAATTGAGCGGAGCCAGCTCATGAACAAGGAGCACGCCCTGCGCATGCTCAAATCGCGCCTCTACCAGATCGAAATGGACAAGCGCAACGCGGCCCGCGACGTAGTGGAAGCCGGCAAAAAGCGCATCGACTTCGGCTCCCAGATCCGCAACTATGTGCTGCACCCCTACAAGCTCATCAAAGACCTGCGCACCGGCATCGAGCGCACCGACGTGCAGAACGTGCTGGATGGCGACCTGGAGGAGTACATCAAGGGGTATCTGATGCAGAGCTGATAGAACCCTGCTTCAAGCAGGTAAGCGACCTGCAGTAAGTTGGCGTTACTCAATTTGCTACAATGTCTCGTCCGGCTATTTGTTGACAGAAATAAGGCAAGGGCCCCGCTCGGATTTTCCGGCGGGGCTTTTTCCTTGCTGATGGACTTGGTTTGGCGTTAAATAGTTCAGGGCCAGGTGGGGGCGCTCTTCGTTGTAGAGGTGCACGGCTTGGTCGACGAGCAAACGGGCCTGGGCCAGCTCGTCGGGCAGCACGAAGAGGAACTCGTCTTTGAGGATGCCGTTGACCCGTTCGGCCAGCGCGTTCTG
>NZ_KB907846.1 GCF_000382225.1 Hymenobacter aerophilus DSM 13606
TCACCGATGCGGGCCTGACGGTGGCCTTGTGGATCACCGATGCCTGGTGGGCCTATGTGGACCGGCTGCCAGCCGAGCAGCGCGTGGAGGACAAAACGCAGCTCCAGCGCCTGGAGCGCAAACATCTCACCTTACGCACCCGCCTCAAGCGGCTCACGCGCAAGACTATTTGCTTCTCAAAGAAGACGTTCTTCCATGACGGCGTCATCAGCCTGTTCATTCACCACTTCTTCTTTCAATCCTCCAATTCTACTTAATTAACACACGACCTTTTTATTTAATTTTATTTTGCAATCTTCAGAACAAACCCTATGAAATCCAGCTGTAATGTATACGTTTCTACCAATGTTTCTGCCGCATTTTCTGCACTTTAGTATATCTGCCATTTTTATTTATCTGTCAAGTATTGCTCCAATAATGTAAAATGCTAACGTATTAGATAGTCGCGGTAGAGACTATCTAATACGTTAGCATTTTCTACGCCGCCCGCAGCTGCTTCATGGCGGTCTGCTCGAACTTGCTCCGGGCATAGTCCTCGTCGATTACCAATTCCTTCACGTCTTCCTCGGAGGGCATATCGAACATGGCGTCGGTCATGATGCCCTCGCAGATGCTGCGCAGGCCGCGGGCGCCGAGGCGGTACTCGTCGGCCTTCACCACGATGTATTCGAGGGCACCTTCCGAGAAGCTGAGTTCGATGCCTTCCATGTCGAAGAGGCGCTGGTACTGCTTGACGATGGAGTTTTTGGGCTCGGTGAGGATTTTGCGCAGCGTGGCGTGGTCGAGCGGGTTGAGGTGGGTGAGCACCGGCAGGCGGCCAATCAGCTCGGGTATCAGGCCAAACGACTTCAGGTCCTGGGCCGTAACGTAGCGCAGGAAGTTGTTGGTGTCGTGCTGCTCTTCGAGCTGGGTTTTGGCGAAGCCGATGGGCTTGGTGTTGAGGCGGTTTTTGATGATGCGCTCAATACCCACGAAGGCCCCGCCGCAGATGAAGAGGATGTTTTCGGTGTTCACCGTAATCATCTTCTGCTCGGGGTGCTTACGGCCACCGTGGGGTGGCACGTTCACCGTCGTGCCCTCCAGCAGCTTCAGCATAGCCTGCTGCACGCCCTCGCCGCTCACGTCGCGCGTAATGCTGGGGTTGTCGCTCTTGCGGGCAATCTTGTCGATTTCGTCGATGTACACGATGCCGCGTTCGGCCGCTTCCACGTTGTAGTCGGCGGCTTGCAGCAGGCGCGTGAGGATGCTTTCCACGTCTTCGCCCACGTAGCCGGCCTCGGTGAGCACGGTGGCGTCGGCAATGCAGAAGGGCACCTGCAGGATGTTGGCCAGCATGCGCGTGAGGAAGGTTTTGCCCGTGCCGGTTTCGCCCACCATAATGATGTTCGACTTTTCAATTACCACATCGTCCTTCTGCGGGGCCTGCATGAGGCGCTTGTAGTGGTTGTACACGGCCACCGACATCACCTTTTTGGCTTCGTCCTGGCCCACCACGTACTGGTCGAGGTACTCTTTCATCTCCCGCGGCTTCACGAGGTTGAACTTCGGCGTCTTGGAGTTGGCCCGGATCTTATTCTCCTCGTTCAGGA
This sequence comes from Hymenobacter aerophilus DSM 13606, assembly GCF_000382225.1. GTDB lineage: Bacteria > Bacteroidota > Bacteroidia > Cytophagales > Hymenobacteraceae > Hymenobacter > Hymenobacter aerophilus. The sequence goes on from NZ_KB907846.1 coordinate 1,590, forward strand.
TTTGCTGGGCCTGCCCCACGCACCGCTCGCAGATGTGAGCATTAATGCCCGAAATCATCACGGTAACGTCTTTCTTATTCTTGCCGCAGAACGAGCACGTAATATCTGCCATTGCTAAAGGAACTCGCTGTAGGAGGGAAGCTGGCCGGTTTTTACCCGGTCGGCATCAAAGGTACGAAAAGCCCAACGCCAACAAGCGGGCAAATCGTGCCGTTGCGTTTGGATGTGAAGTAAACAAAAAAGCCCGCGGTTGCGGGCTTTTCTGGTATCAGGTTGAAAAAGAACGAGGTCAATTAGTCCTTCTTTTTCTTTTCGAGCACCTCGTCAATCAGGCCGTACTCTTTGGCCTCGTCGGCACGCATCCAGTAGTCGCGGTCCGAGTTGTCGTGGATTTCCTGGTAGGTTTTGCCGGTGTGCTCGGCCAGAATATCATACAGCTCCTTCTTGAGCTTGAGAATCTCGCGGGCCGTGATTTCGATATCCGACGACTGGCCTTGCGCGCCACCCGAAGGCTGGTGAATCATCACGCGGGCGTGGGGCAGGGCCGAACGCTTGTCCTTGGCCCCGCCGGCCAGCAGCACGGCGCCCATCGAGGCCGCCAGGCCGGTGCAGATAGTAGCCACGTCGGGGTTCACGTACTGCATGGTGTCGTAGATGCCGAGGCCGGCGTACACCGAGCCACCGGGCGAGTTGATGTAAAGCAGAATGTCCTTCTTGGCGTCTACCGACTCCAGGAACAGCATCTGCGCCGTCAGGATATTGGCCACGTAATCGTCCACGGCCGTGCCCAGGAACACAATCCGGTCCATAATCAGGCGGGAGAAAACGTCGATTTCGGCGAAGCGGGTGGGGCGCTCCTCAATCACCGAGCGGGTCATGTTGGAGGGCATAATCAGCCCGCCGCGGGTCTGGCCCTCAACGTGCTGGATGTACTGGTCAACGCCCAGGCCATTCAGACCCTGGCCCTTTACGGCAAACTTGCGGAACTCTTGTTTATTCAGCATGGAAGGTAATAGAAGTGAGATATTAGAAGTGAGACTGGCGGGGGTAATTGTCATTCTGAGCGGAGCGAAGAATCTCGCGTGCAATGCTAACTCGATTGTCAGGAATTACTTTGGCACGCGAGATTCTTCGCTCCGCTCAGAATGACAATTACCTTTCTTGTATGACTTCTCAACAAAAAAAGCCCCTACGACAAGTAAGGGCTTTTTTGTGGTTTTGAAAACCGAAACGGCGGCTAAGGCTAGCCGGCGTTCTGATTGCGGAAGTCCTCGGCCGTAATCTCGTTGTCGTTAACAACAACTTTGCCGCGCAGGTTTTCCAGCACTTTCTCTGCCAGAATGGCCTCGTACTCCTGGACGTAGTTCTTGCCGTTCTCCTGGCGCAGGAAGTTGTCGGCGAAGCCGCGCACCGACTCTTCGAGCTCGGGCGTCATCTCCATGTTGAACTGGCCCAGGATTTTCTGCATCGTGCGGTCCACGATTTCCTCGTTCGACACCTTCAACTGGTTGGCTTCTACCACCTTGTTGCGGATCATCGACCACTTCAACTCCTTGGCGTAGTCGTCGTAGTGCTCCTCAATCTGCTCGGGCGTCAGCTTGCCTTCGTTGGCGCGCACCAGCCACTTCTTGAAGAACTCCTTGGGCAGCTCGATGGTCACGTTCTCCAGCATCTTGTCGATGATCTGACGGTTCATCAGGTTGTCGGCCTCGCGGTCGTAGTTCTCCATCACCGTTTCGGTCACCTTGGCGTCGAAATCTTCCTTCGACGTCACGATGTCCTTGCCGAATACTTTGTCGAACAGCTCCTGGTTGAACTCGGCGGGAGCGGTACGCTGCACCTTCTCCACGGTCAGGGTGTAGGGGCCCTCCACGGCGTCGGCCTCCTCGCGGCTCATGCCGGTGAAGTTGGCAATGGCCTTGGCGTCGCCGTCGAAAGCGGTTTTGAGGTCGAAGGTGATAACGTCCTCGGGCTTGGCACCCACAAACTTATCGGCCTCGGCCTTCATTTTGTTGGTCGGCAGCATCAGCAGGCGGCCTTCGCCTTCCTCGCCTTCCTTGCGCAGGCGGCCCACCAGGTAGTCGCCGGCTTCGGCGGCCTCGGGCTCGGTGGTTTCGCCGAACTGGCGCTCCAGCTGCTCGTAGGTTTCATTCTTGGTGTTCTCGTCGAGCGTCACCTTGTGGCGGTCAACGGTAATAGCCTGGTCGGCGGGCAGCTCGAAGTCGGGCAGCAGGCCCAGCTCGAACTGGAACGAGTAGTCCTTCTGGTTGTCGAAGTCGATGTCGGAAGCCACCGGCAGGGGCTCGCCCAGAATGCGCAGGTTGTTCTCCTTAATATAGCCATCCACCGACTTGCCCAGCAGCTCGTTGATTTCGTCGACCAGAATGCCCTTGCCGTACATCTTGCGCACCAGCGTTACGGGCACTTTACCGGGGCGGAAACCCTTAATCTGGGCTTTCTTGCTGTATTCTTTCAGCTTGCTCTCCACGGCGGAAGCGTAGTCGGCCTCCGTGAGGTTTACTGTCAGGATGGCATGAAGCTGGTCGTCTTGCTTGTCGAGGGTGATATCCACTGCGGGTCGGTTAAAGGTGCTACGTTGGGGTAAGAAGGGCCAGTTCGGAGCTGACCCCTAAAAAGAAACCCCCAACGGGTGGGTTGAGGGTTTAAAACAGTTTCAGTGGAATAAAACCCACTTTGTGCGGATGGAGGGACTCGAACCCACACACCTTGCGGCGCCAGATCCTAAGTCTGGTGCGTCTACCAATTTCGCCACATCCGCGTCACGGGGCCATCTGCCTCGGGGGCGCAAAACTACGCAAGCTCCGTTACAAAACCAACGCCTTTCGTAACTACCTGCTTCAGGTAGATTGCCGAAGCCCGGTTGGCGGCGGTGCCGGGCGCACCAACTCCGGCCCGTTGTTGTTACTTTCCGGTCCAGGCCCTCGTATCTTCGCTACTCGTTCTTTCCGGCACCGCTGGGTGCTGCCCGTTTGCCATGTCCACTGTCATCGACCCCGAGGTAGAGCGCCAGGAAATCCTGCGCCAATACCGCCGCCTGCTCCGTACCGCCAAGCCCGTCCTCAAGCCCGGCGACGCCAAGCTCATCAAAAAGGCCTTCAACACCTCGCTCGAAGCGCATAAGGAGATGCGCCGCAAGTCGGGCGAGCCGTATATTCTGCACCCGCTGGCCGTGGCCCAGATTGTGGTGGAGGAAATCGGCCTCGGCACGACCAGCATCGTGGCGGCGCTGCTGCACGACGTGGTGGAGGACACGCCCTGGGAGGTGGCCGACGTGGAGCGCGAGTTCGGCTCCAAGGTGGCCCGCATCGTGGACGGGCTGACCAAGATTTCGGGCGTGTTCGATTACGGCACCTCCGAGCAGGCCGAAAACTTCCGCAAAATGCTGCTCACGCTCTCCGACGACGTGCGCGTTATCCTCATCAAGCTCGCCGACCGCCTGCACAACATGCGCACGCTCGAGTCGATGCCCCGGCACAAGCAGCTCAAGATTTCGTCGGAAACCATTTATCTCTACGCCCCGCTGGCCCACCGGCTGGGCCTGTACACCATCAAAACCGAGCTCGAAGATCTTTACCTGAAATACACCGATACGGAAGTGTACGAGGAGTTGCTCGGGCAGGTGCGCCAGGGCCGGACGTCGCGCAACCGCTTTATCAAGGAGTTCGTGCAGCCCATTGATGACGAGCTGGCCGCCCAGGGCTTCACCTACGAGGTGAAGGGCCGGCCCAAAAGCATCTATTCCATCCTTAAAAAGATGCGCAAGCAGAACATCACCTTCGATGAGGTGTACGATCTGTTTGCCATCCGCATCATCTTGGATGTGCCGCCGGAGCAGGAAAAAGCGGCCTGCTGGCAGGTGTACAGCATCGTGACGGACTTCTACCAGCCCAACCCCGACCGCCTGCGCGACTGGGTGAGCACGCCCAAGGCCAACGGCTACGAGAGCCTGCACACCACCGTCATGTCGCGCACCGGGCAGTGGGTGGAGGTGCAAATCCGGAGCCGGCGCATGGACGACATTGCCGAGAAAGGCTACGCCGCCCACTGGAAATACAAGGATACCGGCGTGCCCCAGCCCGAATCGACGCTGGAAAGCTGGATCAACAAGGTGCGCGAGATGCTGGAAACCAACAACTCCAGCGCCCTCGAATTCATGGACGAGTTTCGTCAGAACCTGTTCGTGAAGGAGGTGTACGCCTTTACGCCCAAGGGCAAGCTCGTCATCCTGCCCGACAAAGCCACGGCTCTCGATTTCGCCTTCGAGATTCACTCCCAGATTGGTTTGCAGTGCCTCGGAGCCAAGGTCAACCAGAAGCTGCAGCCGCTGAGCTACCAGCTCCACAATGGCGACCAGGTAGAAATTCTGACTTCGCAAAAGCAGCGCCCCACCGAGGAGTGGCTGCAGTACGTCACCACTTCCAAAGCGCGCACCCGCATCAAGGACTGGCTCCGCGACGACCGCAAGGCCAAATCGGAGGACGGTCGTTTTATCGTGGAAAAGCGGCTGGAACTGATTGGGGTCGAGGTCAGCCCCGAAAATCTCAACCGCCTGCTGGCCTACTTCAACGTCAGCAATCTGGCCGAATTCTTCTACCGCATCGCCCTGGGCCAGCTCGATGGCCGCGAAATTGTGCGGAGCGTGTTCGAGGAAAGCGAGTCGCCGCGGCTGCCCTCGCGCCTGGAGCCCCGCTCCTTCGACCACGAGGTGCAGAAAGTGCGCGGCGTGAATGCCAACATGCTCGTGATTGGAGAGCGCACCGACAAGTTCGACTACACCATCGCGCCTTGCTGCAACCCCATCCCCGGCGACGATGTGTTCGGCTTCGAAACCGACGAGGGCATTGTTATCCACCGCACGTCGTGCCCCAAAGCCGTGCAGATGATGTCAAACTACGGCAACCGCATCGTACGCGCTAAATGGACGGAGCAGCTGGAACTAGCCTTTCTGGCGGGCATCCGCATCAAGGGTGCCGACCGCGTGGGCCTCGTCAACGACGTGACACGCATCATCAGCACCAGCCTCAAAGTGAACATGCGCTCCATTACAATGGACTCGAACGACGGTATCTTCGAGGGCCAGATTATGGTCTTCGTCAACGATACCGCCCACCTCGACCGCCTCATCCAACGGCTGATTAAGGTGAACGGTGTGCTGACGGTTGAGCGTTTCGATTCATGAGCAGTGTAGGGAGGCGGTATTCGGCATCATGTCAGTGAACAGTTCATGACTAAACGTCCCGGCGAGTAGCTCTAAAAAGCATTCCGTAAATCAGTGGGTACAAAACGGCATAAGAAAAGGCTCGCTAGGATGGTTGTAAGCTACTGCGGAACCCGCTGCAACCACCGCCTGCTTTGCTGGTTTCACTCCTTATAATAGATAAGCCCTAACATGGAAGTTTCCGAGAAGCATCTCGATAAAGAAAAGTACGAGGAGGTAAAGAAGATTTTCACGGCCTACCTCGAAAATAAAGGCCTGCGCAAAACGTCGGAGCGCTACGCCATCCTGGAGGAAATCTACTCCCGCACCGGCCACTTCGATGTCGAGCAGCTCTATGCCGGCATGAAGGAGCAGGGCCTGCGCGTAAGCCGGGCCACGGTGTACAACACCCTCGATCTGCTGGTGGAGCACGGCCTCGTCAGCCGGCACCAGTTCGGGCGCAACCTGGCCCAGTACGAGAAGAGCTATGGTTACCGGCAACACGACCACGTAATCTGCACCGAATGCCACAAAGTGGTCGAGTTCTGCGACCCGCGCATCCACGGCATCCAGACCATGGTCGGGGAGTTGCTCAACTTCCATATCTTGCACCACTCTTTGAACCTTTACGGCGTGTGCGGCGACTGCCGTGCCAAGGCCGCCGCCCTCCAAACTCTATGAAAACTGATTCCTCCGTCCAGGACGGCATTCTGCTCGTGCGCCTCTCCGGCGACCTAATCGGCAGCCCCGACACCCAGCAGCTCCTGCAGAGCGTCGACCAGCACCTCGGCGAAGACCTGCTCCATTGCGCCGTCGATTTGTCGGGCATCCGCTACATCAACAGCACCGGCATCGGGGTGCTGGTGTCGCTGCTTACCAAGTTCCGCAGCCGCGGCGGCGAGCTGGTGCTTATCAACCCGGCCGATCACCCGCGCAAAATGCTGGCCCTGACCAAACTGAACGCTATTTTTTCCGTGGCCGATGATGAAGCAGCGGCTGCTAAACTCCTAAAAACCGCGTAATGCCCGTTGATGTACTGGTAGGATTGCAGTGGGGCGATGAGGGCAAAGGCAAGATTGTCGATGTGCTCGCCCCCACCTATGATGTAGTAGCCCGTTTCCAGGGCGGCCCCAACGCCGGCCACACCCTCACCTTCGACGGCATCAAGCACGTGCTGCACCAGGTGCCGTCGGGTATTTTCCACCCTCACATCCTCAATGTCGTTGGCAACGGCGTGGTGCTCGACCCGGTCGTATTCCGCCAGGAGTTGCAGAAGCTCACCGACCGGGGCGTCGATTACAGCCGCAACCTCTACATCTCGCGCAAGGCCCAGCTGATTCTGCCCTCGCACCGCGCCCTCGACCGTATCAACGAAGAAGCCCGCGGCGGCGACAAAATCGGGTCCACCCTCAAAGGCATCGGCCCCACCTACCAGGACAAAATCGGCCGCACTGGCCTGCGCGTCGGCGACATTCTGCTACCCGATTTCGAACAGCGCTACCGCGAAGCCGTTGCCCGGCACGCCACCATTGCTGAATTCCACGGCCGCGGCCTCGACATTGAACCGTTCGAGGCCGATTTCTTTTCCGCCGTGGCCTTCCTGCGCACCCTGCAGCTCACCGATACCGAGTACCTGCTCAACGATTTACTGAAGGCGGGCAAGAACGTACTGGCCGAAGGGGCCCAGGGCTCCATGCTCGATATCGATTTCGGCACCTATCCGTATGTAACGTCGTCGAGCACCATCGTGGCGGGCGCCTGCACCGGCCTCGGCATTGCCCCGCGCCACATCAACAAGGTGTACGGTATCAGCAAAGCCTACTGCACCCGCGTCGGCGCCGGCCCATTCCCGACGGAACTGCACGATGGAGTAGGGGAGCAGATCCGGGCGGCCGGCCGCGAGTTCGGCGCTACCACCGGCCGTCCGCGCCGCTGCGGCTGGATTGACCTGCCCGCCCTGCGCTACAGCATTATGCTCAACGGCGTCACGGAAATCCACCTCATGAAGGCCGACGTGCTGGATGAGTTCGACGAAATCCAGGTCTGCACGCACTATGAACTGCCCAATGGCGAACAAACCGACCACCTGCCCGACCACGGCGACCTGGAAAAACTGACTCCTATATATGTAAGTATGCCCGGCTGGCGCACCAACCTGCAGGCCCTAACCGACCCGCAAGCCCTGCCAACCGAGTTGAAAGACTACGTTGAGTTTCTGGAAAAGCACCTCGAAGTGCCCATCAGCATCGTCAGCGTCGGCCCCGACCGGGTGAGCACGCTACACATGAACTGAGCTAAAAGGAGAAATTAACCCCTTGAAAAACCCGGATTGCTACCAGCAATCCGGGTTTTTGCGTTTCTATAGCAGAACCAAAAAAGAATTCTTTCCTCAGCAGTGAACCAATCGAGATGTTCAACTGGTTACTATCCAGCCTGCTAACACCAACGGTTTCACAACCCTCAAAATAAGTTGTGAGGTGTATTTGCAAAGTCAGCGGCAAACCCCCACTTTTGCATCCCCAACCGGAACGCGGCGGGGCCAGCTTCTCCCTCGGGAAAGCCGCTTGAAAAAAAGTTGCCGACCAAGGTTGCGGAAGTCGGAAAGGTTTAGTTACCTTTGCACCCCGCTTCAACCGGAAGCGCTTGCATCCTGACCAGCCAAGTCGCTTGAAAAAGCCACGGACGCTAGCAGGAAGGCCGAAAAGAGAAAAACTTTTTCTTCTCTAGGTCTTGCACAAAGCGAAAAGCTGCTTACCTTTGCAGCCCGCTTCAACCGGAAGGGGACAACAGCAACCGAGGAAAGAAACGCTTCGAAAAAAAGTTTTCTTCTTTTGCTTGTCGCAACCAGAAACGGTTGTACCTTTGCAGCCCGCTTCGATCGGAAGGGGCACACAGCAACACCGCCTAGCTTAAGTGAGGCACACGGCAGACTCCGAATGGGAGTGATGCACACGTTCTTTGAATGACTGGAAAAGACAATATAGGTAAGACCTGAAGCCGCGAGGCGGAGGGCAAAATGAGTGACGCGAATCAGTTCTTTCTTTCGAGAGAGAACAACATAAGGGTCGGATCAGCACTTGACATCAGCTCATCTTCGGGTGAGCGTAGAGAAATCTTACAATGGAGAGTTTGATCCTGGCTCAGGATGAACGCTAGCGGCAGGCCTAATACATGCAAGTCGAACGGGTAGTAGCAATACTACTAGTGGCGCACGGGTGCGTAACGCGTAACCAATCTGCCCTGAACTGGGGGATAGCCCGCCGAAAGGCGGATTAATACCGCATAAACCAACAGAACGGCATCGTTTAATTGGTAAAGATTTATTGGTTCAGGATGAGGTTGCGTGCCATTAGCTAGTTGGCGGGGTAAAGGCCCACCAAGGCGACGATGGCTAGGGGACCTGAGAGGGTGATCCCCCACACTGGCACTGAGATACGGGCCAGACTCCTACGGGAGGCAGCAGTAGGGAATATTGGGCAATGGACGAGAGTCT
>NZ_KB907847.1 GCF_000382225.1 Hymenobacter aerophilus DSM 13606
GCTTAGCCACCCGCTACGATAAGCTGGACCGCACGTTTGACTCCTTTATCTGTCTACGAGTTATCACGCTCTACCTTAATTGAGAACAGCTCCTAATCCAACATAAAGCGTATCAGGATCAATTTTTTCGATTTTAGCAATCCTGCGTGAATCATAAGCAACAGCATCCAGCGTTTTGACTTCCCACCCCGCCGGCAGTTCCCCATTCGGCCCGGCCTCCGCGCCTGGGCAGCGCCCGCGCACAAACCACTCCCGGTACAGCTCCTGCGCTAGTCCTTCTAGCGCCGCTACCTGCGCCTGGTAGTTCTCCAGCAGCGCATCGTAGCGGCCTAGTACTGCTGCTATTTGGCGTTGTAGGGGTAGGGGTGGAACTGAAATTTGTATAGCATGTAGGGACTGCCGGTTAACTCCCGGCACCGCTCCTGCATCATTGTTATTATCTAACCCTAGTGTTTGGAGTAGGTAATAGATGAAACGCGGATGACTTCCTTTGAAATCCTCTACATACAATGTTGTGTTGTGAGGCCAATAGTTGCCTTCTACATAGTAAACCTCACCAAGTGTGCCGTATCGTCCAGTAATTACGCCTGGACCTGCCGCTTTATATTCAGCATGGTTAAAAACTATACCAGATGAGGATATCACTGGGTAGTCACCTTCCGATCGGTTAGCGTGAGTAAGATCGTGTCCACGTTGAAGATTAATAACGTCTCCAAGCTTTTTCTTTTCCCACATTACGCTACGCCCTCCCTCATTACATCCATAAATAACACGCGCACTTCCTGCGCAATCTGCCCTTGTAGGGCGTCGGCATCCGCGTGTAGGCGGGCCAGTTGCTCGGCCTGGGTCTGCACAAATTCCTTGAACTCTTCCGGCGTGCGGCCGTCGTCGTCGAGGGCCACGCCCACGTAGCGGCCGGGGTTCAGCGAGTACTGCTGCTCTTTGATATCCTCCCGGCTGGCCAGGTAGCACAAGCCTTCCACGTTGCGGTATTCGCCGTCGGGGAAATGACCGTCCAGCCACGCCAGTTGAGTTTCAAAATAGGTCACCCGTTCCAGCACGAACAGCAGCAAGTCCAGCTCTTCGCCCAACTGCCGCAGGCCCCCGCGCAGGTTGGCTGCCTTCCAGCTCTTGTCCTTCGCGGGCCGCAAGACCTTGTCGGCAAAGGTCACCAGGGCTTCTGCCTGCTGGCTCAGAGCCAGCAAACCGGCTTTGTCCGGGGGTAGCGTGTCGGCCGTTAGCTGCGCATGCGCCGTTAGGATCTTTTCCCACTCCTCATTGGCCGCCAACGCCTCCTGAGCGTCCTGGCTGAGCAGCAGCTGCGCGTTTTCCAGCCAGTCGCTGGCTTGTTGGGCTAGTGCCACCAGGGCGGTAGCATAGGTGGCCCGGTGCTGGTCCAGGCCCCGGTACTGCCGCACCGGCTCAAAGTCCGGGTCCGTCACCTCCGTATCGCGCCAGGTGGCCAGCGCCTCCACGTACTGTTGCCGCAGCGCCTGGAACTTGTCCGTCTCACCCCGATACAGCCACACAATGGCCGTCAGGTTCTGCTGCTGGGCGTCCGTAAACTCGCGCAGCTTCCGCGTCACCTGGTTGTAAATGCGCCGGGCATCAATAAACAGGGTCTGGTCGTGGCGCGGGTGCGCCGCATCGGTCTTGGCCCGGTCCAGAAACCACAGCGTCACCGGCAGCGTCACGGTGTAGAAGAAGTTTGAGGCAATGGTCACCATCACGTCCACCAGGCCGTCCTGCACCAGCTTGGCCCGCGCTTCGGCTTCCGCCCCGCGCGCATCCGAGGCCGAATTGGCCATCACGAAGCCCGCCCGGCCCGTCTCGTTCAGGGCCATGGCAAACAGCGAAATCCACAGGTAGTTAGCGTTAGGATAAATCTCTGCTGTCTTGCCTTTTCCTTTAGTTGGAAGCTTCGGACCGTAGGTTGTAAATAACTCATTGCTGTTTATGTCTGCTGCCGTAACCTTGTCCACGTTGAACGGCGGGTTGGCCATCACGAAGTCAAACTTGCCCATTGTATCTGCGTAGTCGTCCTCGTAAGCTCCTTCTGCCAACGAAGAATCCACGTTCCGAATGTCGCTCTTCAACCCGTTCACAAACAGGTTCAGCCGCGCCAGCATGCTGGTTTCCGATTTCTGCTCCTGCCCGTAAATCGATAGGTGCCCCGCCTCCTCATGGCTGCGCACAAACTTGGCCGACTGCACAAACATGCCGCCTGTGCCGCAGGCCGGGTCCAGAATGCGCCCCGTGTGCGGCTCCAGAATCTCCACAATCAGCCGCACCACCGAGGTAGGCGTGTAGAACTCGCCGCCCTTCTGCCCCTCGCTCAGCGCGAATTTGCCCAGGAAGTATTCGTAGATCTTCCCGAACACGTCCCCCTCGGTAATCTTCAGCCCGGCTATTTCCAGCAGAATCCCCCGCAGCACATCATCCGGTATCTTCCGGTAGTCAGCCTTGGGTAGCTTAATACCGGCGTCCGGGTTAGCCTCCTCGAAGGCCTCCATGGCTTTAATCACCATCTCCGGGGCGCTGTCGTTGGGGCCCAGTTGCAGCAGCGTGTTATCGTAGTGGGCCGCCGCGGGCACCACGAAGCCAATCACCCGCACGTAGGTCTGCTCCGGCTCTTCCACGTTGCGGCCCGTCTGCTTGGCTGCGTTCTGCGCGTCCGCGTCAGCCCGCATCTTCTCAAACCGGTTGGTGGCGTAGCGCAGAAAAAACAGCCCCAGCAGCGGGGCGGCGTATTCACTCGATTTCAGGTTGCTCTTGGCCCGCAGCCGGTCGGCAGCGGCCCAGAGGTTGTCTTCAAACACTTTCGGGCGCGGCACCCGGTCAAACAGTAACGAATTCATTAATTCAAACTCCAGAATAAAGTAGCCCGATCCCGCCACGGGGTGGCGGTTGGCAGTTCAGCAAAGCTATTCATTCAGGCGAGCTTTCCCCAGCCGTTGCGGTGGTGACGGCTTTAAAAGCAAAAAAAGAAGTAGCGCTCAGCTCTTTGTAACATTATGAGCAACTTTTATCAATGGATAAGTGTATATTTGTTACATAAAGCCAGCAACCAACTTCCATCTTCCCCACTTTTTCATCTCATGCATCATGGCAACTACCGCCCCAGCTGCTAGCCTGGGCCTCACCATCAAGCAACTGCGAGAGAACAATGGCTTCACTCAGGAGCAATTAGCCGGTTACCTCGGCATTGGCCGCGTCACGCTGGCCCATTTCGAATCGGGCAATCGTCAGCCCAGCCTCGAAGTGCTCGAGAAGCTGGCCACGCTCTACGGCATCGATACCATTGACCTGCTCGCCCCCGACACCCACGCCCAGGAACTCAACGCTGCCTTCGCCTTCCGCGCCGCCGGCGACTTTCAGCCCACCGACCTCGAACACATTGCTGGCTTCCGCCGCATTGTCACCAACTACTTAAAAATGAAACGGCTCGACAACGCCGAGTAAGCCCATGAAACGCCCCTCCAAATTCAACATTCAGCCCATTGAGGCCCAGGCCGAGAAGTTCCGGGCCACGCATGGCCTGGGCCAGGAGGTGGGACTCAACCTTGAGCTATTACTGCACCAACTACAGGTGGTCACGGTCTTCAAGCCTCTCGGCGACGAGGGGGCGCTTTCTGGTATGGCCCTCAAACAAAACGGCGAAAGGTTCATGCTGGTGAATACCAGCGTGGCCCGGGGCCGCCAGAATTTCACCATCGCCCACGAGCTCTACCACCTCTTCGTGCAGCCCGATTTTCACGTCCGGTTCTGCCACACGGCCCGCTTCAATAAGCAGGACGACCCCGAAGAGCGTAACGCCGATTACTTCGCCGCCTGTCTGCTCATGCCCAAGTACCGCATCATGGGGGCCGCCGCCGACCTGCCCGCCGGTGCCAGCCTCCCGCTGGCCACCGTGGTGCAGCTGGAGCAGGAGTTTCAGTGCTCCCGCAAAGCCCTGCTTATGCGCCTCTCCGAGCTGGGCTACATGCAGCCCCAGCAGCAGGAAGAGTACGGCGTCAACGTCATTCTCTCAGCCCGCAACCTGGGCTATTCAACCGAACTATACGACCGCACCGACAAACGCGAAGCCATCGGCAACTACTTGCCGCTGGCTTCTTCGCTGTTAGAGCAGGAGCGAATTTCCGAAACCCAGCACGCCACCTTCCTGCACGATTTCGCGCTGCCCGGCAGCCCCGCCCCCGATACGCCCGACGCAGCTTAGCTAATCCCCGATGCCCCCTCTACTACCCAAAGTTTTGGTCGACGCCGACGTTGTAAGTCACTTCTTAGCCGGGGACCGGATAGCCCTGTTGGCCGACGTTTTTCCTGGTCGCCTCGCTATGCTGGCCCAGGTCGAAACCGAATTGCGGGTAGTGCGCAAGTTCAATAGCATCATCGACAACTTCATTCGCTTCTGCCAGGTCGAGCAAGTTAGCCTTCCCGATGCCAACGACTCGCTGACGTTGGAATATCTCACCCTCCAGCGCACCTTCGGCAAGGGCGAAAGCGCCTGCATGGCTATGGCCCGCTTCCGCGGCAACTACATTGCCAGCAGCAACCTGCGCGACATCAAGTCCTATTGTGAGCAGCACCGCATCACCTATTACACCACGTTCGATATTCTGCACCTGGCCATCCAGGGCAACCACCTCACGGTACCTGACTGCAACGCCTTCATTACGCAGGTAAAAGCTGCGGGCAGCCGCTTACCATATGCCACCTACCAGGATTTTCTACGGGCTGGGGCCCGGAATCCGTAACGCGGGTGGTTTCTTGTTTCACCTTTTAGGACGCGTCCTACCCAACATGACCTAGCAACCTCACCCCACAAAAAAAACCGCCCGCCACGGGATGTGACGGCCGGCCTCTTAGCGCAGCGGCAACAAAGCAAGAATTGGAACCTCAGCCTTTGTTACGCCTGTCCGGTGCCGGGGATGTAGCCACCCCCCTCATCGTCCTCACGGATAATTTCGTCCGCGAAAGTAACGGTAATTACGCAATTACCCGCTTCGCGTTCGGTTGTCTGGCTCGGTATGCTCTTCCGATAAGGGCAGTACTCCTCCTAACCTACCGACAACTCCCATGAAAAGGAACGTCCACATTACCCCCCGCAGCACTGGCTTCGCCGTCATCTCTGCCGGTGCTCAGCGCGCCTCTGTCGTGCTGCCTACCCAGGCCCAGGCCATTGCCGTTGGTCGCCAGCAAGCTGCCCGCAACGGCAGTGAGCTAATCATCCACCGCCCCAACGGCCAAATCCGGGCTTCCGACAGCCACGGCCGCGACCCCCGCAACATTCCGGGCTAAGGCCGCCACCGACCGTCACGGTCGGGTGGTAGCCAACTATCATCCCGGCCGTGGCGGTCCGGCGTTGCCTCCGGGTGGAGCAGCGCAACTATACCACCACGCACTAATTCAATACCATGAGCAAGTTTCAAGTTTATAAGAGTGCCGCCAACAGCCAGTTTTATTATCGTTTGCGGGCCGGCAACGGCGAAATCATCCAGTCTGGCGAAGGCTACACGACCAAGGATAACTGCCTCAAAGGCATTGCCTCGGTAAAGGCCAATTGTCGACTCGAACGGTTCGATAAAACATTCGCCGCCAGTCAATACGGCTTCAACCACAAAGCCCTGAACGGCGAAATCATCGGCCGCGGTGAGAAGTACACCACCAGCACGTCCCGCGACAATGGTATCAATGCCGTCATCCGCGAAGCCCCCAATGCTCCGATAGAGGATAACACCTAGCATCCTCTAAAAAGCATCATGGCAAAAAAGAGCCTTGGCTATATCAGCCAAGGCTCTTTTTGCAAAATCGCCTACCCAAAAAAATAGCTTCAAAGTCACGCTGGGTTCCCCGCACGCTACACTTGCTGCCGGCCAGATGTGCGGCCTCACCCCAGCGGGTACACCGCCGCCAGCTGCGTATCGCGCACCTGCTCCAGCCACTGCTGCGCCATCTCCGGCGTCTGCATATGCTGTGGCTGCAGCCAGAACAGCGGCGCCACCAGCCGGCCCGGCCCGGTCTGCACCCGCAGCCCATAGCATTGGTAAGGCTTCACGCGCAGCACGTCAAACTGTAGCCCCCGGGCCATGTACTCCCCAAAGATTTCCTGCAACGATTCCGCGTCCGGCAGATAGTAAGGCATAGTTATTTTGCTGTTTACACGGTGAGGTTTTTAAGCCCTAGGCACTTTGGAAAGGCTCCAATAGCATCCAAACACTTCTTTACTGCAATAGTTGCTGTGCCGCTGACCAGTTGAAGATCATGATTTGAAACTAAAAATTAACTCTGTGATAGAGCGTGTTCTAGGGTTTTTTTCCGTGTTTACTCTGCACAATAGCAGCTAAGCGCCAAGCCGCTTTCAGAATGCGGGTAACCTCTTCTACGTAGCAAGGCAGCAAGTAAAAAGCTCTATCCAGACGAGTGGCTACATATGAAAGAGTGTTTTCTTGTAAGCGAGTGTGGCAAAGTGCAGCTGTCAGCACCCTGATAGCCAGATACCGGCTTGTTTTCGAATCGAGCGCTGAACTGGTTAGGATTTCGCGGACAAAATGGGCTATTTCCTGCAAGTGTTCAGGCGCAAAAAATACCCGTTGCACCATGTTACGCAACGCCTGCAAGGCTAGGCCCTCATAAGAAAAATTGGCTTCCCTAACCGTATGCAGCAAAGCCTGGGCACTGATCGTTAATCCAATGTAGGAGCGGCTGAGTAGCGCCGGCAGCAGGCAAGTAGTGAATTGGGCGGGATAATACGCCTTCAAGAAAGCTTCTGCGCTTAGCACTTTTGCGCCACTTTTTGCGGCCAATTCAAGTAACTGGGCGTCATCAGATACTACTACTGCGTGCTCCGCACCGGCTAGGCAGGCCGTGTCGGCCATGTAATTTACAGCCTGTCGCTGTCGCTCCGTCTTACTCTTCCCTTGGCGTATGATGTCTAGCTTCTCAGGTACAAGACGGGACTTACAGTTCGTCTCTGCCCAAGCCAGCAAGTTTTCCAGGTAGGCTAACTGCCGCCCGTGCATTTCCGGGGGATAAAAGTGCGGGCGTACTTGCTCATCCACAATTTCAACACTCATTTCCACTGGCTTGCTACGCCTTTTCTCCCGCACCTGCTCGCGTAAGTTTTCCAGCACAACCTGGGATATCCACAGCACAGGTGGCAAAGCCAGCTGCTGCTCGGTAGAAAGTGCGTACAGCAGCGGCAGCGACGACCAATCCAAGACGATGGGTTTGCTGGCCAGGTTTTCAATCGGCGGAAAAACCGATTCGGAGAGGACTACCAAGCCGGGGCTGTCTTCGCGGTTAGAAGTCAACCAGTGGTATGCTTCCAAAAAATTGCCCTTATGCAAATTGGCTGCTACCTCGAAGAACGTAGCCTCGTATCGACGGTATTTGTCCAGCAATTGCTTGGCGTGTTGTTGCTGTGCCCGTTGGCCCTCGCCCAATACTTCCAGCAGCGTGCGGTTAATGTCTTCGAAGGTGGGATTATCGGTGCCGAAGCTGATTGACTCAAACGGGAGTGCCGTATCGTTCTGGTTAATTTCATTGTGAATTTCGCGCCAGAGCCCGCCGTAGAAATCGTTGACTTCCAGCACCTGGAGTTCCGCTTTCTTGTTGCGCATGCCATGTTCTACTTCCACAGCATCACCCACCCGCCGGCCCAGCAGATGTTTTGCAATGGGATTGGCTTCCAGCAACTCAGCCGTTATAAAAAGACGGCGCGGACGTTTGCCATCCAGGGCGTAGAGCACGGCGGTGCTTACACCGCCGACCTCGGGGGGTGTCCGTGGCCGTTCGTCCTGAGCACACAACGCAAAGAACCGGGTCCGGGCCGTTACGTTTTCCGGGTCCATGGCCAGGGGAAACACTAACTCTAGTGCTAAGTCAGTCAGCCCCTGATGGTGGGCCATAGCGGCGGCATCCAGCAACTGCTCAAAGGTCAGTAACTCTGGGCGCTGTGCTACTTCCTCCAAGGCAATTTGCAATTCTTCCGGCCGTTCCAACTTGTATAGTGCGCTCAAATAAGCCCACCTAGCCCCGCTTTTAGCGGTAACAGAATCCTTCAGCGCGCTGGTAACTTCTACAATCCGTTCCCAATCGAGCAACCAGTGCGCTAACTCAACTTCCCAGCTGCAAAATTCCAGCAACACGCCGTGCTGTAACCGCCATGCCCGTAACGCGTCGCGTAGTTGACCACTATTCTGAAACAGGTGGTACTGGTTACGCAGGCGAATAATTTCCACTCCAGGGTGCACGGGACCAGGCGCTTGCTCAGCGCCCTGCAAAATCTCCGCAGACCGAGTGTAGTTTTCCGCGTGCTGGAATAATGAGGCCAAATGCTGGCGGAACACTGCGGGAGTGTCCGCTTGTAACAGAGGTTCGGCTTGAGCTAAGCAATGCGCTAATTGCTCCTGTTCTTCCGTCCCTTGCGTGGCAATTTCGGCCCGCAACAGCCACTCCACCAGTGGGTCATCAAGCTGACCGCGGGTGAGGCAGGCGTCCACAACCGCGTTTCGTTCACCAGAACTGGTGCAGTGTCCCGCTAGGTAACGGAGTACCCGGTCAAATGAGATGGTGTCTATCCGCTGCAACCGCTCCAAGTGCCTGTTCAGAGTTTCTTTGTCGCGCGGGTCACCTAATTTAAATAAGGCGTGATATCGAATATAATCTATGTCGGAAAAAAGTGTTGAATCAGCTTCTTCCAGCACATCCAGCACGCGCTGGTATTCTTGCGCCCGAAACAATGTACAAGCCCACTGCCAGACGTAACCTTGCTTATCGGCTGGGGGAAGCAAATCAAAGCGGCGACTGAACTCGGCTAACTCTGTGATGTCACCGGTCAGGTGAAATCCAGCCAGACCTTGCACAAAGTAGTGGTGCGTGAGTAATGGCGCTTTTTCCGTCGAGGCCAGCAGTTGGGTGTAGCGTTGCAGGGTTTGATAGGCGAGAGTTAAATGAGGCCTATCCGTCATCAACTGCACTTTATCTAGTTGAGTAATAAGCGGCAGCCGGTCAAATTCCAGATGCACCACCATTTGGGCTAGGAGCTGTTCTCAATTAAGGTAGAGCGTGATAACTCGTAGACAGATAAAGGAGTCAAACGTGCGGTCCAGCTTATCGTAGCGGGTGGCTAAGCGTCTAAATTGCTTCATTTTGCTGAACGTCTGCTCAATGTGGTGTCGCTGCCGATAGGCCACTGGGTCGAAATGAGGCATGTTCTTGCGCCGTGGATTCGGCTTAATGACCGCCTTGGCTCCTGCCTGCGCTATCAGGGCCCGCAACGCATCACTGTCGTAGGCCGCATCGGCCACTACTT
>NZ_KB907848.1 GCF_000382225.1 Hymenobacter aerophilus DSM 13606
CCTCTATGTCGAATTTCACAGCCTGCTGGTGCGAACACGCTAGCATGAGCTGAATTGATAATGGTGGCTTTAGCCCGGGTGTTCACCTCTTCCCATTCCGAACAGAGTCGTTAAGCCCCGGAGCGCCTATGGTACTGCCTTCACCGGTGGGAGAGTCGGTCGCCGCCAACCTTATCAAGCCTGCTGCCCCGCAGCGTTCCTTCATCCAAGGAATGCGCGGGGCAGCTCGCGTTTATAGCTATGCTGGCCAGCTCTGCCGTAGCAGTGATGCTGGGCTAGGCGTATAGTAGAACGGCCCGTTCCTTCGCATGAGGAGACGGGCCGTTTGGCGTTAGTGGAAACCAGGGCTACTGCTTGGGGCCGGATAAGCTAAGCCGCGTCTGCAAACGTAGCTATGGATCTATACCATTCGTAAGAAAACGTCTTCCAAATAGAAGATATTATGTGGCTGGCTGGCTTCATACTCTGCGGCCTCATCCTCATTGTCCTGTTCTTCTTCGGCTTCTTCCATCGTTATATCAAATGTCGGCTCGTCCTCATCCTCGCCAAACAGGTCGTCGGCCGGGTAGGTGCAGGAGAGCTTCAGGGCCACGTTGGGCAGGGCAATGGGGGGGCGGGCTTCAGTCGTGTACTCGAGCAGGCAGGGCCACTCCTGCACAGTGGCCAAGGCTTCGGCTACGTCTTCCTGCAGTTGAGAGGAGCGCGTGCCGGCCAGCCGGAGCAGCTGGTCGAGGCGCTGGAAGGGAAGGCCCAGGTGGAAAAAGTGCGGCTCCCCGTCGAAATCAGTAGTCGCCCAGATGGTCACGTCGTCGGAGTTATCGAAAACGACAGCCGTCAGGTGTACTTTTTCGATGAAGAAATCCGTGTCGTCGGCCAGTGCGTCTATCAGTCTTCGCATTATTCTTGAGTTGGCGGGAAGGATTTTCCGGCGCTGTTACCGGCCATTTCTTCCAAAGAAAAGACAAAAGATGCAAAGCCATAGCGCCGGCCACCACCCGGGCAGGGCCGACCTGGGTGCACGGAAGATGTTGCGCGTGATCAGGCCGCCTGAAAAAGCTCCAGCGTAATGTGGTCGGCCAAGAGCTTGCCCGCGTTGGTCAGGCGTAGCCAGCCGGCTGCTAGGGTTGCCAGGCCAGTGGCCTGTAGTTGGGCCAGATAAGCAGCCCGGGAAGCGGGCAGGTCGATGCCAAACTGGTCGCGCAGGCGGTTCAGGTCGCAGCCCCGGGCCGTGCGCAGGCTGGTCATGAGGTATTCGTTGGCTTGATCCAGCGGGCTTAGCGCCTCTACGGTGGCCGGCACCGTGCCTTCGTCGAGCACGGCGGTTACGTAGCGCGGGTTGTTGGCCAACGTGGCGTGGCGGCTGTGGCCGTTGAAGGAGTGGGCGCTGGGGCCCAGGCCCAGGTAGGGCACGCCGGCCCAATAAGCCGAATTATGGCGTGACTCGCGGCCGGGCCGGCAGAAGTTGCTGATTTCGTACTGCTCGTAGCCATGATGGGCCATTTCGGCCAACAGCATTTCAAAGTGCCGGGCCACGAACTCATCGGGTGGCGGCCGGAACTGGCCCTTACGCAGCTGGCGGCCGAATACAGTGTCGGGCTCGATGGTGAGGGCGTAGCAGGAGAGGTGCGGTACCTGCAGCGCAAATGCCGCCGCCATATCGGCCTCCCAGATGCCGTGGTCGGGCGCCGGCACGCCGTAAATCAAATCCACCGAAATATTCTCGAAGCCTGCCTCCTGGGCCCGTCGCACGGCCTGGCCCGACTCCTGGGCCGTGTGCGCTCGGTTCATGAGGCGCAGGTGCGGCTCGTGGAAGCTTTGCAGGCCGATGCTGAGCCGGTTGATGGGCGAGGCGGCCAGTTCGCGCACTTTGGCGGGCGTGAGGTCGTCGGGGTTGGCTTCGAGAGTAATTTCGGCATCGGAAGCCACCGCAAAGCGCTGGTTGATGGCCGCGAGCAGCTGGTCCAGTTCCGCGGCGGAGAGCAGCGAGGGAGTGCCGCCACCGAAATAGATGGTTTCTATCGTCGCGCCCGGCTGCAGGTAGTCGGCTCGCAGATCCATCTCAGCCACCAGCGCCTCCATCAGGCGGCTCTTCAGGCCCATGCTGGTGCTGAAGTGGAAGTCGCAGTAGTGGCAGGCCTGCTTGCAGAAGGGAATGTGGAGGTAGATACCGGACAAGGGAATGGGGCTGTGGGGCGGAGTTGGGCCCGGTTTCCAATAAACCAGCGCAACGCGAGGCAGGAACAACGCGCCGGGCAAGCAAATTCAACCCGACTGATTAAGCGAGCTGCCGTTCGCCGGGCCGGGTGGTAACCTTGCGCCACGCACCGACACAGGGAGCGGGAAATCAGTAGTAAGAGCCCCGGCCTTCGTCCACCAAAAAGTATCTTCGGGAAATTAAATGCCGCGGTTCGCGTTGCACTGGCACAAATGTACGTCCGCCTCCTCGCTTTCTGGTGTTTGCTGCTGAGTGCGACCGGGTGGGCGGCGGCCCAGGGCAGTACGCCCCTGAATCCGGCTGCCCCGCCGGTTTCGGCGGTGCCGGCCGTGGCTCTACCGCCCGATTCGGCCCGGAAAGCCCCGCCGGTGCCACCCCGGCCGGTGCGGCCCGTGGTGCTGCGCCTCGAAACCGAGGCTGCCGACCAGGCCGTACTACGGCCCTACCGCTACCGGCGGCAACTGCCCGATTCGCTGGCGGCGCTGCGCGAGGTGCGCCAGCTGGTGCTGGCGCTGCAGGCCGATGCCTACCTGACGGCCTCGGCCGACGAGCTGCGCTGGCGCCACGACACGCTGCTGGTGCGTTTGTACGTGGGTGAGCCATTCCGCTGGGCCCGGCTGCGCAATGGTAACCTGGGCGACGCGCTGCTGGTGCGGGCCGGCTTCCGCGAGAAACTCTACCGCCAACAGCCCCTGCGGCCCCAGGAGTGGGTGAAGTTCCAGGAAAACGTGCTGGAGGAGGCCGAAAACCAGGGCTACCCCTTCGCCACCGTGGGCCTCGACTCGCTGGCGCTCCGCGGCACCGAAATAGAGGGCCGGGTGGTGTTGCGCCGGGGGCCGTCCATCGTGTTTGATTCCATCCAGCTGATCGGCAAAACCAAAACGAAAGCCCTGTTTCTGAGTCGCTACCTGCAGATTGAGCCCGGCCAGCCATTCAGCCAGCAGCGCCTGCTCGATGCCGACCGCCGCCTGCGCCAGTTGCCGTACCTGCAAGTGAAGGCCGCGCCTGAGGTGCGCTTTGCCCGGGGCCGGGCGCGGGTGTACTTTCTGCTCGAAGACCGCACGGCCAACCAGTTCGACGCCATTGTGGGCGTGTTGCCCAACCCCAACCCCGGCCTGGGCCAGAAGAAGCTGCAGATAACCGGCGACGTGACGCTGAACCTGCGCAACATCGGGGGCGGCGGCAAGGGTCTGGGGCTGCAGTGGCGCAAGCTCGACGCCACCTCGCAGCTGCTCGACGCCCAGTACCTGCACCCCACCTTTTTTGGCACGCCGCTCGAAGTCAGCGCCTCGTTTAATCTGCTCAAGCAGGCAGACTTGTTCCTGACCACCCGGCCGCGGCTACAAGTTGCCTACCCCACGGCGCGGGCGGGGCGGCTGGCCCTGTTCTTCGAGCAGCGCAACTCCCGCCTGCTCAACCAAGACTCGGCCCTGCAGCAGGCCACCCGGCTGCCCGAAAACGTGGACTCGCGCTTCGGCTCCTACGGCCTCGACTACACCTGGAACACGCTCGACGACCCCTACTTCCCACGGCGAGGCCTGCTGCTGAGCGGGCAGGCGGCCATCGGCAACAAGCGCATCAGCCCCAATTCCGACCTCAAGCCCGAGCTCTACAAGGGCCTGGCGCTGCGCACCCGCCAGGTGAGCCTGGGTTTGCGGGCCGAGCGGTACTTCCGCATCGGGCGGGGCGGGGTGCTGCTCACGCGGCTGCGGGGCGAGGCTCTGCTCAACGACCGGCTGTTTCTCAACGACCTGTTCCGGCTGGGCGGGCTGGCCACGCTGCGCGGCTTCAACGAGCTGAACTTCTACGCCAGCCAGTACGCCGTGGGCACGGCCGAGTTCCGCCAGTTCACCGGCCCCGACACCTACGTTTTCCTCTTTGCCGACCAAGCCTACCTGCGCCGCGACCTGCCCAACGACCCCTACCCGCGCGACACGCCCACCGGCCTAGGGGCGGGCCTGAGCTTCCGTACCGGCGCGGGCCAGTTTCAATTCGTGTATGCCCTGGGCCGCAGCGAGCAGCAGCGTTTCGGGTTGAGCTCGGGCAAAATTCACTTCGGCATCACCAGCCGGTTTTAGCTTCCACAAAAAAGAGCGGCCGCCCGGCACCGGGCGGCCGCTCTTTTTTGTGGAAGCTAAAACCGGCTGGTCAGGAGCCTTATTTGAGGGCTCTTTTCAGCTCGTTGGCGGCCAAATCCTCGGCCTCGCGGGCCTGGGGCACCACGGCGCCCATGCCGAAGAACTCGTGCGTGACGTTGGGGTAGAGCTGGTAGGTAGTGGGCACGCCGGCCGCTTTCAGGTTGTCGGCCAGCGTCTTGCCCTCGCTCATCAGTGGGTCGATGCCAGCACTGATAACGGTAGCGGGCGGCAGGTTTTTCAGGTTGGCGTGCACCAGGTCAATCAGCGGGCTCTTGCCATCGGCGGGGCTGCGCAGGTAGTACTTAAAGAACCAGGCCATAAAATCCTTGTACAGCGGCTTCGACTTGGTGTGCTCCTGATAAGAAGGGGTGTTCAGGTCGTAGCCCGCAATAGGGAAGATGAGCACCTGGTGTTTGGGGACCTGCACGCCCTTGTCGCGGGCCATCATGCTGACGGCGGCGGCCAGGTTGCCGCCGGCACTTTCGCCGGCCACGGCTACGCGCTTGGGGTCGCCATTAAACGAGCCCGCGTTTTTCAGCACCCACTGATAAGCCGCAAACGAGTCGTTGTGGGCCGTTGGGAACTTGTGCTCGGGGGCCTGGCGGTAAGCCACCGAGGCCACGATGGCGCCGGTTTTGGCCGCCAGGCCGCGGGCCGAGGCGTCGTAGGTGTCAAGGTTGGCAATGACCCAGCCGCCGCCGTGGTAGTACACCACTACCGGTAGCGGGCCGGTGGCGCCAGCCGGCGTATAAAGCCGCACTTTCAGGCCGGGGGCGGCCATCTTGCTCATGGTATCCACGTCGGCGTAGGGCGCCGGAATGTTGTACTTCTGCATCACGGCCATCAGCGCATCCTTGAAAGAAGGGGCCTTGCGGACTTCGGCCGGGGTGAGCTTATCGGGCGGGGTGGGGCCGCTGAGGCTGTCGAGCTTCTCGATAACGGCCAGCATCTCGGGGGCGATGTTGGGGGCCCAGGCCGGCGGCGGACTGGTGGGCTTCACGGCGGCCATGGTGCCGCCACCGGCGGGCATAGTGCCGGCCGCAGTGGCTACCGAGTCGTTGGCGGGGTTGGTGGTGGCCGTTTCGGTGGTTTGGTTGGAGTTGCAGGCCGCCAGCAAACCCAGGCCGGCGAGCAGGGCCGGCACTTGCCGCCACTGCAGAGTAGAACAAGTGAGCATAATTAGGAGAACGATTAGGGTAAAAAGATGAAAGGCTTAACGCAGCTACTTTCCCCGGGTGTCGACTATTCCCGAATTATGTACGCAGCGGCGGCAGGCGGCCTTTAACCCGCCGCGCAAAGGGTAATTTTTATAGCTGATAATCAAGGATGAAACCCCGCAAAATGGCAAATTTCAGCCGTTGATAGCTCATTTCTCGAAAACGTGCGTACATTTGTATTACCAAACAGTGCGGGGTGGAGCAGTTGGTAGCTCGTTGGGCTCATAACCCAAAGGTCACTGGTTCGAGTCCAGTCCCCGCTACCTAAAAGGGCGTTTCCATTGCGGAAACGCCCTTTTCTTTTGTACGTGGGACAGTTTGTAGGACAAATTGGGGCCACCTCGCCACTTTATGCGCTGAGCGTTGGCTTTATTCGTCAAATAGCCGGACACATTTTACCCCAGTGATATGCCCGCCCATCTTTATCAGGGGTGAGCATATACATTTTGCCAGAACCCGTATCTAATAGATGCCTATCCCCTATCATCTGATACCGCCCATTTTGGGCCCAGTTGTAGAGCACAAATACAAAGGCGGCTAGAAGGGACAATATCGCAGCTCGAAAGCTTACCAGTTTTGAGAGTGTGTCCTTATTCATCTGTTTTATCTTGTGCTGCCAACTCCAATACCTTCATGTCGTAAATCATGCCTCCTACAGTTGAATAAGGAAGTTGATACCGTTTTGCTAGGTCGGCGGTAATTGCTTGGGCGGGGCCTTTCTTCTTCGTGGTGAGTAAGTCAGAAAAAAGCAGAGTAGATTGAGTAGAGTCCATACCAGAGTATCCCATCATAATCTTTAGCACGGTATCCCTGCTCACATTGTATTTGGCTGATACAGCGTCTAGTTTACCATCGCTATTCAGAAGCCAATCGTTTATATCTGCGGTCTGCTCTATGGTGGGAACAGCTTGAGAGGGCTTTTGCTCAACCTCACCTGTCCCTGAACTACAAGAGGAAACAAGCCACATTACATAGGCAACAGGTAGAAACTTGTATTTCATAGTCCTGTTAGTAACATTTCATGCACCCGCGCAACCCGTTGGCTTGTGCTTGGGTCGTGGTTAAGCTCTTGACCTCATAGGTACACCGACGCAGGGCCGCGCAATCCTTGCCGCCGTGGTAGACCACCGTCTTCCCATTGGCGCATACATAGACGGTGGTTGCGGCTGCCACTGGGGCGGAAGCAGTAGCGGCCGTAATGGTCGAGGCAATGGGCGCGGCCGTAGTCAGGGCCAGCAAAAGGGCGAAAGAGCCAAATAGCTTCCTCATAGATTGTTGAACGTTAGATAGGTTTGCCCTGCAATATGGGGCAGCTATCAGCAGCACACAAGGCCCAACCCTAATCAGACCGCTCGCTTTGTCGTAAATTTGGGTAATGGCAAGAATCTCATTTCCAAATTATTCGCCCGTTCCGTTAGGTGTTGCGGGCAGTGGTGAAGCGTTTCTTCTTCAGGGCGGCGGGGCACCCCTAGCGACGATTGCCCGTCAGGATTTAATAGCCCGCCACGCAGCCGAAAAGGCAGCCGCCAACAAGCAGAAGCAGGAGCAACAGGAAGCCCAGCAGATGCAGCGGTTACGGTCGGGCATTGCTACTACTGGGTTCTTGCCCTATAAACCGATGCTCGACCAAGAGCGGGCGGGGCTCTATAAGCAGCTTCAGGGCGTGATTCACAATCCCAACCTGAACAGCGTTGACAAGCAGAGCCAAGCCGACGAGATTATCGCCAACCACAACAGTAAGGTGGATTGGACCAAGCAGCTCGAAAGCCGGTTTAAGGATGTGGTCCGGCTTTCCAGCGGGGCCGATGCGCCCTACAACCCGGCCGCCGTGGATGCGGCTTTGAACGCCACGCTGAAAGACAAGGATGGGAACATCCTTAAACCGGGTACCTATAGCCCCGACGCCCCCAGCGCCGTGCTCGACAACCCGGATACGTTCGACCGGACCGCCGTAGCTACCCGGTTCCTCGACCAGCTCGCTAAAGAAGATTCCTCTACCGTTTCCACGGCAGCCACGCCCGGCCGCTATGGGCAGCGCAGTACGGCGACCTCCAACTTCTTTGAGGTAGAAGACGGTGCTTTTAAGCTGGACCCGACGACCGGCCGACGCATTGCCCGCACCAGCCGCCCGGAAGTAGTAGAGGCCGCCCGGCGCGACCCGTTTGTGAGCAAGCTAATCGACCAGCAGATGAAAGCCCACGCGGCGACGGTGGCCGGGGTGGTGGAGAAGATGAAGGCGTTAGAGCCGCTGACGGAACAAGAGCAGCAGCTAGTCGAGCAGGAGCAGACCGGCTCCAAGCGGTATACTCAGTACCTCGATGAGCTATTACTTCCCCACGCGTACCAGCGGAGCACCGAGATTCAGACGTATGCCCGGCCGATAGCTCCCAAAGCTCCCAAGGCAGCCCCTAAGAAATCCGCGTCGGAAATTACCGTTACGCCGACCGTGGGCTATCAGGCCAGCACCTACACCCCGGAGCCTACCGGCCTGCGCCAGCGCACCATGAAAACGGCACTTGGTATAGACCCGGCCCAAGTAACCAACCATTATCCCACCGTGGGGGTAACCTTCGCCAGCGCCCGGAGCCCGTTTGCTGAGGTATTGGTAGACAACCGGGGCGCGGAAGTGGTAGGCCAGAACGGCACGACTACCAAGCTCGCGCAGGGTAACGGTAAGGTGCCCGCCCGAATCACCAGCCGCGACCTGGCCTTGTACATCAACGGCAAGCGCGTAGGCCGCAGTCAGGCGTTTACCTCCGATACCGACGCCTACGCCTACCTGCTTTCCACCATTGAGGGGCTAACCCCGGAGCAGGCCCGCAAGGCTGAATTTCGGGCTGAATACCGGGGCAGCATTACCGATAAGGCTCGCACCCTGAACAGCGGGACCGGGGGCCAGGACGTAGCCGGCAACCAGGAAGCGGAAGGGGCCAGCTCGAAGAAAACCAACCCCTGGGATATTTCGCAAACGAAGGGCCGCAACTCAGGACCTACGGCTACGGAGCAATCGGTTATCATCCCGGCCAACCAAACCACCGACGCCCTGAGGTGGTCTAGGCAAGACGGACAGAAGAAGGACGTATATTTCTTCTGTTATGACAGCAAAATCCAGCGGGACGTCGCCCGACAAACGGCGTAAATACGGCGACGCGTTTAAGGCCGAGGCCCTACGCCTGGCCAGCGAGAGCCGTAGCACGCAAGCCGCGGCCCGGCAACTGGGCATCAGCCCCAAGCTGCTCTACCGCTGGCAGCAGGCCCAACTCGTCGCCGAAGTAGGCAGTATAGAAGTGGCCCGCGACCCGGAAGTGCGGGCCCTGCGCGCGG
>NZ_KB907849.1 GCF_000382225.1 Hymenobacter aerophilus DSM 13606
GGGCCCGCACTTCCGGGTCGCGGGCCACTTCTATACTGCCTACTTCGGCGACGAGTTGGGCCTGCTGCCAGCGGTAGAGCAGCTTGGGGCTGATGCCCAGTTGCCGGGCCGCGGCTTGCGTGCTACGGCTCTCGCTGGCCAGGCGTAGGGCCTCGGCCTTAAACGCGTCGCCGTATTTACGCCGTTTGTCGGGCGACGTCCCGCTGGATTTTGCTGTCATAACAGAAGAAATATACGTCCTTCTTCTGTCCGTCTTGCCTAGACCACCTCACATTATGCCACTATTTTTTTTATATAACTTACTTTATATATTTTTGCCAATCTGGATAAGCTTCACCTAATCTCAAATTTATCCTTTCTGAGTCTTCTTTTCCCCCTATCAGATGACCAAACACTTACTCCATTCCTTCGGGCGACTATTGCTGTGGGTAGGCCTGCTCACCGGCCCCTTGTGTGTGGATGGCTCCCCCCTTTTAAGCGCGCGCAATCCGCACTCCGCCCCGGCCTCCCCCTCGAGCTATACCTCCCTTACCCGGGATGCTATTGGTACATTCCCAATCTGGGTAAATGATACGCGGGGTGAAGCAAACGTTACGCCCGCTTACGCGCTGCCCTTAGCTCCTTTCGCAACGACTGATTTGAGCACTGAGCTCATTAGCCCGGCTAAGGCTCCGCAGGGCAAACTGGTATACTTTACGTCTAAAGTAACCAACAATGGTACTGCGGAGCAGTCAGGTATTGTCACTACCATTACGCTTCCAAAGAATTTGAAGGGAGTTTCCCTATCCAATAGTGGTACCTACGATGCCACTACCGGCAAAGCAACTTTCCCAGCTTTCACATTAGCCGGCAGGCAGTCTCAGGAGCGAAATATTGCCTTCACGATGCCTAACACCAATATTGTTGGCTCAGCGACCTATGCTATTACCGGCAGCACCATTACTGATAATACTCCTGGCAACAACACCGGCACATCTACCACTCTCGTCACCCAAGAAGCCGATATTGAGATGGTAATTAATGGCCCGACGCGGGTAGTGCCTAATCAGGTAGTCGGGTATACGGTAGTAGCTACCAACTTAGGGCCCAGTACTGCCACCGGCGTAAGCTTACGGGCGCAACTCCCAGCCAATCTCACCGGTGTTAGTGTGTCAGACGGCGGCAGCTACATTAACGGCGTAGTAACCTGGCCGGCTGTCAGTACGCTGAATAATGGCGCTAACATAGCCTATACGGTACGCTTCAACGCACCTTCCACCACCCCAACTACGATAACGGGTTCGGCCTCGGCCACCAGTACCACCAGCGGAGGCGACCCTGTAGCAGATAACAACAATAGCACCAACCCACGGGCCCAAATTTCCACCCAAGTTGTCTCATCGTTGGCCACACTGCTGTGCGCTACCCCCGGCAAAGACGGAGATGCTACCATCAGCACTCCGCCTAATACTTACTACCCAGGTTCGGGTACAGTTGTAGCAGGTACCACTAAAGTAACATTAGGAAGTATTCGGACGGACGGTAGCAGTACTACCATTACACCCGGTGACCTAGTGGTTCTTATGCAGATGCAGGGTGCAGGCATCAGCGCCACTGATAACGACAGTTACGGCGATGGTATTAGTGGCGATGGGTTGGGCAGTGGCAATCTGATTGACGCAGCATTTACGGCCGGCCAGTATGAGTACGTGGTAGTGAAGAGCGTTTCGGGATCAACCTTGACGCTGGAAACCCCGCTGGTGTATGGCTATAAATCGGCGGCCTCGTCAGCTACCCAGGGACAGCAAACTTTCCAGGTATTGCGCATACCCCAGTATAAGAACCTGACTCTGAACGAAAACATTGTGGCTCCAGCCTGGAATGGATCAACCGGAGGCCTCATCGTACTCGACGTGAGCGGGACGCTTAATTTCAACGGAAAGAAAATTGATGCCAAAGGCTTGGGCTTTCGGGGTGGTGCGGGGCAGCTGTTTAAGGGCCCCGCTACTATTGCCGAAGGCGCTTACCGCCATAGTAATACCATTCCTACCAGCGCTAACAAAGGTGAAGGCACTGCCGGTACTCCGCGTTACGTTAATTCCAGCGGAGTACTATTTGATACTCGTGGTTCTGACGGGGACGGCTACCCGCAAGGTGACCGGGGCCGCGGCGCTCCGGGCAACGCCGGGGGCGGCGGCACCGATGGTAACTTTACGATTAACGACGAGAATACCGGCGGTGGCGGCGGCGGCAACGCCGGCCGCGGCGGCCAGGGCGGCAACGCCTGGAATTCGAATAAACCTTACGGAGGAAATGGCGGCGCCGACTTTACGCAGGCGACGCCCAGCCGCCTTGTAATGGGCGGCGGCGGCGGCGCTGGTACTGTCAACAACGGCCTCGGCAATCCGGCCAGCGGCTTCAGCAGTTCGGGCGCGGCCGGTGGAGGCATTGTGCTGGTTCGGGCTAACAGCATCAGTGGTGCTGGCACTATTGATGTGAGCGGGGCAGATATGAGCTTGCTACCTGTCAACGACGGTTCGGGCGGTGGTGGCGCTGGCGGCTCGGTGGTACTGTTAGTTAATCCCGTTAATAATGCGCCTGCCTCTTTGCAGAGTATTACGGTGCTGGCTGATGGTGGCAAGGGCGGTTCCAACCCGGGTAGTACTTCGCCCCACGGCCCGGGCGGCGGCGGCGGCGGCGGTATCATCTTTGCTTCCTCTGTCCTGAATTCAAATACAAGCTCTAGCCCTGGTGCTAACGGCACGAGCTTTAATGGTGCCCAATACGGCTCGGGAGTTGGCGCTGCTGACTTGGGCCAGGCGCAAACCGGCATCACTCGCGCCGACGTGCCCAACCTTATTGCGGGTTGCCCAGCCGATATAAAGACCACGCTGACGACCAACGTTACTCAGGCTAACCCTGGCACAACAGTAACCTTCACTATCTCGACCCAGAATATCAGCCCCAAGGGTAAGGCTACTAACGTGGTGCGTACCATTACGCTGGTACCGAATTTACCGTCGAGTGATCTGACGCTGCCTACTGGTGCAGTATATGATCCACTGACGGGCGTAGTGACGCTGGCGGCAATTCCCACTATCGAGGCTATGTCAGCCGTCACTACGGCCAGTATCAGCTTTATCATGCCCAGCCAGACGGTGCTGGGTACGGCCCGCTCGACTTCGGACACCGATGACCCGGCCACCGGCAACAACGACGGTACAGCCGACGATGCTAAGGTGAAGGTGATACCATTGACCCAGATTAGCGGCACCGTTTTCGACGATGTGAACTACGGTGGCGGATCGGGCCGCACCTTGGCAACTGCCCGCAACTCGGCCGCTGCTATTAGCCAGATTGGCAGCGCGGGCACCACGGTAGAGCTCTATAGCGTTACCACGGGCAAGCTGATACAAACGACTACTACAGGTTCCGACGGTACATACAGTTTCAGTAACGTTCCATCGGAAGCGCGCTATACAGTGCGGGTGGTTAGCTCAACGGTGAAATCGGCCCGTAAGGCTGATGCGGTAGGCGTGCTGCCAGTGCAGACTTTCAGAGTAGCGGAAGGCATAGCAGACCCTAATCGCGTAGGCGGTGAAAATCCAACCCTCGTGGATGCAGGAGCTGCTGCCACTGGTGCGACGCTAGCTAGCCTCACAGCTGGTGGGGCCACGGCCCAGTCTATTGCACAGACCAGCGAACTAACGGGAAGTTCATATAGTGGCGTCGATTTCGGCTTCAACTTCGACGTCATTAGCAACACAAATGATGCTGGCCAAGGCTCTTTGCGGCAGTTCATTATCAACTCAAACGAACTAACGAATGATGGGCTTGACCAGGACGCCTTCAATGGTACCGTAGCCACGGGCACTACCGCTTCTGACCCAGCGGCTGGCATAGAAATCAGCATCTTCATGCTCAGCGATGGGCGGGCGCTGCCCGGCCTGCGTAGCGGCCTTGCCGATGTGGGTTCCACCTTCACTTTGGCTTCAGCTCTGCCCTCTATTAGCGCCATCGGTACAGCCTTAGACGGTAATAAGCAGGCAAACCTGACCGGCAACAAAGTAGCGGCAGTAGCCGAGATAACCACGGGGCCGGAAGTTACCATCGACTTTAACGGCGCACGTGGGCTGCTGGTAACAGGCAAGAATGCCTTGATTGCTTCGATAGGCTTCAACGGCGCGGTTGGTAACGCTAACCTAGGTTCAGCTGTATCATTGAGCGGTTCAGCTAATTCAACTGTGACGAATATCACTGCAACAGATAACGCGTTTGGAGGCATTCAGTTGAAGAATGCTGATAATGTTATAGTAACTGATAACGTATTACTTGGTGGCACAGGTCAAAAACAGAATGCCGATGGAATCCAGATTCTAAGCGGCACTGCCAACGCCTCGATTACGGGTAATACCATCAGCAACTTCCTCAACAATGGTATCGAGTTTTCCAGCGGTACCAACAAGGACAATACTGTTGCCAAGAACATCATCCGAAACAACGGCCAGGGCAACGCTAAAGTAGATGCAGGCATCAGCATTGCAGCTAGCACCAACAATAATACATTCAGTCAGAACACCATCACCGGTAATAAGGGTGATGGAATTGTGGCTCTAGCTGGTAGTTCAGGCAATGTATTTACGCAGAACAGCTTCTCTGACAACGAGGACTTGGGTATTGATTTATCCGCTTCTACTACTGCCGGAGGGGATGGTTTCAGCCTCAACACTGACGGTAAAACGGCGGCCAGCGGTGCCAATGGCTTGCTCAACTTCCCGGTTATTTACCGGGCGAGTACCTTCGATGGCAATCTGGAGGTAACCGGCTACGCACCGGCCGGCAGCACGCTTGAATTCTTCATTGCCGATAAGACTGCGCCGGCTTTCGGCCAAGGCCAGATCTATCTGTTCACGGTTACGGAAGGGACAACTACAGGCATCGTAGATGGAACTTCCCGGACCGGCAGCTACAGCGGCATGGTCAATGGGCTTGATCAGGGCAGTGAAACCGGAGCTCCTATCTTCTTATTCAACTTGCCAATCAGCACTATTATTAACAACCTGTCACCGACCCAGCAAGCTGCCCTGCAGGCCGCACTGGCCAACGGTGATCTATACTTAACAGCTACGGCTACGGTCACCAACAACACTACTTCGGAGTTCTCAGGCAATGTCAAAGTGCTCAGCCAAGTCCCACCGCTACCCGTTACACTAATCAGCTTTACAGCCCAGGCTGCAGGAGGTGATACCCGGATAAGCTGGAAAACGGCCCAGGAGGTTAATAATGACTACTTCGCCGTGGAGCGCAGCTTCGATGGCCAGCGGTTCGAAGAAGTAGGTCGCCAGGCTGGCCAGGGCACCAGCGCCCAGGCACACACCTATAACCTGACTGATGCCGGCATCGGCCGCCGGACGGTTGGGCAGCTCGTGTACTACCGCCTCCGGCAGGTTGATTTAGACGGTACGGCCAGCTACAGCCAGGTACAGACGGTGCGTTTCGGTAATCTGGCTGCAGTAGCTGTATGGCCCACGCCTACCAGCGGTAATTCTGTTCTACAACTCAGTAGCCTGCCCGCTGGCACCTACCAGGTACAGGTATACGACGCAGCAGGCCGCCTGCTGTACAGTACCACGGCCCCTGGCGGGCAACTACTGCACTTGGCTTCGGCTGAATGGCCCAGGGGTAGCTATATGGTGCGGGTGACGGGCAATACCTCCACGCACGTTACGCGCTTGGTTAAGAACTAGTGTTGTACGGTTTACCAACAAAAAAAGCCTCTCTGGAATCCAGGGAGGCTTTTTTTGTTGGAGGTGAGCCCGTTAATCCTACTTATCACGGCCCTCATTACAGGCTGCTCCGTGTATGCGTAGCTCAACGCTAGCGGCAATATATATCTCTTGTTTCACAGAAATCCGGCAACGGTGTTTATTGCGTATGGCCTGGCGCAACATATAGGCCTTTTGTATTGGTGAAGTCGCTCGGTAACTCTCAAGTCCAGAATATCTACCTCACTAAAGGCGTTCATCGAGCCAAAGGCTACGTTGGACGAAAAATAAAGTTACATCCCTCGCCCGCGAAGTACATTCGTTGGCTTAAGTTTGCACCCCAATTAAAAAATCCACTTCAATCCTTGAAGCTTTTTCTTTCTGTTTTATGAAAACACTCTTACGAGTTGTTCCGCTGCTGCTAGCCTGGGTGAGCCTGGGTAGTACAGCTGGCTGGGCCCAAACAGTCCGGGTCCTACCGGCCGCCGAGGTAGCGGGCGCTAGTATTCGCCAGACGGAGCAGCCGCTAGCTCCCACTTTTACGAGCACTATTAGCACGGGAGGCCTCAACCCTTTTGCTGCTTTTGAAGGAGGTACTAATGCCCCCAACCGGCCCAACGCCGTTCCGACAGTAGGCAATATTACCTCAGCTACGACAGTAAGCCGCGGTGCAGGCATTACCGAACTTGACCGAGGCCTTTCAAGTACGAGTACGAATGCCACCGGCTTTATCTTTGTTGAGCTTCCCGATGCCAGTCAGGGCGTTCTGTATGCGAGAAACGCGAATAATAATGGCTGGATAGCAGTTACACCAAGCCTAAATTTGCCCGTTCCTCAGACAAGCAGATTGGCCTTTAGTGCGGCTGAGAATGCTGTTTCGAATAATACGTCTTTTACTTTCAAAGGACGAAACGCGGATGGGGCTTCTACCACCACTGCTAAATATACTTTCAAAGTTGGAAACGGAGCACCCATTACGCGGGATTTCACCAATCCTACCCTAATCGGAAACAACTCACGGCAGAACCTGCGGGATTTGGCGGCTTGGGGTTTTTCCGGCTTAGGTGGCACCATTAATACGCTGCGTTTTACCGCTTTGCCTAACGCTGCCTTCGGCACATTGTATGTAAACGGAGGAATAGCAGCAGTCAACACCGATTACCCAGCTAGCCGTTCGGCACAGCTTTCCTTCCAGCCCGTTACTAACTACTCCGGCACGGGCGCTATTGCTTCTTTTAGCGTAAAGAATAGCGAAGGCGTGACGTCTAATATCAGCCAATTAGGTATTCCAGTAAATAAGGCTACTTGTGCTCAGGCCTTGGTATTTGATTTCACGGCGCGGCCTGATGGTGAGGACTGGGCCGTCCAGCGCACTGTTGCGGTGGCTAATTCCAACGTAACCATCACTGCCCGCGACTACAGCGCCCCCGCTGGCCAGACAACGCTTACCACCGACTATCGGGCTGGCAGCCCGGGTTACGCGCTCGACTGGTTTACGGACTACACCGGCTCACTCAACTCAACGGGTGCCGCCAGCGTTACCAGCACTATCAATTTCGACTTCAATCGCCCGCTGAAGAATTTCAGCTTCACGATGGGCGATTTGGATAAAGGCCTCGCGAGTATAGGAAGTGCGTTTGTGGATGACGTAACCTTCAATGGTTATAAAGTAGATGGTACGGTAGTGCAGCTATTAGCCACCGATATTAGCTTGGCCCCTAACGGCAATAATTTTTTTACTGCCGGTAGCAACCGAATTACTGGCCAGGGCAACACGGGTACAGAAGGCCCTGACGGCAACGTAACCGTAAACTTCCGGGAGCCGATTGTTCGGCTGGAGCTGATTTATAAGAACCTGCAAACGGAGGTAGACAATTCCGGCACGCAGGCCGTGTACATTTCGGCCTTCACGTGGTGCGAAGAAGCTGACCTGCTTACGACCCTCACGGGCCCGGCCCGCGGCCAGGCTGGCCAGACGGTAAGCTACACCGTGACCACCCGCAACCAGGGAGATACCAACGCGAGCGGTGTGGTGACGCAGGTTCTATTAACCAAAAATCTGCAAAACGTAACCGGTGGCACTTACGTCGCCAGCACCGGCGTGCTAACGCTACCCACCATCGGCACGATGACTTCCAACCAGCAGAGTGTTACAACTATTTCATTCACGATGCCAGCCACTGGCATCGTAACGGGCAAAGCCAGCAGCACCTCATCAAGCCCCGATACGGAGCCCGCCAACAACAACGGCTCGTTGGCCAACGCCAACGTGACGACGGTGCAGAACCGCCCACCGGCTGCCAACAACGTAACCGCGCCCGCTATTGCCGCCAATGCCAGCCCGACGACCATTCCGGCCCTGACGGGTACCGACCCAGATGGCAACAATACCATCGACTCATACCGGATTACTACGTTGCCGCCGGCCGCCCAGGGCACGCTTTCTCTTAACGGCACACTGGTTACCACAACCACGGTAATTAAACCTGCGCAAGCCTCGCAGCTGCAATTTAAACCTTCGGGCAGTTTTGATGGCAATGTAACGTTCAGCTACACTGTAATCGATGACTTAGGCGCGCAGGATGCCACGCCGGCTACTTACACCATCCCGGTAAGCCCCGTGGCTGATCTGGGCATTACGCTGACGGCGGGCGCAAGCCCGATCAACGCTGGGGCTACGGGTACGTTCACGGTTGCCATTAAGAACAATGGCCCTAGTGCCGCTCAGACCGTTAATGCACAAGTGCAACTGCCTGCTGGCCTGACCAACGTAACGGCCACCAATGGGGGAACCTACGATCCAACGACAGGCATCGTCTCCTACACCACCATTGCGAGTGTGCCAGCAAGTGCAAATGAGTTCGCCTCCTCAACTATTTCGTTTACCGCGCCGGCTACTGGCCCGGTGAATGCTATTGCAACCCTAACCACGGCCACCAGCCAGGGAGCCAACACGGCCCCAGACCAGGCAACGGCAACAATAGCCGTGACGCCCGTAGCTGACGTGG
>NZ_KB907850.1 GCF_000382225.1 Hymenobacter aerophilus DSM 13606
GCTTGCAAAACTGGCTGGCCATGCACTGGTTGGCCTTCACCGTATTGTTGCTGCGCAAAATTGCCCCATCTTCTACTTCCTAAACAGCTTCAATAACTGCCGTTTCATTTTTTTCTCTTGCCACGCTTATGTTTTCATCTTCTGCTCTCCCCAAAATGCTTTGCGGCGCAGCCCTGTTGTTTGGTTCAGCCAGCTGCGTATCGCAGAAAAACTTCGACGCTGTGCAGCGCCAATACCAGGATGCCGCGCAGGCCCGCGACCAGCTGCAGGTAGAGAAATCGGCCCTCGAAAATGAGAAAGCGCGCAACGAAGAATCGTTGCGTAGCAATCTGCTTTCGAAAAACCAGCAGGTAAATCAGCTTAACCAAAGCCTCGACGGCGCGCAGCAAGCGAATTCGCAGCTTTCGACTGATTTGCGCAGCAAGGAAGAGCGCATTGCCGAAATGCAGCGCGTGCTCGACCAAAAAGAAGCGGCCGTGAAGGCGCTACGCCAGAAAGTGGGCGACGCGCTGCTCGGTTTCAACGCCCAGGATTTGCAGGTAAATGTGAAAAACGGCAAAGTGTATGTGTCGCTTTCCGAGCAGCTGCTGTTTAAATCGGGTTCAACTAAAGTGGACCCCAAAGGCCAGGAAGCCCTCAAGAAACTGGCCGCCGCCCTCAAGGGCAACCAAGATGTGAACGTGCTGGTGGAAGGCCACACCGACAACGTGCCGGTGCGCGGCGTGGTGAACGGGGCCAAGGACAACTGGGATTTGAGTGTGCTGCGGGCCACCGAAATCACCCGTATTCTCACCGAAGCCGGACTTTCCGACTCGCAGGTTACGCCCTCGGGCCGCGCCCAGTACGTGCCCGTAGCCCCCAACGACACGCCCGCCAACAAAGCCCTCAACCGCCGGACCGAAATTATTCTGACGCCCAAGCTCGACGAGCTTTTCCAGATTCTGGAGCAGAATTAAGTGGCTTGCTGCCAGTGTTGTTACCCAGCTACAACACTCCGAATCTTGGTCTATTGCGCTAAATTATAAACGCGTTTTCAGCAGCGCTTCATCGCAAATTCAGCCCGTAGGGTTAACTAAAAATTAGCAGTCTGTTTGCCGGCGATTACGCCTGGTTAAGCAGGCTGTTTTTTGATGCAGCCAATTTAATATTCAATCCATCAGCTGTTTTAGAATTTTTCGCGTATCGGAAATATATCAGGCACAAATTGTTTGTTGGAATAAAAATAAACCAGCAACTTTGCGAATACCCAATTTTTCAACCCGTATATTTCTCCGATGGCAACCAACGACCTCAACAAGCTCCAGGAAATTCTCAACAGCGCCGAAGACAACCACGCGCTGCTGACCCGTATTCGCAAGCAGGCTACCAAAATCAACTCCATGATGGAAGAGCTGAATGCCATGCTGGAGCCCGGCTACAAAATTGAAAAGAAAGAGCGGAAGCCCCGCGCCGCCAACGGCACCGGCAAAGGCCCCGGCCGTCCGCGCAAAAACGCTGCCGCCGAATAATATATTCGGTGCATTTAGTTAAAAAGAAGCCCGGTGGTCGTAAGGCCACCGGGCTTCTTTATTGGCAATAGCGCGGCTGCGCACATCAATTATCAGAGTCCGTATTTGCTCAGCAAATACACCAGCGCAGCCATGCTGGCGCCGCCCAGCTCCAGCTCGCGCCGGTTCACCTTATCAAACGTATCGGCGGCGGTGTGGTGGATGTCGAAGTAGCGCTGCGAGTCGCAATCGTAGCCGACCAGGGCCTTTACCTGGCCCTTGAGCGGGCCGATATCGGTGCCGGCGTGGCCCTGCGTGAACTGGCCGCTGCCGTAGGGCGCAAACAGCGGCTGCCAGGTTTCAATTTTGCGCACCACCGCCGGGGCCGCATCAATGTTGAAGCCCCGCGGCGTGAAGCCGCCCCCATCCGACTCCATGGCGGCCAGATGGTTTTCGTTGTTGGCCTTGGCCTGCTCGGCGTACTTCATGCCGCCGCGGTTGCCGTTTTCCTCGTTCATGAACAGCACGGCCCGCACGGTGCGCTCGGGGCGCAGGCCGGTGGTTTTCAGCAGGCGCAGCGCCTCCATGCTCTGTACGCAGCCCGTGCCGTCGTCGTGGGCGCCCTGGCCCAGGTCCCAGGAGTCGAGGTGGCCGCCGACGGTGATAATCTGGTCGGGGTATTTCGAGCCCTTGATTTCGCCGATGACGTTGTAGCTTTTCACGTCGGGCAGGGTCTGGCAGTTCATTTCCAGCTCCACGCTCAGGTTGGGGTCGGCCTTAAGCAGCTGGCTCAGCTCATCGGCGCCTTTGGTACTGACGGCGGCGGCGGGCACTTTCGATACGCCGTCCTGGTAGCTCATGGTGCCGGTGTGCGGATAATCGTCGTGGGCGAGCGTGAGGCTGCGCACGAGCGCGCCCACGGCCCCGCGCTTGGCGGCGGCGGCGGCTCCGGAGCGGCGCTGGTCGCCGGCCTCCCCGTAGGCCCGGCCGGTTTCCACGTGCAGCGGGTTCATGGGGCGGTTGAAGAACACGAACTTGCCCTTCACCTGAGCTTCGGGCAGCGCGGCCAGCTCGGCCAGGCTCTGCACCTCCACCACGCCGGCGCGCAGCTTGCCGCCGGTGCCCACCGAGCCGCCCAGCGCGCACACGCTCAGGTTTACGCCCTTGCCTTTGGCCGACCGGATGCTGGCCTGTTCGGCCTTGCCGCGCACCCAGTGCGGCACCATCACCTCCTGCAGATACACGCGGTCGAGGCCCAGCTTTTCCATCGTCGTCTGGCCCCACTGCACGGCCTGGGCCGCCTGGGGCGAGCCGCTGAGTCGGCCGCCAATCTGGCCCGTGAGGTAGCGCAGGTTCTCGTAGCTCTGCCCGCGGGCCAGGGCCTCGTCGTAAATCCGGCGGATGTTAACCGAGTCGGTGCGGGTGGGCGTCTGGGCCTGAGCCACTAGTGGCGCGGCGGGCAGCAGCAGCGCCAGCACAAGGGCCCGGCGAAGGAAAGCAAATTGCATGATAAAGAGGGAAAAGGGCGGGAAAGAAATCAGCGAAGTAGCCAATAGTAACGCAAGCCGGCCGCCGGGTTGCAGCGGCCGGCAGCAAGGGGCCGGCTAGTGGCTGCGCACACCGTAGTGGTGGGCTACGGCCGTAGCAGGCCGGGCGGGGTCGGTGGGCAGGCGCACTTCCAGCAGGTAGTCGTAAGCTTCATCAGCAATGGCGGGCACGGGCCGGGGGGCGCCCAGCGCATCCACGGTTTCGAGCATGGTGTTGGAGTGGCCCACTACCAGCACGTTCTGGTTGGAGTAGTCGCGGCGGATGCGGGCGGCCAGCGCGGGCAGGTCGCGGGCGTCGTAGAGCAGCACCGGCAGGCCCCGGACGGCAGCCAGCGGCTGGGCCGTGGTGCGCGTGCGTTTGGTATCGGTGCTGAACACGGCGCTCAGGCGCGTCTGGCGCGGGATGGCGGCGGCCAGCGCCTGGGCGCGGGCCTGTCCTTCGGCCGTCAGAGGCGGGTCGGTGGGGTCGGTGGCGAGGTCTTTTTCGGCGTGGCGCACCACGTACACGCGGGTGGCGGGGCCCGCGGTGGCTGGCTCGGTGGGGGTAGCCTTGCGCACGCAGCCGGCCCCCAGCAGCAGCAGCCCCAACAGCCAAACGAGCCGGAAACGAAGGAAATCAAGCATAAACAGTGGGTTTTTAACTGGATTGCAGGCAAAACTGCCGGGCAACGGGCCGGGTACACGCCGGGCGCCGCGGGCACTCCCAGGCCGAAAGCTACGGCCAACCCGGCAGCAACGCAACCGCCGCCGCCAAGGCGGCGCGGCCGGGGCCGGTGTTGCGGTGTACCAAGGGAAGGCCGTTACGAAAACGTCGGCAGTCGGTCTTGCCATAATACTAGCGGCTTATATTATTTATACCTTCGCCGAATGTCCGAACAGCCGCCTGCTTCCAGCGTGGCGGCTTCACTTCCTCTTATGACCAAAAACTTACTTCTGCTGACGCTGGCCGGCGTTGCGCTGGCAGTGCCGGGCCAGGCCCAAACTACTCCGGCAGTCACGAATGCCGTCACTGAAATCATTACCGATTACAATGGTTACTGGCGCAGTGGTACCGGCAAAAACGGCAACGCGGCCCTCAACCCCACCATGCCCGAAGACTCGCACAACCTGTTGGCTTTCAAGCTAGGTAATAATATTTTCTCCACTGGGGTCAATAATGCTAAGCTGGACGAAGCGAAAATCAGCTACGCGAAAAGTGCATATAAGGCACTGCCGGTACTCAATATTGCCGGTGAAATTGTTCCTAATACGAAAGTGGGTTTAGGGCAGCGCTACGATAAAGTAAACAACGGCCCCAGCGTGCCGGCCCCCGCCCGCGACCTCGCGCCCTACCTGCGCGACGGCCTCAACGGCCTCGACCTGGGCACGGGCGTAGCCAATGTGCCAGCCGGGGCCATCGATTTTGGCATTGATAACGTGAAAGTTTCTTCTCTGGGCGATGGTAATCCCGATATCGTCGTGACCCAGATTGCCTCGCCGGGCGGCAAAAATGATGTGTATCAGTTTCTGGATGCCAACGACAAGCTAGTAGGCAACTCCGTGACAATCAACATAGGTAGCCTGGCAGTGGTGGGCAACTGGATGGCTGATTTCTACGAAGCCAGCACCAACCCCATGACCCTGGGGGCCGGCTTCACCAATACCGAGCGGCCCATCCGGCTGTGGGCGGGCGACTTTGCCGCGTTCGGCATCACCAGTGCCAACGTGGCGACCATCCGCAAGTTCCGCCTCAACATCAACGGCGACAGCGACCTGGCATTTGTGGCCTACAATACCGAAGCGGCCGAGCTCAAAAACCCGCTGCCCGTTACGCTGACTTCCTTCACTGGCCAGGCCAAAGCCAGTTACTCGGATTTGCGCTGGGAAACGGCGCAGGAGCTGAATTCGGCCGCTTTTGAGGTGCAAGCCAGCCCCGATGGCCGTACGTTTGCCGTGGTGGGCCGGGTAGAAGCAGCCGGCAACTCTGGCACGGCTCACCGCTACTCCTACCGCCACCGCACCACCCAGGCCGGCCCGCGCTACTACCGCCTGCGCCAGCTCGACCTGGACGGCAGCAGCACCTATTCATCGGTGGTTACTTTGGTGGCCGCTGGCGCGGGTTCTCCGCTACAGGTAACGGCCGCGCCCAACCCCTTCGGCGCCAGCCTGCACCTGCTCCTGAGCCGCGCCGACGCAGGTACGGTGCAGGTGCAGCTCGCCACGCTGGCCGGCCGCACGGTATACGAGCGTCACTTCGAGCATCTCGGCCAGTCGGGCAAGCTGGAACTGACGGGTCTGACCGGTTTGCCAGCCGGCTTGTATCTGGCCCGGGTGGTTGTGGATGGGCAGGCCACGGTGCTGAAAGTGGTGAAGCAGTAAGCCGCAGTTAGCGGATTCTGATGCCACCGGCTGAACTTTTGGGCCGCCCGGTGGTCATATGCAGCAAGGCCCTCCCGGCAGCGGGAGGGCCTTTTGTTTTCCTTCCGGTTATCTTGATGCCCTATGCCCCATCTGCCGCCTGCCATTGAAGTCCGGAACCTGAGCAAGCACTACGGCGCGCACGCGGCGGTGCAGCAGGTATCGTTTCGGGTGGAAGCGGGCCAGACACTGGTGCTGCTGGGGCCCAGCGGCTGCGGCAAAACTACGCTGCTACGCATGCTCAACCGCCTCGTGGAGCCCGACAGCGGCAAGGTGCTCATCAACGGGCACGACGCCCGCAACCAACCCGCCGAGCAGTTGCGCCGGGGCATGGGCTACGTGATTCAGCAGGTAGGGCTGCTGCCGCACTACACGGTGGCCGAAAACGTGGCCGTGGTGCCCCAGCTGCTGGGCCACGCCCCGGCCGCCATAGAAGCCCGCACCCAGGAGCTGCTGCGCCGCCTGCACATGCCGTCCGAGCGGTTTGCCGGCCAGTACCCGAGTCAGCTTTCCGGGGGCCAGCAGCAGCGCGTGGGCCTGGCGCGGGCCCTAGCCGCCGACCCGCCCATCGTGCTGCTCGACGAGCCTTTCGGCGCCCTCGACCCCATCACGCGGGCCAGCATCCGGCGTGAATTTCGCGAGCTGCCCGAGCTGCGCAACAAAACAATGGTGCTCGTCACCCACGATGTTACCGAGGCCTTCGAACTGGCCGACCAGATTCTGCTGCTCGATGCGGGGCAGGTACAGCAGCTGGGGCCACCCCGCGAGCTGCTGCTGCGCCCCGCCAACGACTTCGTGCGCCGCTTCTTCGCCGCCGAGCAGCTGGCCCTGCAACTGCGCGCGTTGCGGCTGGCGGATGTGTTACCGGAATTGTCGAAAACTGGTGACAATCAACTCTTATCTAACAATCAATCAACGCCTAACACCCTCTTCCCTACTGCATCAGTTCAGCAGGCACTGGAGCAGCTAAGCCACGCACCGGCACCGGCTTCGGGCGAGGCAGTGGTGTGGGTTCAGCTGCCCGACAGTACCGTGCAGCCCCTCACCTACGCCACGCTCATGGCCGCGTTTGGCCGGGCCGTGCGGCGGTTGGCCCACCCGTCATCCTGAGCGAAGTGAAGGACCTTATTGCGTTTGCACAGGTCGTTAGTACGATTGCTCTGGCGTTGAAGCTGTTTAGGAAGTAGAAGATGGGGCAATTTTGCGCAGCAACAATACGGTGAAGGCCAACCAGTGCATGGCCAGCCAGTTTTGCAAGCTG
>NZ_KB907851.1 GCF_000382225.1 Hymenobacter aerophilus DSM 13606
GTATCAATGGTCAGGCCCTGCGCTACACCGACGTCGTGGCACTCGAACAGGCCGTGCAGCAGCAACTCACCGCCTACGGTGGCAAGCCCGACCACTGCGGCGGCGCTAAAAGCTGCCCAGAGCAGGGTCCGCACATCCTGCGCATGACAGATGCGGAGTTTATACTCTGACCAGCAGCCCGTAATGGTTGAGCCGGCAATCAGAGCCGGAATAAGCTAAGCCCACTGAACTAAGCGCCAAACAAGACCGGAGTGAGCGCACTGCAGAGTTGCGACGAAAGAGCAGGCCTAGGTTAGAAGGAGCGGTTTTTACCTTGGTAGCCGGGGAAGCACTGCGGGCCGATAGCCCCGCCGCCGTACTCCAGCACGACGCCCGGCTTATAGATAATGTAGGTGCAGCTGCTGCTGTACTGCCTGCTCAAACTGTCGCTCATGGGCTGGGCGAAGATGTTGTAGGAGAATTTACCCATACCGCTGCGCTTGTAGCCGATATTGCTGGGCTCCCCGCTGGCAATAGAAATACAATCCGCCTCGTCCAGCTTGTCGTAGAGCGTCGTCAGCGTTTGCCGAGTCCAGCCCAGCTGTTGCAGCAAGCTATCCGCTTTGGGCGAGTCCCACTTTACATCCCAGTTGCTACTGTTATAACCGGTGGCCCGCACGTGAAAGATGGCCAGCGTGCGCTGCCCATCGAATTCAATGTTGACCGACTTATCAGCTGGCGTAATAGTGTTGATGTAGGCGTTAAGGGCCCGTAGTTGCGTTGCCCGGGCTTCGTAATTTTCGATGAGGTCCGCTTGGGTGTAAGTAGGATCGAATGCCCCGAACGCGGCGGCTACGGCTACCATCATAACCCCATAAAACCCCGCCACGCCAACAACGGCTACGCCACTGGCAATCAGTACCCACTTTACTACCTTATTCATTGGTCTGGATATAAACGGCCAATTCGTACTAGCCTTGGGTTTTAATTAGTTGCGTAGTACCTCTTCGGCTAAATCAAAGCAGTGATTTTCTCATCCGGGTTCCGTTTGAGAAAGGGCCGGCGCTACCCTTTCGGGGGCAAAGGAGCTGTCAGCACTTGCCCCGTCCGAATTAGCGTGGTAACGACCGGGCTGCCCAGCGCCAGCAGCGTAAGCAATCCGATGTCGGGCTGCAGCTTCAGCAGGCTCAGGAACGGAACCTTGGCAATGGTTGGAAACAAGAATACGATTCCTAGAAAACAACCGATGGCCACGGCCAGGCTTCTGACTGCTTTGCCCTTGCTGAGTGCTTTGCCCGCGGTGGCCGCCGGGTGCGCCCGCCCGTGGCGCAGCAGGCGCGCAAGCTGGTAAACGAGCCGTCCCGCCAAAAGTACCGCCAGCACCGCTACCAGCCACCGCCCATACCATTCGGTTACGGAAGCCGGGGGAGGGTCTGCGCCGGTGACGATGCTTAAGATGCCCTCTACCACGCTTTCGGAAAAGCCGAGGGAATTGGAGTTGGTCAGTACCGCAACGCCCAGGTTGTCATCGGGCAAAATGAAAATGGCCGAATACGAAGTCGCCGTTGAGCCCAGGTGCTGCAACAGCCGCTTGCCGTTGTAGCTGCCCTGGTTCCAGCCCATGGCGTACCCGGTCTTGCCGTTCGTCCACGGCGTGTGCATGGCCGCTACCAGGGCACTGTCCAGCACGCGCCGGGTGCCCACGGTGCCCTTGGTTAGGTTGGCCTGCAGGTAGTTTCCCATGTCCGCCGCAGAGCTGCAGATAAAGCCGGCCGGCACGGCGCTCAGCGCATAGTCGGCCTGGGAGCTCTTCACCGGAAACGGCCCCCAGTATTGGTACTGCGCAACAACCCGGGCTTCGTTCTGCTCCGCCGTCCCACTAAACGTATGGGCCATGCCCAGCGGAGCAAACACCTGCTCCTGCATGTATTGCCGAAACGTCCGGCCGCTTATTTTTTCGATAAGCAGCCCCAACAGGGCGTAGTTCAGGTTGGAGTATTCGTGCTTCTGGCCGGGCTCCGATGCGGTTGCCAACCGGAAGCCGGTGCGTTCCAGTTCCCATAGCGGCGGCAGGGCGCTAAAGCCCGCCCTTTTGGTAATGCCGCTGGTATGGTTCAGCAGGTGGCGAACGGTGAGCGGGGTACTACTGCCGGTGACGTGAAGTGTAGGCAGAAGCGTCGTTACCGGTTGGTCGAGCGTCAACCGCCCTTCTTCAACCAGCCTCAGCACGCCGAAGGCGGTCAAGGACTTGCTCACCGAGC
The DNA here is from genome assembly GCF_000382225.1 of Hymenobacter aerophilus DSM 13606. Classification (GTDB taxonomy): domain Bacteria; phylum Bacteroidota; class Bacteroidia; order Cytophagales; family Hymenobacteraceae; genus Hymenobacter; species Hymenobacter aerophilus. The sequence goes on from NZ_KB907851.1 coordinate 2,241, forward strand.
CCAGGTAATACGGGGTTTGCGGGCTGGTTGCTTCGCCGATTGAGTTGGTATAAAGCACGGAGTCGCGGCTGACAACGATGACCTCCATGTTGGGCACGTTGAATTTTGGCAAATCCCGCAGCAGGTACGCATCCACGCGTTGCTTGATTCCCTGCCCATGCAGCAGCAGCGGCAACAGTAGGAGGCACAGGCAAGTGGTGAAAAAGAGCTTCATGGTACCATGACAACCGTTACGCGCATGATGGGTAAAGGCACCTGCCGGCCCCGTAAGGTGGCTGCTGGGCCAAACTAAATAACGAAACTTGTGTCGACATCCGGCAGTAGCGCCATGCTGCGGGTAGTGGCCTTGGTTGATAATTGGCTTCGAAAATTAACCGGATGGGGCTGCCTGCGGCTCCCAGTGGGAGGCGAAGGGGGCGTCCATGTCAAAGCGGAGCGAGTCTTTGAGGGTATCATCCGAAAAGTCAAACTCGCCGTGCAGGTTGACCCCCAGCTTAAAATGACTTGCCCGCCGCGCCGGCGGCCCTACCGCCGCCGGCGCGGCGCTAAAATGCTCCCATTCGACCAGGAAGGATAGCAAATAGTGAACAGATGACGCTTACCGAACAGCAAACGCGCTAGTTCACCTCTCACACCATATTAAACGCTTGGGCGTAGTGAAGCAGCTCGTAGGTGCTTTTGGGCTTGAGCTTGGCGTTGATATTGCGGCGGTGGGTCAGGACTGTATTGGGAGAAATGGCTAGCTGCCGGGCAATGGCAGTGGAGGTGTAGCCGAGCGCTAGCAGGCGCAGCACGCCTCTTTCGCGGGGCGTGAGTTGGCGGAAGAGCGCTTGTTGCTGGCGCAGAAACAGGCTTTCTTCCAGCAAATGCACGACCTGCGGGTTGAGACCAGTGAGCGGGCCGAGGCTGCTGGAGAAGGTGAGCGAGAGCAGGGGTTGGCCGACTTCATCGGGCAGTAGCACGCCCACGGTGCTCAGATGCCAGGACCAGGGCTGGTCGGCCGCGGCCCGCAGCCGCTGCAATAGCGGGGCCGACGCGCCTGTGGACGTACTCACATCCCGCAAGCAGCGCACGTAGGCGGCAGCGTCTTCTGGGTCAAAGTACTGCTGATAATAAGCGCGGCCCAACGCTCGCAGCGTGGGCAGTGTGGTCCGCAGCAGGCGCAGCCCCGGCGCAGACATATACCACACCCCCAGCGTGCGCAGGTCGTGCACGCTCACAATGCCGGGAAACAGGTCGGCTACCGCCGCGACACCGGCAATGCTACGCTCAATGCGCTGTTCTACCTTCATCAAATGCGAGCCGAAGCGCTAGGCAACTGCAAGTACTTTAAATATAACTATTTACAACGTAATGTTCAATTTAGCAGAATAAAACTCGCATAGTACAGTTGTGTTTATAATTTTAATATGCCTATATTACATATAAATATGCCTAGTAAAGAGTATGGCGTCAGGCGTTGGCAGGAGGTAGCTTTGGCCTCATTCTTTCAATCAAAACCCCTACGCTATGGAAACGAAACATCGAGTAACCCAGCAGAGCAGCCGGTCGGGCTACCTGCCCACTAATGGCAACGGAAATGGCTACGCCCCCGTCGCGTCGTACGACGACGAGACAGGCACGGCGGAGGAGGTAGTCGAGGAAGTAGCCGGCGCCAGTGAGGCCAGCGAGGCCACAGACTATGGCGCAGGCGCAACAGCGGAAGCCACCACCGTGGACGACGCCACCGGCCACCGCCCCATCAGCAGCCCTGTTTCCCGCTCGACCAGCGCCAGCGGCGAAAACGGTATGTCCGACGAGTCGGCCGCGGAAACCGACACCGAATCGACCTACGAGAGCGTAGAGGGTTGGCAAGAAAGCCAGTCCACGGAGGCGGACGCCGAAACCGAGCCGGTTATCGAAGCCTCCTACGCCGATGTAGAATCGACCGGGAACGAGGAGTTCTTCGGGATATTAGCGGGCATTCTGCTGCCGCTGGCCAAGGCCGTGCTGCCCACGCTGGCGGGCGCGGCCGTGAAGCAGGGCGGCAAACTGGTGAAGAGCATCGTGCGGGGTAAAAAGCCCCGGCTCAGCCCTGCCATCTTGCAGATGCTCCGGCAGCAAGGCGTCAACCCACTCATCATCAAGCAGCTGGAGTTAGGGGAGGAGTCGGACGGGGAGGCTATGGACAGCGAGTCCGACGCCACCGACGAAACGTCAGTGGAGGCCTTGGCTCAGCAGATTGAGGCCCTGGAAGTTGTTATCGGCGCCGACGACCGGGTGCAGGTGCAAAATACCACGGCCGTGCCCTGGAAGCGCATCTGCCACCTGCGCATTCAGGCCGCCAACGGTAAGCTCTACCTGGGTACGGGCTTCTTCATCGGGCCGCGCACGATTCTCACGGCCGGGCACTGCGTCTACATCCACGGGCAGGGCGGTTGGCCCCGGCAGATTGTGGTGACGCCCGGCCGCAACGCCGCGAGTACGCCCTTCAACCCCATCACGGCTACTGCCTTCCGGTCGGTGCAGGGGTGGGTGAACGGCAAGTCGCGCAACTACGACTACGGCGTAATTCAACTGCCGAAGAACGCATCGGTGTCGCCCAGCATTGGCTCCTTCGGCTTCGGACAGTTTCCCGACCAGTTTCTGCTGGATAAGCGCCTGAATACAGCCGGCTACCCGGGCGACAAGCCCGCGGGCACCATGTGGTTCAACGGTCGCAAGGCCAAAGCCGTCACCAGCCGTACCATCACCTACGACCTGGATACGGCCGGCGGGCAGAGCGGCTCGCCCGTCTGGTTCAAGGATCCAGCCGGACGGCGGGTGGTCGTGGGCATCCACACCAACGGCGCCAGCTCGGGCAACTCGGCCACGCGCATCACCAAGCCCGTGTTTGATAATCTAAAAAAATGGCGGAACGAGGGCAGCAGCATGGCGTAGGGGCCGGCTTACTGGTTTTTCTGCTTTCACTAAACGGTTGGCTGCAAAAAAAACATGCCAAATAAGCAGTAGCCAACCGTTTAGCGCGGCCGCAAGGCCAGCCGCCCGCCTCATTTACATCCGGGCTTACCCTTATTACGCAACCTATCCACCCTTTTAACCGGGCTGCGGCCCAACCAAGTGCTATGGGAGCTATCAGAGGAATCGTGCGCGACACCCGCGAAAAGGCACTGGCCGACGTAACCCTGGTTATCATGGCCGGCCCACCGCATCCCGACCTCGGAGCCGTGACCGATGCCAGCGGCAAATTCGAGTTCGGCAGCCTCCAACCTGGTCGCTACGTCATCAAGGCGTATGGCCCGGTCGAAAGCGACGATCTACCCGTGCGGGTGCAGGCGCAGCAAACCGCCTACGTGGAAATCTGGCTGGAAGCAGCCCTCCCTACCCCGAAAGAAGATTTCATCGACGGCTCCAACTACGTCGGGGAGGAAAACTATTTCGGGGAGGAAAACTACTTTGGAGAGGAAGGCAGCCAGTGAAAGGTGCGTAAGCTGTTCAGTAATAAGGCCAGCCCGGTTCAGGGCTGGCCTTATTACTGACTCGCGGTGGGCGACGGGTTCAGGAAGCTTTAGCTGTCCACCTGTGCTGTTTCGAGCACTTGAGGGGGTAATGCGCTTTCGGCCTGCTGCACCGGTGGTGTCATTACTACGGGCGGCGAGATTACGAGCTCCCCAAACAGCGCATCCGCGGGCAGCGGCTGCCCGCCGTTGCCGTCCGGAATGAGGTTGAAGAGTTGCAACTCCTCGCCCGGCGTGCTCTGGCCCAGCGCCGTGCTTAGCTGCTCGGGCTGCAGTACGTCGAGCAGGTCGTGCACCAGAATAGTTTGGGTGCTCACGTCCACGTTGTAGAGCTGGTTGAGGGCATTAAGCTGCGCGGCCGCGTCCTGGCTCAGCCGCAGCGCATCGGCCAGCTTCTGGGCGTAGCGCCGGGCCTTGGAATCGGCCGCAGCCCGCAACCGCAGCGCCCGCTTCATGCGGGTGCGGAACTGGCGTTGGTAGGGAGTAGTAACCATGTTTTTAGTATTTAGTAGTGAGTATTGGGTACTGAGTACCCGACTAGTAGGTAGCGGCAAAAGAAGTGAGTAGCGGGCTTTTTGCGGTACCGTTGAACGACACTCACTACTCAATACCCACTACTACTACTACTACTACTACTTTACCCCACGGCCACCACGCTCAGCGCGTTGTAGGCGTTGGAGTTGAGCGGGTAGAACTTGCCGTTCATCTGCTGGAAGAAGTCCACGCCCACGGCCACCACCAGCGACTCGTCGGCCGGGGCCACCAGCGGCAGGCTCAG
>NZ_KB907852.1 GCF_000382225.1 Hymenobacter aerophilus DSM 13606
GTTGCGGGCCCTGATAGCGCAGGCAGGAGCCAAGGCGGTCATTAAGCCGAATCCACGGCGCAAGAACATGCCTCATTTCGACCCAGTGGCCTATCGGCAGCGACACCACATTGAGCAGACGTTCAGCAAAATGAAGCAATTTAGACGCTTAGCCACCCGCTACGATAAGCTGGACCGCACGTTTGACTCCTTTATCTGTCTACGAGTTATCACGCTCTACCTTAATTGAGAACAGCTCCTAGCGGACAAGCGCAACAAAGTCAAACCGGTTGCCAAGAAAATCCTCTCCTACTTGAACGCCTCAGCTGCTTTCATGTTAGCCAACGGCGACGTCATCTATTACCAACAAGGGTATTACCAGCTGGATTTCCAGGCATTTTTTACCTTGGCTACGAATCGGGAACGGGTCTTTACCACGTCCCACGGCCGGGAGTACTTTCTGGCCCATCACGCGCGCCACCTCGCGGAGTTTCAGCACTATTTTGGTGATGCCTACGACTTTAGCGTCCGTTCTTTGGGAACAATTGACGGGGCCTGCCGTCGGTTGGTGAAGTCCGGCGTCAGCGAAGCCGACCTCTTTCTTCCACTGGTGTGCTACGTCGCCGAAGTGTTGATTCAGCAAACCGGCGGGCAGTGGAGCCATGACGCCGACCGGCCCGATGTCACAACGATTACGGGCCGCGATGGGAGACCCTACGACCCCTATTTCTGTATCCGGAAAATACTAATTAACCAGCACAAGCCGCACGCCATTGAAGCAGCTATTACAGCTCAGTTTGCTTAAAAGCAGCCAGTTCAGGGAAACGGTGATTTAAATAGCTACCACCTTTTTACCTATCGTGAACGACGACCGTTCACGATAGGTAAATCACGGTCACGAAAGACGCGGACGCGCCTTGGCGTGCTATATTTTCCGTTTTCTAAGAGCCGCTCTTCTAAGCAACCGGCTTGGCCTATAAGTTGCCGAAGTGCTGCTGCCAGGCCTCTTCCAAGCGAGGGCTGGTCAGGTGCGGGGCTACCAGGCCCGGAGCGCCCACGCACCAACTGCCGCACAGGGCTCCGTATTGCAGGCATTTTTGCGCGGGCTCCTGCCGGAGAAAACCGTAGAGGAAGCCGGCGAAGAAATTATCGCCCGCTCCGTTGCTGTCCACCACGACGGGGGCGGGCACGGCGGCCTGCTCCAGCCACTGGCCGGTGGCGGTGAGCAGGGTGGCTCCCGCCGCGCCGTGGGTGCACACTACGAGCCGCTTACCCGCCGCCCGTAGCCGTTGCATGACCGGCCGGTGGTCGGGCAGGTTATCGGAGCTGAGGTGGATATACTGGGCAGCCGCAATGAACGGCTCGTGGTAGGGATTATGGCCGTCGTAGTCGTGCAGGTCGGTCCAAATGGGGTGCGGGTAGTTGCGCAACAGCGGAATCAGCGGCTGGCAGTAGCTGACGATGTTCAACACCACGCACTCACTGGCCTGGAGGAGGCCCATTACCTCGGCGTGGTCGTACGCCAGCGCGGGCGAAGCTTGGGTAATAAACAGCGAAATGCGCTGGCCCCGGGCATCCATCAGGTTGATGTGGCGCTCGGTGCCGGCGGGATCCAGCACGTAACGGCCTCTCACCCCCTGGGCCGCCAAATCAGCCACGATGCGCCGCCCGTACGCATCGTCGCCCACCGCCGAATACAGCGTAGTGGGAAGCCCCAGCTTCGTCAGGGCCAGGGCTTTGCCCGCACCGGTCGAACCGGTGCCTTCGTGAAAGGGAGCCCGGTGAATGGTCTGCGGTCGCGGGGCTGGCAGCTCGGGCAAGGTGACGATGTGGTCGAAGGTCGTGCCTCCCAAAATGAGCGTGCGCAGCATGAAATGAATTGGTACAGAATTGTTTTTGAAAAAAGAACGTCATGCTGAGCTTGCCGAAGCATCTCTACCGCGTAACTAATTCAATCGACAAGGATTAAAGGATTACTTGCGCGGTAGAGATGCTTCGGCAAGCTCAGCATGACCGTTTCTTTTTGAGCCTATGCGGATAGACTTTTACCGCAGCTCCCACACCAGGGTGGTGTAGGCCGGTACGTGGGCCGTTTGCAGGTCCGGCACGACGGCCTGCGTCAGCACGTCCTGGGCCGAGGTGTAACCGCGCAGGCGTTCCGCGAAGCGCTTCAGCGGTACTGTTTTCGCGGTCGGGTTGCAGTTCATCATCACCAGCACGGAGTGGCCCTGCTGGTCGTAGCGGAAATAGGTGTACACCCCGTCTTCGGGCACGAAGTGCGCCAGCTTTCCGGTGTGCAGCACCGGGTGGGTTTTGCGGTAGTTGGCCAGCGTGCGCACGTACGCGTGCATGTCTTGCTGGGCGGGGGTGCGGCCCGCGGCCGTAAAGGCGTTTTTGGGGTCGTTGGGCCAGCCGCCGGGGAAGTCTTCGCGCAGCAGCCCGTCGGGGCGGCTGAAGTTCTTCATCAGCACTTCGGTGCCGTAGTAGAGCTGCGGAATGCCCCGCTCGGTGAGCAGCCAGGCCAGGGCCATTTTCTGCTTGCGCACGTCCTCGCCCAGCACCGAGAATACCCGGTCCACGTCGTGGTTGTCCAGGAAAATGACATTGCGGCTGGGGTCTTCGTACATCCAGTCACCCTGCACGGCGTAGTAGAGCTTAGCAACGCCCTCATCAAAACCGAAGGGCTTGGTCAGGCTTTCGAGCAGGCCCAGGCGCAGAATGAAGTCGATGGCGCCGGGCAGGTTGCTTTTGAAACCGTTCACGGGCGGAAACACGTTGCGCGTCCAGAACGCCTGCTGGGCCACGCCTTCGCTCTGCTGCATCCACGTTTCGCCAAACATGCCCAGCTGCGGGTACTCGTCCAGAATGGCCTGGCCCCACTGCATCAGGAAGGTTGGGTCGGAATAGGTGTAGGTGTCCACGCGGTAGCCGTCGACGCCGGTGTACTCCACCCACCACAGAAAATTCTGAATCAAATACGTGGCCACCAGCGGGTTTTCCTGGGCCGGGTCGGGCATGGTGGTGTCGAACCACGTGTTGCTGAAGTACTGGCGGTCGAGGGCCGTGGCGTGTGGGTCGTTGACCGTGCCGTTGCGGTAGTTGCCCCGCGTGAAGGTGGGCCACTGGTGAAACCAGTCCTTGGCGGGCTGGTCGAGCCAGAGGTAGTTGAAGCTGCCGATGTGGTTGAGCACCACGTCGTGAATCACCTTCAGGCCCTGCTGGTGGGCGCGCTGCACGAAGCGCACGTAGTCCTCGTTGCTGCCGTAGTGCGGGTCGACGGCGTAGAAATCGGTGAGGGCGTAGCCGTGGTAGCCGGCTTTGGGCATGTTGTTGTCGACGACCGGCGTGGGCCAGATGGCCGTCACGCCCAGCTCTTTGAGGTAGTCGAAGTGCTGCTCGATGCCGCGCAGGTCGCCGCCGTGGCGGGCGTACATCGAGTCGCGGGCCACGGCGCCGGGGGCGCGGTTGCCTTTTACCACATCGTTGGTGGGGTCGCCGTTGGCAAACCGGTCAGGCATGAGCAGGTAAATAAAGTCGGCGCTGCTGATGCCCTGCACCTTGGATTTATCGCCGGGCGTGGTACGGGCGCGCAACTCGTAGGCGTACGTCGCCTTCTGCTTGCCCTTGAATGCCAGCTGCAGCTTACCCGGCTGGGCGCTGGGGCTGATGGTCAGGTTTATCACCAGGTAGTTGGGGCTTTCCAGCCGCTGAAAGCTGTCGAGCGTGACGCCGGGGTAGCTGGCCAGGGTTACCTGACTGGTGGCCAGGCCGGGTCCATGCACCAGCAATTGCAGCTTGGGGTTTTTCATGCCCACCCACCAAAAGGTGGGGTCGATGCGGCTGATGGGCGGGTTGGCGGGCCCGGCGACGCGGGCGGTCGCGGAGGCAGTCAGGCGGCTGCCGACAAGGAGCAGCAGCACAAGGAGCAGTTTGGCAACGGGCATGGGAGGTGACTAAGCGCGGCAGCAGGGGCCGCGGGGTGGGAGAAGGTTGCTTCCCGCCTCGGCAGACCGGCGCCTGACCGAGTTGGAAAGTCAAACCTCACCCCTGGCTTTTAAGAAAGCGCCCCACTTTTCAACATCCGTCTCTTACGCTTATTAATTTCACTCAACCACTTATCAATTAATCATTTGCCCATTCGTTAATAGGGTACCTTTGTTCGAAAGTGGTGCTTCGGCGGCTGGTGCGGCTGGCGGAAACGAGACCGCTGGTGCGGCACTACGGCTTCTTCATGCCCCTGCTCACCGGCCGGGCCCTACGGTTTTTTTCGCCCAAAACGGGCATCTACTCCTCACGAATGCCGCTGAAGTATTCGCGTGGGGTTTGGTCGGTTTGCTTTTTGAAGGCGCGGTTGAACGCCGTTTTCGAGTTAAAGCCGACCTCCAGGGCCAGGGCCAGCAGCGTGTACTGCCGGGCCTGGGGAGCCGCCATCGCCTGCTTGAATTCGTTTACCCGGTACGCGTTGACGAAGTCGAAAAAGTTTTGGCCGAAGCCTTCGTTGATGACTCTAGACAGCACGTGCGAGGGCATTTTCAGCCCGGCGGCCAGCTCGTGAATCGTCAGGCTGGGGTTGAGGTAGGGCTTGTGCTGCTCCATGTAGCCGGCCACCGCGGCTTGCGCGGCGGTCAGGTCGAGCGCACCCAGCGGGCGGGCCGGGCGCGGCGCGGCCGGCCCGCCCGCACCGGGCCCCTCGGCAACTTGAGCCAGGGCTGGGCGTGGGGACATGGCAAGTGGGGCCGGTGCCAGCCGGAAGATTTCGGGCTGATGCAGCACCACGTAGCCCAGGAAATAGGGCAAGGTGGAAAACGCCAGCCAAATCAGCCCTTGGGTACGGGCCGCCAGGGTATAGACATCGAACGCCGCCCAGCGGCTGGCCAGGACGACGCCAAACAAGAAGCCCCACAACACGAGACAGGCCGCCTGAATACCGAGCACCGTGGAGAGGTAGCGCAGATTTTGGGCGTAGGACACGCTGGCCTCGTACTCCCGGGTGTAGGCTTGAATCATCCGGCGGCACGCCAGCCAGTAGGCCCCGCTGGTTAGCCACCCCGCCACCCCGGTGGCCAGCAGCACGGCCCGTAACACGGGCTCGTGGCTTACCAGCCGCAACTGAAACTCGTAGCTGTCGTGCAGAAAGTACGGCAGGTACACCAGCAGCTGCACCACCGCGGGCAGGAAATGCAGCCACTGCCGCCGCGTGGGCGCCTCGTTGAACAGCAGCCGGCGGATGTAGCGGTAAAACAGCGGGCCGTAGAGAAACCAAATAACGTCCGGCACCAGCGTCAGCTGCGGGTAGGCGTTGGCCACCGTCCGGTCGCTGCTGACGACCGTGAGCAGGGTGCAAACGGCGCCCAGCCCCAGTAGTCCCAGCAGCCAGCGGTTGGCGGCCCGGTTGGCTTGCTGAATGCTCGGAATGGCAATCAGCAGCAACACGGCCTGGAAACACGAGAAAAGCAGCAGCAGTTCGTAAAGCGAATAAAATTGGAAGGTGCCGCTCAGGTCCTCCCAGCTTTGCACGCGCACTTCTATGGCGCTGGCCTGTGCCTGCTCGCGCGTGGCCACGCGGTTGGCCCGCACCTGTCCGTGCCCGCTGCCCTCGATGGTGGCCCAGCTCCCCCGCGACACTTTGTACTCGAGCGGGAGCAGTCCCGTGCGCACGGTGAGGCCCCACAAGCCATTGACTTGCCGCCGAAACCGGTAGCGCGCATCGGCCGGCTGCCAGTGGTTAAACGACCCGACCAGGTAAAGCGCGGCATCGCCGGGTGTATTGGCCGGCAGGCTGGTCAGCACGAAGTGATATTCTACCGCCTTACGAACGGTATCGCTGGAAACCATAACGCGTGGACGGGGCAGAGCGGCTGGCCAGCCATCCTTGGAAAAACCCGCTATCAGCAAGACCAAGAAGCAAACGAATCGAGTTCGGGCAAACACGTTAAATGATTGTAGTAAGCAAGTAAATAAGGGCGTGAAAAGCCATTATCATTGGCTCAGCAAGCGCGGCGCGGCAGCGTGCGCGAGCTGACTCAGCCTTGGTCGTGCACCTTCCAAATAACCAGCGAAGAGCAGCTGAAGACCCCGTAGGAACACGCTTTGGCAACTGTTGCGTGCAGTAGTTGCGGGGTTAAAGGTAGCGTTGCCTAGTGTGCAGTCGCTGCTATCCAACTGGCCTTGGGAATGCCACAGGGACCTGCGCCGAACTGTGCATCCCCACCACTCCCTCATTTACACTGTCTCGTCCTAGAAAAAGTTGACCAAAAACTTGGTTAACTTATGGCATCACTGTCTGACTTGCGTATGCAAAAGCACGCGCTTTCCATGCGCCAAATGGTGGCTGAAATTCATCTGGGCAAGCTCAACATTGCCCAGGCCGCCGCCAAATTTGAGCTCACACGTAAAACCGTTCGGCACTGGATCGACCTGGTCGAAGCAGAAGCGGAGGCCAACGGCTTGCCCCCGGCTCCCCCACCATGCCCACCTGGAGCCAGGAAACGCACAACTCGTC
>NZ_KB907853.1 GCF_000382225.1 Hymenobacter aerophilus DSM 13606
ATGCGGGCCTGACGGTGGCCTTGTGGATCACCGATGCCTGGTGGGCCTATGTGGACCGGCTGCCAGCCGAGCAGCGCGTGGAGGACAAAACGCAGCTCCAGCGCCTGGAGCGCAAACATCTCACCTTACGCACCCGCCTCAAGCGGCTCACGCGCAAGACTATTTGCTTCTCAAAGAAGACGTTCTTCCATGACGGCGTCATCAGCCTGTTCATTCACCACTTCTTCTTTCAATCCTCCAATTCTACTTAATTAACACACGACCATAAATTTGGATACTACTTCAGTAAACATTTACACTGTTCCAATAGGGAAGAGAGTTTTAACCAAGAAGGAATCGAATGTTTATCATCGTATCATTTTTGACACATACAAAGGGTATGCTTATAAGCCTGTCCTCACTAATTACCATAAATACAATACCACTATCGATGGGGAACTTTATGGGTACTCCTCCACCAAATCCAAATCGTCTCATATTTCGCCTAGTAGCTCAAGAAGCTCTGGTGGACCAGTCAGTGTCAGGGGGTATACCCGTAAAGATGGTACATATGTAAGACCACATACTCGTAGCGCACCAAGCCGTAGTGCACCTCGAAGACGATAGCATCACTAGATTATATAATTGCATATTTAATTCAAATTTATGATTACATGTTGTTTTATATATCTCCAAATATGAATTAATATGCTAAACAATTCATTGACGATGATATCTATGCCTACCCTCCAACACTTCCTCGACGCCCAGCAGTCCACCTACCAAACGGCCCTGACTGAAATCCAAAACGGCCGTAAGCGCAGCCACTGGATGTGGTTTATCTTCCCGCAATTAAAAGGGTTGGGTTTCAGCGAAACGGCCCGTTTTTACGGCCTCGACGGTGCGACCGAAGCGGCTGCTTACCTGGCCCACCCGGTGCTGGGGCCGCGGCTGGTCGAAATCTGCGAGGCGCTGCTGCAACAGCCCGCCACCGACGCCACCCGCATCTTCGGCTCGCCCGACGATTTGAAGCTGTGCTCCTCCATGACGCTGTTTGGGGCCGTGCCGGGTGCGCCGACGGTGTTTGGGCGGGTGCTGGAACGGTTCTACGGCGGCCAATCGGACCCGAAGACGCTGGCGCTGCTGAAGTAGTTGAACGGTGTAGAAACGCGACTCATCGCGTCTTGGCATTATAACGACGACACCGGGCAAAACCACTCGTTGGAACGCTACCCAACCGCCGGGGAAGGCAAAACCACTCGTCGGAGAGCTCCCGGAACTTCCGGGAGGATAGAACCAATCGGTGGAAGGCTCCCGGGCGTTCCGGGAGGATAAAACCAATCGTTGGAAGACTCCCATGCGTTCCGGGAGAGTAAAACCGATTGGTTTTGCCCTCCCGGAACGCCTGGGAAGGCAGAACCAATCGGTGGAGAGCAGTCGGGAAGCCGTAGCGGTCTTCCAACAACTGTCGCGAGGCGCCAGGGTGCTTGTGCTGCCAGTAGCTGTCCAACGGCCCCTGCCCGGTGCAGGGGCCGCGTCGGTTTGGGACAAGCTCCTATCTTTAAGGCCGCATATTTCCCCTGATTCCCACAAATGGCCGCTCCCCTCGCCTCCTCCCCCGCTACTGCCGCCCCGGCCGCCGCCCGCTCCTACGTGGGGCCGATGGTGCTCATGACGACCCTGTTCTTCCTGTTCGGGGCCGTCACCAACTTCAACGACGTGCTCATGCCCTACCTCAAGGACGTGTGCCAGCTCACCGATTTCCAGTCGACGGCCGTGCAGTCGGCTTTTTTTGGGGCCTATTTTCTGATGTCGCTGCCCGCCGGGCGGGTGCTGGAGAAGCTCGGGTTTCAGCGCGGCATTGTGCTGGGGTTGCTGGTGATGGGCGCGGGGGCGCTGCTGTTCGTGCCGGCCGCCAACTCGCGCACGTTCTCGCTGTTTTTGCTGGCGCTGAGCTTTCTGGGGGCCGGCATTACGCTGCTGCAGGTGGCGGCCAACCCCTACGTGAGCGTGCTGGGGCCGGCGCGCACTGCCGCCAGCCGCGTAAGCATCGTGGGCGTGGCCAACGGGCTGGGCGGCACCCTCTCGCCCCTCATCGGCGGCCTGATTCTGTTCGGGGGCTCCACGGTGCTCAAGGCCCAGCTGGCCCAACTGCCGCTCGAGCAGCGCCTGAGCGAGGAAGCCGCGCTGGTAAAGCCGCTCTACGTAGGGCTGGCCGTGTTTCTGGCGGTGCTGGCGCTGCTGTTTTTCCTGGTGCGCCTGCCCGAAATCGAGAGCCTGCCCGCCGATGAGGAAGCTGCCGCCGCGCAGGCCGCCGCCGAAACCGGCCGCCGCTCGGCCCTCAGCTTCCGGCACCTGGCGCTGGGCGTGGTGGCCATTTTCGTGTACGTGGGCGTCGAGGTGGGCATCGGCTCGTTTATCATCCGCTACGGCGAGGCTCAGAACATCGCGCAGCTCAGCGGCTTCACGCAGGAGCTGGTGCGCATCCTCAGTCTGGCCACCAACTGGGCCGCCGCGCTGTTCGGCAACACGCCCGAGGCCATCGACACTTCGGCCGGCTTCACCAAGGCCGTGGGCGCGGTGCTGGTGGCCTCCTACTGGTTCGGACTGATGATTGGCCGCATCATCGGCATCCCGCTGCTCAGCCGTTTCGATGCCCGCAAGCTGCTGGCGGGCGTGTGCGCGGCCGGCGTGGCGCTGGTGACGCTCTCCATCCTCAGCCAGGGCGAAACCGCCCTGTGGCTGGTGGTACTCTGCGGCTTATGCAACGCCATCATCTGGCCCGTGGTGTTTCCGCTGGCCATTACCGGGCTGGGCCGCTTCACCAAGCAGGGCTCCTCCTACCTGATTATGGCCATCGTGGGCGGGGCCATCATTCCGCCCCTGATGGGCCTGCTGGCCACCCACGGCGGCGGCCTGCGCGTGGCCTTCGCCCTGCCCGTACTTTGCTACGCCTACCTCCTGTTCTATGCCCTGCGCGGCTACCGCGTGGTTCGATGAGCTGTTAGCTGCTGTTACGCACTAATTGCGCTGAGCGGCTGTGGCCCGGACGTTGGTCCGTTGCCCTCACCACGGAACGGCCTGTTTTGGCAGGCTACGCACTAACGTCCGGGCTACCGCCACGACCGTTAATCAAGTGCTGCGTAACGCCAGTTGGTAGATGAACACCTGCCCCTGCGCAGTAGCCCCAGCGGGGCGGCATATGGGTAGCAGCGCATAACCAAAAGCAGCAAAGCCCCAGCGGGGCGACACCCACCATTCAACGATTAGTGCCGCCCCGCTGGGGCTTTGCTGAATAGATACAGACTGTTCCTACCAATATGTCGCCCCGCTGGGGCTACTGCGCAGGGGCAGTGAATACAAAAACCTAGTGCTTTGGCTGCCCGCAGCTAATAGCTCAACATTTACTGCTCGTTCAGGCTCCAGTCGTATTCCTTGTAGCTCAGCTTGGCGTTGGGGTCGATTTTTTGCTGGGCGTAGCGGTTGACGGCGTTCTGGATGGAGGTGCTGCCGTTTTTCTCGAAATCCTTGGGATAGAAGCTGTAGATGGCCGACAGCGTGGGGCTGGCGGCGGGCGTGAGGTCGTTTTTCCTGGGGTTGTTGATGAAGTTGCGGCCCTGGTCGGCGAGCTGCTCTTGCACCTTGCTGCCCACGTAGGCCTCCTGGCGCAGGCGCGGGCAACTCATGGCCGCGCACACCAGCGCGTAGTGAATGCGGTTGTCGTCGAACTGCTTGCGGATGATGCGGTGCTCGATGTCGTTGAGCGTGTAGCGCTTGCCCCCGAGCGGGATAAACTCCTGGTCCCAGACGGTGTTGACGAAGATTTTGTCGCCGCCCAGGTCCTTGATGCTTTTCACCGGATACGCACGGATAATGCGCTGGACCGTGAAGGCGTTGTAGGCGTTGAGCCAGTAGGCCAGCTTTTCGTCGGCGGGTGCTTTGCGGGCCGGCAGGTTGTCGCCGAGCGTTTTCAGGTAGGAATTCAGCGCCGCGCTGTCCTGCCTAAGGCCCTTGTAGTTCACCATACCCTGGTCGTCGACGTACTTTTTCAGCAGCCCGTCCCAGGCCGCATGGTCGAGGGTCTGGCCATTCTGGGAGGTGGGGTTGAGCGGAATCAGGTAGCCGACGTAGCCGCAGCCGGCCGAAGCCAGCGTGCCGGCCGCCAGCAAAGCGCCCAGCGCCAGCCGGGAAGTAAACAGGGAAATGCGGTGCATAATGGAAGAAATGGTTCGTGAGGACGGGCCCGACGGCGTCGAGCTGGCATATACGGCGTTGGCAGCCTGAACAGTTGTACCGGAGGCAGATAGGGTTTAGTTGCCGGCCCGGATTTCCAAGGCTAAAATCCTGGGCCAGTCAGCACTTCGCCAAATCCGCTCCGTAGCCCAAGGCTTTAGCCCTGGGAATCCGGGCTGCCACCCCGTCACGCACAACTGGCAACTGGTGTACCTTTGGGTTCTCACCGTTTCGTCGCCGCCATGAGCCCCGCCCCCACGCTTGAAGCCAATGTTTCGCTCCGCCCCTACAACACCTTCGGCCTCGAGGTAACGGCCCGCTGGTTTGCCCGTTTTGCTTCCGTGGAGGAGTTGCGGGCGCTGTTGGCCCTGCCCCAGGTGCAGGCGGCCGAGAAGCTGGTGCTCGGCGGCGGCTCCAACCTGCTGTTCACCCGCAACTTCGAGGGCGTGGTGCTCAAAAACGAAATCCGGGGCCTCGAAATCGTGGACCAGGACGAGGAAACGGCCCTGGTGCGGGCGGGGGCCGGCGAAAGCTGGCACGGGCTGGTGCAGTACGCGCTGGGCCAGGAGCTGAGCGGCATCGAAAACCTGTCGCTGATTCCGGGCACGGTGGGCGCGGCGCCGCTGCAGAACATCGGGGCCTACGGGGCCGAGCTGAAGGACACGTTTGAGCAGCTGGAGGCCCTGGAGCTGAGCACCGGCCGGCTGCGCACATTTCTGGGCCCCGAGTGCGGCTTCGGCTACCGCGAAAGCGTGTTCAAGGGCCCGCTCAAAAACCAGTTCATTGTAACCAACGTGCTGCTGCGCCTGCACAAGCAGGGCCGCCCCAACGTGCGCTACGGCGACATCCAGACGACGCTGCAGGACATGGGCATCGAGGGCGACCCCACGCCGCTACACATCAGCGAGGCCGTTAGCAGCATCCGCCGCAGCAAGCTGCCCGACCCGGCCCAGATTGGCAACGCGGGCTCGTTCTTCAAGAACCCCGAAATCTCGCAGGCCAAGTTCGATGAGTTGAAGGCGCAGTTCGAGGGCCTGCCGGGCTACCCGGTGCCGGGCGGCGTGAAGGTGCCCGCCGCCTGGCTGATTGAGCAGTGCGGCTGGAAGGGCCAGCGCCGCGGCCCCCACGGCGTGCACGACCGGCAGGCGCTGGTGCTCGTCAACCACGGCGGCGCCCAGGGCCAGGACATCCGCGATTTGGCCTACGAAATCATTGCCTCGGTGCGCGAGAAGTTCGGCATCGAGCTGCACCCCGAGGTCAATATTATGTAGCTGCGCGCCGGCCGGGCGGGCATCGAAGCTGTTTAGGAAGTAGTCAGTCAGGCGCAAAACAGAAAAGACTCCCACAAAAGCGGGAAATTTGAGGTGCGACCCATCTCCTTTCCCTCCCTCATGGAAGTCTTGAGCAAAGATATAATTACCCGCTGGATACTGCCCTTGTTGCCGGCCCGTGCTGGTGGCCGCCGCGCAAGCGTCGACC
>NZ_KB907854.1 GCF_000382225.1 Hymenobacter aerophilus DSM 13606
TTTTCCCACACGCCCTTGTCGCGCCAGCGGGCAAAGCGCACGTACACCCGGTGCCAGTGGCCAAACTGCGCCGGCAGGTCCCGCCAGGGAGCTCCCGTGCGGCCCAGCCAAAGCACCGCTTCGACAAATCCGCGCGTGTCGGCAGCGGTGACCCCGCAACTCCCGGCTTGCCCCGGTAACAAAGGAGATAACTCGGCCCACATCTTGTCCGTCAATAGCGTGCGGTCTGCATTCATAGTCGATCAACAACTCCGTAATTGAGAACAGTTCCTAATGCTACGCAGCGGGCAGTAGCGCGAACTTTATAGTTCGCATCCTCGCGCCGTTGCAAGGGCTTTTCCGGTGCCGGGACGCGAACTACAAAGTTCGCGCTACTGCGCGGCCACCCCGTTACAGAAGGAAGTGGCCGCGCAGCCGCTACTCCTTCACCGCCTCCCACCACCGCTGCTGCGGCAGCGGGCGGCCGTCGAGCGTGACGGGCTGGCCCAGCTCGGGCGTGGTGATGGGCTGGCCCAGGCGGGCGGCTTCGGCGGTGGCGCGGCGGGGTGGCTCGTTCCAGGGGTGGTTGGCCTCGGTGAAAGCGCCCCAGTGCACGGGCAGCATCACGGCGGCGCGCACGTCGCGGGCGGCCTGCACGCTTTGCTCGGGCTGCATGTGGATGTCGGCCCAGTGCGGGTCGTACTGACCGCATTCTATGAGCCCCAAATCAAAGGGTCCGTGTTGCTTCCCAATGGCGGCGAAGTGCGGGCCGTAGCCGCCGTCGCCGCTGTAAAAGGCGCGGCGGGTGGCCGATTTCACCACCCAGGAGCTAAACGACGTGGAGTTGCGGTTGGTGAGCCCGCGGCCCGAGAAGTGCCGGGCCGGGGTACTGATGATGGTCAGGCCCGCCACCTGCACCGAGTCGTTCCAGTCCAGCTCGCGGATGCGGGCCGTATCGACGCCCCAGGCCCGTAGGTGGCCGCCAATGCCCAGCGGCACCACGAACAGGCGGGTCTTGTGGCGCAGCTTCCGGATGGTTTCGTAGTCGAGGTGGTCGTAGTGGTCGTGGGAGATGAGCACGGCCGTGATAGGCGGCAGCTGTTCGGTGAAGATGGGCACGCGCGGGTTGTAGCGCTGGGGTGTAGCCCACGATACCGGGCCCATATCCTGGCTCAGCATGGGGTCGAACAGCACATTCTGTCCGCCGATTTCGAGCAGGCTGGCCGAGTGGCCGAACCACGTCACGCGCAGCAGCTCGGGCGTTTTGCCCACGATGCTGAGCGAATCGAGCAGGTGCATGGGCAGCGGGCCGGGCGGCTGGCGGTCGGGCGTTTTGTTGAACAGAAACTCCCACAGTACCTGGCCCATACCGGCGCCGGTCATCAGCTCGGTTTTCTTCCAGGGATAATAGAATTCACCCTTCAGATAATGGCCGCTGCGGGCGTAGCGGGCCTTTTCGGCCTTGGTGGGCGTGCCGCCAAGCTGAGGGCTTAACTGGGCAAACGCGACTCCGGCCAGCAGCAGCGCCGCCAGCAAACTCAGAATAACTCGTAGAACAGGACGGCGGGATTTACGCATTCAGCAGACGCAGACAGGGGCAGTGGAACTTTCGGTAACGGGCTACCCGACGCCGGGGCCGTTTTACACTACGGAGAATACAACCAGCCAACGGAAAGTTTTACCTTTGCCTTAATGCCCGATTTGCCCGCTCCCACCGCCCCGTTTCCCACCCCGCCCACCGGCCTGCCCCGCTTCCGCGACACCGTGGAGGCCTGGATGCGCCTGTTTCAGGACTGGCTCTGCCAGCAGCTCGAAGCCACCGACGGCACCGGCCGCTTCCGCGAAGACGCCTGGCAGCACCACAGCGGCGGCGGCGGCCGCTCGCGGGTGCTCACCGAAGGCACGAGTATCGAGAAGGGCGGCGTGAATTTCTCGGCCGTGGAAGGGCGCATGAGTGAGGCCGCCGCCCGGCAGCTGCTCATGCCCGACCCCACCTATTTTGCCACCGGCGTGAGCGTGGTGCAGCACCCGCGCAGCCCGCTGGCCCCGATTTCGCAC
The DNA here is from genome assembly GCF_000382225.1 of Hymenobacter aerophilus DSM 13606. Taxonomy (GTDB): domain Bacteria; phylum Bacteroidota; class Bacteroidia; order Cytophagales; family Hymenobacteraceae; genus Hymenobacter; species Hymenobacter aerophilus. The sequence goes on from NZ_KB907854.1 coordinate 2,038, forward strand.
ATGAACGTGCGCTACTTCGAGGCCGGCAACGGGCAGGCCTGGTTTGGCGGCGGGCTCGATTTGACCCCCATTTACGTGGATGTGGCCCAGGCCCGCTGGTTTCACGAGCAGATTGCCCGGGTGTGTGAGCAGCACGATGCCGGCTACTATCCGCGCTTTAAAAAGTGGGCCGACGAGTACTTCTACCTGCCTCACCGCCAGGAAACCCGTGGCGTGGGCGGCATCTTCTTCGACCGGCTTATTGTGGGCCAGGAAGCCGATGCCGAACGCCTGTTTGCCTTCGTGCGGGCCGTGGGCGAGGTGTACGGCCGCAGCTACTGCGCGCTGCTGCGCCAGAATGCCGACCAGCCCCACACCGAAGCGCAGAAGCAATGGCAGCTGGTGCGCCGCGGCCGCTACGCCGAGTTCAACCTGGCCATCGACCGGGGCACCCGCTTCGGCCTCGAAACCGGCGGCCGCACCGAAAGCATTCTGATGAGCCTGCCGCCCCAATGCGAGTGGCACTACAACCTGCAGCCCGCCCCCGGCTCGCCCGAAGCCGCCACCCAGCAGTGGCTGCGCCCCGGCCTCGACTGGCTGAACGCCACCGAACGGGTGGGGCCGACCAGCGACGCGGCCACCACTGACGCCACTGAATCTGCCGGCCAGTGATTGAGCAGCTGCAGAACCTGGACCGCTGGCTGCTGGTGGCGGCCAACTCCCACCGCTCGCCCGCCCTCGACAAGTGGATGGTGTTTTTCACCGAGCGCTTTGTGTGGTTTCCGGCGTATTTCGTGCTGCTGGTGGTGCTGAGCTACCTCTACGGCCGCCGCGCCCTGCTCCTGCTGCCGCTGCTGGGCGCCAGCGTGGCGCTGGCCGACCTGATTTCCAGCCGCTTCTTCAAGCCCTACTTCGCCCGCCTGCGCCCCTGCCACGACCCCGACCTGTCGGCTACCCTCAACCTGGCCAACGGCTGCGGCGGGCAGTTCGGCTTTCTCTCGTCGCACGCCGCCAACGCCTTCGCCCTGACGGTGTTTCTGGCCCTGGTGCTGCCCCCGCGCTACCGGGTGGCCAAGTGGCTGCTCTTTGCCTGGACGCTAGTGGTGTGCTACAGCCGCATGTACCTGGCGGCGCACTATTTCACCGATATTCTGGCCGGGGCCCTGCTGGGCTCCCTTACGGCCTGGGCCTGCGCCCGGGCCTACCGAAAGCTCGCGGCCCGCTGGTGGCCCCTGCAAACGGCCGCCGAAGTGGGCTGAACAGCTTATAACCGAACAGCAAAATTCCCCAGCCACGGCGCATAAGGCGCGGGGGCCGGGGAATTATTCTTTAGCGGAGCAGGCGTCAGCAGGCCCACCGCGCATCAGCAGGGCGAGAAAGCATGAAACCGAATCAGCTTGCCGTTCTGAAAATATAGTTTTAACGAGTCATCTACTCCGGGCTCTTGAATAGTTATGCCCTGGTACGTTGGCCCGGTAGTGCCCCCGGGCCGCCAATCTTGCACCTTGCTGGCCGCCACAGGGTAGCGTTGGCTGATTTCCTCGAATGTGGTGTTCCCATCGAGCACTTGCTCGCCAATCGTGACGCGAAACTTACCGCTGCTGAAGTCTACGGTGCCCATTACGGCCCGCTTGCCGTTCACTTCAAATAAGCTGGGGCCATACTTGTAAAAATCGCCCTTATCGTTTTCAAAGTGGCCACCGCATTCCACAGCATCCTTTTCAATTTTATCGGGCTGGCCCAGGGCTTTTACCAGCTCGGCCATAGTTGTCTCGAAAGGCAGGCCTTGACGCGAATTTGCCGGTAGTCGATGGTTTCCGCTGAGGCCGAAGTTCCGGAAACAGGCATGGCCGAAACGGTCGGCGCGGTTGCCGCGGCCGGCTCAGCGGTGGCAGTTTGGGCAGGGCCGGTTTGGTTGCAGGCGCTGGCCAGCAGCGCCAAAGCCAGCAGTGGTGCCCAGGTGGTTTTTTTCATAATGCAGGATACTGACGTGGAAAGAATACGGGCAGCAATATCTTCAAAAAAACGAGCTTTCCAACTTCACCTGTATTAGACACTTGCGGTTTGCTGGTCACGAGCAAGCAATTGTCTCGTCCGGCTATTTGTTGACAGAAATAAGGCAAGGGCCCCGCTCGGATTTTCCGGCGGGGCTTTTTCCTTGCTGATGGACTTGGTTTGGCGTTAAATAGTTCAGGGCCAGGTGGGGGCGCTCTTCGTTGTAGAGGTGCACGGCTTGGTCGACGAGCAAACGGGCCTGGGCCAGCTCGTCGGGCAGCACGAAGAGGAACTCGTCTTTGAGGATGCCGTTGACCCGTTCGGCCAGCGCGTTCTGGTAGCAATCGTAGCCGTCGGTCATCGAG
>NZ_KB907855.1 GCF_000382225.1 Hymenobacter aerophilus DSM 13606
GGAGATAACTCGGCCCACATCTTGTCCGTCAATAGCGTGCGGTCTGCATTCATAGTCGATCAACAACTCCGTAATTGAGAACAGTTCCTAGTGGTCACTGAACTGACTTACCGCCTTCGCAGTATAAAATCAAAGTTGCGCAGGTGCTCGTCGCGCAGATGCTTCATCCATCGCTCCGTTGCCTCCGGGCTCTCCATCTCGGATGCAGGCAGTGGCAATATGGGCAGTGCGCTGCTGTTGGCACCGTACCGCATCTGCAGCCCGTACTCGCTCAGCTCCGGCAAATACACTACTTCAAACTGGCATCCGCGCGCCTCGTAGGCCCCGCAGTAGGCGGTAATCAATTCGGCATCGGGCAAGAAATGGGGCATAACAAGTAGGCGTAAAAGTAAAGAAAGAGGCCCGGCAACCCACCGGCCCCGAAAAGCGCAGTTCACTGCCCCGGCTCCCGGCCAGAGCGCGGGGGGCCGCTCAGACCCGCTTGCAGCCCTTGCGCTGCTGCTGCCGGGCCTGCAAGTCGTTCCAGCCCCCCATCAACACCTCAACGGTTTCGCTTTGCAGCACCAGCACCCAGTACCGCACCCGGTCCCGCAGAATGTAGTCCCGCACCGAATCCGTGTGCCCTTCGGCCCGTAGCGCCGCCGCCTCGCCCGGCTGCAGGGCCACCGCGAAATGCACGTAGTAGTTGCCATTGGCCAGCAGCGCCATGCTCACGCGCCGGTTATGCAGCCGGCGCACTAGGGCCCGCTTGCTGGTTTCGTAGCTAGGTTTTGCGCCCGGCAGATGGGCCGGTGGTATCGGAAAAGCCATAATCTGACAAGGTAATCGGATTGAAAAATCAGCTCACTGTCATCAAATCCTCCAGCCGGGTTGTGTAGGCCGGCGTGCGCCAGGCCGCCTGGCCCTGCCACGGTGCCGGCCCGCCGCTCGTCGTCGGCAGGGCCGCCGCCAGCTGCACCGTCCCGCGCCCGAACCGGGCATTGAGCCCGTCCAGCGCCGCCATGGCCCGCGCGCCGCGCCCATCGGCCACCGCCACCGGGGCCGGCTCGGTAAACAAACCCAGCTGCTGGGCCCCCGGCGGCTCCAGACCCGCCAGCACCACGCCCGCCTTCGTGTACACCGCGCCCGGCTCCCAGAGCCGCGCCAGCAGCTGCTCCGTGCGCGCCGTCAGCTCCCGCGTGTCGCTGGTGGGCAGTGGCAGCGTCAGCACTGCCGACCGCGAGTGCCCGCCCGCCCCGTCCGCCGCCGGCCCGTAGCGGCTCTGGCTGATAAACACCGTCAGTACGTGGGCCAGGTCGCCCTGCCGCCGCAGCTTCTCGGCGGCCCGCGCCACAAAGGCAGCCAGCGCCCCCCGCACAAACGCCTGCTCCCGCAGCGGCCGCCCGAACGTGCGCGAGCAGCTGATGCTCTGCCGCCGCAGCGTGCCGTCCTCACTCGGCGCCAGCCCCCCCGAGCAGGGGTAGCCCTGCAGCTCGCGCACCAGCCGCGCCCCCACCACGCCGCCCAGGTGCTTGCGCGCCCAGGCCTCCGACACCCGCGCCAGGTCGGCCGCCGAGTCGATTCCCGCCGCGCTCAGCTTGTGGGCGTACTGCCGGCCCACGCCCCACACGTCGCCCACCGCCACCTGCCCCAGCGCCCAGGCCCACCGCTCGGCTGTGTCCAGGTACAGCACCCCGCCCAAGCCGGCATCCTGCTTGGCCAGGCGGTTGGCCAGCTTGGCCAGCGTCTTGCTCGGGGCCACGCCCACGCAGGTCGGAATGCCGGTGCGCGCCCGCACGCCTTCGCGCAGCCGGCGGGCCAGCGCGTCCAGGCCACCTGCCGCCGGCAGCGCGTACCGCTCCAGCCCGCTTAAATCCAGGAAGGCCTCGTCAATCGAATAGATTTCCACCCCCGGCACCGATGCGCCCAGGTAGTGCATCACGCGCCGGCTCATGTCGCCGTACAGCGTGTAATTCGAGCTGAACACCTGTACCTGCTGCTGCCGCAGCTGCTCCTTCACCTGGAAATAGGGCGCCCCCATCGGCAGGCCCAGCGCCTTGGCCTCCGCCGAGCGCGAAATAATGCACCCGTCGTTGTTGCTCAGCACCACCACCGGCCGCCCCTCCAGCCGCGGTTGAAAAACCCGCTCACAACTCACGTAGAAGTTGTTGCAATCCACCAGTCCGAACATTGTTTTTGAGCTTGTAGCTGACAGCTATTAGCTGTTAGCTTGTTTCGTTCAATATCCTGCCGCCGTTGGCCTTTCCATCCACCGGTCAGCTATCAGCTAATAGCCAACAGCTCAAAAAAAAACCTAGTCGCGGCTGTGCAGCAGCGCGCTTAGCCGGCCCGGTATCAGCTCATGCACTACATGGGTCACTACGCCCCAGATGTGCAGCTCCTCGCCGCTCCGAATCCGGTAGGGCTCGTAGGCCGGGTTGGCCGGCACCAGCCACCACGCTTCGCCCCGACGCTCCAGCCGCTTCACCGTGCAGTCGCCATCCACCACGGCCACCACAATGTGGCCGTGGTCGGCTTCCAGATGCTTGTCCACCGCCAGCAAATCGCCCGGGTGTATCTCGGCATCCCGCATGCTCTCGCCCATCACCCGCACCAGGTAGGTTGCGTCGGGGTGCCGGAACAGCAGCCGGTTCAGGTCGAACAAGCCCTCCAGCTCATCGGTGGCCGGGGAGGGGAAACCGGCCGGCACCCGGCAGGCAAACACCGGCAGCAGGGCGGGTATGGGTGCTTCGAGCACCGGGATAAGTAGCACGTCGTACATTGGGCAGCAAGCGTAGGTTGGCTTCCAAAGTAACGATTACTAATTTAATTAGATTAAAAAAGACTAAAAAATTTGGTATTCAACCTTGGCCGTTCCCTTGCCCGACGTTATCGTAAAGCCCGGGGAGGTGAAAAGAGTGTTGCCTCCAGAAAGCGTAGATACGCATCAGGTAGAAGTTACTTTGTGGCTTTACGCCCGGCAGGAGCACATCGGCAAGTATATCTACCTCATGGAGTCCACTGCAGAAGTAGTGGCCGATAGCTTGGTGTTCTATTAAAACGAGAGAAGCTTGTACATTATCAAAAGGCAGCTATGGTGCGCATTACTTCTTACATGGCGTATAGTCTTTTGGGGTGGTTTGCCTGCCTGATGGGGTGCTCTTCCGCGACGAATACGCCCAACGGCAACTTCGGGCAATCCCCGCCCCTGAAACTCAAACACCCGGCCAGTGCGCCGTCCAGTCAGGCTTTAATGAAGCAGTTTGCCGCCGCCCATGTCCGGGCCGACAGCGTGGTAAAACTGGCAGTTCCGGACGCCCAGGATTGGGCTTTTCTAACCACCGATTACGGCTTCACCTACCCTAATTGGGAGGCGCACCCCGGCGACACGTTGCCCGGTCCGGCGCTGGAGTATAAGTTTTACTACGGGCTGCTGTATCAGGGCGACACGATTAGAAGCGCCATTGTCAGCATTGGCCCCGACGGGCGCATATTTCCCAGTGAACTCGCGGAATTGGTAGCCTATCAGAAATTTCTACACGGAGGGCTGACCATCGGACAGCAAAAAGCCGTGGTGATTGGGATGCGGCACGGACTAAAAGAGCGGGACGTCGTGGTTACATTTCATACCAGTGAGTGGGCGAATGATACGCTGACCAGTCTGAAACCAGTAGAGGCGTACTATCACCAGTTGGCCCTTGACCCAGCTCTCGCTTACTGGAAGCTTCAAAACTACTGCGACGGGTGTGCGTGGCTGAAAGTTGGAGCCGGCACGGGTAAGCTTCTTGAACAGGGCAAGACGGTAATCATACATAGAAGCTGTTTAGGAAGTAGAAGATGGGGCAATTTTGCGCAGCAACAATACGGTGAAGGCCAACCAGTGCATGGCCAGCCAGTTTTGCAAGCT
>NZ_KB907856.1 GCF_000382225.1 Hymenobacter aerophilus DSM 13606
ATAGCGTGGTCAACGAAAAAACGGACTAACTTCGGTTGGTCAATAGAAATCCGGACTAACAACAAAAACGGTCAACGCTTTTCAGGACGGGTCAGATTGCCCGTTCTGTTTCTTAACGCTCCTTTACTTGTACAATCCTAACAGGGGCAGTGGGGGAATGAAATCTGCCTAATCGGGGTGGAAACGGTTCAGTAATCCTGTTCAGGTAGCAAAGTTCAGCCAAGCTGGCCTTGCCGATAAGAAAGCTGAACTTCGCCGCATGAAAATTGGCTACGCCCGCGTCTCGACCCGCGACCAGAATCTGGAACTACAACTCGATGCGCTGACTCAGGCCGGATGCGAGACCATCTATCAGGAGAAAGTGTCCGGGGCCACCAAGGCCCGACCCGAACTCGACAAGTTGCTGGCCAGCCTGCGTAAGGGTGACACGGTCTATATCTACAAGCTCGACCGGTTAGGCCGCTCGCTCAAGCACCTGCTCGATATGGTGGCCGAGTTGGAGTTCAAGGGCGTAGGACTTGTCTCGCTCACCGATGCCATCAACACGGCTTCGGCGCAAGGCCGGCTCGTATTCAACCTGTTCGCCTCGCTGGCCGAGTTTGAGCGCGAGCTGATCCGGGAGCGGACCTACGCCGGCCTGGCCGCCGCCCGAGCGCGGGGCCGGGTGGGTGGCCGGCCGCGGGGCCTGTCGGAGGAAGCCGAGCGCACGGCCATGGTGGCCGAGACGCTCTACAAGGAGCAGCAGTTGGGCGTCAATGAGATTGCCCAGCGCCTGCGCATCTCCAAAGTCACGCTCTACAAATATCTGCGCCATCGGGGCGTCGTCATTCATTCTTACCGGAAGGGAGCGGCTAGCCAAGAGACTGAATAAGTGTGGGACCGAATAGCAAGCCCTTGACATAATCCGGACGGCATTCGCACGCAACTCTCCCTTATTGGAAATTATTCTCTAATTTTGCCATGTAAATAGAATAAATATCACTCCCCCTGCCTGCTCAGGTGCCTTAATGGAAAAAAGTAGTCCCTGGCCCTTACTGGTCTTTGCCACGTCCGACAAAGCCGTCAGTCGTCGCATCCAGCAGGCCCGGCGGGCCGGCGAGTTGCGCCAGCTGCTGCCACGGGTCTATACCTCCGACCTCACAACAGCGCCGGCCGTACTCGTGCGCCGAAACTGGCTGCCGATCCTGGGCCACCTCTATCCCGACGCCGTTATCAGCCACCGCTCGGGCCTGGATGCACAGCCCACGCCGGAAGGGGATATTTTCCTCACCTATAAGTACGCAAAGAAAGTGGCCCTGCCAGGTCTGATGGTGCACCTGGTGCCCGGACCAGGCCCACAGGACCTGGACCGGCCATTTGGCAGCACGACCCTCTCGTTTGCCTCCGAGCCCCGGGCCCTACTCGAAAACTTTCAGTTGGGGCGCGCCCGCGGCGGCATTAGCAAGACGCTGCCCGGATCGGCGGTGGAAGAATACCTGGAGCGGTTGCTGCGCGTGCGCGGCGAGGACGGCCTCAACGCGCTACGCGACCAAGCGCGCCTATTGGCAACGCACCTGGGCTGGGAAGCCGAGTTTGGTCGCCTCAGTCAGGTCATGGCGGCGCTACTGGCTACGGCACCCAGCAAATTACTCACCTCCCCCATCGCCCGGGCGCGGGTGCTGGGCCTGCCCTACGACCCCGACCGGGCCGAACTATTTGCCACCCTGCTCACGGCCCTGCGCCAGCACCCGCTACCCAGCCGCCCCGACCCGGCCGCCCAGCCCCCAGCCTACTATGAGCTGGCCTTCTTTGAAGCCTACTTCTCCAATTTCATCGAGGGCACCGTCTTCCAAGTGGATGAGGCCCACGACATGGTGGTGGGCAATGCGCCCGTGCCCGGCCGGCACGCGGATTCGCACGACGTGCTGAGCACGTATCAGTTGGTGAGCAACCCGGCCGAAATGCGGGTCGTGCCCACCACGGCCGACGAGCTGCTGGCTTTGCTGCAGCGCCGGCACGCCACGCTGCTGCGGGAGCGGCCTGACAAGCGCCCCGGCCAATGGAAAGAGCGCGCCAACCAGGCCGGCAACACCAACTTCGTGGAGCCCGAGCTGGTACGCGGCACCTTACACCAAGGCTTTGCGTGCTACACGGCCCTGGAGCACCCGTTGGCCCGGGCCGCCATGATGATGTTCATCGTCAGCGAGGTGCATCCCTTTGACGATGGCAACGGTCGCCTGGCCCGCATCATGCTCAACGCCGAGCTCGTCCGTGGGGGGCTGAGCCGCATCATCATCACCACCAGCTACCGCCAAGATTATTTGCGGGCCCTGCGCCGATTGAGCCGGCAGCGCGACCCGGGGCTCTATCTGCGCATGCTCGACCGAGCTCAGGCGTTCACAGCGGAGTTGCAGGCTGATTCCTACCACAGGCTGAAAGCGCAACTTACCCAGAGTCGCGCATTTGACGAAGCCAACGAAGAGATGGTGTGGTAGGGCATCGGTTGGGCTTGCCAATCCTAGTCTCGTGAGCCAATGGTGAGCCAATTATCAACGCAGGAAAACTCGCTTTATACGCTTGCAAGGCACTTTATCAGCAGCTCGTGCGGAGGCGGTGAGCCAATAGTGAGCCCATTCATTCTGCTCGTGCCACCGTCCTTTGATTACTCCTTAATCGCGCCTAAAAGGGAGTTGGGCGGGTAGTTGATAGGGCATCATCAGCAAGCAGGAGAAGCAGCTGATTGTCATTCTGATGCTAGATGACAAGGCGTTTGATGATAGACTGTTACGTTCGTTGAACAGTCGTTTAACAAACGTGACAAAACCCTATCTTGCCCCTAGTTCCCTCTCGATGCTAATTTCCCGATGATACGCTACGTCGCCTACTTCCGCGTGAGCACCGCCCGCCAGGGCCAGTCCGGCCTCGGCCTCGAAGCCCAGCAGGCCGCCGTGCGGACCTTCGTCGGAACCGAAGCGAGCATCGTGGCCGAGTACGTCGAAATCGAGAGTGGGCGCAAGAACAGCCGGCCCCAGCTGCAGGCGGCTATCGTGCACGCCAAGCAGGAGGGAGCCGTGCTGCTCGTGGCTAAGCTAGATCGACTAGGAGCTGTTCTCAATTAAGGTAGAGCGTGATAACTCGTAGACAGATAAAGGAGTCAAACGTGCGGTCCAGCTTATCGTAGCGGGTGGCTA
>NZ_KB907857.1 GCF_000382225.1 Hymenobacter aerophilus DSM 13606
TACGCCGTTTGTCGGGCGACGTCCCGCTGGATTTTGCTGTCATAACAGAAGAAATATACGTCCTTCTTCTGTCCGTCTTGCCTAGACCACCTCAAAGTACGCCGGGGCCGATTGTAACCTACAAGCGGGGCGGGCAATCCAACCACAACCTGGGCCCTCCTACTCCGGCTATCGACGTGGCATTTTTGCTGGCGGATGGGTCGGTGTCGTGGTCGGGGCTGCTGCTGAGCAAGTTTGCCCGGCTGATGAAGTACGCCGATGCGCGGGTGGTGTGGGGCGGCGACTGGCCCAAGTTCAAGGACCGACCGCACTTCGAGGTGCTGACGGGGCGGAAAGGGGGTGATGGACGTGAATAGTGTATTCGAGCACTGGGGGGTGCTGACATCGATTATCGTGGGGGGCGTGTCGGTGCTGCTCTACTTCGTGAAGAACTGGCGGGCGGTGGAAGACCTGAAGACCAACTGCGCCGCCAACTACAAGAAATCGGAAGCCCTGGCTTTGCTGGTGGACGAGTTTCATGTGTCGGCGGTGGCCCGCGAGGAGAAGCTGCGGCTGGAGATGAGCAAGCAGGCAGAATTGATTCGGACGGAGGCCTTGCAGCAGCGCACCGAGCTTCGCAAAGAGATGGTGGAGCTGGTGATGAAGCTGGGCGAGAAGCTGACGCATATCGACAAGACGCTGGCCCTGGTGGATGAGCGGACGAAGACACTGAGCGACTTTACCAAAGACCAGCAGAAGCGCAACGAGTGGGCCGACCGGATTCTGGCCCGCCTGGACAGTAATGGGCCTTCGTAGCCCAATTTTCCACTTTTTACCCCTTGTATCATGTCAAGCAAACTTAGTATTACGGACCGGCTCACGTTGCCCACGCCCCGGTTCTTTCGTAAGGTGCGGTCTATTTCGGTGGCTGTGGGGGCCGTGGGGGCTATTCTGGTGGCAGCCCCTGCCCTATTGCCGGCCGGTTTAGTTACGCTCGGGAGCTACCTGGTGCTGGCCGGCAGCATCGGGGCGGCCGTGTCGAGTACGGCGGTGAAGCCGGGCGAGCAACTGGACGAGGCCCAGAGCCGCCAGGAGCGGATGGGCGGGGCATCGGCAGAGACGTTGTAGTAGTATCGGACTAGAAGCTTGATGGGGAGTGGCCACCTATGGGGCCACTCCTTTTTTTGCCCTTTCAGGACTGGTCAAGTCAACTTAGTCGGCAACTGTATTGTGCGGTCAACGGCGCTACTCACCTAATGTATTCGGCATAACGGCCCTTTGCAGCCTGTATTGTAGCCGTATCTACTCCGTTTAGTTCACCAATTGCCTGTACTGCCTGCTCCCAGTAAGGTAGCGAGCAGCGTTTTTTATTGGTCGGCTTTTCGGCCTTTAAGCCTAGGGCGTGACGTGATTTAGACAGGATGCAGGGTGACAATTCCTTGTTGTTGTGAATGAATGCCATAGTACTCAGTATTAGGTTGACTGTGGATTGATTAGAATCTCAGCTGGGACTGTGAGCCGTCATAAAGTTGTAGAACTTCCTTGTGATGAGTTGTAACTACTGAATAAATAAAGTGCATTTCTAGCGACTGGCGGTTGATCAATTTATTCGGGTGGATAAACTGACGTAGAATGTGCAGATTGACAGATACCTATTGCCAAAGCAGGGCATTGGCCTGCCAAACGGCCAGTATAATGCTTAACTGCCCGATGTACACGGGTATGGCACGAAAGCTGAATCAACTATATACTTATCCTAGCACAACTTCTACTACCTATTCATGGATTCTACTACGCTATGGGGCTTGGCCACTTCAGGGTACGCTGTATTGGACGCATTCGACCTAAACCCACTCAAGTTGATAGGGCAGCAGATAAGCCCTAAAATCATTGACTACATTAAGCGGGAACTGTTTGGAGACCCTACTTACCGAAATCAATTAGCTAAGGTGATAGATGGCGTGCTCGACCAGTACCGCCAAGAGTATGGCGTGAATGGGCAGAGCCGCGTCGTATACTTTTTTCAGCTGCAGTGGGTTTGGAATCAGGTGCTGGCCTACCGCTTATTTCAAGCCAATCCGCCCCTCAAAGTAGTCGACCTACCGCAGGTACCCGGCTCAGTGTTCCCTTCTCAAGAAGAGCTGGACGAATTTGACCAGCGCATTCAGAAGGCAATGGCAGCCGATGCGGAGCTACAGCGCCGGTTTTACGAGGAAAACCATAAAGAAATCTGCGTACAGTTTGCTCTGGGAGCTACGCAGCAATTGGCACGAATTGAGGCTCGGTTGGAACAACAGCCTACTGCTATTCATTCGGTACTGGATTTGTTGGAAAAGAATACGCTGGAACAATACAAACCCTTCACTACCCTTCAGCTTCTGCAAGACTTAAGGCTGGAAGTACAGCGCTACCCACTGAATGCCGCGTTGCAGGCGCGGTTTCAACACCTGCTAGGACGTAGTTATCAGGAAGTCGGCAACCTTGAATCCGCTCACGAACACTACTTGCGTTCCTACGGGTTGGAGGAAACCAATGTGTCGTATGCTGAACAAGCGGCCCTCGCATTCGCTCGCCTAGGTATGAGCGCCGAGGCCCAGGAAGTGGTAGACAAACTCAAGCAAATCAGCCCACTTAGTTCGGTTCGGTACGCCGTTATGCTCTTTTTGCAGGCTGACCTGTTGCATGAGCAGTTGGCGCAGGTGCCCGCCACTGTTGCCCGCAGGGAAGCATTCAAGATGCCGTTGGTGGAACTGCTGCTACAAGACAAGGCAGAGAATTTGGAGAAAGTGCAGGCGGTGTTGCAGCAGGATTTAGACACCTATAAGCCGGCGGCGCAACTAACATTTGAGAATCGTCGATTTCAAATTACGCTAGGAACTGTTCTCAATTACGGAGTTGTTGATCGACTATGAATGCAGACCGCACGCTATTGACGGACAAGATGTGGGCCGAGTTATCTCCTT
>NZ_KB907858.1 GCF_000382225.1 Hymenobacter aerophilus DSM 13606
TAACAGCGGCTGGGTTTGCCTTGAAAATCGCCCTCTTCATCTTTGCCCACGCCCTACACCAAGTTGGGTTATAGTCCGCAACTTGGGTTAGCTAGCGCCACTGGTTTATGGCCGCCAGGCAGATTCCTAATGGATATCCGCAGCATCTTGGACTACAACTTGAAATCCGGCTCCTCCTTGCGGAAATGCTTGAGCACGAGCTTATCGGCCAGGCCCGGGAGCAGGCGGTTGAGCCAGACGGTGAGCTTGCCCTGGCCCGTAAGCACTAGGTCGCGGCGACGTTGCTGCACGGCTTCCAGCAGGTGCCGGGCTACTTCCTCGCTGCTCATCATGGCGCCTTCGTCGCGCGGCGACTCGCCCTGGGCTTTGCCATCGGCGGCCAGGGCCACATTGCGGATGTTGGAGGCCGTGAAGCCGGGGCAGGCCAGCAGCACGTGCACGCCCTGGGGCAGCAGTTCGGTGCGCAGGGCCTCCAGAAAGCCGTGCATGGCGAACTTAGAAGCCGAGTAGCCCGTGCGCCCCGGCAGGCCCCGGTAGCCGGCAATGCTGCTGATGCCCACAATCGAGCCCTTGGCCTGCGTGACGTAGGGCAGCGCAAACTTGGTGGCGTACAGGGTGCCGAAGAAGTTAGTTTGCATCAGCTGCCGGATAACGTCCAGGTCGGCATCCCGAAACAGGGCCCGCATGCTGATGCCGGCGTTGTTGATGAGCACGTCGAGCCCGCCGAACGCGGCTACCGTTTCCCGCACCGCCCGCTCCGAGTCGGCCTCCACGCCCACATCGGCCCTAATGGCCAGATGCGCCACGCCCAGCGCCGCCAGTTCGGCGGCCGTTTCGGCCAGGCGGGCTTCGTTGCGGCCGGTGATGGCCACTTTGGCGCCTGCCCGCCCGAACTCCAGGGCCGTGGCGCGGCCGATGCCGGAGGTACCGCCCGTAATCAGCACTACTTTATCCCTCATGATCACAGATTTACGCTGATTTTTCATCACTGATTCCCGCTGATTTTTCGCTGATTCCGCTGATTCCAGATTCAACTCAGTCGAGCGACCAATCCAGTCGCAAAATTCATCAATTCCGGGCTAAACTGCCGAGCGATTACGCAATCAGCTTAATCAGCGAAAAATCAGCGGGAATCAGTGATGAAAAATCAGCGCGAATCAGTGGTTATCTTTGCTGCCGTGAGAAAATCAGTGAAGAACATTCCGGCGGAACTGCTCCGCGAAGTCGAGATTACCGACATGGTGGCTGAGGGCAAGTGCCTGGTGCGTCGCGAGAATCTGGTCATCTTCGTGACCCAGGTGGCGCCCGGCGACGTGGTGGATTTGCGCGTGACCAAGGCCAAGAAGAACTTTCTGGAGGCCGTGCCTACCAAGTTTCATAAGTATTCGGAGCTGCGCGTGACGCCGTTCTGCGAGCATTTCGGCACCTGCGGGGGCTGCAAGTGGCAGCACCTGGGCTACGAAACCCAGCTCCAATTCAAGCACCAGCAGGTGGCCGACACCTTGCAGCGCATCGGCAAGGTGGCGCTGCCCGAAATCCTGCCCATCGCGCCCTCGCCCGACCAGACCTACTACCGCAACAAGCTCGAATTCACCTTCAGCCACAACGGATGGCTGACCAACGAGCAGATTGCCAGTGGCCACGACTACGAGCGGCGCGTGCTGGGCTTCCACACCCCCGGCCGCTTCGATAAGATTCTCGACATCAACCACTGCTGGCTCCAGCCCGACCCCAGCAACCAGATCCGGCTGGCGGTGCGCGACTACGCCCTGGAGCACGATCTGCCCTTCAACAACCTCGTAACCCAGGAAGGCTTCCTGCGCAACCTCATCATCCGGACGGCCAATACCGGCGACCTGATGGTGATTCTGCAGTGCTACTACGCCCACGAGGCGCTGGTGCCGCTGCTGGACTTCCTGGCCGAGCGGTTCCCGCAAATCACCTCGCTCAACTACGTGCTCAACAACAAGGGCAACGAAACTTTCAACGACCTGGAGGTAGTCTGCTACAAAGGCGAGCCGCACATCCACGAGGAAATGGAGGGCCTGCGCTTCCGCGTGGGGCCAAAATCGTTCTACCAGACCAACTCGGAAGGCGCCTACAATCTCTACAAAATCACCCGCGACTTCGCCCAGCTCACCGGCTCGGAGCTGGTGTATGACCTCTACACCGGGGCTGGCACCATCGCCAACTTCGTGGCCCGGCAGGCCAAGCACGTTGTGGGCGTAGAATATGTGGAATCGGCCGTGAAGGACGCCTACATCAACTCCGAAATCAACGGCACGACCAACACCGAGTTCTACGCCGGCGACATGAAGGACGTGCTCAACGCCGAGTTCATTGCCAAGCACGGCCGCCCCGACGTGGTCATCACCGACCCGCCCCGCGCCGGCATGCACCCCGACGTGGTGGCCCGCCTGCTCGAAATGCGCGCCCCCCGCATCGTCTACGTCAGCTGCAACCCCGGCACCCAGGCCCGCGACCTGGAGCTGCTGGACGCCGCGTATCAGGTGGTGCGCGTGCAGCCCGTTGATATGTTCCCGCACACCCACCACGTGGAGAATGTGGTATTGCTGGAGCTGCGGTAACCCTTGTAGCCGTGAAAAATTATACGTTGGCAGCAATTTATGCTTCGATGGCGGGCTGGCTTGTTGCTACGGCTGTTTACGCCACTGGCTACCTTATATTAGATGAAAGGCAGGCATTAGAAGCCGTACGGATAGTTGCTCCGATAACTTTGATAATTTCAATCTTGGCCAATGTATTTCTAGTTCAACTACCTCGCTATTTTGAAGCTGTTTAGGAAGTAGTCAGTCAGGCGCAAAACAGAAAAGACTCCCACAAAAGCGGGAAATTTGAGGTGCGACCCATCTCCTTTCCCTCC
>NZ_KB907859.1 GCF_000382225.1 Hymenobacter aerophilus DSM 13606
CCGGCATTCCGCCCTCAATTACCAGTCGCCAAACCACTTCGAAACACAACTCCAAACAACGTCCCAACTCTGTCCAGCTTAGCTAGACCACCTCAGGTCAACACATCAACCCACCGAGGCGACACTTTCTCGCGCCGGAAAATGTACTGGAAAATGGGCGTACTCACCACAAAGCCCAACATGAATAATAGCCCGTACCAGCGTAGCGTAAGCGGGCCAATATGGGCAATGATGGGGTCTGGGTTCCAAACCAAGTAGGCGAGTAGGGAATTCATACGGGAAAGAGTAAGCGCTGAACCAAGAGGGGTTCGGCTACTCCTTGGGTCCCAGAATTGTCAGAAACTTGCGGAACAGTTGGACCAAACTTTTAGCCAAGGCTAAAAGTGCAATTTACATCTTAGCGGAAGGAGGGGTAAAAACCCGTCACTATTCCGAGACGGGTCTGAGAACTAAGCTTATGTTAAGCGACGATTCCCAGATGATGATGGGTGTTTTTGCACTTCCTCACTGCCCCCAAAATCCTGTTTTTACTTGATGCGCAAGGGCATTTGCTTGGTGGTACCGTTGCGGGCTTGGAAGCGAAGCAGGTATCTCCCCGGCTCCAGAATTAAGGCGGTACGGTCTTGCGAGGTGCGTAATTCGATGATATCCGCCGCCACCGCGACGCGAGAATCCTCTTCCTTCCGATAAGCGAACACCAAGCAGGGATAAGCCCCCAATTGGGCGCGCTGGGGTAGGATATGGGATTTGCGTCGACCGTGGAGCAGCAGCCAATCCGGTCGGCCGAGGTGATAGCGCGTCGGGGGATGATACACCCGAACATCAAAAAGGGACACGCCAACTGGCCCCGCGAATACTTGCCCGGCTGGGTTTTGGAATACGCTGGCCTCCGTCGCTTGCGCCAGCTTATAGTACGGGTTTTCAAAGCGCGGCGCGCTTTTTTCGCTTAGCTTTTCTTGATTAATGGTAAAAGGGTCAATGCCCGTGAATTCCTTCACGCGCCCAGCCATCGCCTTGCCCCAGCTGCCGCCCAGCGAATCCTCCCGAATATGGTCGTAGCCCGCATGAATCAGGATTTTGGCGGTGGGGTCGGCCTGTAAGACCTTTTCAATATTGCGGGCCTGTTGTATCTCGCGTTGCCGGGCAAAGTCGGCCGGGGGGACGTCCGGAAAGGCGTCGTAGGCGAACACCGTAAAGCCCAAGCGTAAGGCTTCGCGAATCAGGTTGCCGTACTGTGGCTCGGCCGTGTAGTAGCCGCTGTTAGTAGCGTAGTCGGTGGGGCTGGTGACCGGATACCCCCTTTTTGCCAGCCCCTGGTCCCCTTCGCTGAGCGTTTCAGCTCCCAGGTAACGATAGCCTTGCTGGTAGAGGCCGGCCAGCAATGAAAGCGTAAACACGCGGTGCAAGGGGACGTGGTGGGCCTCGTTGATCATCACGATTCGTTCGCGTCCCGCCCGGGCCAGAATATACTCCCGGGCGTTTTGGGGCCGAAAGCGAAGAAAATAGAGGCTATCGGCCTTCGAAATGGTCGGCATGGCGGGCGCGTTGCGGTCCACGTACTGCAGCGCGGCCCGGTAGTCGCCAATGAACGAGGACGCCACGGCCGCTTGCTCCGCGGCGGCCGTGCGTTGGGCGGGGGTGGTGGCTTGTACGGTTTGCGCGATGTCCTGAGAAAACGGGTACGTGGGCTTTTGAATTGCTTCGACGGTCGGCTGGCCCGCGGCAGCAAAAGGAGCAGCGAGCACCAAGCACCAGCTCGCGACCAAGGCATTGAACGAAGGGTGATGGGCCATTTGAGGCTGAAAATACATTCCTTGGTTTAAGTAGCAACCCTCTTTCGCTTAGGGTCCGATAAAGACCTGCTAGCAGAGCATATTCGCTCGAAAGTACCCGTTAAAAACGGCCTGCAAACGCTGCGTGGTGGAGGCATTTGAGTTTTTTGCAAATGCTTCCGGAATACGCGTGGTTTTGAACCGTTAGGGAGTTTACGAAACTCATCTATTCGGGGCATTTCGTAAACTTTGAATCATAGACGAGTTTCTTAAACTCGCCCGGCCCTATTGGGGCTAGGTGGCCACCAGGTTCCGGGCAGCTGTCTCGTCCTAGAAAAAGTTGACCAAAAACTTGGTTAACTTATGGCATCACTGTCTGACTTGCGTATGCAAAAGCACGCGCTTTCCATGCGCC
>NZ_KB907860.1 GCF_000382225.1 Hymenobacter aerophilus DSM 13606
AAGCGTGTTCGTCGTCTGTGAGGGTAAGAACGTAGTATTTGGCCATCGGGAGTCGGGTGAAGTTACCCGACAAATTAACGGATTCCTTCTACTAGCATTAGCTTCTGTATAAGTCCTTCGCTCCGCTCAGGATGACACATGGCGCAACTAACCAGCTTATAAGCCTCCCTATTCCTGCAGATACGCGCTCAGTTCTGACACCGTGTTGATGCCCAGCTGCTCGGCCTGCTGGCGGCGCATGAGCAGGGCGTAGGTGTTGTTGAAACCCAGCGGCGCCAGCCACTCCAGGTTGTAGCGGCGGCGGTACTCGCGGCGCACGTAGGCCAGCACCGCCGCCGGGTCGGGGCCGAGCGAATCGAGGGTAGCGGCCGGGGGCTGGAGCACCACCAGCAGGCCGGTGCCGGTGTATTCGGGGTAGAGGTCGATGGCGCCGGTGCGCAACGCGTCGGCGCAGATGCTGGTGCCGCCCAGGCCCGTTTTGGCTTCCACGGCCAGGTTGGTAGCGCCCCGGATAAGGGCCGCGTACAGCTCGGCCAGAATGTATTGCTCGCCGAAAATCTTGGAGCCCAACCGAATGGTGGCCCCGGTGGCCGGTAGCGGCTCGCGCCACAGCCCGCGCCGGCGCAGGAAGTCGTGGGCTACGGCGCGGGGCGTTTCGTGGCGGATATCGACCCGGTAGTTGAGCTCCGTCATCACCGAATCGGAGAGCTGGCCGGCGAGCTGGGCCAGGGCGGGGGCCAGCTCGGGGTGGGCCTCCAGCGTCTGGCGGCGCACCACGGGCGCGGCCTGGTAGGGCGGAAACGCGTGGCGGTCGTCGCGCAGCACCCGCAGGTTATAGGCCCGGATGCGGCCATCGGTCGAGTAGCCGTCGATCAGGTCCACGTTACCGTTGCGGGCGGCCTCGTACACCAGCGCGGGGGCCAGCACTACCGAGGCCGGGTTCAGGCCATACAGGCGGCGCAGACCCGGCAGCCCATCGGCCCGGCCCACAAACTCGGGACTGAAACCGGCCAGCAGCTTGCTGGCGGCGCGGGGCAGCAGGTAGAGGCCCGCCAGCAGGGGCAGCGCCAGCAGCAGCGCCCGCCCGGCCCATACCAGCCGCCGCCCGCGCAGATGCTGCAACGCCGCCAGCACCCCGTCAAACAGCAGCGCCAGCACGGCGGCCGGGATGGCGCCGGCCAGAATCATGGCCGGGTTGTTCAGGGCAATGCCGCCGAAGATGAACTCGCCCAGGCCGCCCGCCGCCACGTAGGCCGCCAGCGTGGCCACGCCCACGTTGATCACAGCCGCCGTGCGGATGCCGGCCAGCAGCACCGGCAGCGCCAGCGGCAGCTCGACGCGGCGCAGCACCTGCCCGTCGGTGAGGCCCAGGCCGCGGGCGGCGTCTACCACGGCCGCATCCACGCCCTGCACGCCGGCCAGCGTGTTGCGCACGATGGGCAGCAACGAGTACAGGAACAGCGCCAGAATAGCCGGCCCCGGCCCGATGCCCAGCACCGGAATCAGAAAGCCCAGCAGCGCAATGCTCGGAATGGTTTGCAGCACACCCGCCCCGCCCAGCACCCAGGGCGCCAGCCGCGGCCGGCGCGTAAGCAGCAGCCCCAGCGGCACACCCACTGCCACGCCCGCCAGCAGCGAAGCCGCCGTCAGCCCGATGTGCTGCAGCGTCTGCTGCCCGAGCTTATCGGCCTGCGCCTGCCAGAAGGCGAAAAGTTCGGTGAGGATGCTCAAGGTGAGTTGGTGAGATAGTGAGTTGGTGAGTTTAGGTGCTGTCATCCTACGCTTGCGAAGGACCTTATAACGAAGCTGTTTAGGAAGTAGTCAGTCAGGCGCAAAACAGAAAAGACTCCCACAAAAGCGGGAAATTTGAGGTGCGACCCATCTCCTTTCCCTCCC
>NZ_KB907861.1 GCF_000382225.1 Hymenobacter aerophilus DSM 13606
AGCTTGCAAAACTGGCTGGCCATGCACTGGTTGGCCTTCACCGTATTGTTGCTGCGCAAAATTGCCCCATCTTCTACTTCCTAAACAGCTTCTATATTTCACCGAGTGAAACCGGCATCTGACTATGGCCTATTTTTCCCATTGCACAAAGACGTGCTCCTCGCCGGCGAGTTCTTCCTCGATAATTGCAGCGATAATAGCCCAATCTCCGCCGGCTAAACCGGCTCCGATGGCCGGGTAACCAACTCGCTTACCCGCGTATTGCTTTTTAACCAGCCGGAACACTTGCCGGATTGCCTCATAGTCGGCCTTACGGCCTGCTCCCCGCCACTGGTATTGGGTGTAGGCGTTGATAATAACCAAGGCCTTATGGTTGACCTCAACCTGGGCACTGGAGTAGGTGCCCAGTTTTGCTTTATCGCCGGCTACAGTTGCCAGGTCAGCCTGGTAGGCGCTGGGAAATACTTGTTTAACCGTCTTGGCGATACCCGCCCCCATCGTGCAGAAGCAATTACACCCATGGATAATTACGTCGAATTCGCCCGCTTTCGCTTTCTGGATTAAATCACCTTTTTCCGTCTGCATAGGTTGCGTTTATTGTTGTCAGACAACATGTACTTCCCGCTAAGAAAGGGGAATTTCAGAGGAGGCAATGGGGGATGTACCGAGCGGAACCCAAGCAAACGTCAGTTTATGCTGGTGCTTACTGACCGGCGGATGCCACATCCAGAGGGCCAGCTGCAGGTGCTGCGTGGAAACGGCAACCACTTCGAAATAGAAGGCAGGCTGGTCAACATCTCGAACTGCGCCGGCAGGCGTATTCGGGCGTAGCAGCGCTCGGCCACTGGTTTCATCCAACCCAAAGGCGGATGGTGGCGAGCCTGGCGTGGTGAGCAAACCGGTCAAATCTAAAGTCCCAATGTCACCACTCCAGAAACCAGATGCGTCCGAGCCGGGCTCAACGGAATCAAGATGCCATTCCCGGGCCAATAGATACAGAGAAACCGGCATAGTAGAAACGATGGGGAAGGTACAGGCAAAGTAGGAAGCGACGCCCAGCTGGCAGCAAATATTGTCGCGTCTTAATAGAACACCAGGCTATCAGCCACTACTTCCCCGTTGGTTTCTAGGAGGCAAACATACTTACCAGTATGCTCCTGCCGCACGTAGAGTCACAGATTAACTTCTACCTGATGCGTATCCGCGCCTTCTGGAAGCAGTACTATTTTCACCTCTCCGGGCTTTTGGTGCCGGCCTGAATTGAGGGCACAAATGCAGGGTCGAAACCCAATAGCATGGCGGTGGTAGATACTAGCTGCCGTGGGTGCTCCGGGTATGGCTGGGGCAAAGTTGAGTGGGCGAAGTCAAGGTGTGATTATTGTATTATGAAGCTGTTTAGGAAGTAGTCAGTCAGGCGCAAAACAGAAAAGACTCCCACAAAAGCGGGAAATTTGAGGTGCGACCCATCTCCTTTCCC